>JBBSUV010000107.1:0-1718 GCA_038234075.1 Flavobacteriales bacterium | reverse complement strand
GCAGCAGGAGCACTTAGGCAGCAAGCCCGCTGGCGAACATGTGTTCCAATTCAATCTGGAGGCCCTTGCTGATGGCTTGTATTTCATCCACCTGAACACCCCGGAAGGCCATGCGGTACACAAGGTGGTTAAGAGCCTTTAAGGCTCTGGGCACCTTGCTGATCGCATTCAACATACAGGCACAGGTGCCCTTCGGCTTAGGCGAGTTCGAACGCGTGCAACGCTTCAGTGGCGACCATGGGGCGTATTCATGCGCTTATGATCCGTGGGGAATAGCTACATCACGGGATACATGTACGACAGTGTGAACTTTGCGGATACCACCCTCTATTGCCCGGACTACTTGGATTTCTTTTTGGTGAAGCTGGACGCTGATGGTCAGTACCTGTGGGGCCTCCAAGGGAATGCAACCTATGCAGCACTGGCGAGGAGTCTGAAGGTTGATAGCCAGGGCAATCCTGTTGTCGGGGTGGTATTATGGAGTGACCTGACCATAGCCGGACAAACCATCAATAAGTCTCCTGGCTACTTCGACATACTCATCCTCAAGTTCGATCCCGAAGGAGACCTTCTTTGGCACGCTCAATCCTGGAGTCCAGATGGCGGTGCGGCCCTGCGTGGGATCGCATTAGATAGTGATGACAATGTGATCGTGGTTTGCCAAAGTCCCGGAGTGTATGTGGTATATGACCAAGACACAATTGCGCCTATTTGGGACGACATGATCAACATCGTGAAGTACGACAGTGACGGAAACCACCTCTGGACCCAACGGATCGATGAGGAATACAATCCGGGGATGGCCGTAGAGGAGATCACCACGGACCAGTGGGGCAACATCTACACCTTCTGCCGCACTTACGGCAACACGGACTTTGGTGGGCAGTTCAGCTTCACCGGGCCGAATGTGCATCGCCTCACCTTGGTCAAGCTCAAACCGGACGGGCAATTCGCCTGGGTACGCCGCCTTACCGACCAAGGCTTCAACAACAATCCTGTGGGCATAGCCACCCACGGCGACAAGGTGTACATTACCGGCACCACGTATCGCGCCATTCCCCTCGGTCCTTATCACTACGCGGATTCCGTCTTGATCGGGGGACGCTTCGTTGCCTTTCTCGCAGAGTACGATACGTCGGGCGCTTTCCAGTGGAACCGCTACGGCTACCACGGCGCCATCACGGCAGGTTCTGTGGTAGTAAGCGATGATGGCTTGATCACCACCCTCGGCGGAGGCACCGGCGCTATCACATTCCCCGATACCGTGCTCACCGGATGGAACGCAGGCACCTACCAGATGCAGTACAATGAGCAAGGCGACCGCTTGGACCTGCGGCGTACCGGCAGCGACAACTACGACAATGGGGCTCGTGCGCTGGCCGTTTGGCAGGACAAACTCATGGTTTACGGCATCTGGACGGACAGCAGCTACTTCCCCACCGACACCGCCGTGGCCTACATCCAAGACCCTGCGATCAACGGCTTCCTCTATCAGGTCGGTGGCATACACTTGCCCACGTCCATCGCTGAGCCTTCCGTTCCAACAAACCTGCACTCCATGCTCTACCCCAACCCCGCACAGCAAAGCGCCAGCATCCGCTACATGCTCTTCGATGGTGGCAACGTGGACCTATGGATGACCGATGCCACCGGGCGCATGGTGCAGCAGGAGCACTTAGGCAGCAAGCCCGCTGGCGAACATGTGTTCCAATTCAATC
>JBBSUV010000106.1:0-3345 GCA_038234075.1 Flavobacteriales bacterium | reverse complement strand
GAGAAGAGCTGGAAAAAGAAGATCCGCAACTGGCCCGATATCCGTCGCGCATTGCAGAACCACTTTCCGGAACGCTTCAAAAACGAGGCACTTTGAGAACCAATGAAAAGGAGTCCTGACACACTTTCTCGAATACTCCCACGAACAAGTCGCAGGCTGTATCTCAATCTGGCATCTAACCTCAGCATAAGACCTAAATCATTAAAAGCATGAGCCCATTCAGATCCACATTCCATCTCTTTATTATCGCAACAATCATTTCATGCAATCTGAATGATCGACTTGAAGATGGAAAGCACAAAGCCTTTGTTACAGAATACAATACGGAAACAAAAAAATCTAGAGACTTTGCAGCAGAGGTAATTGTAACAAGGGGCGTAGTGAAGGAAATATTGAATCCCGAAGGTGAAACAATAGATGACTTTGATTTCTGGGAAACTAAAAGCAATGTATGTCAGGATGCTTACACAAGCGGTCCCAATATCTATACTACGTACTTAATCAACGAAGAGAATTAGCCCCCATCTAGCGCGAGTCTTCCTCAATAATTTTTGGCGCGGGAGTTAGGCCACAGTGGGAAAACGCGGGTCGGGCCGTCCTCCCGTGCCCCCGAAAGACCTCCACGCTTCCGCCAGTCTTCCTGTCCCAACGATAAAGTGAGCTCCTGACCAGAACAGGCCGGGGCGACTTGTGGGCATGCTTTAAGAAGTCGATCAAGGCACTGAAGCTTCCTTGCCTTGAGGCGCTCGAAGGGCGGCAGTCTTCAAACTGCTATCACGGAGCCGCCTCCGGAACTGCGTGTTTTGGCAATAAAGATCAGTCGTTGTGGTCGGGCCTATCCATATCTTGTCCGGATCCACAACCCACCCCTCATGCGGAACTATCTCCTATTGGCCGTGTGCTTCGTGCTCACTGCTCATGTTTCGGGCCAGCACACGTCCGAAAGGCAGGTATTCGCGCGTGTTGTTGAACGCAAGGCGCTGTCCACCTTCACGAGGTTCGCTCCGTTCACTCCGTCCGAGTCGCCGACCACACGGAATGCGCTGGTGGGTGAGGTGGTGGAGGATGCCGCGTTCATGACGGAAAGCGGTACGCTACTGGCAGGGGTGCTTGCCCAGCCGCCCGAACAGCTGACGCTCGAAATACCAACAGCGGACGGTATTGTCGAATTGGACCTTGTGCGGGCCGAGATCTACTCCCCCGGCTTCGTCCTGGTGGCGGCCAGTACCGATGCCTCTGTAACGCACACACCGGGTGCGCACTATCGCGGGATCATTGCAGGCCAGCCGAACACATTGGCCGCCATCAGCATCTTCCCCGACGAAGTGATGGGCTTCGTGAGCGATTCCTCCGGCAACCATGTGCTGGGCAAGTTGGAAGGCAGCACAAATGAGCACATCTACTACACCGACCGCGATCTGATCGACCCACCGGTTTTCGCATGCCATACATTGGATGAGGGCGATGGGCATCCTGCACCACATCCCATGGAGCAGGACAATACGAGGAGCGCGAAGTGCGTGGAGCTCTATTGGGAGGTGGACCATGACATTTTCGTGGACAAGGGCGGCCTCACCAACACCTCGAACTACATCACAGGCCTCTTCAACCAGCACGCCACCCTGTTCGACAACGATGGGATCTCCGTGATGCTTTCCGAGATGTACATCTGGGATGTGGCGAGCCCGTACACGGGTACGACCACGAGCGTATTGCTGAGCCAATTCCAGACCTTCCGCAACGGGTTCAACGGTGATGTAGGGAATTTGCTCGGATATAATGGAGGCGGCGGCCTGGCTGTCTTTGATGGCCTATGCGCCAGCAACCCGGACTACCGCATGTGCTATTGCGGCATCAATGCCAGCTTCTCGGGTGTGCCGGTCTATAGCTTCAGCGTGAATGTAGTGACGCATGAGGAGGGCCACGTCCTGGGCTCACCGCACACGCATGCCTGCGCATGGAACGGCAACAACACAGCGATCGACGGCTGTGGGCCTACCGCAGGCTACCCGTATGAAGGAACGTGCGGCGGTGCTCCCATCCCGCCCAACGGTGGCACCATCATGAGCTATTGCCATTTGACCCCGGTCGGGATGAATTTCAACAACGGCTTCGGCCCGCAGCCTGCGGCGCTGATCGTGGGCAATGTGGATGCTGCCCCGTGCTTGGGCGCGTGCGGTTCCGTAGGGTGCGACATGCCACCGGGCATAACAAGCGATGCCACGGCCAACTCCGCCACAGTGAGTTGGACGGCAGTGAGCGGTGCGACCTCATATACCCTGCAGTGGAAGCCATCCCTGACAGCGACATGGATGACCGTCGCCGGGATCACGGAAACGGACCACGTCGTGGATGGCCTGTTAGCAGCGGTCACATACAGCTATCGGGTCCGCACGGAATGCGCCGGGGGCTCATCGGCATACAGCCCAGTGCAGGATTTCACCACGCCTTGCACACTAGGGGCATTCTGCGAAGACGGCGATCCGTTGACGGGAAACGACATCATCATTGCCGATTGCGTTTGCGCTGGTACGCCGCTCAGCCCTCTTGAAGAGATCAACAAGATCGTGGCGAGCGATCGATCTGCCGGAGACATGTTCGGAGGCAGTGTGGCGATCAGCGGGGACTACGCCATCGTGGGTGCTGAAAGGGCAGCCCCCAGCGGCGCGGCCTACATATTCATGCGGAGCGGTACCACTTGGGTCCAGCAGCAGAAGCTCTTGTTCAGCCATGCCACCACTAGTGATAGGATCGGGTGTAGCGTGGCGATCGACGGTGACTATGCCATTGTGGGAGCTCGTTGGGAGGATCTTGATGCAATGGGTGGCAATGTGGCCAGCAATGCGGGTTGTGCATACATCTTCATGCGGAGCGGCGACGTTTGGATCGAGCAGCAGAAGCTTGTGGCCAATGACCGAGCCACCTTGGACGAGTTCGGCTGGAGCGTGGCGATCAGCGGGGACCACGCCATCGTGGGGGCTCCATACGAGGATCATGATGCAACGGGAGGTAGTGAATTCAATTCCGCCGGTTCTGCCTACATCTTCGTACGGAACGGCGACACTTGGACCCAGCAGGAGAAGATCGTAGCCAGCGACCGGAACATCGGTGACGAGTTCGGCGGGAGCGTGGCGATCAGCGGGGACCATGCCATCGTGGGGGCTCGTTTCGAGGATGAGGATGCGACCGGTGGTAATTATTTAAATTCCGCAGGTACTGTGTTAACCTGCAAGCGTCCCATGGCTTTTCTTTCGACTATCTTTCGACCTCCAAAGGAAGTTGCTCCAGAGCACTATCCTGTGTAGCCTAGGCCTTGTCCCGGGCTACCTTTTTTTGATGGTGTTC
>JBBSUV010000105.1:0-3456 GCA_038234075.1 Flavobacteriales bacterium | reverse complement strand
GCGAGGTACACCACACCCGTGCCACCACTAACGGAGGTAACGCTGACAGCGGACATGCTGGAGGCGGCCATCCTCGCCTTCAACCTGAACCCGGGACCCGGGGAGCGTATCGACCGCGATCTGGCGGTGGAGAAGATGAAGGGTACGATGGTGGAGCTCGGCGGCTACATCCAAGCGGCCAGCAACGGTGACCTGGAGGCCATCAAGAGCGCGGGCTGTTCCGTACGCCGCAGCGCGGTCCCCATAGGCCCCTTGCCAGCTCCGAAGAAGGTTGTTGCTCGCACCACCCAGTATCCCGGTATACTGGACGTTTCCTGGGGCGCGGTGCGGGGCCGCAGCATGTACGAACTGGAGATCTGCCTCGGCGACCCGAACATTGCGGCGAACTGGAACGTGCAGGTACTGACGAGCAAGAACCGCCACACGGTGGAGAAGCTCGAAAGCGACAAGGTCTACTTCTTCCGGGTGAAGGCCATCGGTGCCGCCGGAGCCAGCCCGCTCAGCGACAGCGCCCACGCCAAGGCCGCCTAAGGAGCGCGAACCACGAACAAGGCAGAAGCCCCGCCACCGCCCCGATATGTATCGGGAGGTGAGCGGGGCTTCTGCGTTCCAAGGGCGGCGAAGCAAGGTGAACAAGGCCCCGGAAACATCCGGGGCCTTGTTCGTTCTGTAGCATGCCACGCCGACGCTCGGGCGTTTCCCGCGTGAAGCGGTGCGGCCCTTGTGCTCCCGCCTCCGGCGCTGCTACCGCGTCGACCCATGGCCGATACGGATCAACCAACTTCCGCAAGCGGAAAGGATCGCGGCTGCTATTTCTTCTGGAACCGTGCGGTGCCCTTGACACCCGCCGCGTTGCTCAGTTGAACAACGTACAGGCCTGCCTTGAGCATGGAGACGTCAAGCCTGCCTGAGGCGAGCGTCACGTTCAACACCTCGCGGCCCTGCGCGTCCAATACCCGGCCGGTGGTCCATTTCGAGCCATCGAGTTCGATCACATCCACCACGGGGTTCGGATGGATCTGCACCACCTCCGCGTTCATTTCCTTGATGCCCACGCCTGCAGTGAGCGCATCTTCAATGGCTGCAAGGATCAACGGGTTGTCGCTGTCGGCATGGCCTTGGTGGTTATAGAACACCGTATGCTCCTGTCCGCCTAGCACCACGAGGGTAGGCATGCCCATTCCGCCGTAGTGCGTGGTCTGTGCGCTCATACCGGCGAAGACCGTGTGCGTAAAGCCATTGGTGGCCTTCCAGTCGTTCATCTGCAAGCAGGTGATCCCATTGGTGAAGCCGATGCTATACAGCTTCACGTGGCTCGGGTCGCTCACGTTGGGCAGCACATTGTCGGTGAGGCTGTGGCATGCGGTGATGCACGGCTGGCAGCCCATCATCACGAATTCGAGGATCACCGCGTTGCCCGCATCCAGTTCACTGAAGAGGTTGTGTGATACGTGGGCACAATCCTCCTCGGTGAAGTCCAGCGCGGTGGTCTGTGCGTGCAACGAGAGGATGCTTGCTGTGGCAAGCAGGGCGGAGAAGAGTTTTTTCATGTGGTGCGTTGGGGTTGGTTCAGTGTGTGAAGTTACGCCGATGATCAATGTGCTGGCAGGTATGTTGGACGTGCTTAAGGCTGAACGATCAGCTTGGTGGAGAAGACCTGTTCGGCGGGACCGACCATGCGCAGGATGTAGGCTCCTGGAGCAAGTTCCGGAGGATGGATGCTGGCGCGACCGTTGAAGAACTGTGCAGAGGCTTGGTACACGTTGCGTGCAGAAGCATCCAGTACCGAAATGGCGAATGTGCCTTGCAGGTCACAAACGCGAAGTGACAACGGGCCCGAGTTCCAAGGCTGTGGCCACATCAGCAAGGGCGTGCGATCCTTGGCCGCTTCATTCAATCCGGAGGGATCCACCACGACGAACTGGCCCATCATGCCTTCATCCTCGTGCATCAAAAGATGACAGTGGTACATGTAAGGCATGTCGGGATCCGCAAAATCATCAAAGCGGGTGATCACGCGTGCGCTTCCCATCGCGGGCACGTATACCACATCCTTCCAGCCGCTTTCCCAATCCTCCGGGGCAAGCCCATTGCGATCCAGTATGTTGAACTGGATGTCATGCATGTGGATCGGGTGGCCCACCATGGTGTTGTTCACAAAGGCCCAGATCTCCGTGGCACCGAGTTCGACCGTTTCATTGATCACATTCATGTTGAAGACAGCGCCGTTCATGGTGAAGGGCCCTTCGATGCGCTCCATGGCTCCCATGCCTTGCGGTTCAAAGACGAAGTTGCGTGTGTTGTCCGCATCGCTCTCGGCATAAGGCCCCGTGGGCACCAGTGTGGTGGGGATGGACGTGACCGGATCCGCCGTGGGCGCACCGACGGCGAAGCTGAGCAGCGGGAAGTCAGCGCCATTGAGCGCGTTCTCCGCATAGCCATCAAGGATGGTGATGCCATCACCCACCAATGGGCCGCCGATGATGCCATCCGCCAATTCGCTGTTGTAGGCCATCAGGTGGAAGGTGCTGCCCTCCAAGCTGGTGAGGTCCACGAGCAATTCCACGCGCTCGCCGGGCATCAGTTGCAGGCGCGTGCGGGGCACGGGTGCGGCAAGTAGCCCGCCATCGGTGCCGATCACATGGAAGGTCATGCCGTTGTCGAAGCCCAGCATGAAGGTCCGCTCACTGGCACCGTTGAGGCATCGCAGACGGACCACTTGCGCGGGCAAGGAAGCCAAGGCCCGGCTCACTCCGTTCACCACTACCACGCTGTCCAATCCGGTGTGCATGGCGATCTGGCCGTTCACGATGGCCTTGGTCTGCAAGATCAACGGAATATCATCCACGCCATACGTGCGCGGCAACTGCAGCGCTGCTTCAAGGGTATCCCGGACAATGATCATTCCAGCCAGGCCCATGCTCACTTGATAGTCCGTGAGCCCATGGCTATGCGGGTGGTACCAGAACGTGCTCGCACGGTCCATCACGGTGAACGATGGCGACCAAGTGGTATTGGGATAGATGAGCGAATGCGGCCCGCCATCATCGGCCGAGGGCACATGCAGGCCGTGCCAATGCATGGTGGTAAGGTCCGGCAACGTGTTGTTGACATTCAACGTGACCTGTTGACCGTGTTGCAGGATGATCGTTGGTCCCAAGAGGTTCCCATTGATGCCGTAGGTGGCCACCGCTTCTCCCGGATGGAAATCCCAGGTGCCGTCCTGCACGGTCAAGTTGATGGTGCTGCCGGAAAGCGTATCGGGAATAGGCAGCGGCACTTGTCCCAAGCACAGGGTGGGGACCAGTACGATGAAGGGCAGGGCGGTTCGTAGGTGAGCGGATCGCATGTATTGCAAGGGTACGGCTCCCGGTACGGAATTCAGGATCAGATCAGGGAAAGCCTTGGATTCCTGTACAGGACACTTTCATGAACTGCACGATGGTTGGCGCTCGC
>JBBSUV010000104.1:0-3760 GCA_038234075.1 Flavobacteriales bacterium | reverse complement strand
GCAAAGCCTACTTCCGTTTGGCCTGACGCCCAAAGTTCTGGACAACGAAGAGCAGCAACAAACACCGTTGATAACTCGCCATTCGTTTTGTCCATTAGAGACCAACGTCTCCAAAAAGCCATTCGTTTTGTCCATTACACCACGAATTAGCCGTTCCTCTCGGCCCATCAGGCCCGCATCGAGATCACATCATGCACGAGATAGGCCAAGGCCTTCCCCACGATGCGGCCCTGCGAAGGCGTGTTCGGCGCCGCTTCCGGCAGATGCACATACAGCACCGGCCGTGTTGAGCCCAGGATCCGCCGCAGGTAATACCGCCCGTCCTCGATCGCCATGCCGCTGGGGCTGAAGGCCGACGAGGGCATGTGCCGGATCACATCCAGATCCAGCTCCACGCCCAAGGGGGTGTTCTCCGAAGCCAGGAACTCGTCCAGATCATGACGGAAGGACATGGGGTCCATCAGATAGTCCCCGAAGAAGGTGTGATGCACATTATGCTCATCTAAATACTTCAGCATCGTCTCGTTGTTGCGCGCCCGGTGCAGGCCAAGGACGGTGTACTTCCGGAGAAAGCCGTTGGCGATGGCGTACGAGAATGAATTGCCGCTGTGGCGCCCTTCCAAGGGGCGGCAATCCGCGTGCGGGTCCAGGTTCACCACGTCGATAGGATGCTTGCGCACCTTGCTTGCCGCCTCGATCAACGGATAGGCGTTGTTGTGCCCGCCACCGATGACGATGGGCACCTTGCCGGCGGACATGATCGGCTCAATAATGCGCAACACGAAGTCGTCCAGCTCCGATACCAGTTCGCGCGCCGTGGCCATGTCCACCTCCGCATCCTGCGTCAGGTGATCGATGCGGCCCAAGAGATGCACATCGCCTGGATCGATGAAGCGGTTGGCCTGCATGTTCGCGAAGGCCGGCAGGAAGGCATCAAAGCCATTGCGCGCACCGATGAGGCCGTTGTTGGCGCGTGGCCCGATGTCCTCACTGATGCCGAGCAGCACATAGCGACAGGTGTTGCTGCGCCAGTCCGGTGCGAGCTGCTCCCCCAGCTTCTCCTCTCCTTCGCGGCGCACCACCATGCCGCTCAACTCCTCCGGCGGGATGGCGCGAAAAGCGAAATGTCCTGCGGCTGACTGCTCTTTGTGCATGGTCATTGCTCTGTGCTCCAATCCTTCATCGCCAGCCAAAAGCGCACCAGCTCCCGCTTGTGGAAAGGGATGTCCCAATCGCCATCGTAGCGGACGAAGGTGGGCACGAGCTCACCGCCCACCACCGTATTGTCCACGAGGATGCTGATGTCGAAATCCAGTATCAAGGAGCGGTGCGCGATGCGGTATTCGCGGGCGATCACCTGCATGCTCTTTTGGTCGAACCAAGTGCGCATGGTCTTGATCACCGTAGCATCCTCGCTGGCGCGCTTGCCGTTCAGGCTGTCCTTCGCCATGGCGCTGAACTGCCAGCAGGTGTGCCCGTTCCGGAAGCTGGTGGAGATGGTGAAGTCGTAATACGGCGTCATCGTCGGGTCGAACAGCGCCAGCTTGTCCCCGATGAAGGGCACGTTGGCGATCTCTTGTCCGGGGTTGAACATGAACTTCTTCAGCTGGTCCTTGTACTTCTCGATGCGTCCGCCGCCGCGCTGACCCTGCTGGTAGGTGGCGATGCTGTTGTCCGCGCGCCACTGGCCTTTGGGCCAGAAGAGGTCTTCGTAAAGCTCGGCGGTGAGGTAGCGCATCTCGCCCTTCCCCGAGCGCAGCTTGCCGCTTTCGCTGGTGCTGTCCAGCCGCAGCTCGGCATTCGGGCCGGTGCGCACCAAACGCCCTTCCCGATAGAGCGTAGCTGTTTCCTTTTCGCCCTTGTTGCGCACCAGCAGTCCGCTCTTCACGGCATGCGGGAAGTAGCGCATGTTCAGGAAGGCATGCAGGAAGCTGGTGTCCTCCTTCACCTGCAGCATGAAGCCCTCCAAGTCCAGCCCTTCCGCGCGGCCGCGGATCACCAGGTCGCCGAGCTGGTAGACGTTGGTGATGGTGTCCGCGTCCGTCTGTGCACAGGCATGCTTCTGCGGAAGCAGCGCCAAACACAACGCCACTAACGGCGCGAAGGCCCACCGCATCAGTGCTGCCGCGTGGGGCCGAGACTGGTGTAGAGCTCGTACTTCTTCTTCATGTAGACGAGGAAGTCATATTGCGACAGGCTCTTCAGCACGTCCTCCGGCACCGCGCAGAAGTCGATGAAGTCGTCGAAGCTGTCGTTGCTGAGGTTGAGGATACCATAGTCCACGTATTGCTGCAGCAGTTCACGCAGGAGCTCCCGCTTCATGTCCTCGTTCTCCAACTGCGCCACCTTGCGCTTACTGCGCTCCCGCTTGCTGAATTCCTGGTAGAGGAAGGTGATGGGGCTCTCAAAGGCATTCACGCCCGTCTCGCGGTAGTCCTTCTCGTCATAACCCAGCTTGGCGATGTCCGCTTGGATCTGCTTCAGCGTGCGCTCCGGCAGCACCGCGACCGGCTGGAGGTCGATGCTCCACGGCCGCAGGATGATCTTCAGCTTGCTCAATTCATCATCCGGGAATTCCCCCAAGGGCAAGGTCCGCGTCACGTAGCCGCCGGCGCCGATGAGCAGCGTGTCATTGCGCTGCACGCGGGCCGTGAACGTGCCGTCCGTATTGGCGAAGGTGCCCGAGCGCGTGCGCCGGTTCACGATCATCAGGTCGTAGAAGACGTTCTCGCCATCACCGCCGGAGACTTTGCCTTGGACGGTGATGTCCTGCTGGGCGAAGGCGCCGTGACCGGCAAGGAGCAGGATGAACAGGGAAAGGATCTTGTGCTTCACATTGCAAAAATAAGGGTGGGAAAAGAGCCGGGGCGCTTGGCAACAGGACTTGGGAAAATGGATATTCCGGGCGATCAGTCCGGAACGGTCAGTCATTTACCTTGCAAAACACATGCAAGTACATACAATGCACGGGTATCTGCTCGTTATTCTTTGCGCCGACCAAAGGTGAAACTCCGAACGATGCGAACGCTGATCCACCTATCGCTATGGGCACTGGCATTCACCTCAGCCACAGCCCAACCCAACTTCTATGCCCAGCTCGCCGATTCCGCGGAAGTCCTGACCAAGCAGACCGTGCGATACGATCCCTCCTATTTCCAACTGGCCTACCCGAACGGCGACGTGCCAGCGGACAAAGGAGTGTGTACGGATGTTGTGATCCGAGCGTACAGAAAGCTCGGGATCGACCTGCAGAAGGAAGTCCACGAGGACATGCGATCCAACTTCGGGAAGTACCCGAAGAACTGGGGCTTGAAACAGCCGGACAAGAACATCGACCATCGGCGCGTCCCGAACCTGATGACGTTCTTCACAAGGCACGGCACCGTGAAGGACCTTCTTCAAGATCCAAAAACCTATCAGCCAGGGGACATCGTTTGCTGGAACTTGGGCGGAAGCATCACGCACATTGGCATCGTGTCCAGCAAGAAGTCAAGGGATGGCCAACGGCATTTGATGGTACACAACATAGGTGCAGGGCAAGTGCTTGAGGACTGTTTGTTCAGCTATCGGATCATTGGGCACTATCGCTATGAGAAGTAGAAGGGAGGTGTGTGCCGTCCCCGCAGGTACTGTGTTAACCTGCAAGCGTCCCATGGCTTTTCTTTCGACTATCTTTCGACCTCCAAAGGAAGTTGCTCCAGAGCACTATCCTGTGTAGCCTGGGCCTTGTCCCGGGCTACCTTTTTTTGATGGTGTTCCT
>JBBSUV010000103.1:0-3838 GCA_038234075.1 Flavobacteriales bacterium | reverse complement strand
CTCGCCGTAGAGCTGCGCCGCCAGCGTCTTGTTGTGGCTGAGGATCAACGTGGGCCGGTCCAGCTGCGCGATCATGTTCGCGATGGTGAACGTCTTCCCGGAGCCGGTGACGCCCAGCAACGTCTGGTACTGCACGCCTTCCCGGGCGCTTTCCACCAATTGACGGATCGCCTCGGGCTGGTCGCCGGTAGGCACGAATTCGGAGATAAGTTCGAAGGGCATGGTTTGGGGAGCGCAAATTTAACCCTTACCGATCCGCTTAAATGCGGAACGGGAACCCGAGCCCCCTTTCCATTGATCGATCTGCTGATGTGCTCAACGCAGTACCAACGGCATGTTGCTGCTCCGTCCTTCTGCATCCAGAACGCGCACGATGTACATGTCCTGCATCACCTCGGGCCTGACCAACAATGCCGTGGGTGCCGTGCCCGGCAAGTCCATCCTCCGCGGCCAGGAGCCGCAGGACTATGCTGACCACATCCTGCGTTTGCTGGACCATCCGGAGAAACGCGAACGCTTGGCCGCCAGCGGACAACGCTTCGTTCGCAATGCGACCGATTGGGACCGTAAGGCGGAACGATCGGACAAGCTGATATTCCCGGTATCCTGACACAAAGGACTGAAGGGCCTATAAGTGGGGACACTGAAGGAAACTACTTCTTCCGATCCAATAGTTCGAAGATCCGGTCTTGTTGCAAGGAGAGCTTCTCCATGACCGCAGTGTTCGACACCAACGCCTCTATGAATTTCTTCATCGTGTCTTCACTCACACCATGTTGGTGCTGCATGCGGTAGGCGTTGAACCCATGCGAGGATTGATCATGCATGTGCATCACCGCTTGGTCCGAATGGAGAAACTCGTCCAAAGAAAGGTCATAGAATTCCGCAAGCTTATCCAAGGCTACCGCCGTGAAAGTGGTATGTCCGTTCTCCAGGTCGCAATAGGCGGATTGACTGATCCCGAGTACATCCGCGACCTCTTTCTGGTGCAGACCACGGTCTCCCCGTAGTTCCCTGATCCGTAACGCGATCTCTTTCTTGTTCATGATACATGAATGCTTCGGGCCACAAGTTATCGGCATTTCCGATATTGATCCCGGTTCTTCCTATTTCGTGGTATTGACATTCTTTTGGTTAAGGAATTCCAAATAGGTTTGGAAGTGTAACCCCAACCCCCCATAGCGATGGCACAGATGAATACATTCGATAAGCGGCTTGCAGGCATGGCCTGCGCCACTTTGTTGGCAGGCACATTATTCGCACAGACCTACGTGAATAAGGAATGGGAGAAATCCGCCGGACTCCCGGACACCTTGGATTGGAGCGCAAGTGTCTTCGATGTATCCGGGAACATCATCATGACCGGAAATACCTTGGCCGGACCCGGCAACCCGGATGTGCTCATCAATAAGTTCGACCGGAACGGGGAACTGCTTTGGCAACGAACATTTGATGGGAGCGCGCATGGCCCGGATTACGGGGCGGCGGTAACCACCGACGGTTCCGGGAATTCATACATCGCTGCGGCCATCACCTCACCGGGCAGCATGCAGGACATCGCCGTGCTCAAGTATTCCACTGATGGTGAATTGATCTGGAGTGCGGCATGGGATGGTCTGACACATCTCATCGATGCACCGAGCAGCATTAAACTGGACGCCTCGGGCAATGTCTACGTGGCCGGGATCACCTATGTAAGCTTGACGAATGTGGACTACGTGCTGATCAAGTTCGACCAACAGGGAACCATGCTTTGGTTCAACAACTATGACCACAATGGTTCGATCGATCTCGCAGTGGGCCTGGAATTCAATTCGAATAACGACCCCGTGGTCAGTGGTGCTTCAGCCGCAACACCGGGTTTGTGGGACTACGCGACCGTGAGCTACAACAAGATCAACGGAGGACTGATCGATGCGGAGCGGGTCACCGTGCCTGGTGTGAGCATTAACAGTGCCTTGGCCTTTACGCGGGACAATGCAGGCCACTTCTATCTTACAGGTTACAGCGAGGCCAATGGCGACAGGGATGTTCAGACCGTTCGACTATCAAGTGCATTCACCTTGGATTGGGCCAGTTCGTACAGCGGCACCACAGGTTTGGAGGATCTTGCCAAGGCTATCGATGCCGACGACGGGGGGCGCGTATATGTGGCTGGCCACAGCGATCTGCCCGAAGGAGGAAGTATGTTCCTCACCATCAAGTATGCCACGAACGGCGATACCCTCTGGACCCGGAATTTCAGACCCAAGGATCCCTCATGGCGGGCGGAAGCGAACAAATTGGCGGTCACCGAGGATGGCGGTGTGCTGGTGGTTGGCACCGTGTACAATGGGGATTCGTATGATTTCCTTACGGTGAAATACGACGCGAACGGGAAAATGGAATGGAACAAGAAATACGATGGGCTGAATGGCGATGACAAAGCCCTGAGCCTGATCACCGTCGGCAAGGACGCATACGTGAGCGGCATCACGGGCGATGGACCGGCAAAGACCTATACGGTGGTGAAATACCGCTCCACGATCGTGAAGGACAGTGCCATCGTGGACACCAACGGCGTACCACAATGCATGGACCGGCAGCTCATCGTCAAATTCAGGAAGCCGTTCGTCAACACCGATTGGGTGGACAAAAAGGGCATCGAGTTCGGAACGCTCGATGAGGCGGTAACAAGTTCCGTGGCTGATGAGGTTGCCCACAAACTCGGGGTCTCTTCCGGTGGAAAGATCCCCGTGTACAAGGTTTTTCGGGATATGACCACTGCGGACAGCATCTCCATCTCCCGCTTGGGCGAGGAGGTGCGCATGCCGGAGTTCTGGAGGGTGCTCAAGATCGGCCTGCCCGAAGGGACGGACCTATTGGCCGCCATTGACAGCTTGAACACGTTAGGACACGAGATCGTGTACGCTCAAGTGAACAACATTTACCAGCCCTACGATATACCTAATGACCCCGTGCTATTCGACCTACACCGCCAACCCAGTTTGGTGCCCACCGCCGAATATCCCAATGCGGATATTAACGTGGACCCGGCCTGGGATATACAGACCGGCATACCGGAAGTGAAGGTGGGTATCGTGGATCACCTGATAAGTCCGGGCCAAGCGGATTTTGGCTTGGGTGCAGAAAGCCACATAGCGGGTGGATATGACTTTGTGCTTGGTGGTTGGGGTGAATGGAATGAAGACGTTCAACCAAGCACTCCCCATGGTTCCGCAGCGGCCGGCATTGTGGGCGCGGTTAGGAACAATGGCCTTGGTATCGCGGGCATTGCAGGAGGGACAGGAGCGGCAAATACGGGTTGCTCCTTATATACCGTGGGCATCGTGGACAATTCGGAGCAGTACTTGACGCTGAATGACATTGCACCTGCGGTCACGGATGCTGGAACAGACATCGTTGGAAACGTCAGTGAGATCCCGGGCTGCCAGATCCTGAATGCCAGTTGGGGGCAAGGACCCAGCCTATATGCCTTTTCACCCCTTTTGATCGAGGCGGTGATCAATACGTACCATAACCAATGCGTGTTTGTGGCTGCCCGCGGCCAAGCAGCGTCTCCTGGCCCATATAGTTCCACCTTTCCCAGTGGCTATGGGGGGATCTTCTTGGACGATAACGGCGTACTGTGCGTGGGGGCCAGTGGTACCGATGGCCTTTCCATGACCTTTGCGAACGGCGATTACTACACGCAATATACAAACGGCAGATCCAAAGGTACAAGGATGCAATTCCAAAGGTGCAAACTCTAGGAGCCAGATCACAGATCCACCGGTGCAATTTCTTGCAGAGAAACTGCCAGATCGTCAGTACGTCAAAGACCGGGGTTTGAACGGTG
>JBBSUV010000102.1:0-4848 GCA_038234075.1 Flavobacteriales bacterium | reverse complement strand
GTACCGATAAGCGCGCCAGGTCGTTGGCCTGTCGGGTTTTCTGGTTCACCTGCCGCCCTGCTCAGTTCTCTCCGGGGATCCACTTTTCAACCTTAAAATTGGTTCAACCAACTCAAGGGCAAGTGTAGAGTCGGGTTTTTCGGAGTGCGTGCCGTAGGTATTTGCGCTCTGCGTTAGGGCTCTGGACGTCCACTCAGGGTCGCGCCAACCGCTATCTCCGACAAATAGCGGACCCTGTGCTGGGACAGTTCACAACCTTACTCATCGCCACTTCCTTTTTCATAGCCTTCGTAGTAGTAGGATTGATCAATGCCTTTGAAAACGACCTCACGATCTGTAATGTCGTCCGTAAGGTTGGAGCTGAGCAGTGTTCTTAATTCCAAGTCGTTGATCGGGCTGCGCTCCATGGCTTGGAGGTAGCGTGTCTTATCCACGAATTGCCAGTTGACCACTTGTTTCAGTTGCCTTTTCAGGATCATGTCCAGCCATATCCGCATGGCTCTGCCGTTGCCTTCCAAGAACGGATGGGCGATGTTCATTTCCACGTACTTGGCAACGATCTCTTCAAGGGAACCCTCGGGCATTCGTTCCACTTTTTCCAAAGCCTCGTTCAAATACAAGGCTGTTGCAAACCGGAATCCGCCTTTCGAAAGGTTGTTGGTGCGGACCTTCCCTGCAAAGTCCAAAAGCCCGTCGAACAGGTACTTGTGTAGCTTTTGTAATCCTTGTAGCGTGCCGACTTCGATGTTGTCGATGTCGCCACTTTCGAACAACCGGTATGCTTTGCTTAGGCTTTCCTTGTCAATGTGTTTCATTCGCTTACAAGATAGGTTGTTATAGTCCCCGCCGGGTCACGCTATGATCCATCTCCGGCGTCCACGCAGGGTCACGCCAACATCTATCTCTGACACATAGCGGTCCGATACGTATCGGACCCTGCAACTGGACGATCAACCGATCGCCTGATCCACCACTGCATCATCCGCTTCCTGCGCTACGGTCACCTTCAGCTTCGGCTCGCGCTTCATCGCTTCTTGGATGCTCCATTGCGCATTCGGGTTGCGTGCCCAAGCTCTGCGTGCGATGCCGTTGTTCACGTCCCAATGTAGCATGCTCTTCAACCTGCGGTCGCTGTCTGTGCTGCCGTCCAGCACCATGCCGAAGCCGCCGTTGATCACTTCGCCCCAGCCCACGCCGCCGCCGTTGTGCAAGCTGATCCAAGTCGCGCCGCGGAAGGCATCGCCCACAAAATTCTGTACGGCCATATCCGCAGTGAAGCGCGATCCATCGCGGATGTTGCTCGTCTCGCGGTAAGGTGAATCCGTTCCGCTGACATCGTGGTGGTCGCGGCCCAGCACGATGGGAGCAGAGACTTCCCCGCTCTTGATCGCATCGTTGAATGCTTCCGCGATACGGATGCGTCCTTCGGCATCGGCATAGAGGATGCGCGCTTGGCTGCCCACGACCAGCTTGTTCTGCTGCGCATTGCGGATCCAATGCAGGTTGTCCGCGATCTGCTGATGGATCGCTGGAGGAGCTTCCTTCAGCATCGCTTCCAGCACATCACCGGCAATGCGGTCGCTGGTGGCGAGGTCTTTCGGATCGCCGCTGGTGCATACCCAACGGAATGGCCCGAAGCCGTGATCGAAGCACATCGGCCCCATGATGTCCTGTACGTAGCTCGGGTAGCGGAATTCTTCGCCGTTCTTACCCCCAATGTCAGCGCCAGCGCGTTTGCTTTCCAGTAGGAAGGCGTTGCCGTAATCGAAGAAGTACATGCCCGCGCCGGTGAGCGTATTGATCGCCTTCACCTGTCGTTTCAAGCTTTCCTCCACGCGCTTTTTGAACGCTGCCGGATCCTTCACAATCAAGGCGTTGCTCTCCTCGTAGCTCAGGTCCACCGGGTAGTATCCGCCTGCCCACGGATTGTGCAAGCTGGTCTGGTCGCTGCCGAGGTCCACGTGGATCTTCCGTTCTGCCAAGCGTTCCCAGAGGTCCACCACGTTGCCGAGGAATGCGATGCTGTGTGCTTCCCCCTTCTTCTGCCAGTCCAACGCGGCATCGATGCACGCGTCCACGTTTTCGATCACTTCGTCCACCCAACCTTGGCTTTGGCGCTTGTGTGCTGCGGTGGCGTTCACCTCCGCACAGATCGTCACCACGCCGGCGATGTTGCCCGCCTTGGGCTGTGCGCCGCTCATGCCGCCGAGTCCGGCGGTGACGAAGAGCTTGCCCTTGGTGGTCTTGTCCGCGCCCTTCAGCATGCGGCAGGCGTTCAATACGGTGATGGTGGTACCATGCACGATCCCTTGCGGACCGATGTACATATAGCTGCCGGCGGTCATCTGGCCGTATTGCGAAACGCCCAACGCGTTCATGCGCTCCCAATCATCCGGACTGCTGTAGTTCGGGATCACCATGCCGTTGGTCACCACCACGCGCGGGGCTTCTTTGTTGCTGGGGAAGAGGCCCAGCGGATGGCCGCTGTACATCACCAGCGTCTGCTCCTCGCTCATCTCGCTGAGATACTGCATGGTGAGCCGGTACTGCGCCCAGTTCTGGAACACCGCGCCATTGCCGCCATAGGTGATCAGCTCATGTGGATGCTGTGCCACGGCCGGGTCCAGGTTGTTCTGGATCATCAGCATGATGGCTGCGGCCTGCTTGTTCTTCGCTGGGTAATCCCCGATCGGCCGTGCGTGCATCGCCTCACTCGGGCGGAAGCGGTACATGTAGATGCGCCCGTATGCCTTCAGCTCAGAGGCGAATTCCGGCGCCAGCACGGCGTGGTGCTTCTTCGGGAAGTAGCGCAACGCGTTGCGAAGTGCGAGCTTCTTTTCCTCGGGGGAAAGAATGTCCTTGCGCTTGGGTGCGTGGGAGACGGAAGGGTCCAGTGGCGTGGCTTGGGGGAGCTCGCTCGGGATGCCTTCGCGGATGGAGGTTTGGAAGAGGTGGAGGAGGGTAGTGGGATCGGTGGGCATAGTGCAAATTAGATGGTACCCTCAGTTCGGGCTTTACGTCAACTGGAGCAGGGTCTTCAATTTCCCATCCAGTTCCTTCATCTCCGAAGTGGTCAATCCGACCAAAAGCCCACGAGCCATGTTCTTGTCAAGCGTAGCAAGCTTGGCGGTTCGGATCAGCGAAGCATGTTTCAATCCGTTGGATGGACCGGGATCGATAGTAAGACCGGTTTCTTCCTGCCAGTGGAACCTGGTGGTGATGAAGCAAACGGTGATATCCGTATCACCTTCGATCAAGGTCACTGCTGGCCTGAGCTTGCTTCCGGAGAGATCAGTGAACGGGAAGTTGATCAACACAATGTCCCCTTTAGCCATGGTACACCTTCTTCAGATCTGCAAGGGTGTACAGGTCTTCCTCTTCATGCAGGAAGTCCAAGGCAGAAGCTGTTGAGGCCAAAAGGTGAAGCCCTTCGGTAAGCATTCGCTCCTCATGACGCTTCAACAGCAGGATCACAAAGTCCAACACCTCCTCCGCCTTCTCTTGCGGTAGCTTGTTTATCGCTCCGATCGTTCGTTCTATAAGAGCTTGTTTGGTCATGACAAATTGAGCTTTCCCAAAAATAGGGCATATCGAGCGAGGCTGGCCGAAAGTTCAATTCAGAGGTTCTGATCGGGCGATCAATGCCGTGCCTTCGCGGATGGAAGTTTGGAAGAGGTGGACGAGGGTAGTTGGATCGGTGGGCATGCCGCGAAGTTCGCTACTGCAGCGGATCCTTACCGTGCGATCAGGAAGCGCTGTGGCCCAGAACCTGAGATCTTCAGGAAGTAGAACCCGGGAGCCAGATCGCTCACATCGATACGTTCTGAGGACGATGAAAGAGTGTGAGTCAATATCACTTGCCCGGTCGTATTGAGGATGGTGCAGACCGTGCCGGGAGGAATGGAACTCAACTCCAAATCATCGCTGGCCGGGTTCGGGAAGATCCGCAGGTTGGCACTCTCATCCTTGTTTATACCTAGCAGTATATCATCCGGTGTAATGCTCCCGAACTGTGTTCCACCTATGGAATACGCCGAAAGACTTCTATTGTCCCCGCTCTCGAAGTAGTAGTAGTTCTCATATGTCAAGCCGATCCCTTCAACATAGGTGGACTCGAAGACTGTATTCATGTCGGTCATGAAGACGTTAGTGTCCTGTTCAGTTGGGCATATCAAATGATAGTGCTCGGTTTCATGCCACTGTTCAAAGACATATCGCTGCGCATCGTCAAGACGGACATCCAATAATGTTTTACTGTCGAATGAGGATTGTTCTTGTCGGCCCACACACCCAGGGAAGAGCTCAGTATTCCACTGGGTGGTGAACATGTTCCCTGCATCGAAATAATCGTGCTGGACTACCAGATAGACTTGCCCCTCACCCTGTTGATGTGTTGTACCGCATGGTGTCCACTCCTGAGGTGTATAGCATTGGGTTTGAGAAACCCCGATCAGGTGCATGCTGTATATCGTCGAATCCGCCAAGTCGATTCTCGACAACACCCTGTACTTTGCCGTCCCTGTCGTGAAAAACAGATCATATCCGTTCGTATAGTCTTGCGTGAAGTCATACTGTAGGGTAGTTCGAAGAACCTGTTGACAACTTCACGCACTGGGATCTTGACGATCTGAGCCGTGATCGATCTCTTTGAGGCATGAAGAAGCGACCCTCCCGCAGTCTGTTCGATGAGCAGTTCAAGCACCAGAAGCTCGAGCAGATCAACGACGTATTGCCGCGCCTGTCACGGATGGTCCACTGGGAAGCGTTCCGGCCGCAACTGGATGCAGCCTTGCCGGTTCGGGACCCGAAGAAAGGGGGTCAACCACCTTACGACCGTGTGATGATGTT
>JBBSUV010000101.1:0-5605 GCA_038234075.1 Flavobacteriales bacterium | reverse complement strand
CAGCCAGCACATCTACCAGGCCTCCGAGAATTTGAAGTCCGCCTTCTGGGCCACCGCATTCCCCGGGGTCACCTTCGATCCGACGGTTCCCGGCATTTATGATGTGCGTGTGCGCTTGGTATCGCCCACCACGAGCACTGAGCTGCTGAGCATGAGCATTCAGATCGTGGTGGAAGAACCCGTGGTCACCTACTACAGCCAAGCTTCCGGTAACGTGTCCGACCCTATTTGGGACATCGTTCCTGTGGGTACTGCAGGCCCCGCGACCTTCACCTCCAGCGCAAGCATGGTGGTGCAGACCGGCAACGCCGTAGTGAACACCACGTCCACGGATGTGAAGAACCTGACCGTGGAAGCTGGTGCAACACTGACCTTGAGCGGCAGCACGGACCTGAACGTGAACGGCAACGAGGCCCTCTTCAATGGAACGCTGGTGGCAGATGACCTGAGCACACTTTCCCTCCAGGGCACGGATGCAACGACCTTGGTAAGTGCCAGCGACCTTAGCCTCTGGAACCTGACGGCGAACACCCCGGCAGGTACCTCGACAGCTGTGAACATCTCGATCCGGGGAACGCTCCAGATCGATGACGGCGACTTCGATGCGAGCTTCGGCTCTGTCACCATGATCAGCACCGCCTCGGGAACGGGACGGCTGGGACCGGTGGTAGGCGGCGCGAGCTACACCGGAAGCATGACCGTGCAGCGTTACATCCCTGCAGGCCGCACCAACTGGCGTGCGCTCGGTAGCCCAGTGGCGGGCAGGACGGTGAACAACTGGCAGGATGACTTCATCACGGCCGGTTACCCGGGGTCACAGTATCCCAACTTCGACCAGCCCGTGGGCAGCGGCATCCTTTGGCCCAGCATCCGTTTCTACAATGAGACGGACCCATCCCCGGATGCGAACGTCGGCATCGTGGGTGCCACCAGCAACACGCAACCACTGACCGTAGGACAGGGGTTCTTCGCTTGGAGCGGCGATAACTTCACCACCACCACTGCCTTCACCGTGGACGTGACCGGGGAGCCTACCATCGCCTACGCGCCCATCCAGTTGCCGATGAATTACACCAATACGGGAGTCCTTGCCTCCGATGGATGGAACCTGGTGAGCAACCCGCTCATCAGCGCCATCGACTTCGAGGCCATCGACCGGGGAACTGACGTGGGGGACCAATACTGGATCTTCAACCCGGTGACCGGGACGCACCAGAGCTACTCCAACGGCATCGGACAGGGCGAGGTGAACGGGACCATCCAGAGCAGCCAAGGCTTCTGGTTGAAAGCCGACGGCGCTGACCATACCACCACAGTGAGCGAAACGGCCAAGGTGAACGACCTCACCGGCGGCGTCTTCGGCGGAAGCCAACAGGCCGTACGCCCCATCCTGCGCCTTACCGTCGCCAGTGCCATCAATACCTACAGCGATGAGGCCACCTTCGTCTTCGACCAAGGCACGCCCGGTACCGATGCAGAGGACGCGCTCAAGTTCACCTTCCGCACCGTGGGTGCGCCGATGATCGCCGCGCAGCGCAGCAACGGTGAGAAGCTGGCCATCGACTTCTTCGGTGCCTACACCAGCGCCATCACCATCCCTGTGACCGTGGATGTGGAAGTGACCGGGACCTACACCATCAACGCCGGCATCACCGGCATGAACAACCTCAGCTGCCTCACCTTGGAGGACCTGCAGACCGGCACCATCACACCGCTCACCGACGGCGCCAGCTACAGCTTCGCGATCAATGCCGGCGATGACGCCAACACACCTCGCTTCCTGCTGCACGGCTCCGCGCCGATGCCCGTGTACGCCGATAACGCTACCTGCGCCAACACGCCGAACGGCGCCGGCACGGTGGTGGTGGGCGGCAACGGTCCGGTGGACATCACTTGGATGGACGCCTCCGGCAACATCCTCTTCACCCAGAACGGTGTGACCAGCGACATTGCCAGCTACACTATGCTGGGCGCAGGCAATTACACCGTGAACGTCTCCCCTATCGGAGTATGCGGCACAGTGGCAGCCGACTTCAGCATTGAGGCACCTGCCTTGATCTCCGGAAGCCTGACCAACAGCACGGCCACCTCCTGCCCCAACAGCACCGACGGTTCCGTCAGTGTTGAAGCCAACGGCGGCACGGGCGCACTGGGCTACATCTGGAACGACGGCACCCTCGGCACCACCTTCACCGGTGCGGCTGGCGACCACCAGGTCATCATCACGGATGCGAACGGTTGCAGCACCACGGAGACCTGGTCGGTACCCGCAGGCGAAGGCGCGATCGCAAGCTTCACCAACGGCCCGGCCGTGGAGGGGCAGCCCGTGGCCTTCACCAACACCAGCACCAGCAGTACCTCTTGGACCTGGGAATTCGGTGATGGAAACAGCAGCACCGACATGGACCCCGTGCACACCTATACCGAGGCCGGCACCTACACGGTGACCCTCACCGCCGACGATGGCAACTGCACGGACGTCTTCACCCAGCAGGTGATCGTTGACATGTCGACGGCCATCACAACGGTGGGCAGCTCCACCACGCTGAACGTATACGCCACGCAACAACAACTGGTGATCGACCACCCCTTCGGCAACGCTCCGGTGGACATCACCGTGTACGACGCCACCGGCCGCCTGGCCATGAGCCGTGACGCTGTGGTGAAGCCGGAGCGCATCACCTTGTCCGACCGCGACCTGAACACCGGTGTGTGGTTCGTGCGTGTGAAGAGCGGCGATACCGAACGCACCTTCCGTGTGCCACTGGTGCGTTGATCGTCTTGAACTTTCCACTGAAAGGGCTGCCTCGTCGAGGCGGCCCTTTTGGTTGTGGAGTACTGCTCCTCCACTGTCCTTTTCCACAGATGACGCAGATGACACAGATGGATCGCCGGAGGTAGCTGTGTTGGTTTTACCGCAACGGACGCAATGAGCGCAACGTGTGAATGACTGAAGCCTGTGTTGTGCTTCCTTGCGTCCGTTGCGTTCGTTGCGGTTCCTCCTTCGTGGCAACGACATTCGGACGACAGCCCGCATCTGTGTCCATCCGTGTTGATCCGTGGTTCCCTCTTACGCGGCAAAGGCATTCGGGCGACAGCCCGCATCTGTGATCTGTGCCATCTGCGGACTGGATCATCGCGGCAACGCCTGACAACTGAGAACCAGCAACGGACAACTGAACTTCAGCGCACCTCACTCCCTGAAGGCACCGCCTCCGAAGGCTGCACGAAGCGCAACTTCCCCTCGGAGTCCTCCGCCATCAGCACCATGCCTTGGCTTTCCACGCCGCGCATTTTGCGGGGCTCGAGGTTGCAGAGCAGGAGCACTTGTTGGCCAGGTAGTTCTTCCGGTGCAAAGTGTTGCGCGATACCGCTGACGATGGTACGCGGCTCAGCTTCTCCGATATCGATGGCGAGCTTCAGGAGCTTGTCCGCCTTGGGCACTTTCTCCGCAGCGGTGATGGTGCCGATGCGCAGATCGAGCTTGGTGAAATCGTCGAAAGCGATCGCGGGCTTGGCTACTTTCGGCTGGGCTTCGGTCTTCGGCTCAGCGGCGGTATCCGGTTCTTCAGGCTTCTGGTCCATTGGCTCGTTGGCTTTCAGGCGTTCCACTTCGACGGCGATCTCCGCGTCGGTGATGGGTTTGAAGAGATGTTCCGGTTTGCCTATCGGAGCGCCAGGGACCAGGAGTCCTTCGCGGAGCGCATCGTCCCATTTCAGGTCGCCTAGGCCGAGCATGGTGCGCAGCTTCTGTGCGGTGAAGGGCAGGAAGGGCTCCAGCAGCACGCTGAGCGCAGCGGAGATCCGCAGGCCGTTGAAAAGCACCGTGCGCACGCGGTCCGGATCGGTCTTCTCCAGTTTCCACGGCTCGGTATCCGTGAGGTATTTGTTGCCTAAGCGCGCAGCGTTCATGGCCGTGGCCAGTGCATCGCGGAAGCGGAACTTGTCGATATCCGCCGCCATCTTCCCGGGAATGCCCGAGAGCTCGGCCCACAGCACGGTGTCCTGCTCTCCTTGTGCCGCGTTGGACGGTGCGGGTTCCGGCACCTTTCCGCCGTAGTACTTGTCGCAGAGCACGAAGACGCGCTGCACGAAGTTGCCGATGATGGCCACCAGCTCGTTGTTGTTCTTGTCCTGGAAATCCTTCCACGTGAACTCGCTGTCCTTGAACTCCGGGAAGATGGTGGCAAGCGCGTAACGCAGCTCGTCCTGGCGACCCGGCCAGCGCTCGATGTATTCGTGCAACCACACGGCCCAGTTGCGGCTGGTGCTGAGTTTCCGGCCTTCGAGGTTGAGGAATTCGTTGGCGGGCACATTCTGCGGAAGGATGAAACCACCGTGTTCCTTCAACAGGATCGGGAAGATGATGCAATGGAAAACGATGTTGTCCTTACCGATGAAATGCAGCAGGCGCGTGTCATCGCCCTTCCACCATTTCTCCCACCCCGGGCTTGACCCGGGAGCTTTCCGTTCTTGATCGATGGCCCATTGCTTGGTGGCGCTGATGTAGCCGATGGGCGCATCGAGCCAGACATAGAGCGCCTTGCCTTCCGCACCGGGCAGCGGCACGGGCACGCCCCAATCCAGGTCGCGCGTCATGGCGCGTGGACGCAGGCCTTCCTTCAGCCAACTGTTGCATTGGCCCAGCACCTGTGGCTTCCACTCGGCAGGATCGTGCTGCTGGAAGGTCCCTGAGCCTGTCGAAGGGCCGTCAAGCATGCCGGTGTTGATCCACTCCGTCATCCATTCCTGGCTACGCTCCATGGGCAGGTACCAGTGCTTGGTGGGCCGCAGCTCCGGCTTGCTGCCGCTGAGCGTGCTGCGCGGATCGATGAGGTCCTTGGGGCTGAGCGCACTGCCGCACTTCTCGCACTGGTCGCCGTATGCACCAGGATTGCCGCAATTGGGACAGGTGCCGATGATGTAGCGGTCCGCGAGGAATTGCTTGGCCTCGGCGTCGTAATACTGCTCCTCCGTATTCTCCGTGAAGGCGCCGTTCTTATTCAGCTGGAGGAAGAAGTCCTGTGAGGTCTTCTTGTGCAGCTCGCTGCTGGTGCGGTGGTAGATATCGAACTCTATCCCGAAGTCGGCGAAGGCCTTTCCCATCATCGCGTGGTACTTGTCCACGATGGCCTGTGGCGTGGTGCCTTCCTTCAGGGCACGCAGGGTGATGGCCGCACCGTGCTCATCGCTTCCGCAGACAAAGAGCACCTCCTTGCCCCGGGCCTTGAGGTTGCGCACGTAGATGTCGGCGGGCAGGTAGGCACCGGCGATGTGGCCGATGTGCAAGGGTCCGTTGGCATAAGGCAATGCGGCGGTGACGAGGGTGCGGGCGGGGGTCTTCATGCGGAAGCCGCGAAAGTACGGGGAGTGCCTGAGGTGCCGGGCATTTTAACCGCAGAGGGCGCGGAGAGCGCAAAGGATCTGCCAGAGGTGCAAAGTGGCCGTGAGCGCGGAAGCCTGCCTCCGGCAGCCACGGCCGCAAAAAATGCACCGGAGGAAGACCCTCGGCTTTTAACCGCAATGCACACAACTACTTCATCCCGATCTTCCTGGGATAGAGGATCGAAGGACCGCCCCCAAAGGTTTACCGCACCGAACTCCT
>JBBSUV010000100.1:0-6002 GCA_038234075.1 Flavobacteriales bacterium | reverse complement strand
CCTACCTGGTGCGCAACGGCCGGAACAAGGTCATGAAGCTCTCAGCTGAGGGCAAACGAAGGCATTTCTTAGAGCACTTTTTCGATCAAGTTGAGATCCTGAAGCCGCCGTTCAAGTTTTCAATTGCATAATCCGGGTTAATGAGAATCTTGAATCATTAACTCTGAAGGATGAAAAGCACGCAGAGTGTATAGACTCCATAGACCTGCACGGACGAATAAAGCCATTGCTTGCACAACGTAACCAATCCAACGCATATTCTTGGACTATCATCACTGACCTGAAACAAGACGGGTATTTAACATCGGACGTACAGGGTCACGTCCAGCGAGGAGTTGAGATGTTCCACTTTAACATAGAAACAAATGGCTATTTGGCCAGGCATTCAGAGGAAGTAAATCGAGCAGAGAAAGAACGACGGATGCGTGAGGCTGAATACAGCGCTAATATATCCGCCGTCGTAAGCGCAGACCGTGCAGACGATAGAGCTAAAACAGCTAATCTGTGGGCCATGGTTTCAGCCTTGTGCGCCCTTTTGACAATCGTTATCGCCCTATTCTATGCACTGAGTAAGAATGATAATCAAAGCGATGACCCACAAAACACACGTGAGCATGTGCAGTCGCGTAGTGTTCCGCCAAAATCTTTCGTTGTTTCCCATGACAGTTTGAGTTTAGACAATGTCAAATCCAAGTAGAACCGGAGCAATGCTTCGCACTGCGTTTAACATTGAAATCCAAATGCGAACAGCCGGGCCGGTTTCTGAGACCCGCTTGTCCACTGACAGCAAGTCGCCTTGCAGCAATGGGCGGGACCAAATGCAGGAAGACCCCGCCGTACCCCAACACACGCTATGCGCAACGCCCACCAACGCACAAACCAAGCTAAAAGGGCGCTGCGCATAGCTTCAACGTTGACCCCCATTCCGCCAAAGTGCGGAACGGAGTTCAACATATAAGTGACCATGCTGTTCAAGGAGCTCGCGGAGCTTCGGATCCGGATGGCGTTGGTCTAGTGCGGATCGTTGGCAACCGGGGTTGTGCTGGATGATTGGTGCGGAGTAACCGGGACTGCGGGTCAGGCCCGCAGTGACGATACGACCGTCAGGCCCGCAGTGACATACGACCGTCGGGACCGTTGTGACGCACTACGTCAGAACCGCAATGACGTGCTCTTGCGGGAGCGAGTTGTGGGATGATCCAGGTAGGTTCCGCGTTGATCGAACGATCCACTTGTGGAAAACTGATCACCTTTCCCCCATCCACTCCGGGTACCTTCGGGGCCGCCTTCGGCTCAGTTCCTGGTTGTCAGTTGTTAGTTGTCAGGCTGCCTCAAAAGCCTCCAGCGCCGCATCGCTCCTTAGATGCACAAGGCCCTGACAACTGACAACTGACAACTGACAACTAAGACCAGTATCTCCGACCCTCCCAAATGCAATTCTCCCACCTCCACGTCCACACCCAATTCTCACTTCTCGACGGCGCCAGCAACATCAGCGCCCTATTCAAGAAAGCGGTGGCGGACGGGCAGCCGGCAGTAGCGATCACCGACCATGGCAACATGTTCGGCGCCTTCAAGTTCGTGGCCGAGGCGGGGAAGTTCAACACCGGGTCCAAGCCCGGCGTGACTGGTTCTGGGGAGCCGAAAGTGAAGCCGATCGTGGGCTGCGAGTTCTACTTGGTGGAGGACCGCCACAAGAAAGCCTTCACGCGGGAGGACAAGGACCAGCGCTACCACCAGCTGATGCTGGCCAAGAACGCCACCGGCTACAAGAATCTCAGCAAGCTTTGCTCGCTGGGGTACATCGAGGGCTATTACAGCAAGTACCCACGTATCGACAAGGAGTTGGTGCTCAAGCACCACGAGGGGCTGATCGCCACCACCTGCTGCTTGGCGGCGAGCGTGCCGCGCACCATCCTGCGCAAGGGCGAGGCCGCAGGCGAAGTGGAGTTCAAGTGGTGGCTGGACCTCTTTGGCGACGACTACTACATCGAACTACAGCGCCATGGCATCGAGGACCAGGACAAGGTGAACGCCGTGCTGCTGAAGTGGGCCGTGAAGTACAATGTGCCCATCATCGCCAGCAACGACAGCCACTATGTGGACCAGCAGGATGCCAACGCGCACGACATCCTGCTCTGCCTGAACACCGGCGAGAAGCAGAGCACGCCCAAGGCCACGGATGCCGATGCGGAGAACGGCACCACCAAGGGCAAGCGCTTCGCCTTCAGCAATGACGAGTTCTACTTCAAGTCGAAGGCGCAGATGTTGGAGCGCTTCAGCGACATCCCGCAGGCGCTGGACAACACGGGCTTGATCGTCGACAAGATCGAGACGTTGAAGTTGAAGAAGGATATTCTGCTGCCGAATTTCGAGATCCCTGTGGGCTTTGCGGATCAGGATGAGTTCCTGCGGCACATGACCTACGAGGGTGCTGTGCGGAGGTATTTGGGGGGGAATGCGGGTAATGGGGGTAATGGAGGTCAGGGAGGTCAGGGAGGTCAGGGTATTGAGCCTGGCCTTGTAGGCGGGATCGATTCGCTGGATCCGAAGATCAAGGAGCGCTTGGATTTTGAGCTGTTCACCATCAGGACGATGGGCTTCGCGGGTTACTTCCTGATCACGCAGGACTTCATCAACCATGGCCGCGATATCGGGGTGATGATCGGCCCCGGCCGTGGCAGTGCGGCGGGCAGCGCGGTGGCCTATTGCATCGGCATCACCAACATCGACCCGATCAAGTACGACCTGCTGTTCGAGCGCTTCCTCAACCCGGACCGCAAGAGCATGCCCGATATCGACACGGACTTCGACGACGAGGGCCGCCAGCGCGTGATCGACTATGTGGTGGAGAAGTACGGCAAGAACCAGGTGGCGCAGATCATCACCTACGGCAGCATCGCGGCAAAGAGCAGCATCCGCGATGTGGCTCGCGTGCTGGACCTGCCGCTGAACGAGGCGGACCGCTTGGCGAAGCTGGTACCCGAGCGCCCTGGGATCAACCTCGGTCGCCTTTTACACGCGCCGCTGGACGGCCCCGGCAGCCTGAAGGAGCGGGAGAACCTGAGCAGCGATGAGATCGCCAACGTGAAGCAGCTGCGCGAGGTGCAGCAAAGCGGCGAGGCCACGGCGGACGTGCTGAACGAAGCGGAGAAGCTCGAAGGCTCCGTGCGCGGCACAGGCATCCACGCGGCGGGCATCATCATCGCGCCGAGCGATCTCACGGACATCATCCCCGTGTGCATCAGCAAGGAATCCACCCTCCTGCTCACCCAGTATGACGGGCGCGTGATCGAGGACGCGGGCGTGATCAAGATGGACTTCCTGGGCCTGAAGACGCTGACGATCCTGCGCGACGCATTGCGGATGATCAAAGCCAACCACGGCATCGACATCGCCATCGACGACATTCCGCTGGACGACCCGAAGACCTTCGCCCTCTACCAGCGCGCCGAGACCAACGGCACCTTCCAGTTCGAGAGCGGCGGCATGCAGAAATACCTGCGGGAGCTGAAACCCGACCAGTTCGGCGACCTCATCGCCATGAACGCGCTGTACCGTCCGGGTCCGATCGAATACATCCCGAGCTTCATCAAGCGCAAGCACGGGCAGGAGGAGATCGTGTACGACCTCCCCGAGATGGAGGAATTGCTGAAGGAGACCTACGGCGTCACCGTGTACCAGGAGCAAGTGATGTTGCTGAGCCAAAAGCTGGCGGGCTTCACCAAGGGCGACGCGGACGTGCTGCGGAAGGCCATGGGCAAGAAGGACCGCGCCACGCTGGACAAGATGAAGGGGAAGTTCCTGGAGGGCACGGCCGCCAAGGGCTTGGACCCGAAAGTCTGCGCCAAAGTGTGGACCGACTGGGAGGCTTTCGCGCAATACGCCTTCAACAAGAGCCACAGTACTTGCTACGCTTTCGTGGCCTACCAGACCACTTGGCTGAAGGCGAACTACGCAGCTGAGTTCATGGCCTCGGTGCTTACGCATTCGCAAGGCGCCATTGAAAAGGTGACCTTCTTCATGGAGGAATGCCGCCGCATGGGCATCCCCGTGCTGGGCCCCGATGTGAACGAGAGCGGCTTCCAGTTCAGCGTGAACAAGCAAGGTCAGATCCGTTTCGGCCTTGGCGCGGTGAAGGGCGTGGGCGAAGGTGCAGTGGATGCCATTGTGACCGAGCGCCAGAGCGAGCGCGGTCCCTACGTGAGCGTGTACGACCTGATGCGCCGCGTGAACCTGCGCAGTGCGAACCGTAAATCGTTGGAGAGCTTGGCCTACGCGGGCGCCTTCGATGGCTTGGGGGGCCTGCATCGCGCGCACTTCTTCTTCAGCCCCGGCGAGGGCAAGCCGACCTTCATCGAGACGCTGGTGCGCTATGGCCAGCAGCATCAGGATGGTGCGGACAGCTCGCAGGTGAACATGTTCGACATGAGCGAGGAAGGTGCCGCCATTCCCGAACCCATGCTTCCGCCCGCGGAACCGTGGAGCGCCCTGGAACAACTGCATCACGAGAAGGAGGTCATCGGATTTTACCTCAGCGGCCATCCGCTGGATGACCACCGGATCGAGATCAAGCATCTGTGCAACGCGCAGCTGCCGCAACTCGATGACCTGAAGAGCGTGGTGGGCCGGGAGCTTTGCATGGCGGGCATCGTGACCAAGGCCGAGCATCGCATCGCGAAGAGCGGCAAGCCTTTCGGCAGCTTCTCACTGGAGGACCACTACGGCAAGCACGATTTCATGCTCTTCAGTGAGGACTACATGAAGTTCAAACTCTACCTGCAGGCCGGTACGCTGCTGCTGTTGAAAGGCCGCGCCATGGAACGCACTTGGGGCCGCGATGAGGGCCAATTGGAATTCAAGATCTCCAACATCGACCTGCTTGGCGATGCGCGTGAGAAATACATCACCAAGCTGATCCTGAAGATGGATGCCGCCCGCGTGAACGAAGAATTGAGCCGGGAGCTTTCCGACATACTGGCCGAAAACAAAGGGACGTGTAAGGTGCTGGTGTCCTTGGTGGATAGCGGTGAAAACCTGATGGTGGACGCAGCGAGCAAAGCCAGAACAGTGGCCATCACCAATGAACTTACCGACCGGCTGAATGGCTTGGTCGACATAAAATGGTCGCTTAGCTGACCAAGTGTCATGAAAAACGGTCCGGTACGGTTTTCGACAACCCGGCAGTAATCCCGAACTTAGCGGCACGAAACGCTTCCTTGCCAAGCAAACACACTCCAAACCGGGCGGCGGAAAGCCCACAACGCAATACGAAAACATGGCACTTGAACTGACCGACAGCAATTTTGAGGAACTCGCGCTGAAGAGCGACAAGCCGGTGATGGTGGACTTCTGGGCCGAATGGTGCGGCCCTTGCCGCATGGTCGGCCCCGTGGTGGAGGAACTCGCGAAAGAATACGAAGGCAAAGCCGTGATCGGCAAGCTCAACGTGGACAACAACCCCGGTATCGCCACCAAGTATGGCATCCGCAGCATCCCCACCATCCTCTTCCTGAAGAACGGTGAAGTGGTGGACCGTAGCGTGGGCGCTGTGCCCAAGGCACAACTGGCCAGCAAGCTGGAAGGGCAATTGGCGCCTGTCGCCTAAGCGTAGGCGAAAAGCATCTTTCGACCAGAGGGCCCGGAGCGATCCGGGCCTTCTGCATTTCGCCCTGCCCGCAGGGTCCGATACGTATCGGACCGCAGTGTGTCGGAGGCCCCGGGCACTCGCTCGGCCGCGGAGCCTCATCCGGGGTTTCCCGAGTGGGCAGCATCCTAGGGCCGCCGGCCCGACTAATTCCGCAGGTCCCACAACTCGAGACGGGCCGGAGGCCCTAAACAGGAACGCACTCGGGAAAAAGCCGACTCTACACTTGCCCTTGAGTTGGTTGAACCAATTTTAAGGTTGAAAAGTGGATCCCCGGAGAGAACTGAGCAGGGCGGCAGGTGAACCAGAAAACCCGACAGGCCAACGACCTGGCGCGCTTATCGGTACCTGCCGT
>JBBSUV010000099.1:0-6038 GCA_038234075.1 Flavobacteriales bacterium | reverse complement strand
GTCCACAGATGACGCAGATGACACAGATGTGCCTGCGGCACCGATAGCTCAACTTCCGCCGAGAAGAGAACCGCAGATGACGCCGATGGGCGCAGATAAATGCCTGCCTCCGATGGTTGTCCACAGATGACGCAGATGACACAGATGTGCCTGCGGCACCGATAGCTCAACTTCCGCCGAGAAGAGAACCGCAGATGACGCAGATGGGCGCACATAAATGCCTGCCTCCGATGGTTGTCCACAGATGACGCAGATGTGCCTGCGGCACGGATAGCTCAACTTCCGCCGAGAAGAGAACCGCAGATGGCGCAGATGGGCGCAGATAATGCCTTGGCCGCGATGAATTGCGGCAAACTTCATAGTGTGCTTACTGCCGCTGGGCTTTGGACAAAGCCATCACCTCTGGCAAACCATCTGCGTCATCTGTGTCATCTGCGGAAAGGAACAGAACAGCCTGCGGCAAAACCGTCGCGGCTGCGGCATTCCATCATCTGATCGTCTGATCGATCGCGACCTCCGGCAAACCATCCGCGTCATCTGTGTCATCTGCGGAAAGGAACAGAACAGCCTACGGCAAAACCGTCGCGGCTGCGGCATTCCATCATCTGATCTTCTGATCATCTGATCGTCTGATCGATCGCGACCTCCGGCAAACCATCTGCGTCATCTGTGTCATCTGCGGAAAGGAACAGAACAGCCTGCGGCAAAACCGTCGCGGCTGCGGCATTCCATCATCTGATCATCTGATCGTCTGATCGATCGCGACCTCCGGCAAACCATCTGCGTCATCTGCGTCATCTGCGGAAAAAAAGCGATAGCGCCTTTACTCAGCGGAACTTCGGGCCGAAGCGCTCCGATGTGGCGCGGTCCAACGCTTCGCGGTGATCGGGATGGGCGATGCTCGTGAGCAATTCCGCGCGCTGGCGGAGGCTCTTGCCATAGAGGTCCACGATGCCGTGTTCGGTGGCCACATGGTGAACGTGGGCGCGGGTGGTGACTACACCGGAGCCTTCCGCGAGGAAGGGCACGATCTTGCTCGCGCCTTGGCGGGTTGTGCTGGCCATGGCGATGATCGGCTTGCCGCCTTCGCTCAATGCCGCGCCGCGCATAAAATCCATCTGGCCGCCCACGCCGCTGTACTGCCGCGTGCCGATGCTGTCCGCGCAGACCTGCCCGGTGAGGTCCACCGCGATGGCGCTGTTGATGGCCACCACCTTGGGATTCTGCATGATCACAATGCCGCTGTTCACGTAGGCGCTGTCCAGAAAGGTGAAGATGGGGTTGTCGTCGATGTGGTCGTACAGCGCACGCGTGCCAAGGGCGAAGCTGGTGACCACCCGGCCCGGGTACTTGCGCTTGAAGCGGCCGGTGATCACGCCGGCCAGCAACAGGGGCAACAGACCATCGCTGAGCATCTCGGTGTGCACGCCCAGATCCTTGTGGTTCTTAAGGCCCCGCAGGATGGCGTCGGGGATCGCGCCGATGCCCATCTGCAACGTGCTCCCGTCCTCGATCAGGTCGGAACACAACGCTCCGATGCGCTCTTCCACCGGACCGATGCTGCTGGCATAGTTCACTTCGGGCAAAGGTTCATCCACCTCCACCATGGCGGCGAAGCGACTGCTGTGCACCATCCCTTCGCCGTGCGTACGTGGCATACGCGGGTTCACCTGCGCGATAAGCACCTTGGCGTTGCGCACGGCGGATCGGGCCACGTCCACGCTGACGCCCAGCGAGCAGAAGCCGTGCGCATCCGGTGGCGATACGTGCAGCAGCGCCACGTCCAACGGCAACACGCCACGATCGAAAAGCAACGGGATCTCGCTGAGGAAGACGGGCACATAGTCGCCATGCGGCCCGTTCACGGCGGTGCGCACGTTGTCGCTTACGAAGAGGCTGTTCATGAAGAAGGCGCGCTGCACTTCCGGCTGTTGCAGGTCGAGTTCACCGATCGTGCTTATGCTCACCAACTCCACATTTTTCAGCTCTGCGGCCCGCGCGAAGAGGGCGTTCATCAACACCAAGGGCGTGGCCGCACTGCCGTGCACGAACACGCGCTGCCCGCTCTTCACCAAGGAAACGGCCTGGTCAGCGGATACGTAACTGCTCATGCGGCGAAGGTAGAATGTGGTCCGGCTCCTACCCGGCTTGCGGCACGGCTGCTACACATCGGTCCACTGCGGACGCAGCACGGACCAAACGACCAGTGCGTATCCGATCGTACCGAGGCACATGCGCACCAAGTGGTAGTTCCACCATTGTGTGCGCAGTATTTCCCAATTCGCGGGAGCGTTGTCCACGGTCCACGTGCCGACCATGGCATTGATCGGTTGGTTCCCGAAGCGGGTCACCATGCCAGCAGCCACCATCAACACGGCTGCGCCCAGCAGGAGCATCCATTGGCTTTGCCACCCGCGCTGCTGCCATGCGACGAAAAGGGTCAGAACAGTGGCCAGCATACCCAATGCCGGGACCAGCACGTTCAGCCCGCGTACCGCATTGTGGTGCTGTTCCAAGTAGGTGGAATAGGAGAAGCTCCGAGGATCGTAGCCCGCCCATACAGCGAACATGGTACCTGTGACCAAGGCACCGATCATCAGTAGCAGGAAACGGGTCGCCGTGAGCAGCATGGTCGTTGGGATCTACGTCAAACCTACGTTGTCCGAATACCGAAAAGGGGCGATATCAAAAAGATATCCTGCACGCGATAGTTGCCCGTCCCTGCACCGATCCTTCGGAACGGACCTATCTTCGTACCACTTGGAACCGCTTCCAAGGATCCGAAGGCCTGTAGATGGTCTTCAACAGAAGGCAAGATCCTTTCTTAAGTCCTTCGCTGCTCATCTACGATACATTCCAGCGGCCGGTGATCGTGGGAACAATGCTTCCCGACCCTTTGCAGTGATCCTCGTTCGCGCCCTTGTACCAAAATGGTATAGCGGCCGTCCGCACCCCGCTCGATGAGCGGGCGACTTGATCTGCTTTCGGGTACGGTGAGCATAGCGGACCACGCCTACCTCCGGCCAGAACAAAAGACCGCATGGATATCGCGCAGACAGACCTGACCCTCCCCGAATTCAAGATCGCCCCCAACAGCTGGGGTGACAAGAAATTCAAGCTCAAGAACCGCTTCGGCTACCTGAACGATATCGACCTCTTCTTTGAGGAGGGCAAGGAAAAAGAGATGACGGGCCGCCTACAGGCCAAGCTCGGCCTCAGCGAGGCCGAGCTACATAAGTTGATCAATGCCCTCTGAGCCGTGTGCACGATAGTGCGCAGGATCTTCCTCACGAACACAAGCTTACCAGATACGAACGTCATGACCCAACTCTCCTCCCACGTGGAACGCGCAAACGCCCTCGATCAAAATGTTGCTGCGAACCCGACCGATGGCTACCACCACCATTCCGCTACACTCTCGTTCTTGGACTGGATCCGCGACCTCTGGAACCGGCTTGGCTCACCCCTGTCACGGGAAGGCTTCGCCCTGATCCCTGTTAAGGTCCGTTCCTTCGGATGGCGCCGAGGTAAGCACGGTTCCGGCCGCCGGTGAACGGCATAGGGAAGTATGGGGCTAGGGATGCCAAGACCATCTTCTTCACCCCCCTCTTCCATGGCGATCCGGACTGGGAGAGAGTACGGGGTGCTGCCGCCCCCTTTTCACACTGGAAGTACCCATTCGGTTACAGGCCGTAAGGAAGGTGTTCAATACATTAGCGCGTGTTAGCAGCCTCTTGCGGTGTTCCGCACGCCGGGGCACGATCCTATCTATGTTAGACACGCCTCGCTAGCCAAACGATCCTTCCGTGACTGACATGCCGTTCACCACAACCCCGTTCTATGGCCCGAATAGGAACAGGGTGCCCAAACTGGTCAAGTACCTGAACAGTATCTCAGGTAGGCTTGGCTTGTCGTATGAATTGCGCCCCCGCTTTGATTACCGGAACCACATGGTGAGCTTGGAGCAGGCCTCGAACTTCCAGCACCTGATCGAACGCGTGTTGGGAACAGGTGTACGTGGTGAATTCGTGGAATTGGGAAGCTATACCGGCAGCACGGCCACACTCATAGCCGGCCTGCTTCAACAAGGGGAAGGGCAACGCAAATTCCATGTTTACGATCGGTTTGATATTGAGCTGGGGGAACAGCGGAACATCCAAGAGACCTTCGTGAATACGTTCCATGAAAGCAGCCTACCACTGCCCATCATCCATCTTGGCGACCTGTGGGAGACAATTCCGGCGGGCCTGCCGCAGGAGATCGCTTTCGTTCATATTGATTGCGGCACGGGGAGCCGAACGACGCAGCACGCACTCCTTATTGCTCATTGCCTGCAAGCCGTTTATCCTAAGCTTTCAAAGGGGGCTGTCGCGATCTTCATGGACTACCACATCCCTGGAAGGACCATGGACGGGATGAATGTGAATCCCGGGGTAAGGATGGCATGTGACGCCTTCTTCGCTGATAAGCCGGAACAGATCCAAATGCTATACGGAGGTCCCTGTTCCCATGCCTACATCCGCAAATTGTGAGATCGCGCGATGCCATTCGCTTGGCATACTCACTCCGCTTATTAACAGGGCCTTCCACCCAACAAGGCTGGAGGCGCCCAACCGGGCTTATCACAAGCATCGGGAAAAGGCTGAGCTAAGCAGCTGCGGCAGCCTTTTAGGTTCGCCTGGGACGCCGGTCACTTGGGTGGGGCGATGCCGCCCCACGCCTAGCAAGTAAATGCCCTTCTGGAGGATGGCTTGGAGAGGGATGGCGAAGAACTGACCACGATATCAACGCGTTGTGATGTTCCGTTCCTCGGGGGCATGATTTTATATGTGGGGGTCTGGTGTGCCACCAGGGTTCTCGGAATAACACCGGACGGGTCCCCTTTCAACACCGATGTACAAAGTTTGTCCAGATGAATAACCCCTCCTTGGATATGGAACGCGTAAAAGCTCTCGACCAACAACTCGCGGAGAGCGTGATCCAATGCAAACGTCACAACATCCTTGTGCACGTGGACAGCATCAACTCCAAACAGACCGTTGCTTTCTGCTCCGTGGAGCAATTGCGCCGGGGGCTTTTCTGGCGGGAACGTCCCTCACATTACCTCTCTTGGCAAGCGGAAGTGGCGTTGGCCCCTCTTCGGCGCTACGGCATCACACCACTGATCGCAGTGCAGTACAAAAGGTCGGGCGGTGAGGATACTCCGCCCGTAGGGACCACTTCTTCCTCATTCATGGAACGTAAGAAAGTCAACCCGAACCGTTCGGGCGCGGACAAGACACGGGTGCACGATCCTGCGGATCCCTTCGGGTGGAGGCATGCCCTGAGCTTATCCGGTGGACCGATACTGAAAAGCACCGGGACCCGCGTTACAGCCAAGCCGATCGGTCGCCTCAGTGAGGAGATGCCGATGCATACTGCGTCCAACTTAGCACAGCGGTGACCTGACAGAGGTGCCCAAGGCTATGGCCTGTTCACCTTGTGCCACATTGCCAGGTCACGATCGTGCATGGGGTAGAGCGGATCCCACATCGCAAGTGTGGGCCATGTTGCTCTCTTGGCAGATCTGTTGAGGGCGATCAAACGGGGTGAAGACCATGGGAGGAGAAAGACCGCCCAGAGTTCAACGCTAACAGCACTGTCCATCATGTTGCGCCCGATAAGCGGGCACCCGCTCGGGTTTTTCCCGAGTGGGCGGCATCCTAGGGCCTCTGGCCCGACCCGAGCTGTGGTGCCTAAGGATTTAGTCGCGCCGGAGGCCCTAATTCGGAACGCACTGGGAAAAACCCGAGCGCGGGCATCCGTGTGGGAGACGAGTAACCAACTCTAACTTAATGACATTGCCTCTAGCCCTTCCTTAAAAAAGGAGGGGAAAACTCATTATGCTTATGCCTGCATGGGAGTATTCGAGAAAGTGTGTCAGGACTCCTTTTCATTGGTTCTCAAAGTGCCTCGTTTTTGAAGCGTTCCGGAAAGTGGTTCTGCAATGCGCGACGGATATCGGGCCAGTTGCGGATCTTCTTTTTCCAGCTCTTCTC
>JBBSUV010000098.1:0-6260 GCA_038234075.1 Flavobacteriales bacterium | reverse complement strand
GTCTCCTTGAAAGACCCCACGACGGACAAGGCATTTTGGCGGGAGCGTACCCCTGCGGAGCGTTTGGAAGCGCTCGAATACCTTCGCCAACAATACATGGGGCCTGCACATGCTCAGCAAAGACTTCAAAGAATTTGTCGCATTGCTCGAAAAGCATGAGGTGGAGTATATGATCGTTGGAGGCTATGCCGTCGGCGTCCATGGATACCCCCGCTATACCGGAGACCTCGACATCTGGTTGAACCTCAACAACTCCAATGCCGTTCGGATCTTACGAGCTATTGACGAGTTCGGGTTCGGATCCTTTAATCTCACGGTAGCAGACCTGACCAAAGATGGCAATGTGATCCAGTTCGGACAGCCACCGTTGCGGATAGATCTGCTGACCTCCATTGATGGTGTCGCCTTCGATGCGTGCTACGCCAACCGGAAGGTGGTCACGTTCGATGGACTACCCATGAACTTCATCGGGTATCACGACCTGATCACGAACAAGAAGGCAACGGGACGGCACCGTGACCTGGATGACGTGGAGAACTTGGAACCGGAGTGAATGCGCTGAGCTTTCAGGGCATGCCGAACCTATTGCTTAGGACTTGTGCAGTTGGTGCGGTTGAAGGGTACTTCGATATTTAGATATCCGCCGCTACCTGCGGAAGGTCCAACTCATCGTATTGCGGGAAACGCTTATCCATGGCGGTTTTTTGAAGGGTGGCAAAGATAACCCGGACAATTCCAGGAATTGATGGCAGTAAGAAGGAGCAGACATGAGGTAATGTCATCCCCTTCTATGGTCGTCTGTGTGCGAGATCCGGGACAGGCACTACTCGGAACGCTCTTTCCCGAAGGCGGAAGTTTCACGCCAATGTGACCGAACACTTGAAGAGGCCGGAGACAGTCCTATTGCTTCACCCATTTCACCGTGCGTTGTCCATCGGTGGTGTTAACCTCAACAAGATAGACGCCCGGTGAGAGGCCGATGCTGCTTAGCTTCAGCGAACCACTTTGACCCGATACATCCAGCACCGCTCTGCCTGTGGCTTCGCGCACATGTACGTCAATCTTGCCCTTGGTGCCCGTTTGGATGTGCAGCACATCCGTTCCCGGATTAGGAAAGACCCGTAGGTTCCATGAGCGCCAATCCGGTTCATGGACCCCCACGCTGAGGCCGTGCAATTTGCAGATCATGTACATGCCGGTATCGCTCACCGTACCGTCGTCGAAGCCGTGCATATCCCCGATAAGAAAGATGCTGCCGTCCGGTGCCCTACGAATCGCGGCGAGGCCGCTGGTAGAATGGGTGCTGTTGTATTCCTGCGCAAGCCCGCAGCCTTCCCCATTCAGTGCGGTATTGAGCAGATGCCCGGTGCTGTCCAGCAGAGCCACGCCCCGACGCAATTGCCCGTCGATATGGGTGAAGCTGCCACCCACGATGATCCTGCCATCCTCCAACAGGAGCGCATCACTGACACCGAACCCAAAATCTCCGAAGGAATTCGGAGGCAAGTACCGGTAATCCGTATGGTTGTTGAAGCTACTGTCCAGGGATCCATTCGCCAATAGCCGGATCATGTGTAGAGTATCCGGGTCATTGGGAAAAACGAACTGTCCTCCGGCGAGGATGCGGCCGTTGGGCTGTTCCACCAGACATTGCGCATAGCCTTTGATGATGTCCGAGTGGAACGTGCTGTCCAAGCTGCCGTCTGGCCATATCCGTAGGATTCGTCCTTCCGGCAGGCCCTCGTAAGTATTGTACTCCCCGCTGAGCAGGAAGCGCCCCTCCGTGGTGGGCACAAGGGTCCAGATTGTCCCATCGGTCTGCCGATAGCGGTAGGTGCTGTCCAAGGTGGCATCCGGGTTTACCCGCAACAGGGAATAATGGCCCGACGCATTGATCCCCCATTGGTTGTTCAGGAGGTGGTCACCGGTGCATAAGATCTTGCCATCCGCCTGCACATAAATATCGCCACCATTTCCAATATTCAGATTGGGATATGGATAGTTCGCCCCCCCCACACTCCAACCTACCGAGAACGCTCCGGTCGATTGCAGGAACCTGACCGGGACGCCCGATTGCGCCGAATAATAGTAGGGGTAATGGGGATAGATACTCCCTTCTCCTCCACTTTCGATGGCCCAAGTCTCATCAATGGCACCATTGGGCAAGAGCTTCAGCAGATTGCGATCGTTTATAGGGCCTACGCCGGAAATCATGAACGACCCTCCAACCACCACGCTGCCATTTGCAAGGGGCAACGCATCACTCAAACCGGGGTAAATGATCCGGGTGCAACGGAACGAGGTATCCAAGGTAAGCGGTACCTGCGCTCCGCCGCTGCCGGCCGTCAGGACGGCCAGCAGCGCGAGGAGCGGGGCTTTCATGGCTTCAGCACCAAGCGTTCGGTGGCGATGCGCCCGCCGTCGTTCAGGAGTTCCACGCTATAGGTGCCGGGGGCATAGCTGCGCGTGTCCAACAGTTGTTGGCCCTGTTGCGCAGAGAGGGGCATGCGCTTCAACTCACGCCCGTCAATGCCCCACAGCACCAGCACCGCCTCCTTGGGCAGATCCGCCAGCTTATAGGCCAAGGTGACATACGAGGTCGCCGGGTTCGGATAGACGGACAAGGGGCTTGGGGCGGCAGGCGGCACAACGGGCTTGGGCAGTTGCAGCATTTTCTGCGAGGCGCCCTCCCCGGTGCATGGGGTGTAGCATTCACCATAGCCGAAGCAGAGGATGTTCTGTGCCCAGAGCGCGGGCCGCTCGCATCCGGCTGCCGCGATGTTCCGCAAGCTGGCCAGTTCCGTGCCGTCCAAGTGCATCAGGTCATGGCCTGCCCCATGGGCGGTTGCGAGGACCGTGAAGTAGGCGACGGCATCATCGCGTTCCTTCACTTGCTCGTCGCTCAATTTATAGATCGTGTCCAGCCCGGCCATCATGTTCTTGGCTTGGCTGTACTCCCCGCGTTCCAAGCGCGTGAGAGCCTCGCTGTAACGCGCGCCGAGGCTCGGCACCTGTTGCCAGCGCGTCAGGATGCTGTCTGTATTAATGGAGAGGGTGTCGTTCTTCCATTCGCCGATCAGCTCGTCCGCCGCGAAGCTCATGTCCGCATGATGCTGCCCCATGTCGCTTTCCAACTGGGTGCGGAAAGTCTTCTCGTCCCACGAACCCACGATGAGGTCGATCATGTACTGGGGCAGGGGATAGGGCGAATCGTACTGCAGCCATTTGATGAAGCCCTCCTTCTTCGTCCCATCCGGGTTGGCCAGCAGCACCTCTAAAAGCATGGCCTGTGGCATGATGTTCTTTTCCACCACGGAGCGCAGCACTTCCGTAGAGAGGTAGGGCGCCTCGGCCATCAAGGCATCGTGCAATTGCCAAGCATCGTCCGGCCAGGTCTCCTCCACTTGGTCAATCAGCGCGTCAGTATTGCCCCCGTCCAGGAGGGCGTTGTATGTATAGGCCGTGTTGATGTATGCCGTCTTGGCGGCGGCGAATTCCGCACGTGCCTCGGCCATGCCCGCAAGCGTGAAGGGATGAGTGCGGCCTGTGGTGAAGTGGGTGGGGCAAGTGTTAATTCCGGTTGTATAGGTGATGCCCATCCAACCGGGAGTATAGTCAAGTGGCTTTTCGGCCGGGTCATTCGTATCGTTGTACCAGTAGTTCAGCACCCAGTCTGTGTTATTCGTGAAATCGCTCCCATCCATCGGCACGATGCCTTGCGTGAACGTATTGCCCGCAGGTGTTGCCGAAGAACCCTGCTGTGTCCGGATGCTGTGGAGATTGTTGCCTTGGACATTTCCAATTTTCTTGTCGAAAATGTCCTGCGCATCAGGATTGCTATTGTCGTTGCAGAGGAATTGCAGGCCCACGTATGCGGCCTGCGTTTCATCGATGCACTTTCCCTCGCCCACATAGCCATTATCGGTGTTCTCAGCGGTGTCCTTGTACACTTGACAGTTGTATTCCTTGCTGTTGTTGATCCAAGCGCCAGCGAAACGCTTTGAAGCATTGGTCGATCGTTCGAAATGGTTCTCCTCGATCCGGAAGCCGTGGCCGAACGTGGAGAAGATGCCGCGATGTTCATCGGCAAGCGGTTGGTCCACGGTGCCCTGTAGGTCCACATTTCTTCCCCCGCCGGTGAAATTGCTCTTGAACACTTGGAAACTGTTCACGCCCTTGCTGTATATGCCGATCACGTTATCGGTGAAATCGCAATCGGTGACCATGAAGGAACGGTCCGTGGAGGAAACCGAGGCATCGATGCCATGGTCCAACCCTTCGAAAGTGGAGCGGGTTAGATTCTGTTCCGGACAGGGTACTCCGTAGCTCTGGATGGAAGAACAGGCCCCGGAAACCGTGAACTGCGCATCCTCGCTGATGATACCTTGGCCCAGCTGGTCGCTTTCGGTAATGGTGGTCTGGAGGTTCTTGAAATGGCAGCCCTTGAAGTTGATGCCGTCCACCCCCCAAATGCTCACATGCGCGTAGAAATCGTTGCCACCCCGGTAGTTGTCGTCGACGATAAAATCGCAATAGTGGAAGTAACTGAGGTTGGCGATGTGCTGACCACCCGGCGTGGTGTTCTGATAGGCAAGGAATTCCGAGGATCGGCGACAGTTGAGAAAAGTGGCTTTCGTGGCCTGAATGACACCACCAAAGGTCCCATATACCCCCGGCTGTTGCATGGTGATGTTCCGGGCATGCTCCACGATGGCCCCATTCTTCAGCACCAACAGACCTTGGTGTGCAGGGATGGGGAGTCCGGATTGGTTGTGCGCGTTATCACCCCAGACCTCGATGCCGTACCAAAAGTCTTCGCTGAAATCCGCAGTCGTTATCAGGCCGCCATCAATGATAAGTCTTCCTCCCTGTTGGACAATGATCTTGCCCTGATGCGGCATTTCCACCTTGCAGGCGATGGTCAATGTGGCCCCCGCTTGTACAATGATGTCCCGATACATCCGGATTTCAAAATCCCAGTATTCATTCCCTGGTATTAGCAGAGGAGTGGATTGGTATACATCCTTGGAGTATCGATTGATTGATTTCACGGATAAGGCCCTGTGCATTTTAGCAATCTGCAACGGAGACAAGTACTTGCACCAGACGTTGCATCCGCCCATGAGATTGTTCGTAGCTGTATTCCCACTGGCATAGGGGTCAATGTTCCACCCGCCGTCAAGCCAGCAATTTGCCCCACCACCGGTTCCAAAGACATCAGGCAAAAAATCTTGGTTCGACTGATCACATGTCTCGTGGCAGCATGAAGGTTCATATGTATGGAACAGATCTATACAATGCCCCAACTCATGTGCTAACGTCTGTGCATTAGCCCCATGGTCTGAAGTAGGTGTGCATTTCATTACAACATATTGATCGGCTGCTGTTCCATCAAAGGCGCTGGCTGTCGCTCCTCCTGTACCCACCCAATTTGGATAAGGCGGAAGAGCGTGTTGTGTACAGTTTCCTGATGAGAAATATATGCCTAGATATTTCATGCGGTTCGGATAATTAGCAGATACATAATTCATTAGTGAGACTCCGTTACATGACGTATGAAGGGAGCTAACCGGATAGAAATAAATACGGTCATCGACTTCGAATCTAATTTTTGTGTCCGTAAAATCTGAGACGCCTGCAATGGGATCGGACGGAGCGCAATTGTTGGTGTAATAGCCGTTTACTTCGTCGAGGATAGCCTGTATCATGGCCACATGAGATGGTGTGTTTTGAAATGTTCCACCACCCAAATCGTCTTGAAATATGTGAATGGCAATTTTGACAGTCTTTATTGGCGTGTTCGCATCCGGAACCCAATAAGATAGCTGTGAATAAGTGTGTTGATAGTCGGCTCCACTGGAACTGGGTAGGTTGTTGTTACAGACCCCGTTGTAGCTTCTTTGGTCCCCAGCGGCGGCCTGTGACAAGCTCAAATCACACTCGCTTTGAGCCGATGCGTCAACACCGAACAACAGAAAGAGTGTAAGAATGGAAAGTGCCCTTATGATGGCGTACAACGAACATGAACGCAATTGACGAATCGAAGGTGCATGCTCCTCCCGAAGTGTGGTTTAGTGGGTTTACTGTTTGATGAGCTTCCGATGACCAATAATGGCTCCCGTGGAAGTATTGAAGGTGCACAGATATACCCCCGGAGCGAATGATGACATGTCAATCCGCAGAGATCCTGACAAATCATTTTTTTCAATGATCACATGGCCTGCGATATCGCGAATTGTAAATAGAACATCCGTATTTGG
>JBBSUV010000097.1:0-6835 GCA_038234075.1 Flavobacteriales bacterium | reverse complement strand
CCTTTGCTCTGGAGGTCCAGCCGCGATGGGCCGTTAGGTGCTTGCGCAGCCTCTAGTGGACGGGTTCGGTGCTATGGCCGATATAATACCGGTCCAATAGGGCTGAGGAAAGGATATAGAAGGTCGCCATGAACAAGTTGGGGCCGTCCCTTTCGGAACGGCCCCATACCAGTCGGGGTGACAGGATTCGAACCTGCGACCCCTTGCACCCCATGCAAGTGCGCTACCGGGCTGCGCTACACCCCGAAAATCCCTTGTCCCGCAGTTCACAGCGACCCTCCCGCCCTTAGGCGGGATGTGCTACCGGGCTGCGCTACACCCTGAAGAGGGCGCGAATGTAATAAGTTCGCGGTTCCAAGGCCCGATGAATTGTCGGAACGCTGCAATACCCCGTCCAGCGTGGCAGATCCCATCCGTCCGGCCGACCTCTCCCGGTCCTTTTTGTCGAGATCCTACATTTGCCCCGCTCCACAATTCCCCAATGCGACTCTCCAGCACCCTTCTCATTACCGCACTCAGCTGTGCGACATTGGCCGCATGCACTTCATCCGGCAATGCCTCCAAGGAGCGTACGGACAGCGGCACAAAAACCACATACGCCATGGATCCACACAGTTTCGCGCGCCCCGAAGAGGCCGTGATCACCCACTTGGAACTCGACATCCGCGTGGACATGGACAAGCACCGTATCACCGGGACCGCCACGTACGACCTGAAGCGCAGCGGCGGTGACAGCGTGATCTTCGATACCGATGGGCTCACCATCGAGCGCGTCACGCTCGGTGATGGGACGGATGCGAAGTTCACTTTGGGTGACACCACCTTCATGGGGCGCCCGTTGAACGTCATTCTTCCGGCCGGAATGAACAAGGTGGCCATCACCTATTCCACCGGACCGGACGCGAAGGCGTTGCAGTGGCTTTCCCCGGCGCAGACCGCCGAGAAGAAATTCCCCTTCCTGTTCACACAGGGTGAGGCGATCCTTACCCGCACCTGGATCCCCATCCAGGACAGCCCCGGGATCCGCATCACCTACAATGCCCATGTCACCGTGCCCTCCGACCTGATGGCCGTGATGAGCGCCACCAATCCGCAGGAACACAGCCCGGACGGCTCGTACAGCTTCCGTATGGATAAGCCCATTCCGTCCTATTTGATCGCGTTGGCCGTGGGTGACCTCGGTTTCAAATCCACCGGATCACGCACCGGCGTGTATGCGGAACGTAGCGTGGTGGACACTGCCGCTTGGGAGCTGGCGGACATGGAGAAGATGGTGGAGGCTGCTGAAACGCTCTATGGCCCCTACCGCTGGGGCCGCTACGACGTGATCATTCTTCCGCCGAGCTTTCCCTTCGGCGGCATGGAGAACCCTTGCCTCACCTTCGCCACGCCCACGATCCTCGCCGGCGACCGCTCGCTCACCTCGCTGGTGGCGCATGAGCTGGCGCACAGCTGGAGCGGCAACCTGGTGACCAATGCCACATGGAATGACTTCTGGCTGAACGAGGGCTTCACCGTCTATTTCGAGCATCGCATCACCGAGGCGCTCTACGGCAAGGAATACAATGACATGACCAGCCTGCTCGGCTATCAGGACCTGGTGGGGGACATCGCCCGGATCGACACCAGTGCGCATCCCGAGGACAGCGCACTGCGCCTGAACCTCGCGGGCCGCAACCCGGATGACGGCATGACGGACGTGCCTTACGAAAAAGGATATGGCCTGCTGCGCCTGATCGAGAGCAAGGTGGGGCGGCCCAAGTTCGATGCTTTCCTGCGGGGCTACTTCGACCACTTCGCCTTCCAGAGCATCACAACGGACACTTTTGAGGACTACATCAAGAAGAACCTCTTGGAGCCGGAACATGTGCAGGTGGACCTGGCCAACTGGATCGACAAGCCCGGTATCCCGGCGGACTTCATCGTCCCGGTCTCGGACAAGTTCAAGCAGGTGGACGCACAGCTGGATCGCTGGAACAAAGGAGCTTCCTCCAAGGACCTCACCACGGACGGCTGGGGCACCTTCCAGTGGATGCACTTCCTGCGCCACCTACCGGAAGGCCAGACCGAAAAGAGGATGGACGAACTGGACGCCACCTACCACTTCTCGGCCTCGGGAAATTCGGAGATCCTCGCGGCCTGGCTTGAGCAGTGTGTGAAGAACGACTATGAGAAGGCCTACGGAAAGCTGGATGAATTCCTCTCCACCGTGGGCCGGCGCAAGTTCCTCGTGCCGCTGTACCAAGAGCTGATCGCTACGGAGAAGGGCAAGGCTGTCGCGCGCAAGATATATGGACACGCGAGGCCGAACTACCACAGTGTAAGTGTCCGCACCATCGACGATATGCTGCACTGGGTGTCCGCGAAGGCGGACCAGGGATAGCCGTCGCGTCTGGAACAAGAAAGGACCAAATGATAAAGCCTCCGGATCATCGGAGGCTTTATCATTTTGCAAAGGGAGGAGCAGTCCGTTCAATGGTCGCCATCCATGATCTGGCGGAGCATGGATAGGTCCAGCTCGTGGCCACCGGTGAAGCGCATGATCTCATAGGCAACGCCAGCCTCCCGCAATCGCGATCCATTGTGCAGCAGTGCTTCCTCCTTCACCAACCGGTCCTGCTCGCCATGGACAAGCACGACCTTTATTCCGGCCAACTTCTCACGCAAGGCGGCAGCATCCGGTTCAGGGGGAATGGTTCCGCCCCAAAGCACCAGGCGCTCCATTTGCACCTGCGTGGACAACGCCCAACGGCAGGCCGTGGCCACGCCTTGTGAGAAGCCGAGCACAGAGAGCGGCGTGCCGGGCGGGCATTGCTGCTGAAGATGAACGGCCAAACGGTCCAAGTAGATCGCTTGGTCGATGATCTCATGGTCGCGGTCCTCCCGCGTCATCCAGGTGGCGCCAACGCGGGTATGCCCGAGGTCGGAGTAGAAGCGGGAAAGCCCTTCCGGAGCTGCGATCAGCTGCCCTGCTTCCAAGCCTTCGAAAGGCCGCAGGAAATAGCGTGCGAGCTGGCCGTAACCGTGCAGTACGATCCAGATGTGCGTGGCCGAAGTCGGATCGCCAAGCGTGTGATACCTAGCGGTACGCGGCGTACTGAGGTGATGCTCTTCCACGATGTTAGTATGCAAGCAGTTCGCGCAGAACGGTGCCGACTTTTTCCGCGCTGGGGATCATCTCAGCCTCCAGCGTGCTGTTCAACGGGATGGCCGGCATGTCCGCAGAGCCAATGAAGCGCACCGGGGCATCGAGCTTCTCGAAGCATTCCGCGGTGATCTTACCGGCCATTGCCTGCGCGAAGGAATTGGCGATGGTCTCCTCGGTCACTACAAGGCAACGGCCATGGCTGCGCGCGGCTTCCATCACAGCTTCTTCGTCCCAAGGTGCCAAGGTGCGCAGGTCGATGATGGTGACGCGCCCCGGGAATTCTTTCGCGGCGGTCTTGGACCAGTAGACGCCCATGCCGTAGGTGATCACTGCAACCGCTTCACCCTTGGCGATCCGCGCCGCATCAGCCTCCTGAACCACGCGTGCTTTCCCGAAGGGGATGATGTAATCCGCGGAAGGTTCGATGGTCTTGGCCTCTTCGGTCCCGGCGATCTTGCTCCAGTACAGGCCCTTGTGCTCGAGCATCACCACCGGGTTGGGGTCGTGGTACGCAGCCTTCATCAAGCCCTTCATGTCCGCGCCGTTGCTGGGGTAGGCCACCTTGATGCCCTTGATGTTGCAGAGCACGCTCTCCACGCTGCTGCTGTGGTAGGGGCCGCCGCTGCCGTAGGCGCCGATGGGCACGCGGATCACGGCGGAGACCGGCCACTTGCCGTTGGAGAGGTAGCAGCTGCGCGCCACTTCGGTGTAGAGCTGGTTCAGCCCCGGCCAGATGTAATCCGCGAACTGCACTTCCACGATGGGCTTCAGCCCGGCGGCGCTCATGCCCACGGTACTGCCGACGATGAAGGCTTCCTGGATCGGTGTGTTGAAGACGCGGTGCTCCCCGAAATCGCGGCCGAGTGTCGCTGCCTCGCGGAAAACACCGCCGAGCCGAGCACCTACGTCCTGCCCGTAGAGCAGGCATTTCTTATCCTCCTGCATCAGTTCGCGCACGGCGAAAAGCGCGCAGTCCACCATCAGCGTGGCTTCCTTGTCCTTCGGTGCGCGCGTGCCCTTTTCCTCCGTCACCGGGGTGGGGGCGAACATGTGCGTGTAGAGGTCCTCCGGCCGTGGATCCTCCGCCTCGCGGGCGAGTTCGAAGTCCGCCTTCACCGTGGCGATGGCTTTTTTCTCCAGCTCCTTCAAGCCCTGGTGTTGGATGCCGAGGTCCAGCAATTGCTGGAAGAATTTGGGTTGCGGGTCGCGCTTGCGATGCTCGGCCAGGTCTTTCTCGCTGCGGTAGAACTCCATGCGCACACCGCTGGTGTGGTGGTTCAGCAACGGAACCTTGGCGTGGATCAGGAATGGCCGACGCTCCTTCCGCACGGTGGCGATCGCCTCGTGCAGGGTGTGGTAGGAAGCGAGGAAGTCCGTCCCATCCACCTGTCGCACTACAAGGCCTGGGAATCCCTTGGCGTATTGGGCGGCATCGCCTGCACGGATCTCCGCCGCAGTGGCGCTGATGTCCCATTCGTTGTCCTGCACCAAGTAGATGATCGGCAGCTTCTTCAGCACGGCCATGTGGAAGGCCTCGCTCACTTCGCCTTCCGTAATGGCGGCATCGCCGATGGAACAGACCACCACTGGATCTTCCCCACCGTAGTCTTCTGCGATACCCAATAGTTCCTTGTACTGCACGCCCATCGCCACGCCTGTGGTCGGTATGGCCTGCATGCCCGTGGCGCTGCTCTGGTGCGGGATCTTCGGCATGTCATCGCGCCGTAGGCTCGGGTGGCAGTAGTAGGAGCGGCCCCCGCTGAAGGGGTCGTCGCGCTTGGCCATCAACTGCAGCATCAGCTCATAGGGCCGCATGCCGATGCCGAGCAGGATGCTGTCGTCGCGGTAGTAGGGGGCCACGAAGTCCTGCGGTTTCAGCTGTAGGCCGAGCGCCAATTGGATGGCCTCATGTCCGCGTGAAGTGGCATGGACATACTTGCTGGTGAACTTGAAGTTCTCCTCGTAGATGTCCGTCATCGCCTTGGCGGTACACATCAGTTCCCAAGCCTTCAGCAGGGTCTGCTGGTCAAGGGTCTTCTCCTCGTGTTCCGTACGGATGGTGGTAGCTGGCATATCGGTGTTCTGCAAGTGTGCCAAATTACGGCTTGCCATCCCGATGGCCCTGCCGGTGAAAAGGACGATGAGCGCCAGCGCGCCCTTTGGCCACTCGGCTCCTTCCAGTTTTTACCACGGATGCACACGGATAGACACAGATGGGCAATTGCAATGAGGGATGGAGATGAAGCTGGCGCGCCCTTTGGGCGCTGCGGTCTGGCCGGTTTTTACCACGGATGCACACGGATCGACACGGATGGCCATTTACAAGGGGATGGCGATGAAGAACGCTTATGTCCGGAACGCTGATCGCTTTTATCCGTGTGTATCCGTGTGCATCCGTGGTTCATTCCCATGGATGCACAAGCGTCATAGACGCGGAAGGCCTATCGCGCCTGCTGTTCCCCGCCGTCCAGCTTCAGTAGCACGCCTTGCACCGCCCACATCACCACGCTGAAGGCGAGCGCCCACCAGAAGCCGTTCACCACGAATCCGGGAACGATGCGTGCAGCGAGCATCACCATGGCGGCGTTGATCACCAGCACGAACAGGCCAAGGGTCATCACGGTGACCGGCAACGTGAGCAGGAGCAACAGCGGCCTCACCACGGCATTGAGCACACCCAGTACAATAGCCACCAGCAAACTGGTCTTCAGGTCCGGAGAGTGAACGCCGGAAAGCAAGAGATCCGCCACCAGCACGGCGATCGTGGAGAGCAGGATGCGGATGAGGAGCTTCATGGGCGGTGGAGTTGCGCCGAAAATACGGGCTGGAAGAATGAAGTTTGAAAGCTTGTCTTTCAAGTGTCGGCTCAGGGTCCGCTTCGCGAGACCGCTGAGAGGGATCACCGATCAATGTTCTCCGCTCCCGAAGTTTTCCATGTCCCGCCGGTCGCGTTTGGTGGGTCTTCCCGCGCCGGGGTCCCGGCTGGCCGCGCTCACCTTCCGTGCGAGCTCCTGTTTTTCCAGATCCTCCCACGGTGTTTTATCGGTGATCAGCTCCGGCACCAGCTTCGCCCCGACGCGCGACGGCGGTATGGCCTTCACGTGGAACACCCGCCAAATGGGTGCTTGCCGCACGGAGACCACATCGTTCTCCTTCACCTCGGCGCTGGCCTTCGCCTCGCGTCCGTTCAACTGGACATGGCTGCGCTTGCACTCCTCCGCCGCGAGGCTGCGCGTCTTGCACAGGCGCACGCACCAGAGGAATTTGTCGATGCGCATTTTCCAGACTTAAGCCGGCCCAATATCACCGTGCTCATGCTTCCTGCCCTTCAGGTAACCATACAGCTCGAACAAGGCACGGATGAACCAGATCAGCAAAAGAAGATGCTCCCCATGGCGCGCCGGGTTGTTGTAGGTGCCACGTGCGAGTTCCCAGGCCACGAAGACCACAGGCACCATGAGAAGAGGACGATCCACCCGATCGCCATGGGGCTTTTGCGGAACATGGAACGAAGGTATTCTTTTGGCTTGGGGCGTATTGGGCCTCTGTCTCGTCCTGAAAAAGGTTGACGGGTTAATGGTCTTTGTCCTGGTCTAGGGTTACAAGGTCGTGTTTGTCCTGGATCGGGTTTACACGTGCATAGTTGTAGTTGCGCCAGCGCTGGGGTAAGCGGTGGTCCAGTTCGTG
>JBBSUV010000096.1:0-7318 GCA_038234075.1 Flavobacteriales bacterium | reverse complement strand
GCGCAGAGCTGTCAGCACGAGGCACCCCGTGCGTACGTCGGGCAGGCGCGAAGAGGTCACCGCGAGCGTCGCCCCGCTGTCACAGCCTCCGCAGTCCGCCGCATGGGGGCGATGCATGCACCGCCCCACTACCGGCCAGCAAGGAGCAGCCCAGAGCGCGCAGAGCTGTCAGCACGAGGCACCCCGTGCGTACGTCGGGCAGGCGCGAAGAGGTCACCGCGAGCGTCGCCCCGCTGTCACAGCCTCCGCAGTCCGCCGCATGGGGGCGATGCATGCATCGCCCATACGTCGTCTGCACGTGGCCAGTCTGTCGCCGCGTCCGGTGGGCGGTCCACGTCGTCACCCTCCGGGTCCTGTTGCTGTCCGCACGTTGGCCAACCCGCGCGTCGCCCTACTGGTCGACCCGCACGTCCTCTCGTTGTTTTGGTTGGCGCCAGCGCCAACCAAAACCTCTACTTGTAGAGTGCCATCAACACCTTCTCCGGCGTGAACGGCGCATCGTAGCGCGCCACATACTTCGGGTTGAACGCCCTTACCGCGTTCTCGATCGCGAAGTACGCTCCAATGCCGTACATCAACGGCGGCTCGCCCGTGGCCTTGCCGCGACGGATCGCCATCGGATGGCCGTCCGTAGGTAGCGTTTCTATGCGGAGTTCCTTCGGCACGCTGTGGATGTCCGGGATCTTGTAGGTGCTCAACGCATTGCTGAGCAGCCTGCCTTTCTCGTTGTAGACGATCTCCTCCATCGTCATCCAACCGAGGCCTTGCACCACGCCGCCTTCGATCTGGCCGATGTCCACTGCGTCGTTGATGCGCTTGCCGAAGTCGTGAACAAGCTTCACCGCATCCGTCACGTAGGTGCCACGGATGCAATCCACCGTGACCATTACGGCCGCCGTGCCATACACATGATACGCGAACGGATGACCCTTCTCTTTCGCCTTGTCGAAATGGATCTCCGGTGTAGCGTAGTGCCCGCTCTCGCTCAAGTTCACGCGGTCCCAGTGGCACAGGTGGATCAGCTGCTGCCAGTCGAGGTCCGTGGCTTTTCCGTTGTTGAGCACCGCTTCGTTCTCGATGATGATCGCTTCAGGAGTGCTCGTGAGGATCCGTGATGCTTTCTCCTTAATGCGTTCAAGTATTGCGTTACAGCCGATCTCCAGCGCCTTGCCGTTGAGGTCCGCAGTTGCGCTGGCCGCGCTGGGGCTGGTGTTCGCAACGCGTGTGGTGTTGGTGCTTTCCAACTTGATGCGCTCCACGCTGATCCCGAACACGGCCGCAGCGACCTGCACCATTTTGGTGTTGAGGCCTTGGCCCATTTCCACTCCGCCGGTGCTCACGCCCACGCTGCCGTCCTGGTAAACGTGCACCAGTGCGCGCGCATGGTTCATCGGCGTGTTTGTGAAGGAGATCCCGAAACAGATCGGCATGATCGCCATGCCTTTCTTGTGCGTTTCGCTCTTCACATTGAATGCATCGATCTCCGCTTGCTGCTTATCGAAGTCGAAGGTCTTCTCCGCGAGCTCCCATGCTTCTTTCGCTAAAACGTGATCTGCGATCTGACCATAGCTGAACTCACTGCCATCCTTGATCAGATTGCGCTTCTGGATCTCGCGTGCGCTAATACCGAGTGCCTGTGCGGACTTTGCGATGGCGGCTTCCATGACGAACATGCCCTGTGGTCCACCGAAGCCACGGAAGGCCGTGTTGGGCGGAAGATTTGTGCGACAGCAATAGGCCGTCACATCCACATTCGGAACGTGGTAAGCATTTGTGGCGTGGAAAAGTGTGCGCTCCATTACGGCAGGGGAGAGGTCCGCTGAAGCTCCCGCATTCTGGTGAAAGGTGGCTTCGTAGGCTACGATCTTCAGGTCCTTGTCGAAGCCGATCTTGAAATCACTGCTGTACGGATGTCGCTTGCCGGTCATGCGCATGTCGTCCATGCGGTGCATGCTGAATTTCACCGGCTTCTTCAGCACGAAGGCGGCCATGGCCACCAATGCCGCCCATGCGGATGCCTGATCTTCCTTCCCGCCGAATCCACCGCCCAAGCGTGTCACGTCCACTTCCACTTTGTGCATGGGAACGCCCAATACACGCGCAACTGTTTTCTGGACCGCCGTAGGGCCTTGCGTACTGCTGCTGATGCGAATGCTGCCGTGTTCAGTCGGATACGCATACGCGCCCTGCGTCTCGATGTAGAGATGTTCCTGTCCGTTCGTATCGGCGCGGCCTTCTAAGACGTGCGCGCATTCGTCCCACGCCTTCTTCGTGTCGCCAAGCTGGAACCTGCGCGGCGGAATGATCAGCTCGCCTTTCGCACGTGCTTCACGCGGATCTGTGATCACAGGCAATTCTTCCAATTCGATGCTGATCAGCGCGCGTGCCTGCCGCGCCACATCCTCCGAAGTGGCGATGATCAACGCAACTGGCATGCCCCAGAAATGGATCTCGTCCTCTACGAAAAGTGGTTCATCCGGAATGATGCCACCGATCTGGTTCTCGCCGGGAACATCCTTGTAGGTGAGGATCCGCACCACGCCGGGAACGGTCAATGCTTTGGACAGGTCGAGCTTTTTGATGTGCGCATGGGCAGAGGGCGCATCATACGGCAGTGCGTAAAGTGTGCCTTGTTGCACGGGGATATCATCCAAATAGATCGATCGCCCTGTGACGTGGAAGGCGCTGTCGACATTCTTCATACTCGCTGTTGTGGATCCAACAGCAAAGCCGTGGGCGACGGTTTCAGCGAATGTCTCCATGTCAGGGATCAAGCGTTGCGCTCCTTTCTTGCCGCTCGTTTTCATATCAGTTCCTTCAGTTTGAACCGCTCCGGGAACAGCTCCATGAAATGCGCGAAGAGCAGTTGGCGCAGCAGCAAGCGCTTGTAATCCGCGGTTCCGCGCGCATCACTGATCGGTGCGATCTCGTCGTTCATCACAGCCACTGCGTTGCGCACGGTCTCCGGTGTGGCCTCTTTTCCCGCAAGGAAGACTGCGGTGTTCACGAGGAACTTCGGGACGGGTGCCACGCCACCGGCGCTCATGAACGCTTCGCGGATCGTGTGTCCGTCCATCTCCAAGCGGATCGCGCTGTTCACGCTGGCGATGTCCAAGTAGGTGCGCTTGCTAACTTTCTCGAAGTTGAAGCCTGTGTGTTGCGTGGGTAGTTTGAAACGCACCGAGGTGAGGATCTCGTCCGGAGATTTGTCCAGGTCCTTGTAGCCTTTGTAAAGATCTTTGAGTTTCAGTTCACGTGCATCATTTACGCGACCCCGGCTCAAGGCCGGGGTGACAACGCCCGCGCTGCGCTCTAGCGTGATGGTACTGTCGAGCGCGATGAAGAACATCGTGAGATCCCCGATGGGCGAGGCATTCACGAAGTTCCCTGCAAGCGTGCCCATGTTGCGGATGGGCGTGGAGCTCACGAGCAGTAGGTGCTTTTCCAGCTTCGGAAAACGTTCGCGAAGTTCCTGGGAAGCGATCAGCTCGTTCGCCACCGTACCGCCGCCTATAGCGCACTCGTCGCCTTCGATGCGGATGCCCTTCAAGCCTTCGTCGTTGAACACTGAGCGGATCGGTGCATGGTGCATGGTGTCGTGCTTCTGCACGTAGAGGTCGGTGCCTCCCGCCAAAGGTGGGAGGGGCGATGCATGCATCGCCCATGCACCATGCATCGCCCGTACGTCGGGAGGCACGTCGGAGCCAAGAGCCGTGAGCACCTTCAGCCGCTCCGCAATACCCGCGAAGTACCCCGGCACGAAACCGTTCTTCACGCTCCAGGCCACCGGGTCCTTTACGTCCTTTTTTGCCAGCTGCACCGCGACATCCGCAGCTGCGCGCTCGATGCTTTTGTAGCCCGTGCACCGGCAGATGTTCCCGTCGATGGAGCGCACGGCGAGCTCCGGCGTTACGGCTTCCTGCGAAAGGCAGCAGCCGCTCAACGACACTACGAAGCCCGGCGTGCAGATGCCGCATTGCGTCGCGCCTTGGTCGACCATCGCTTGTTGTACGGGGCTGAGTTTATCCACCCCAGCACCATGCTCCAAGGGCTCGGTGAGGCCTTCCACCGTAACGATGTGCTTGCCGTGCACATTCGCCAAGGCCAACAGGCACGAGGTCATCGAGCGATATTCCACTTGCGCTACCTGAGCGGAGCCGAAGGGGCGCAACGTGCCGACGAGCACCGTGCAGGCTCCGCAGTCGCCTTCGCGGCAGCCGATCTTGGTGCCCGGAAGATGTTCGTGGTAGCGGATCACGTCCAGCAAGGTGGTGCCGGGTTCGGCATCAGTGCGGATCGTGCGGTCGTTCAGGATGAACTCGGTCATCAAAGGTCCCTGCGTTTTTTCGGACCCGCAATTTAGTTCACCGGAAGAGGAAGCCTCGTCGCAGTTGAGCGAATTGGCGAAGTGAAGATCACTTAAGGAGCGTCACATGACCCGTTGCCTCGAAGGGTTCGAGTGTGTTGAAGAAGAAGGCGGTCACCTTCCACACGTACACATCGCTCTTCACTACTGCCCCGTTCTGCTTGCCATCCCAACTGGCTGTGGGATCCGTGGTGTCGAAGATCCTTTCGCCCCAGCGGTTGAAGATCATGAAGCTGAAACCGTGCGCGATGATCCCGTTGCCTTGTACTTGGAACACATCATTCCTGCCATCGCCGTCCGGAGTGAATGCATTGGGAACAAAGATCGACGGGAGCTCAAGGATCGGCAGCGGAACGCAATACGTGTCGGGGCAACCGTTGTCCGTCATCGCTGTGAGGCAGACCTCATACACCTCCGCTGTGCCCATGGGGAAGGCGTGTTCAGGGTTGGTCGCGGTACTGGTTGTCCCATCCCCGAAATTCCAAAGGAAGTGGGTGGCATTGGCGCTGGACACATTGGTGAACGCGGCCGTCGGATCGTTGATGAAGAGTGTGTCCGGATGCACCGAGAATCCTGCATGCACAGGCGGCGGGCTGCCGATGATGGCCGATCCGTTCGCACTGCATCCGTTGGCGTTGAGCATGGTCACCGTGTAGGCCCCTGGGCAGATCCCGGTGAACAGATCCGCATTCTGGAAGGTGGTCCCGTTATCAATGCTGAAATCGGTCCCTTCCGGATCAGTGATCAGGATGGTGCCATCGCAGCTACCGGGACACAAGGCATCCGTGGTGGTGATCAGGTCGATGACCAGCGGCACGGGTTCGGTGATGATGAAGTCGATGAAGCCTGAGCAACCGTTGGTGTCCAGCGCGGTCATGGTATAGTTGCCCGCGCAGAAGCCGATGTTCCAGGGCGTGCCTCCTCCCGGTCCACCCGACCACTGGTATTGGTAAATGCCGCTGATCACGTTACCACCCACGGCGGTGGCGTTGGCGGATCCATCGCAGGATCCGTTGCAAAGCGTTTCCATGGTTTCGACGGTGAGCGTGATCTGATCGGTGAAGGTGATCCTGACCGTGTCGGAACTGGCACAACCTAGTGCGCTGACGGTGCTCCAGATGAAGTCATACGCCCCACCTGCGCTTGCAGTGATGGCTGTGGATGCGGAATCGATGTTCGCGATGGTCGTCCCTGCAGCGCCGCTCCAATGTCCGCTGCCCCACACGCCCGTAGCGTTCAACAGACCATTCAAGGTGCAGCTGACCGCGTCGTTCCCTGCGTTGGGCACTGGCACAAAGTAGATGTGCACCGTTGCGGTGGATTGGTCATTCGGACAAGGGGCCGTTCCCGAAACCGTGTAGGTGTACGCTCCTGGCAGATCGATCGCCGGGTCGAATATGTTGCCATGCGCAATTCCGCCCGGTGCGGTCCATGATCCACCGGTGTCCGGGCTTCCTCCTAAGGTTGCGAACATGTTCGCGGGGGCTGCTTCCGGGCATAGCGAAAGCGTTCCATCCGTGCCGGCATCCGGCATGCGGTTCACCGAAATGGATATGGTACCAGTAGCATTGGGACATGGTGCCGTCCCTTGCACGGTGTACGTGTAGTTCCCCGGCGCTCCGGAACCCGGATAGAACGTCTGACTGCTTACTCCTCCCGGGCCGCTCCATGTACCGCCCTCATCCGGAGAACCGCCCAATTGGCTCATCAGGTCGATCGCTCCGTTACTCGAACACAACGTGATCGTGCTATCGATACCCGCGTCGACAGCCAGGGTAACATCCACCTGAACGTGAGAAGTGTCATTCACGCAAGGGGATGGCACAGCGACCACATAGGTGTACGTTCCGGAGATATCCGATAGCGCATTGAACGTTCCGTTGAACGTAGTGCCGTTCGGGGCGAGCCAATCGCCGCCCGTATCCGGGGTGCCTTGCAAGCGGGAGAACAGGGAGAGCGCATCCGCAGAGGAACAGAGAGCGACGGAGCCGTCCCCGCCAGCATCCGCATTGCTCACCACGTTCACCGCGATCACAGAACTGACCGATGGGCAGGGGGCGACCCCTGGAATGGTGTAGGTATAGTTGCCTGCCGCGGATGTTCCGGGAATGAAGGTCCCGTCGAAGGAGCCACCGGAAGGGCCGGTCCAATTTCCTCCAAGATCTGCTCCGCCGAGCGCTGGGAAAAGGTCCAATGGATCACCGGATGCACACAGGTTGAGAATGTCATCCTCGCCGGGGTCCGGTTCGGTTGAAACAGTCACCGTTGCGACTGCATTATCAGCGGGGCAGGGCGAAGTTCCGGCCACAGTGTAGGTGTACACCCCTTGGTTCATGGTCGCTGGATCGAACTGTGCGCCGCTCACTGCGCTAGGGCCGCTCCAAGTTCCACCGGCATCGGGGCTTCCGCCCAAGGCTGCAAAGAGATCGCTGGCTGAACTGCTGATGCATAACGTAAGTGAACCATCGCTGCCCGCGTTGGGCGGTGCCTGCACGGCTACGGTGACGGTGCTGGAGACATTCACGCAAGGTGGTGGCACGCTGATGGTGTAGGTGTACTCCCCGGGTGACATGGTTCCCGGATCGAAGGATCCACTGATCACGGTGCTTGGACCTGTCCAGGCACCACCAGCATCGGGCGTTCCACCGAGCCGGCCGAAAAGTTCGATCGCTGCATCGGATGCACAGAGGGTGATACTTCCGGGCGTACCCGCATCAGGCGTGGCCACCACGGAAACAGTGACGGTTGCTTGATCCATCGGGCAGGGCGAAGTTCCCGCTACCGTGTAGATGTAATCGCCCGCGTTCATGGTCGCCGGGTTGAAGGACCCACCCGTGATCGTGCTGGGTCCGCTCCATGTTCCACCGGCATCGGGGCTTCCGCCCAAGGAGGTGAAGAGGTTGCTCGCTGGGCTGCTGATGCAGAGTGTGAGCGCAACATCGTTACCCGCGT
>JBBSUV010000095.1:0-7474 GCA_038234075.1 Flavobacteriales bacterium | reverse complement strand
TCATACCCGGCTCATCTGTGGGGATCGTGTGACCTGTCGGCCCAAAATGGCCCTGAACAGGGCATCAAAAGCACAAAAAGAACCATGTCCGGATCAAGCCAAATCGCCCCTCTGCTCAAAACCGGTTCTTCGGACTACCCTTAAGTCAAAAGCCGAATGTCAAGCGGCTAATATTCATTTTTTATCGACGAGGCTTGTAAGTCCTTTGTAACCTTATCGCCTCGAGATGCCCGGCATGAAAACCGTCATTTAGAGCATTGTCACCCCGGCCCTGCGCCGGGGTCACACCCGAAAGTCATTCTGTGATGGCGCTCTCCGACACGTGCGGGTGTGATACCGGGGCAGGCCCGGCATGACAACCATAATATAGAGCATTGTGACCCCGGCCTTGCGCCGGGTCACACCCGAACGGCATTCTGTGATGGCGCTCTCCGACACGTGCCGAACGGCATTCGTTGATGGCTTCCTGGTGACGAGCGAGACCAAGGCCGAGGCCAAAAGGAAGAAAGCCACCCTTCTGGATAACCTTGCTGAGCCGGAGAAATGTACCAACGAACCTACCAGCCGAAGGTGAAGCTGAAGGCCGACAATGAACACGGCATCATCGAATTGGATGAGTTGACGCTACTGAAAGGCATCCCTGCCGAAGCCTGGTCCTACAAGCTCGGCAACCGCAACGCCCTGGAGTGGGTGCTGGACCAATACAAGGAGAAGAAACCCAAGGACCCCACGATCCGGGAGAAGTTCAACACATACCGCTTCGCGGATTACAAGGAGCAGGTTATAGATCTGCTGAAGCGGGTTTGTACGGTTGGCATTGGGACCATTGAAGTGGTGAAGGGGATGGAGAAGGCGGAGCGGTAGCTTTTCCCTTCTGTATGGTTTTCCTGTCACCGAAGTCTTCCGACTGCACTTCGCGATACCTCACCACCGGATACCACGACGCTTCGTGATACATGTGGTGGTGGCCATTCCCGGTAGTTAGGTCCGTGTGTTCGATCAGGAACGTATCGGTTCCCTTTTTTGGACCAGCGACCAAACAACAAGCGCCAACGCGATCACCTCAACGATCGCCCGCAACATGTGGAACGACCACCATTCGTCCCTTAAAGCGGTCCAATTCGCGGGCATGGAATCCGGTGTCCACTGTAGCATTTGCAGTTGAATGGGGACATTGCCTATCCGTGTTATGAGCATACAGGAAATGAAGAACGCCGCGGCCAAGAGCAACGCAATAAAGGCGGGTCTGTCCTTTCGCTGAAGGTACGCGGACAGCACCGTGAGCACCGTTGTCATTCCCACCAAGGCGATCAAAGGGGCATTAAGCGATCGCACCAGGTTTTGCTGCTGCTCCAGGTAGGTGGAAGCCGAATAGCTCGCCGGGTCGAAGCCCATCCAGATGCCAACACTTATCCCTGCGAGCAATGCAGCGAACAGGGTATTGAAGAATTTGATCAGGCGCAGCGTCATTCGATCAACCTGTTTGAATGCCCTTTCAACGCAGCCGCTACATGCAACCACTGTAAAGGTGCACGGGTCGTTAAAGATAGAACGTGAAGGATGATCTTGCCACATTGGAATAGCACAGGAAGTAGTTGTTTGGACATGTTGTACATCACCGCGGGCGTCAAGGCCACGGCACCGCTGTTCTTGGGGTCCCTAGCAGGCCAACAGTGCAGTACACGATCGCCTTCGGGGTTGCTCCCGTTGATAAATGGCGCGCTTGGATGGTGCGTGGCCGTGTGTAACCGGTTACTTTCATGCGCTCAACTCAACCGAAAAGCACAACGCCTCATGAAAACCGCCGCTCACCTGCTCACCTTGCTCACAGTCATCGCCCTTGTGGCTTGCTCCTCGGCACCGGAACCGGCACCCCAACCCACAGCACCCGCGCCCACGGCAGCCCCGCCAGCAGCAGCCCCGGTGGAGGCCGCTCCCAAAGGCAACTCGATCACGGTTGGTGGGTCAGGGGTGGAGGTCAACACCAACAATGCTGCCGTGAAGGTCTCGCCCGATAGCGCTACCATCGTACTGCCGCGTAAGAAATAAGGGTGGTCAGGCGCGAGCGCCGCTTTTTCAGGACAGCTTCCTTCCGCTGTCGGACTCCAATAGCTCTGAATGGGTGGCCTCTGCCCATTTTTACCCTCCCTTTACTGGCGCGAGCGCAATGTCATTAAGTTAAGGGATGATCGCTTGGATCGTCCCAACGCAGGGTCCGCTACGTGTCGGAGATGCGAGTTGGCGTGACCCGGCGGGAACGGTATGAGCATACGCGCTGGACTTAACTTAATGACATGGGGCGCGAGCGTCGACGCTCGTGCCTCTTCAGAAAGTTGGAACGGGGCTCAAGCGCACGAGCGTGGACGCTCGCGCGAGTTGTGGGAACTCTGGGGCTAGGGAAGTGACCTTGCCCTTGCCCCCAACGCAGCGGCGGCCCTACTTTCGCAGGGCCGCCGCTCTTACGGTGGTCTTCAACTAAACTCCGTTACGGGCCGGGGGCGCTGTTGCAAAGCAGCCCCCGGTTCCGTGCCGGATCACTTGGCCAAGCTGTGCGCCACTTCGCTCAGCGGCCCCGTGCCGCTGGTGCCGATGGCGTTCACCCGGAACCAGGTCATGTTGGCGGGCTTCAAGCCCGTTACCTTGAACACGGCCTTGGTGGAGACACCCGCGAGCTGCCATGCCGCCTCGTCCGCCGGGTCCGTCCCGTTGCGGTATGAAGCCCTCCCGAACGCTCCTTGCAGGTAGCCTGGGACTGCTGCTCTCCTTTGTTGCTTTCGTTCCATCGATGGGCCGGTATTGGAGCGGTAGTGTCTGCAGGGGTCCGCGATCCAGTTGCGCAGTGTTGCTTCGACTTGATCATCCGCAGGCAGGCAAGGAGCTATGCGAGGCGGGATCCCAGCTGCTTGGAATGCGGGGGATCTGATGATGCTCAACCGCTGAAAGGGCTCCTTCCGTTCACGATAATGTCCACCATGCACCCTCCGCTGGCGACGTCGTTCAGCAGATCAAGTACGGTGATGAAGCGATCACCCCTGTTCCCGCCACCGCCCCATGCGCCGTCCCCGTCCGCTTCCTGCTGCTTGCCTTACCTTTAATAGGGCACGAGCGTTCATGCTCGTGCCCTAAGTAGAGCATGCAAGAGCGCGAGTGCGGATGCTAGCACGGGTTGCCATCGACCAGCAGGACTTATGAAGATGCACGAAGGGCCGCCTCGAATGAGGCGGCCCTTCAGCGTTTGTGGCTATGAGTCTACCTTACGATGCTCAACCGCTGGACGGTTCTCCTCCCGTTGACAGTGAGGGTCACCATGTACACCCCACTGGCAATATCGCTGGGCAGATCAAGGATCGTGTTGAACCGCTCGCCGCTGTTCCCGAACTCCTTGGCGAAGACCTGCTTGCCGTAGATGTCCTGGATCTCAACAGAAATGCTCTGGTCCGCGTCCTGGATGCCTTCGATGCTCAAGTTGACCTGGCTATCACGCACCGGGTTCGGCCACAGCGTAGCGGTACTTGTTGCCTGCATCACACTTGCCTCAGGACGGAGGATGCTGTTGTCAATGGTGACGGTGCAGACATCACCGCAGAAGCCGCTGTAAAGCGTGCCCACCTTCACGTTCACCTGCACGTCGTAGGTGGAGCCGTTCACCAAGGCCGGACGGTCGTTCCACTTCAGCTGCAGGATATAGGTGCTGCGGATGAAGGTCTCATCATAGCCTTCGCTGGGGATGCTGAGGCGGAACTGGTATTCCGTGGCACCCGCAACCGGCAAGGCGTAGATGAAGCTGTTGTTGGTGTTGAAGGCGCGGTTCTCGCCACAGGAATGCCCGTAGGTGGGCGCGCTGATCAGCTCAGTGCAAGGGATCGTGGAATCCATGGCCACCTCGCAGCCACCCCCAAAGTGTGCGTCCGCTATCGCGCCCGCCGCATTGCTGCGTGCGCGGACGAAGTACTTCACCCCAGGAGTCAGCGGGCTGGTCACCAACTGGTTGAAGCGCACCTTGTTCGTGTTCACCGTGATGCGGCGGATGAAGCCTGCATCGGGGTCGGAGAACTCGAACTGGTTGCTGGTGGCACCCGGTGCATTTGTGCAGTACACATTGCTGTTCGGGCTGAAGTTGAAGATGCCGCAGGATTTGTCAGCGATATGCGTGTTCCCCACGGGTAAGCAGAAGCTGTGCGCCGTGTAGCTCGGGTTGGCCGGTGATAAAGAGGGCGAGTTATTCTCATCCGGGAATTCATCCCCCAGCAATACCCTGCCACCTGTGGACTTGAGCTGCCAGTTCCCTATGCCGCTAAGTCCATCGCCGAAGCTGTCCATCAGGCGGAAGCCGAAGCAGGTGGATGTGGGCGTGCTGCCAAGACATACCGTGTCGGTCACCAATTGGCTGACTTCACCGGAAGCAGGTCCGCCAGTGGCGATCACCACATTGCTCGCATCGGTCAACTCCCAAGTGATCTGATCCGGGTTGCTGTCCGTATTGATGGCCACCACTACCTGATTCCCGCCAGGGCATCCGCTGAGTCCCGAAAATTTGGCCAGAAAGCCATCGTACGTGCCGCCGCCGAACGTATTCTGGAAGCCACCGGCCGCTATGGCCGCGGTGGAGTTGGTATATCCTGCAATGTGTATGTATCCATTGGCATCCGCCGCGCCGGAGCGCCCGGAATCGTCCAAAGTGCCTCCATAGTAACTTCCCCATATGCGGCCGCCATTCGCATTGAATTTCACCACGAACGCATCCCCACCACCACCAATGATGTTCTGGTGCCCGCCTTTTGCGATCCCACTGGTGGAACTGGTCTGCCCCACGAGGTAGATATTGGCCGAAGCATCCGACACACAGGACCAACCCATGTCGTTGGCGGTACCGCCATAGTAGGTGCCCCACTGGCGTGCTCCGGCGGAGTTGAACTTCACCAAGAAGGCATCGATCAAACCTTTCCTTGTGTTCTGGTAACCGCCGGCGGCAATGGTCGTGGTAGAGGTGGTCTCGCCGGCCAGGTAAACATTTCCTGATCCGTCCACCGCGCAGCCGTGCCCGAGCTCATTGCCCGTACCACCATAGTAGGTGCCCCACTGGCGCACTCCTGCAGCGTTGAACTTCACTAGGAAACCGTCACCGGTGCCACCCGCGAAGGTGCCTTGATGTCCCGAAGAGGCGATGGAGCCTGTGGAGTTGGTCTGGCCTGCGAGATACACGTTGCCGCTGCCGTCAACCGCGCACGCATTGCCATTCTCCCCGTTCGAGCCGCCATAGTAGGTGCCCCACTGGCGCACCCCTGACGAATTGAACTTCACCAGAAAGGCATCGTAGTTCCCGTTGTAGGTGTTCTGATGACCTCCCGAGCTGATGGCCGCATTGGAGTTGGAACTGCCGGCGAGATAGACATTGCCGCTGCCATCGGTCGCACAGGACGCCCCGTAGTCGTAAACGGTCCCGCCATAGTAGGTGGCCCATTGGCGCACGCCCGAGGAATTGAACTTCACCAAGAAAGCGTCCTGCCCACCTCCGATAGTCCCTTGATGCCCGCTCGCTGCGATGCCCGCCGTGGACTTGGCATAGCCGGTCAGGTATACGTTACCGCTGGCGTCAACAGCGCAGGATGTGCCGCCATCGTCCGCAGTGCCACCGTAATAGGTCGCCCAAAGCCTCGAACCGCTTGCATCAAATTTCACGAGGTATGCATCGTAGTTCCCGCCAAGGGTGTTCTGGTGCCCACCGGAAGCAATGCTGCCCGTGGACTTGGTCTGGCCGGCCAGATACACGTTCCCACTGCCATCCAGCGCGGTGGAATAGGCAGCATCATCCCCTGTGGAGCCATAGTAAGTGGCCCAGATGCGGGCCGGGTCGATGGTGAGCGGCTGGCTGCGATCATAAGCGCCCAGCTCAAAATGCAACAGGTCTTCCTCAAGAACGAAGCGCGTTCTCACTTCCCGATCCGCTTGAAAGCTCACCGGTGCCTCTTCAATGAAGCGGCCCATTCGATTGCCATGTACCAATCGGCCTGACTTGTCCAAGGCTAGCTCCTCCTGATCCTTGAAGCGCAGGCGGATCCGTCCGGGATCGGCACCGGGATGCACGATGAAGTCATATTCGATCCCCTTCGCCGTAGTGTACACTTTCCAATCGATGCCGGGATAGACATCATGATAGGTCACTTGACCAAAGCGGTGGACGTTCATGGCATCCTGTCCGTAGTAATTCGCGAAGCTGCTGCTGCGGTCATCCGTGGTGATCCGGGCCTTCGTGTCCGCGCCTTCCAGCACCATGTCCATGCGGTAGGTCTCGGTCCTCACCTTGGACCGGAGTTCATCCAGTTGCTCCTGCTTGGCAGGGTTCTGGCGTGCCTCTTGCAGCAATTGGTCATAGCCATCCGGCAGGTGTGTTCGGTCGAATTGGTATGCGACCCCGTTGCCCAGCAGGAATATGTTCGTGTTGCCTTCGGAATACCGGAAGCGTACGAATGACGCGGGATCACCAGCTATAGTGGTCACCTGGCCTTTATTCTCCTCGAAGCCAGGAGTATCCGGGGCTAACCTTCCTTGATCGATCTTGTCCGGTCGTTCCTTGGCGGAAGGCGCGGCTGACAGGGTGCTACCAAGAACTGGCTTGGCCTGGGTGAGCGCTATTGTCGCAATGAACAAGGACGCGAAGTGGAATAAAGCTTTCATGCTAGGTGGATCTGAGGATACCTGATCGTTTATATCAGTTATCAGGAGCAAAGGAAACCACTATGGATCCTTCTGGAAATACCTATAAATAGGTATTTTTAGAAAAAATGCTATGCCCCGTAGTGCATACTATGAGGATCGTCCGATCCATGTCATCTAATAAGGCAGGGCTACGCAAAGGCCTAAAAGCCGAAGGGCCGCCCTTTGCAGGGCGGCCCATCAGCTATAAACTCCTCAATTACCGGCTCAGCGTATAATGCTCAACCGCTGAACAGTTCGCTTTCCGTTCACAGTGATGTTCACCATGTAGACCCCGCTGGCGACATCACCCGGCAGATCAAGGATCGTGCTGAAGCGCTCACCGCTGTTCCCGAACTCCTTGGCGAAGACCTGCTTGCCATAGATGTCCTGGATGTCAACGGTGATGTTCTGGTCCGCGTCCTGGATGCCATCAATGCTCAGGTTCACCTGGCTCTCACGGACCGGATTCGGCCACAGTGTAGCTGTACCGTTGCCTTGCATCATGCTGGCCTCAGGGCGAAGAGCGCTGTTGTCGATGGTGATCGTACAGACATCGCCGCAGAAGCCACTGTAGAGCGTACCCACCTTCACGTTCACCTGCACATTGTAGGTGGATCCGTTCACCAAGGGAGGTGCAACGGTAGCATTCCACTTCAGCTGCAGGATGTAGGTGCTGCGGATGAAGGTCTCATCATAGCCTTCGCCCGGGATGGAGATGCGGAACTGGTATTCCGTGGCACCGTTCACCGGTTGAGCATAGATGAAGCTGTTGTTCGTG
>JBBSUV010000094.1:0-7836 GCA_038234075.1 Flavobacteriales bacterium | reverse complement strand
GAAGTCGAAGCTGCCGAGGTCGATGCTGCCAAAGAGGTTCCAGCGGGCGTAGGCAGGGTCAGGTGTAGGGTTGCTGCCGGAGGTAGGGCTGTAACCGGTGGTGGTGGTGTACACATTGCCCGAAGGGATGATCGCGCCCACATACCGTTCGAAGGCGGTCACGCCCACGGTGAAGGGATGGCAATCCACGGAGACCGCGGCATTGTCCGTTGGGATCCCGGTGCCGATGAGGACCGGCGTGGGGATCGGTGTGTTGTAGGTGATGGTGGGTATGCAGAAGGTACAGCTGCTGTTGTCCTCCACGGTGCCCAGGTCGTAGTTCTCGGCCAAGGGATCGTGGCAGCCAAAGGCTTGGGTGGTCACCATGATCTCGTTACTGCTGGCCGATGTGCAAGTGCCGGACTCAGCACGGACCACGTAGTAGTAGGTCGTACCTGGGTCAAGGCCCGCTACAACTTCGGAAGTGCCAGCTACGCTCAGGTCATTGTAGCCTGGAACAAAGGTCTGGCTGAGGGAATTGAAGGTGTGCGATCCAAGGCGGGAAACATCATCTGTTGCATAGCCGTCCCATTCCGTGGCCAAGGTGGGGAAGCCAAGACCCGAGGGATTAGTGGTAACGCCGCCGGAAACACTCGACTTGCGCACCAGTGTTTGGTCCACTGTGGAGAGACCGCCACCGGTCCATTCCGTACCGGGGTCAGCACCGATCTCGCCGATGATGTCCACATAGCTTGTGGTCGACACCTTGTATAAGGCGAAGGCGTCATCGCCATTGAAGTTTATCGCAGTGCTGATCGTGGTAGTGCCACCGTAGATCGTTGCCCCGCTATTGCGATAGACCCTCGTGGTGTTGTTCCCCAAGGTGCCCGAAAGCGCATTCGTAGTAGTAGCTGTGGGAGAGCCATTGGCGAATACGCGCAGTTCGTAATCGGAGAGGTTGATCGTGGCACCGGTGCCGTTGAAGATCTCGATGTACTTGTTGTTGCTGCTACCTTCCACGTATTCGGAAATGAACAGGTCGGTAGCCAAGGTGGTGGTCTGGGTGTAAACGTCCAAGCGGTAGTCCGTCGCGCCGCTCACCGTTCCCCAGTTCGCCGTGAAACCGTCCGTGCCCACACTGGTGCCGGCGGTGGCAACAGGAGCACTGATGGTGGCCGTGGTGAAGGTCCCTTCCGATCCATAGGCCGTGCCCGATGCATAGGTGGCGTAGGCCACATAGTAATAGGGGGTGCACGAGCTCAGGCCGGAGAGCGCGCTGGAATAGTCAACACCACTGAGGTTGGTGCTGGCCACCTGCGTGCCTGTCCCAGGGGTGAAGCCCATGACCGTGCTGTATTCGATGCCGTAGGACGTCGTCGTGCCGCAGCCTGTGGTGTTGATCTGCCCGGCCACCGTGGCTGTTGAAGTGGTGATGGCCGAGGCCGCACCGGTGGTGACCGTGGGCGCGGTGTCGATGCCGCTGCCGGTGGCCGCCACGTTCATGCTGGGGGCGCCGCCGCCGCCTACAGCGATGTTGCCATTATAGCTGGCGACCGCGGTCGGCGAGAATTTCACGTAGATGTCCTGCGAGAAGGTGCCACCCGGTTGGGCGATGGAAAGCGCACTCGTGTAAATACCGCCCAGTGTGGTGCTATAAGTGAAGCCGCTGAGCGCCCCCACCGTCACATTGGCCGTGGTGAGGTTGAAGCCGTTCACATGGAAGCTGCTCGCTGCGGTGGTGGTATTGATGCATACGTTACCAAAGCCCGCCAAGGTGCCCACGGTAAGGGCCGGGCTGGCGCCGGGGGTGGTGGTCACGCTGATCACGTTGCTGTTGATGGAGGTGCAGGTGGCACCCACGGTGCGCACTCGGTAGTAGTAGGTCGTCAGAGCGGTAAGGCCGGACACCAGTTGCGAAGTGCCCGCTACGGAAAGGTTGTTGTAGCCGCTAACAAAAGAGGGCGTTGAGCCGCACATGCAGGTGTAGCTCACATCGTCAAAGGCAAGATTACCCGCTGACTTTGTGTAGGTGAACCGGAAGCGCACATATCCACTGCCCGAAAGGCTGGGATAGCTCTGCGTCGCACCCGTGGTCGGTAGCGATGTAATATTGTCAATGGTCGCCCATGCGGTCCCATTATAGCCCTCTACCAAGAGTGCGCTGGTGGCATCCGTGCCATTTCCTTTTATCCAAAAGCTAAGTGCGGAGGCCTCTGCCCCAAGTGTGGTCGTGGTCACGAGTTCACCGGTATTACCCAACTTCAAAGAAGGCGAGTGCAGTCCGTAGCTACCGGCGGTGGTATAGGTGCCGGAGGCAGTGATCGTCCAACCGGAAGGAGGCGTGGTGCCGCCGTTGAATTCCTCCAAAGTCGTCGAGGAAGCGGGCACTGAGAACGTGGACGACGTGCTCACGTCCAACTTATATCCTGTGGCCCCCGTGACCGCACCCCAATTGGCCGTGAAGTCTGTGGAATTAACACTCGTACCGGCCGTGGCGGTAGGAGTTGCTATCGCCGAGGTAGTGAATGTGCCTTGGGTGCCGTAGGTGGTGCCGGAAGCCCGCGTAGCATAGGCATGTGTGTAGTACACCGTGCAAGGTGCCAGGCCGGAAAGCGCGCTGCTGAATGCCGTGCCGCTCAGGTTCGTACTCGCCACAGCCGTGCCGGTGCCGTTCGTGAAGCCGTTCGTGGTGCTATACTCAATGCCATAGGCCGTTATCGTTCCGCAGGAGGACGCGGTGTTCAGTGTACCGGCAACGGTCGCGGAGGAGGTAGTGATCGCGGATGCCGCTCCCGTGGTGACCACCGGCGGTGTGTCCACACCACTGCCGCTGGCCGCTACGTTGATGTTACTGGCACCGCCGCCACCGACGACAATGTTGCCGTTGTAGGTCGTAACCGCAGTGGGGTCGAACTTGACATAGATGATCTGGGAGTATGCACCGCCGGGCTGGGTGAGCGAAAGGCTGGAGGAATAGGTGATATTGTCCGGGCTATAGGTGTAGCCGGTCAAAGGGTCAACAGTGACAGGTGTGGCAGTAAGGAGGCTGCCCGTAATGGTGAAAGTATTGGGGCCGTAAGGGCTTACTGCATTAATGCATTGAGGGCCAAATGCTGTGAGGGTAGTCGAGGAAAGCGTAGGTCCCGCGACGGCGAAGGTTGCTGTAACCGATACATCATCGATCCCGATGCCCTGCGAACTACTCCCAGTGGTGTTGATATTCCAACGCAGGTAGACATCACTTGATGGGGCAATGCTGAGGCTACTGATGGTAATGCCGGATACGTTCACAGTAGTGCCACCAGTGAAAGTGTAAGACACTGTCCCGGAGGTCGGAAAGCTGGTCGTGGCAATGTCACCAGCTGTCACTGCGGTCCATGAGGTGCCGTTCAGCGAGTAATAGAACTGGACTGATGCGGCAGCGCTGTTGACTTTATACCGTTCGCCGTTATAGCTAATGCTCAACCCGGTGATGTTCGTGGATCCGGTATTCCGATAATAGGCCAAAAGATTGTTCGGGCTCGCGAAGCCGCTGGATGTCAAGGCTCCGACCGCCCTTTCAGTAGTCGTGCTTCCCCAGTTGTAGGTTCCACCAGTTACTGGACTTCCGCTAGAGGATTGTTGCGTGACGGAAGAGGAGGCGCCGCTCCAAGTAGGTGATGCCGTGCTGGCCGCCATTTTCCAATTGGACGGCAATGTTGTTGTCGCCAGCATCGCATCGAAGTTCTGCGTCACTGGCGAGGTGTTCGGAATGCCAGTCTGGGCAAACGCTTGGATCGAGGTGACAAGTGCAAGGCAACCAAGAGCACGTAGCGTAAAGAAATTCTTCATGGAAGGGAGGGTTGGGTTGAAGGCAGCGCGGATAGTAGGGAATTGCCCAAGTGTACAAAAGTAGCCGAATGTGGGCATCAGCCGACCGCGTCTTTTGAGCAGCCTTGGATGGGGTAGGAAGCCGCTAAAGGAGGATCCGCATGCGGCGTACCAGCCCCTTCTCGAACTCATACACGTGCCGCACCAGGCCTTGGGATATCGTGACACCATCCATGCCACGAACGGTCTGGATCAAGGTGACCACCACATGCCCGTTCCGGTCAAATTCGAAATGCTTCAGCTCGAAGTGCGGGTCCATCACGGCCCATTGCCGCTTCCAGTAATCCGCCACGGCCTCGGGGCCGTGCACCGTCACCCCTTCCAATTGGTCCGCCCACTCCACGTCCGGGGCAAGTGCCCGCAGGGTAACGGTGATGTCGCGCGCATTGAACGCGGCATAGCTGGTGCGGAGGAGGGCTTCTTTCTTGATCATGGATCGATGTTACCGTTCGGATCTTGCCAAAGGAAATCACGGATCGCCGGAATTCCATGCGCTCACGCCCTGAAAAGATCAGGCCGGTGTTGGGACGGAACATCAATAAAGCGGGCCCATGATAACGGACTGCCGTGAACGGATGAATTCAGACCGCCAACTGCCGATCGGCTACGACGAAATGAACGCTTCACAGATCGATCAATCCCTTGATACTGTCGGAGTGGGGTTATTTTGCCCCGTCCGAACCCTCAGTGGCCTCATGGAGAGATGCACCCCTGAACCTATTCCCAGCGTTCGTCGGAGTTCAACACGTTTTCAGCAGGTTCCATGCTTGCAGGCGATTTCCGCGATCAACTGAACAGGTTGCTCAGCGATATCCATAGGTGGGGGCATTTTGCACCTGAGCTATGAACGAGTAGCTTCTGGCGGTCCAACTAACTGCTCGGCCCATCACCCGTTAACCGCATTGGCACCGCAGCGTGATCGGACAGCTCGGATCGCACGATCAAATTTCTATCCGTACAACCGGACCGCCGTCAAAAGCCGTAGCCCATTTTGACCCCGAAGAAGATCGCCGTCACTTGATCGTTGGAAGCCTCTTGCGTATTGCTCCACTCATTGTTCTCCAGATCCAGTCGTTCGTGCACGCTGTTCAACGAACTTGACCGAAGACCTGCCCCAAAGTAGGCGTCCAGGAGAAAATTGTTGGTGGATGCCAAGCGTTGGTAGCCGATGTAAAGACGGCCATCCCGGAACAGGCTTTCATCGCGCAGGACCACATCGGTCATTCGACCCCTCTTGTCCTTCAGGGATATGTCCTTGGCATGTTCGATGTAAGCGAACTCTCCTTGGAAATAAAACCCTTGGGGCTCCATGTCCTTGGTGACGTAGTAGCGCAGTCCAGCGTGGAAGGAGGGCCGGGTGATCATTCTTTCGCCCGCACTGTAGCTATCAGCGTTCTCATGGGAGCGGGGCAGGTCCATGGTGTTCCTGGTCGTAAGCCCCACGGCAAGTTCCAGGCTCACACGGGGCGATAGGACGCGTTCATAGTAGAGCGGCACTTCTCCGCGTAGAAATAGCAAAGGGTCCACTTTGAGGGCGTTTCGGACCAGTTTCACCGTGTCCACCGGACCTGTGGGACCGTCCTTTTGCAGAAGGACCTTCATTTTTGCTTCCCCTTGAGCGGAAACAGTCCCGATGGTGAGCGCCGAAAGGACAGGAAGCAGCAAGCATTTCAAGTAATACATGCTGCGCGATACGTACTACACCCGGTATGGTTGCGTACGCATTGCTGTTGGCCACTTCAGGTGGCCTCTCTTGGGGGCTGGCCTGTGACGGGAGCAGGCGGTCTCCGCACCCGATGCGGCTTCGGGAAGCCCCGGTCGGCCCCTCCTCTTCTGACCGGAGAACGGAGATGAATAGTGGATCATCGGGAATGACCTGCGGTCATTATTGCCGGCGATCGGCGGGTCCACCCATTTCCCGGACGCACTGGATCCTGGCGTCCACCCAGATGCGGGCTTCCTCCTCATTATGGAATACCCGGCTGTTGAACCCGGTGGGGTGGTAAGCAAAATACAACCGTGCGATCGGGTCGAACAAGTCGTCCTCGGCCACGATGGCCAGCACACGCGTTATTTGGTTCAGCGCGATGCCGGTATAATGGTCGTGCTCCAGCAGGCACATGTCGAAGTCCACATCCCCCGGGAAGATGCCGATCACCGCATAGGGTTCCTTGCCGGGGAAGCGCAAGCGCGCCTCCAAGTTCTCCTCCACGGCCGCGGCATTCACCTTCACCCCGCGCTTATACCGGCAAATGACCAGGTCCGGGTCCACACGTTCCACGATGGCACTTGCCGTTTCTTCACGTTCCATGGCTTTGGCTTCAAATTGAATGGTCGCGTTCGGCGCACCACACTTGTCATATACCATACGTCAGAGTTCTCTTTGGGTTTCAAGCAGGGCAGCGGCCGGTTGGCCGGGGTGTCTATCACGCGAGATGAGGGGTGGGGAGGTCCATCGGCCCATGCACTGCCGCGCGCACCTTCGCTCGTGCCCTACGATAAGGGACACGCACACGAGCGGGGCCGCTCGCGCTGGTTGCGAGGGGCCGGGCTAGTCCTCCTCCCCGGTCCCCCGCGCATGAGCATGGACGCTAGCGCGAGTTGAGGGACCTTCAGGCTCTCTGGTTCTTGCGGTCCTGAAGCGCATTCGGCCAGCTGGCGTTAACCTCCGGCCCGATATGCTCGGCTTCAGGTTCTCCGGCGTATTCCGGCTGTTCGGCATTTTAGGCCCTTCGGCCTGTTCAAGCTCTTCGGCCCTCGGCCTTTCATTCCTTGGCCATTGCCATTACTATTGCTTGCCATGCGCCGCATCGCCATCCTCCTCCTCATCTGCACCCTCTTCATAGCAGGCTGCAAAAAGGAAGCGCTGGAACCGCCCAACGCGCCCACCGTCCCAGCGGCCGTGCCGGGGCCGGGGGAGAACTACGCACTAACGATGGGCAACCCTAGCGGGGCCATCGCCTCCATCATCACGCCGAACAACTACCTGCTCGAAAGGCCGCAGTACAGCTTGGCATACGACAACAGCCGGGGCACCGCCCGCTGGGACGCGTGGCATCTGAGCACCGCATGGCTCGGCAATGAGCCGCGTTGCAACTGCTTCTCCCCGGACCCGCTGCTGCCTACCGGCTACTTCGTCGCCTACACGTGGAACTACACCAACACCGGCTTCGACCGCGGCCACCTCTGCCCCAGCGGCGACCGCACCGCCAACGCCCCGGACAATGCGGCCACCTTCTACATGACCAACATCAGCCCGCAGGCGCCCATCCTGAACCAACAGACCTGGGCCTACCTGGAAAGCTTCGAGCGCGACCTCGCCGAGGCCGGCAACGAGCTCTACATCTATGCGGGGGGCTATGGCAGCGGCGGCAGCGGGTCGCTCGGCGGCACCACCTTCACCATCGCCAACGGCAGCATCACCGTGTCGGAACGCTACTGGAAGATCATCCTCATACTCCCCGTGGGCACGGATGACCTCAGCCGCGTGGACGCCACCACTCGCGTGATCGCCGTGGACATGCCGAACACCCAGTACGCGAACGCACAGCCGTGGTATGACTACCGCACCAGCGTGGACCAGATCGAGGCCGTTACCGGGTTGGACTTTTTGAATGCGTTGCCTGTGGACCTACAGGAGATGCTGGAGGGTGGGGTGGATGCGGGGACGGTGCATTGAAGGGGGCCGCCGCCGGGGGCGCTTGGACGGCTTGGCACTCGGGAAACAGACGAGCGCAGGTATGGGACTTGCCCAACTATGTCAGAGCGGTATCTGCCGCGCGGAGCGCGGTCCTGAAAACCTAAATGCCATGGCCGCAGGCTGAGTTGGCTGGTTGGACCCCATGAACAGGCGGAAGCCTGATCATGGGGTCCGAGTGGCCAACTCACTCTGTGATCTGCTTTCAATTCTTTCCTTTGTGGCTGGTTGATCCAACCATCGGCACCCCGTTCATCTTCTTGTCGCTGTTGTGATCTGCTTTCAATTCT
>JBBSUV010000093.1:0-8121 GCA_038234075.1 Flavobacteriales bacterium | reverse complement strand
CCACTGACGCCGAGATGGTCAGAAAGAACAGGGACGCAAGCTCGTAATGCTTGGTCCGATCAATGCGTGGGTCTTGGATCTCGGAAAATTGGGCAAAGACTGTCATGGTGCGGCGTTTCGCCGCAAGTACCAAGTTATAAAGCTGGGGATCAAGCCCTCAGGCAAGCGATCGATCAACCATCCATTGGTGATTAAGAGGCGATAGCCCTGATCCTCCCTACCTCACCATTTCCATCATCCGTACCTTTGCAGCCCAGATCAAAAATTCATTTCCCATGGCCCGTGAAGTTGTCATCGTTTCCGCAGTACGCACCCCCATCGGTTCCTTCGGGGGCGCTCTTTCCACCGTTTCCGCCACCGACCTGGGCGCCGCCGCTATCAAGGCTGCTGTGGAAAAAGCTGGCGTGAAGCCGGAAGATGTGAACGACGTGATCATGGGCTGCGTCCTTTCCGCGAACCTCGGCCAGGCCCCCGCCCGCCAAGCTTCCAAATTCGCAGGACTGCCCGACAGCACCCCGGCCACCACCGTGAACAAGGTCTGCGCCAGCGGGATGAAGGCCATCATGATCGCTACGCAGGAGATCCTCCTCGGAGATGCCGAAGTGGTGGTCGCCGGCGGCATGGAGAACATGAGCCGCGCACCCTACTATGTGGAGAACGCCCGCTACGGCTATCGCTTCGGCGATGGTAAACTGATCGACGGTATCAGCAAGGACGGATTGATGAACGTGTACGACCAGCAGGCCATGGGCGTTTGCGCCGACCTCTGTGCCACGGACAACAAGATCAGCCGCGAGGAGCAGGACGCCTTCGCCATCGAGAGCTACACCCGCAGCGCCAAGGCCTGGAAGGATGGCAAGTTCAAGGACGAGGTGATCCCCGTGACCGTGAAAGGCCGCAAAGGCGACACGGTGGTGAGCGAGGATGAAGAATACACGAACGTGAATTTCGAGAAGCTCAAGACGCTGAAGGCCGTCTTCACCAAGGAAGGCACCGTGACCGCAGGCAATGCCAGCACCATCAATGATGGAGCAGCTGCTTTGGTGCTGATGAGCGCCGAGAAGGCCAAGGCACTCGGCCTGAAGCCGCTGGCGAAGGTGATCGGCTACGCGGATGCCGAGCAGGCTCCTGAGCTGTTCACCACCACGCCCAGTAAGGCCGTGCCGTTGGCGGTAAAGAAGGCCGGGCTGAAGATGGAGGACATCGATCTGGTAGAGCTTAACGAGGCCTTCTCCGTGGTGGGCGTCGTCAATACGAAGCTGATGGGATTCGACCCCGCCAAGGTGAACATTCATGGTGGCGCGGTATCACTGGGCCACCCGTTGGGTTGCAGCGGTGCGCGCATCATCGTCACCTTGCTGCACGCGCTGAAGCAGAACGGCAAGAAGTACGGTGCTGCCGGCATCTGCAACGGTGGCGGCGGCGCCAGCGCGATGGTGATCGAGGTGCTCTGATCCGCAGAGGATCGGGGACCGCTCATAGTTTTTAACCGCAGATGTCGCAGATGGGCGCAGATAGTGCCGTTCTGGGACTTCTGTCCGAGGAGGAGCGGGATGGACCGCTCATTGGTTTTATCCGCAGATGACGCAGATGACGCAGATAAATGCCTTTCTCCGACTTCTGTCCGTGGAGGAGCGGGATGGACCGCTCATGGTTTTATCCGCAGATGACGCAGATGAACGCAGATAATGCCGTTCTGCGACTTCTGTCCGCGGAGGAGCGGGATGGACCGCTCATGGTTTTATCCGCAAATGACGCAGATGAACGCAGATAATGCCGTTCTGCGACTTCTGTCATTGGAGGAGCGGGATGGAACGCTCATGGGTTTTTATCCGCAGATGACGCAGATGGCACAGATAAATGCCTTTCTCCGACTTCTGTCTGCGGAGGAGTGGGGTCGACCGCTCATAGGGCTTAACCGCAGATGGCATAGATAAATGCCTTTCTCCGACTTCTGAAGAGCATACCTCCCAATTCCTCGCAGCTGAACATCTGCGGCTATCTGCGTCCATCTGCGGTTTTCCGTTTCTGCTGTTCTTTTCGTCAACGCTGCCCCGCGCAAAACTCAGTGGAGCACCCTGTGGCATCGCGTGTCGCGCGGCGGATCTTCGCAGCATGAGCGAACACGACCAAGCCATCTGCACGCTGAGCATCGTGCCTGTGCGCCGCGAACCCGATGACCGTGCCGAGCAGGTCACTCAATGGCTTTTCGGGGAGACCGCCGATGTGCTGGAGCGCCATGCCAAATGGACGCGCTTGAAATTCCATCACGACGGCTACGAAGGCTGGGTGGACAACAAACAGATCAGTTCCGCCAAGGACGGCGTGGACGTGAAACCCGTGCGGTCCATCGAGCAGTTCATGCACGTCTCCACCGCCTCCGGGGCGCTGGTGGTGCCTTTCGGCGCGGTGCTTCCGGCCTACACTTCCGGACAGTTCGAGATCGGGGCCGAACACCTGGCCTTTCCCGGACGCACCACGGCCCAGGCCAATGGCACGCCGGTGATGCGCATGCTCAACCTGAAGGACCAATGGCTCAACACACCCTACCTCTGGGGCGGCCGTTCACCTTTCGGCGTGGACTGCTCCGGACTTACGCAGATGCTTTTCCTCGTGAGCGGCATCAAACTGCCCCGCGATGCATGGCAACAAGCTGAGTTGGGCAAGCCCGTGGAACTGATCGGTCTTTCCGCCACCGGCGACCTCGCCTTCTTCGACAATGAGGAAGGCCGCATCGTCCACGTGGGCATCGTGTTGGAGAACAACCGGATCCTCCACGCTTCCGGCCGCGTGCGCATCGACAGCCTCGATCAGGAAGGCATCTTCAACGCCAAGGATAAGAAGTACACGCACAAGCTGCGGACGATCAAACGGGTGGTGTAGGTCAATTCACCCGTCAGCGGAAGATGGAGAAATAACCGTTCATTTCCGTAGCCGCACCGGCGCTGTCCAGCAGACGCAGCACGTAATAGTACACGCCCTCAGGGGCCGGTTCCCCCGTCTTGTCGATGGTGCCTTTCCAGGTCTTCGCCACCGGGTCGCCTGTATGGATCATTGCACCCCAGCGGTCGTAGATCACCAGTTCGCCGCTCACTGCACCAACGTCACCCAGCGTAAAGCCGTCATTGATCCCGTCCCCATTCGGGGTGATCACATTCGGTGCAATGGACGGACAATCCAGTACACCAAGGATGATCGAGGTGTTGGAAGGGCAGCCGTTCACATCCGTCGCATCCACGCCGAAGGTGCCTCCTGCCGTGACGGTGATCGCAAAGCCTGTTCCTCCCGTGCTCCACACCGGATCGGTAAAGCCCGGCGGCATGGATAGCGTGAACTGCGCGCCTTCACAGAAGGTGGTATCCGGACCCAGATCGATCGGCACGGGCACCAATACCGCCATGTGGATGCTGTCCGCTGTGCCGATGCATCCCGCCACGGAAGGCAACAGGATGTACCATCCGGAATCACCCTGCTGCACGGAGGCGAATTCCAATACCGTTCCGCCGTATGGCCCGGAAGGAGTGGACCAGCTGCCCTCCATACCGGGAGGACCGGAGGCCGTGATCGAACCAGAAGCATGTTCGCAGAAATGGTCGGGACCGGCAAAGGTGACATCCACCGGTGTCTGTACCACGTTCACAGCGATCGCCAATGGCGGCCCTTCACAACCGAACTGATCCTGTACCAAGTAGATCGTGATGCTGTCCGCCGGCGAGGGAATGAGCAAGGAGGAACCTGTTCCCAGCAAAGTCGTCAAGCCCGCATCCGCATACCAGCTAAGGGTGCCACTTCCACCTGCAGCGATCATGGCATCCTGCCCGAAGCAGAGGGTGATATCGCTTGCCGTTGCGGGTTGATCCGGGGCCAGGATGGTGATCATCACCGTATCACGCACCGCGCATCCGTGCATATCGATGGCCTCCAATGTCACGGTGCCGGTCTGGTCCGCCGTGTAGCTCGTGCCCGCAATGCCTTGTTGCCAGATCGGACCTGTGAACCCCGGAGGCACGTTGTACACCAGTGCGTTCCCGGGACACATCGCCGTGTCCGGCCCGAGGTTGATCGAAGCGGGTGTCACGATCGTGAGCAAGGTGCTGTCCGCAAGCCCCGTGCAGCCCGAGGAGGTGGCGACGACCGCATACCAGCCGCCGTTAGCAGCGGTCAACGGTCCCATCAGCAGCGTATCTCCTTGGCCCGGACCAGCCGGCGTGGTCCAGACCAGATCGAAGGGCGCTCCCGGGCCAGCGATGAACAAGGCCGTGTCACCGGCGCATAGCGTATCCGGGGCGCTCAGGATCGTCACCGCCGGCGGGTCCACCACATCCACATTCACCGGAACGGGCTGTCCGGTGCATACACTGTCGGAACGCACCAGATAGACCGTGCTGCTGTCCGTGGGTATGCCGAGGTCGAGCGTGGAGCCGCTGCCCAGCAATACCGTCAATGCATTGTCCGCATACCAATGGAAATTGCCAGTGGCTGTCTCCGTCAAACTTACCGGCGTGCCGCTGCAAACGGTCTGGTCCGCGATGGTGAGCGGGCCGCCGAAGGCATGGCCCAACACCACTACCTCCGCCGTGTCGGAACAGCCGTTCGCATCCAGCGTGATCAGCGTATAACTCCCCGCTTGGGTCACCAGCAGGCTGTCCCCATAGATCGGTCCCGGGTTCCAGAAGTAAACGGCCTGACCGCCCGCGGCCACCAGCGCAACGGTATCACCGGGGCAGATCGTGAACGGACCCGGATCGAGCACCTCGGCCACCGCCCCGCCGGTGATGATCTCCGTGCTGAGTTCCGTGGTGATGCCGCAGGCCTGCACCGTGCAACTGTAAACACCCGGCTGATCGATGGACTGGACCAGGCTATTCCCGGACAAGGGCGCAGCCCATGCCAAGGAGGAATAGCCGGTTGTGACCACCTGCAGCACCACCGGGTCCTCCCCTGTGCACAGCACGCCGTCCGGCATCACGTTGAGGAAAGGCGTGGAGTAGCCGGTGACCAGGATCGGGTCGGAGATCAAGTAGCAACCGTTGGGGTCCACGAGTGCCAAGTAGTACTCGCCGGGAATGGTGACCAAGATGGAATCGTTGTTGATCGCGATCTCCCCTTGCGGCCCATACCAGGTATAGCTCCCCAACGCATGGGTGTAGATGATGGCGATCGAATCCGGGCAGATGATACCGTCCGGCGGGAAGACGTCCAGTTCCGGCACGCCCGGGAAGCTGACCTGAAGTTGGGCGTAGTCGCTGAACGAACAGCCTGTGGTATCCGTCACGGAACCATAGGCGGTATAGGTGCTGCCACCCAGCACGTAGGCACTGTCCCCCGAGGTACTGACGATGCCGCCGCCCTGCCACGTGATCGCATCGCAGTTGGCGCAGTCGGCTACGAGCAGCGCCGTGTCCGAAGGGCAGATGACCGATGGCCCGGTGAGCCCAACGTTTATGGACACCGCCGGGAACAGACGTACGTAGACGCTGTCCACCGTGACCGTGGGAAGGAAGAGCGTATCCGCGCCACAGGGTTTATTGAGAACGAAGATGGATACTTCGTCGGCATACCATCCGGGCACGTATGCTGGGTAACCGATCGAGAAGTACGGTTGTCCGTATACGATCGTATCCCCGTTCATCACGAAGCCGAAATACATATCCGGTGGGTTGGTGTAAGGGAAGGTGTATGGAGCCCCGTTCAGCTCCCAAGTCGGTACCACGTTCACCATGCGTGCCTGCGTCGGGCAGAGGTCCAGCGTATCGTTGTGGTCCGCGTCCTGGGGATACACGATCTGCAAACTGACCGTGACATCCGGAATGGAAAGCGACGGATGATCATGCACCATCAAGTAGTTCACCGATGCGCAACCGAACGCGCTTTGCATCCTGAAGGTGTACGTCCCGCTGGTGTCCACCAGGAGGGAATCCGACGCGACCGGCATGCCGTCGGGCCCGATCCAAGAGTAGTTCGTCGTGGTGTCCACATTGCTGCACCAGAGCCATACCTCCGTGGGATCGCAGATGTTGATGTGGTACGGGACCGATGAATCCGTCCCCACGATAACGTCGTCCGAAAGCAGCGGCTGTGGAGGGATCGGGTGGATGATGACGTATACAGAATCGGTCCATTGCAGGCAGCCGTTGGCCGATGTGCAGGTGACGCTGTACATGCCGGTGGTGGTCACCTTGAGCGAATCCGTAGTGGCTCCGGTGCTCCACAGGAAGTCCAGGTCGGGGCCGACAAAGAACTTCCGGCCATCGATGTGGAATGAGAATTCCGGAAGGATGCCGATCAGTCCATGGCCACAGAATTCGAGCGTATCCGAACAATACTGGGCCATCTCGCCGGGGCCTATGCACAAGGCACGCGGCAGATAGGTGCAGCTGGTGTCATCGCGGACCCACCAATCGTAGGCGGCCCGTCCCAGCACATAGCCACGCGCGATGAATCCGTCCTTCAGGCCGTTGCTCGTATCCGCGGCGAAATAGCCATAAGATGGATCGTTGCAGTAGCCCATGGTATTCGGTGCGGACAATCCATAAGGAGCGCCATAGGAAGCAAGGTCAGCCGAGAAATCGTTGTTGCACGGGAACACGATCACGTCCTCGTAGCTGCCGCAGAAGATCGCCGATCCGTCGTTCATCGTGGCCACCTGCCCGGCAAGCTTCTCCTGCCTTCCCCCGAATTGCTGCGCATCCTTCACGTAGAGGCTGTCCAACTCATGCCGTATGATGAAGAGGTCCTGCATGCCCGTGGCCATCCACAGCCCAGCGTGGGCGCTGTCCACCCGGGAAGTGAACTGGCATTCGAACTGGCCGAGCACGGTCACCGTTCCTCCGCGCTCATCGATCGCCCGGCCACTCACTGGGTTCGAAGAGTTCACCACTGCATCGGTAAGGAGTTGACCGGCACTGTCCACCCGCAGCAGGTAATAAGCGTACGGCGCTCCGCTGGCGATCTGCGTCGGTGCGCTGTCCAGAAAGATCATCGTGCCCTGCAGGTCCCCCACCATCAGCAGGTCGTTGGCGCTGGTCCACTGCATGTCGCGCACCTGGTTGTACACCGCACCGCCCAAGCGGCGGAACCAGACCTCGTTGCCCGCCGGGTCCAGCTTCAGCAGGAAGGTGGCGTTGTACATCACATTGGGATGCGTGCTCACGAACTGGATCGTGTCGCTGAATTGCCCGGTCACGTAGATGTTGTCCGTCAGATCGTTCACCACATCGATCGCGCGGTCCGTATGCTTCGCTGATCCCTGACGCGTCCACAGCGGCGCTCCCGCCGGTGAATAGGTCGCGATGAATACGTCCACGCTGGCTGTCATGTTCTGGGGATCGGTCATGCTCGTCAGCGTTGCACCACAGATGCTCACCGTGCCGCTGAACTCCCCGACCATGGTCACATTGCCCGAACCCGCGATGGTGACGCCATAGGGCCGATCGCTTGCCAAGGGTCCACCGCCCTGCGCGATCCATTGGAGGTTGCCGGTCGCGGCATCGTGCATGGCGAGGAAGATGTCCGGTCCTCCGGCCGAAGTGATCGCTTGGCCTTGGAAGTTCGCTGTGTTCATGAACGCGCCCACCACCGCCACATGTCCACCCCGCAGCGCCAGCTTGATCCCGCGATCGATCCCCGGGCCGCCCCCTTGCACGAACCAGAGCACTTGCCCCGTTGGGGACATCTTGGTGAGGAACATGTCGATACCGCCCGTGGACGTGTAGGTCGATCCACCGAATTGGATCATGCCGCTGAACTCGCCGGTCGCGTAGATGTTCCCCGCATCGTCCGTCTTCACATCGGCCACATGGTCATTCCCCGGACCGCCGACATCCCTGGCCCAATAGGACTGCGCATTTAAGCTGCCCCAGGACATTACGGCCATGAACAGGATGATCGGATAAGGTGGGATCCAGCCTTTCATACTAAGGTCTCCGCGATTAAAAGTAGCATTCTTATTCACTGCGCTCCATGAAGAAGATGCCCCGTGAGAGTATTCTGAAAAGTGTGTCAAGCTACGTTTGACAACCAATCAGAACCATGAACAAGAAGAAGACAACGAAAGAGAAGGAAGCGGCAGCCTTTGACTACTCGACCTTCGAGCAGGAGGCCATAGCTGGCTTGACGGCT
>JBBSUV010000092.1:0-9021 GCA_038234075.1 Flavobacteriales bacterium | reverse complement strand
GCTGAGGCTCATGCAGCTCCGAAGGTAGTTCCGTGTTGCAGTCTGAAGACTGCTGGAGGCTTCAGTGCCTTGGTCGGCTCCAGAGGGCATACCCACAAGTCGCCCCGGCCTGTTTGGTTCAGGAGCTCACTTTATGGTTTGGCCGGGAAGACTTGCGGGAGCGTTTGCCGAAGAGGCCTAAAAGCCGAAGGAACCAATTAGCCTGAACAGCCGAAAAGCCAAAGAGCCGAAGAAGCCCAAGCTGGCCTGGACTTCCATACCACGCTCGTCTGGTCAATAAGCGTCACCCGGCGCTCGGCTTCACGATAACCACACAACACTGCCGAGTGCCCGGCGCCCATCCGCCTCTGGCGGGCTCCGCCACCTTTCTGCGACGATCCGCTCTTTCTATGTCATAAGTGTTCCACTTCGGTCATCAGTAAACTTGCACCCCATGCCACGCCTCGCCCCCTACCACACCCTCGGCCTCCTCGAAGCCGGTTGCGATGAAGCAGGCCGTGGTTGCCTGGCAGGTCCCGTCGTCGCCGCCGCGGTTATCCTTCCCGCCGGGGTGCGCTTGCCCGGCCTGAACGATTCCAAGAAGCTTTCCCATGCGGACCGCGAACGCCTGCGCCCGCTGGTCGAGGAGCGCGCCTTGGCCTGGTGCGTGGCCATGGCCGATGTGGCGGAGATCGATCGCATCAACATCCTGCATGCTTCCTTCCTCGCGATGCACCGCGCCATTGCCGGCTTGGGCAAAGTGCCGCAGCACCTGCTGGTGGACGGCAACCGCTTCAACCCCTACGCAGGCATCCCGCACAGCTGCATCATCCAAGGCGATGGGAAGTACCGCAGCATCGCAGCGGCTTCCGTGTTGGCGAAGACGCATCGGGATGAGCTGATGGCCGCGTTGCACGCCGAGCAACCGCACTACGGCTGGGCGGTGAACAAAGGCTATCCCACCTTGGAGCACCGCGCGGCCATTGCTTTGCACGGCCCTTGCGGGCATCACAGGATGTCGTTCACGTTGCTAGCCACGGAGGCTTAGGTCCGGCTAACCATCGTTAAGGAAGGTTTTTACCGCAGATGACGCAGATGTCACAGATGGGGACTTGGATAGTTTCGGGAGGCCTTTAATTGGATCGCATCGGCTGCTTGCGCAGCACCTCGCTGCTGTTAGCACGTCTCCGATCCCCGCATCGCGAGTATATCTGTGTCATCTGCGTCATCTGCGGTTAACCCTGCGCCCGGCTATCGTTGGTCAGAGGGCGCGTCCACAGCGGGATGTGCGAAAGGCACGGGCCCAAGGCTGCAGAGCGATCCCTGTTCCGTACACCTTTGGGACTTCGCCATGCGCCGCATACTCACCGTGCTCCTCCTGCTCGCCATCGTAGCCGTCATCGGCTGGTGGCTGTGGAGCTGGCAGGCCGGGCCCACACCCGCCGCTGACCCCTGGAAGGCGATCGCCCCGGAGGCGGTGGCGGTACTGGAGATCCCCGAACCCTTGGGGACCTGGGAACGCTTCACCGGCACCAGCCAGTTCTGGGGCGATATCGAAAACGAGCCCACCTTCGCTGCGCTGAATGGTGTGATGTCGAGACTTGCGGAGGTCAGCCTTCCCGCAGCGGAGCGAAAGGGCGGGGAGCATCCGCTGTTGGTCGCTTGGGACGCTCCGCAGAACGATACGCTGTCCCTGCTGATGGCCTGGCCGTTGGCCGCTTCACCGGAAGCGCTGAGCGCATTGGGCGCGGCCTTCAGGACCGATGTGTCCGCTCTGTTGTGGTCCGGCACCCGGCTTTCCGTGAAGGCGGACAGCGTGTTGCCTGCGCTGGAACTCGCCTGGAGCCAAGGCGTTCTGCTATTGGGCACCACCACTTCCACCGTGGAAGGAGCACGCTCGCGGCTCGCTTCCATCGCCAAGCCCGATGCGCTTTTTGAGAAGGCCCGCGCCAGCTTCAGCGTGGGTGCGGAAGCGCACCTGTTGATCCGGCCCGGCTATGCGTCCGCCGTGTTGGGCTCCGCCACCAATGGCATCTTCCCCGCTGAGCTGCCCGTGGAAGGCTGGGCGGCACTGGATGTGCGCCTCCGGCCCGGTGCCTTGCTGATGAACGGACTGTTGTTCCCATCCGCCGATAGCCCGGCCTTCGCCGCGATGCAGCAGCAGAAGGCCGCGCGCCCGGAGATGATCCGCGTGCTGCCGGCCACGGTATGCCGCCTGCGCACCATGCAGGTGGACGATCCGGCGAGCTATGTGCGCGAACTCACCGGTAAGGACCCGGACGAACAGCTTTTCGCAGCCTATGGTGCATGGGTGAGCGGAGGCGTAGGGGTGGCGGAAGGACTTGCCACTGACGACAGCACGGGCCACCGCTGGGCGGTGTTCGGCGCGGTGGATCCCGGCAAAGCGATCGCGGCGCTCACCTCGCGCTGTCCCGATGGCGGATGTGAAGTCACGGAATATCGCGGCACGCAGTTCAGGCGCTTGGCGGATCGCGGGGCCTTGGCCACCTTGTTCGGCAAGGCCTTCGCGCCGTTCGATCAACCGCTGTGGACCGTGCTTTCGGACATGGTGGTGATGTCCAATACGCCCGCCGGTATGCGTGCCGTCATCGATGCTTGGACGGACCGGAACTCCTTGGCACTGGATCCGCGCTCGGGCGATTTCTTCCAGCGCTTCGGCAGTGAGGCGGTCTATAGCTGGTGGGCCGATGTGGCCCGTGCCTATCCCGCATCGGACGGCCCCTTGGCGGTGGCCCGGCAGGCCACAGGCGGTGCACTTGTGCAATTGTCGCCGCGTGCGGATGGCGCCCTCGTGGCCACCTTCTGCCTACAGCATGCACCCACCGGCAAGCGCACGGCAGGTGCGCTGTGGACCACGTCGCTCTCCACACCCTTGGAGGGCCCGCTGATACTGGTGAAGGACTACCTCAGCAAGACCTTGCAAGTGCTGGCGCAGGACCGTGAACATCGCATCAGCCTGATCAGCTGCACGGGCAAGATCCTCTGGCAACGCCAACTGGACGGGCCGATCCTGGGCGGCGTGGAACTGGTGGACCGCTACAAGAACGGCAAGTTCCAGATGCTCCTGAACACGGCGGGGAAGATCTATCAGATCGATCGGCTCGGCCGCGACGTGGAGGGCTTCCCCGTCACGCTGAAAGGCACGGCCTGCGCACCCTTGAGCGTTTTCGACTACGAGAAGAAGAGGGACTACCGCGTGCTCGTGCCGATGACCAACGGTGAGCTGCTCAACCTGGGTGTGGAAGGCAAGCCGGTACAGGGTTGGTCGCCGGAAAAAGGGCAAAGCCCGGCACTCACGGCCGTGACGCTGGTCCGCACTAAGGGCAAAGATTTCCTGGTGGTGCCGACGGCCGATGGAAGGGTGACCGTGCTGGACCGGCGCGGTGTGGTGCGCTACACCAGCAAGCTGAAGATGGAGCACATCGCCACCTTCCTCGGAAGCCGGGATGCCATGGACATCGACGACCGGCGCATGCTCTGGACGGACAGTGCCGGCGCGGTGCTCAGCGGTACGCTGGATGGCAAGGTGGACACGCTTTCCGCAGCCACCAGCGGCAAGGTGTTCCTCTTCGACGTGGATGGCGACGGCCGCGATGAGGTGCTGCGCACAACCAGCTCCACGCTCATGGCCGAGTCCGCTGGCAAGGTGCTCTTCCGCGTGAGCTTCCCGGATGCGCAGGGTGCCAGCGCCTTCGCCGTGCCGATGGAAGGGGAGGATGCCGCGATCGGCCTCGTGTTGCCGGAGCAGGACCAAGTGCGCTTGTATGATGCCACCGGAGCGCTCTGGCCGGGTTTCCCGCTGAAAGGTTCCGTCCGTTTTCGCGTGGCGGACATCAACCTGGATGGCGTGGCCGAACTGGTGACCGCGGATGGCGAAGGCGTGGTCACGGTGTATGCGCTTCCGGGGAAGCGGTGATCTGGGTTCGCTCAGAGGTCTCCCGCAGGGGACCCTGAGCCTCAGTTGATCGCCCCCAACACATCCTTTTAGGAAGTTGGGATACGGCATCTCCCGGAGATCGCGTTCCTTGCGTTCCTTCGTCCCACAATTTGATAGAACATGGCATTTCCTTCAGACCTCGAGATCGCGCAGCGCGCCACTATGCAGCCCATCACCGCCATTGGCGAAAAGCTCGGCATCTCTGCCGACCGGATGGAGAACTACGGACGCTACAAGGCCAAGCTCCCCTTGGACCTGATCGATGAGACCAAGGTAAAGACGGCCAAGCTGATCCTGGTGACCGCGGTTTCGCCCACGCCCGCCGGTGAAGGCAAGACGACCACCAGCATCGGCTTGTGCGAAGGATTGAACAAGATCGGCAAGAAGGCCATGGTCGTCCTGCGCGAACCCAGCGTCGGCCCCGTGTTCGGCATGAAGGGCGGCGCGGCCGGCGGCGGCTATGCACAAGTGCTGCCCATGGAGGACATCAACCTGCACTTCACTGGTGATTTCGCCGCGATCGAGAAGAGCAACAACCTCCTCGCCGCACTGATCGACAACAACCTGCAGAGCAAGACGCGCAACCTCGAGATCGATCAACGCACGATCGCATGGAAGCGCGTGATGGACATGAACGACCGCTCCCTGCGTGAGATCGTGATCGGCCTGGGCGGAACAGGCAACAGCATACCGCGCCAGGACGGCTTCAACATCACCGCTGCCAGCGAAGTGATGGCGATCCTCTGCCTGGCCACGGGCTACGATGACCTGAAGCAGCGCCTCGGCAGCATCTTCGTGGGCAACTCCCACTCAGCGGATCGCAAGTATGTCTATGCCCGCGACCTCAACGCGCAGGGTGCTATGGCCGTGCTGTTGAAAGATGCCATCAAGCCGAACCTGGTGCAGACGCTGGAGGGAAATCCTGCGATCCTGCACGGCGGACCTTTCGCCAACATCGCGCAGGGCGTGAACAGCATCCTGGGCACGAAGATGGGCCTGAGCTTGGCCGACTACGTGGTGACAGAGGCCGGCTTCGGTGCTGACCTCGGCGCGGAGAAATTCTACGACATCAAATGCCGCGCTGCGGGCCTGGAGCCGCATGCAGCCGTGATCGTCGCCACGATCCGAGCCCTGCGCTACCAAGGTGGTGCACCCATCAAGGAGGTGAACGATGCTTCCATGGAACGGGTGAAGAAGGGCATGGCCAACCTGGAGCGCCACATCGAGAACACACACAAGTTCGGCGTGAAGGCCGTGGTGGCCATCAACAACTTCCCTACGGATACCGAGGAGGAGATCCAGTTGGTGCAAGAACGTTGCAAAGCTTTGGGTGTGGAAGCAGTAGTGGCCAAGGGCTTCGCCGAAGGTGGCAACGGTATGACCGCACTGGCCGAGGCTGTGGTGAAGGCGGTGGACAGCAAGGAGACTAAGTTCAAGCTGCTCTACGACCTGGAGCAGCCCATCGAGAAGAAGATCGAGATCATCGCCAAGGAGATCTATCGTGCCAAGAGCGTGGCCTACAGCGGCGAAGCGAAAACGGCCCTGCGGCGCATACACAACCTGGGGCTGGACAACCTGCCGGTCTGCATGGCCAAGACGCAGTACAGCTTCAGTGACGACCCCACGCAATTGGGTGCCGTCAGCGATTTCGAGATCACGGTGAACAACATCGAGATCGCCGCTGGAGCGGGCTTTGTAGTGCCGATCCTCGGCAAGATGATGCGCATGCCCGGCCTACCGGAAGTGCCTTCCAGCGAAGGTATGGACATCGATGCCAATGGCGTGATCAGCGGGTTGAGCTGGTAGTTTGAGTCTTGAGTCTTGAGTCTTGAGTCTTGAGTCGTGAGTCTTGAGTCTTGAGTCGTGAGTCTGGAGTCTTGAGTCTGGAGCCCTGGGTCTCTCGCATCCGTTTGTCATCCGGCTATGGCTTTCATTGTTGTGCGGCCAAGGGGGTGTGCCAAATAATTTGTGCAGCAAAGGCTGGACAGGGCGTGGCTTTCAGGGTTGAGAACCAGACGGGACACCCCCGCCGATCTCAATGCAAAAAATCGCGGTATAGGATATCATTCGGTCCGTTAGGAGGCTACCTTCAGGCCATCGAACGCCCAAAACCAACAGGCCATGAACATCACATTCAATGAGCTTCGCGACATCAAGGACAGCCTTCCGGACGGGAGCATCCACCAGATCGCAAAAGAGTTGGACCTGAATGTTGAAACGGTCTGGAACTACTTCGGTGGATACACGCACCCGGAAGGCAAGCCCATGGGCGTGCACCTGCAAGGCGGCGCCAATGGGGGCGTGGTCAGGCTGGACGATACCCGCATCCTGGATATCGCCAAGCGCATGATCGTCGATCAGCCGCCGCGTCACACCTGATCCCATCCGGATCTGCATGTAGCTTGGTCTGCCGTCCTTTGGCCGAAGAACGCTTTCGTTCCTACTTCTCCACTACACGGAACTCCACGCGGCGGTTGAGCGTGCGGTGTTCCTCGCTGTCGTTGGGTACGAGCGGCTTCGTTTCGCCGTAGCCCTTCCAAGTGATGCGCTCTTTCTCCACCTTCCTGTTGCGCAGGAAATCCACCACGGCCTTGGCGCGGGCCTCGCTGAGGGTGAGGTTGCTCGCGTCGCTGCCCACGTCATCGGTATGCCCTTCCACCTCGATCCGCATCAAGGGGTAGTCGATCAGCATATCGGCCAGTTCATCCAGTTCCGTCTTGCTCTCCGGCGTCAGGGTGGCCTTGGCGAACTCGAAGCCGATGTTGTCCAAGCGGATGCTCTTGCCCACGGACGGCGGTTCCACCTTCGGCAGCTCCACGTCCTTGGTGCTGGCGTGGTCCGCCACGATCACTTTGGGCGGCGGCGGCATGCTCTCCTTGGGCTTCGGCGTGAGGGCCGTGCCAGCAGGCGCCACACGGAGGCTCACATCATCGATGAAGTAGTATGCACCGCGCTCACCCTGCGGTTGTTGCTTGTGCAGCGTGGCATCATCGCCGTAGAAGTTGCCGATCATCAGGTAGCGCTCGTCGCCGTTGGCCTCGATCACGCCGGAGACCTTGCGCCAGCCTTTGGCATCGATCACCTCCTCGGCATTCACCTGCGGAGTGAGGTACAAGGGCAGGTTGTCGCGTGTCTTAACCGGCAAGGCCGCCAGCCGCATGCCGATGTTGTTGCTGGCCTCGTTGCTGAAATTCGCCCGCTGCACCCAGCATTCCACGATGTAGCGCAACCCGGCCTTCAGCGGTTCCGGCAAGGTGGTCTGCAGGTATTCGTGCCAGTAGGTGGGTGAGTTGCCTTTGCCCCAGATCTTGATCCCCACCATGTTGGTTCCGCCGTGGGGACTGGTCTTGCCTTGGGTGCGTTTGGCAGGATTGGCCCAGCAGTCCGAAGGGGCGCGCGTGCTGAAGAGGTCGGGCGTGGTCTCCGTGGGGGAACTCCAGCCGGTCATCACGTCATTGTTGAATTTGGCTGCCTCCTGCGTCCAGGAGCAAGGCACTTTCTTCACGTCCTCGAAACCCGGGTTGGTCACGAGATTGGGCATGGTGTCGTTGTTCAATGCCCGCTGGAAGACATTCTGCGCGGAGGCATGGGGGGCCAACAGCAAGGCCAACGGTATAAGGACGAGACGGTTCATGCCGTAAAATTATCGGGCTCGATGGGCGGTTCCCCGGTGCGGAGGGTGCTTTCGATCAACGATCGGAACGGCGCTTTCGTTGAAAAGTCCGCAGGCGCGGATCGCGTGGGCGATGGCGAAGAAACGTGGAGCCTAGGATGCGATCGGCGCCTCAGCTACCCAGTTCCTGATGATGTGCGCGCCCATCGGGGTCATCACGCTTTCCGGGTGGAATTGCACGCCGCAAGCGGGAAAACGCACATGTCGCAGCGCCATGATGATGCCCTCCTCACTGTGCGCGGTTACCCGCAGTTCCGCCGGCAACGTGCTGCGCTCGGCCGCCCAGCTGTGGTACAATCCGACCTCGAAAGGGGCATTGATCCCGGCGAACAAGGGATCGGTCGGCAGCTCCGGGATGCAAGGAACAGCAACGCCATGTTTCACCAGTGGCTGGTTGAACAGGCTTCCGCCGCAGCTTTCCACGATCGCCTGCATGCCCAGGCAGACGCCGAGGATCGGATGCGTGGGCATCAAACGGTGGATCAGCTCAGGCATGACTCCGGCCTCGGCGGGGAGACCGGGTCCGGGCGAGAGTACGATGCCGTCATATCGTGCGGCCTCCTCCACTGTGATGGCGTCATTCCGCACGACATCCACCTCCGCCAAAGGCTCCAGCAGGTGGTGCAGGTTCCAGGTGAAGCTGTCGTAATTGTCGAGGAGAAGAATCCGCATGTCCGGCCGTGCTTCACGCTTTCGCTTCCCCAGGCACCGCCTTGCCGATCCAGCCCAGATGCGTGTGTTGAAAGCTGTCACCGAACTTCAGACCGTAGCCGAACACCCGGTCCATGCAGGAGTGGCCATAGAGAATGACACTCGCCATCATGAGTGGATGACCGATCAAGGGTGTACCGAATTTCAAGCTCAGCTCCACACTGAGCATCCCGGCACCAGCCACCAGCAAGGCGAAGCCCTTATGGTGAAGCACGTTGTAGGTGAACGATCCGACGCGCGGGCTGACCAGATAGCCGAGCATGCTGATGTCCGGCCCCAGCGCCAATAGAAGATAAACCCACCAAGGCATGTCGCCAATGGCCAGCACTACGATGCAGATCAGCAGCTGTGCCAGTTCTTCCAGTTTCAGCAGGTTCTTCATGCTTCGGTCACTGTGTTCTCCGCGTTCGAGGTTCCGACGAGCTTATTGAGGTCAAGGCATTCCACCATGTGATCACTGGCGTCCGGGATAAAATGCGTAGTCATCTGGAAAGGCTCGGCAGCACGGGCTGTGATGGATTTTCCCGTTGAGAGATCCCCGGTTCACGAATAGTCGTCTTCGGCCTTTGCGCGACCCCGGCTCGGAGGCCGGGGTGACAACTATGGAAGGAGTTTGGGGGCGAAATGCCGCGCGGGGGGCGGGTATTCGAGGCCAAACACACATAAAGGAATTGATTACCGGCTGTGCCCCGGAACGGGG
>JBBSUV010000091.1:0-9641 GCA_038234075.1 Flavobacteriales bacterium | reverse complement strand
CCCGCCAGGGATAAACCCGACGAACGACGGGCTTCGGCCAAGGGCGGGAAGACCACCGGACTTCTCGCCCAAGCCCGGAGTTCCTCATGCCTGAAAAAAACTCAACACGCGTTTGGAGATGTCATAGAATAAGCGCTTGCGGGCGTGGTATAATGTCCTCGCAAAAGGGACAATGTGCGACAGATCTATCCCTGCAAAATGAACACGAGATGAAACGAAGCAATTCGACAAGTAAGCCTGCCGCAAGACAGGTCCGATCCTGTAAATCCTGAAATCCTGTCGAAGTCATTTGTCCCGCATCGTCCTTCTGGTCGGCGGATCGATCAAGGTTCACTCACCAATACCTTTCCAGTCCCAAACAGCAAGTACCGTGAAACCCGACGATCTCTCCCACATCCTCAACCACCTCGGCGAAGACCGCGAGGCCGGTTACAACGCCGTGGTTCCGCCGATCGCGCAGAGCGGCAACTTCACTTATCCCACGGTGGAGGCCCTGCGCAATGCGATGCGCAACGAGTTCGATGTGCCGCTGTACACGCGGGGCGTAAACCCCACGGTAGCCATCGTACGGAAGAAGCTGGCGGCGCTCGAACATGCTGAGGATGCGTTGCTCTTCAGCAGCGGCAGCGCGGCCATCGCGGCGGGCGTGATGAGCTTTGTGAAGGCGGGCGATCATATCGTCTGCGTGAAGAAGCCCTACAGTTGGACCACCAAGCTGCTGTCCGAACTGCTGGTGCGCTTCAATGTCAGCACCACGTATGTGGACGGCACCGATGCGGAGAACTTCCGCCGCGCGATCACGCCGGAGACGCGGCTCTTCATCCTGGAAAGCCCGAACTCCATCACTTTCGAGCTGCAGGACCTGTAAGCAGTGGCGGCAATCGCAAAGGCGCACGGCATCCTCACGCTCTGCGACAACAGCTACAGCAGTCCACTGTTCCAGAACCCGATCGACCTCGGCATCGACCTGGTGGCGCATTCCGGCACGAAGTACCTCAACGGCCACAGCGACGTGATCTGCGGCGTGCTGGCCGGGAGCAAGGAGCATATCCTCCAAGTGATGTCCAAGGAATTCATGACGCTTGGCGCGGCGCCTTCACCGCACGACGCGTGGCTGCTGATGCGCGGCCTGCGCACCTTGGAACTACGCGTTCACCGCAGCGCCGACAGCGCTGAGCGCGTGGCGAATTTCCTCGAAGCGCATCCGAAGGTCTCGCAAGTGAACTGGCCTTTCCTGAAGAGCTTTCCGCAGGAGCCGCTGGCGAGGAAACAGATGAAGCGCTGCGCCGGACTGATGAGCATCCGCGTAAAAGCCGCCGACATGGCCGGTGTGGAACGGTTCTGCAATGGGCTGCACCGCTTCCTGATGGCAGTGAGCTGGGGCGGCTACGAATCGCTGCAATTCCCTACCGCCGCAGTGATCGGCCCGGACATGCCTAAGGGTGAGCTGCCTTGGGACTTGGTGCGGATCTACGTTGGGCTGGAGGATCCGGATGCGTTGATCGCGGATCTGGAGCAAGCGCTGGCGTTAGTGTAAGGAAGGCGTACCACGAAGGACGCTAAGGACACGAAGGGGAAATACGGTTGTCAGTTGTTCGCTGTCAGTTGTCCGGCATTGCCGCGCCAAAGCGCTTTTGCGAAGGCGTGTTGCCGACAGTCCGGCCTGCGGCCACATTGAGGTCGCCTCGTAAACAGCACTGAGCAAGCGTACTTCTGCGCACTAGCAAAACGAGTCACCCCTTATCCCCGGGAGAAGGGGCAGGGGGATGAGGGCGTTGCGCTCGTTGCGGTTCAGCATCATCCACTGCTCACTTCTTTGTGTCCTTCGTGTCCTTTGCGGTATAAAGCCCACTGATACCTCCGGCATTTCATCTGCGTCCACTCGCCTGGGCGTAGCCGCTTCGGCGTAGCACGGTCTGCGGCATCTGCGGTTAAAAGAACCCGGTCTTTACCTACTTTGCCCGCCCATGTCCAGTCCGCTCTTCCGTAAAAAATCCGTGGAACGCATTATGCGTGACCAGGCGCAACGGGAGGCGGACGGCCACCAAGGCATGAAACGCACCCTCACAGTGCGCGACCTGACCTTGATGGGCGTGGCGGCTGTGATCGGCGCGGGGATCTTCAGCACCGTAGGTGCGGCGGCCTATGAAGGCGGCCCGGGCGTGGTCTTCCTCTTCATCATCACGGCGGCGGTCTGCGGCCTCACCGCCTTGTGCTATGCGGAGTTCGCCGGGCGAGTGCCCGTCAGCGGCAGCGCTTACACATACAGCTACGTCAGTTTCGGTGAGGTGGTGGCGTGGATCATCGGCTGGGCGTTGATCTTGGAATATGCCATCGGCAACGTGGTGGTGGCGATCTCGTGGAGCAGCTATTTCACCAACATCCTAGCGGGCTTTGGCCTTCATCTTCCGACTTGGCTCACCACCGACCCGATGGGTGCCGAAGAGGCCTTCAAACATGCGGTTGCCACAGGGCAGGCCACGGATGCGCTCGCATGGACCACGGCGCCGATGATCGGTACCATGCATGTGATCATGAACATCCCAGCGGCGCTGATCACCGTGCTCGTGACGGCACTGGTCTACATCGGTATTCAAGAAAGCAAAAGGGCAGCGAACTTCATGGTGATCGTGAAGCTTGTGATCCTGGCGGCAGTGGCGCTGATCGGGCTCTGGTATATCAAGGGCGCGAACTACGTGCCTTTCCTGCCCAACGGCATGGGTGGCGTGCTGAAGGGTGTGAGCGCGGTGTTCTTCGCCTACATCGGTTTCGATGCCATCAGCACCACGGCGGAAGAGTGCAAGGACCCGCAGCGCGACCTCCCGCGCAGCATGATGTATGCGCTCATCATCTGCACGGTGATCTACTGCATCACGGCGCTGGTGCTCACCGGCATGGTACCTTATGCCGATTTCAAGGGCGTGATGGACCCGCTGGCCTTTGTGTTCAACAGGATCAACCTTCCTGAAGTGGGCTTCGCTGTGAGTGTCGGCGCGGTACTGGCGGCCACCAGCGTGCTGCTGGTGTTCCAGCTGGGGCAGCCGCGCATCTGGATGAGCATGAGCCGTGATGGACTTCTGCCTCCGCGCTTCGGGCACCTCCACCGCAAGTACGGTACGCCGGCCTTCGCCACCGTGGTCACCGGTTTCGTGGTAGGCATCCCGGCGCTCTTCGCACCTAGCGATATTATCACGGACCTCACGTCCATCGGCACCTTGTTCGCTTTCACGATGGTGTGCGGTGGTGTACTGCTGTTGCCGCGCCTGGGCCGCATGGACGCTGCGGGCCGCAAGCGCTTCCAGATCCCCTATATCAACGGTCGTTTCCTTCTGCCACTGATGGTGCTCGCCTACTTCATCCTCGACCGGGAACGCCTCCTCCATGCGGTGACAAGCATGCACTTGGACCGTCAGGCCGTGCTGCTGACGGCCTTCGCGGTCTTCGCGCTGGGCACGTCGGTGCAGTTTTTCCGCAGGCGCTATTCACTGATCCCCGGCATCGGCATGCTGAGCACCGCCTACCTGATGATCGAGATACCGGCAAAGAGCTGGATGGTCTTCTTCGGCTGGATGGCCGCGGGATTGGCTGTTTACTTCCTGTATGGCCACAGGCACAGCAAGCTTCGGGATACCGCGGACTCCTGAAAAGGGAAAAACCGCAGATGGCGCAGATGAAGGGGGATAATGCCGTGGCCGCGAAATTTCCGCAGATGTGCCTTGCGGCACTGCCTCCGCTAGCTGGAGCTATGGATCGCTCAAGGGAAAAACCGCAGATGGCGCAGATGTAAGAGGATAATGCCGTGGCCGCGAAATTTCCGCAGGACCTGTTCCGCAGCGCGGAATGTGCCTAACGGCACTGTCTCCGCTAGCTGGAACCTTGGATCGCTCAAGGGGAAAACCTCAGATGGCGCAGATGAACAGGGATAATGCCGTAGCCGCGATATAGCAGAACACTTGCTGGTATTAAGCCACTCCGCATTCCTACAACGTATTGCATTTATCTGCGTCCATCTGCGACATCTGCGGTTCGCATTCCTATGATGGATAGCATTTATCTGCATCCATCAGCGCCATCTTCGGCTCGCATTCCTACGACGGATAGCATTTATCTGCGTCCATCTGCGCCATCTGCGGTTCGCATTCCTCTGCGGTTCGCATTCTCAGCGGTTTCGCCATCTTTGGTCGTGATGGAGGATCAGGACCCACAGACCTATGCGATCATCGGTGCGGCGATGGAAGTCCATACCGAGTTGGGCTGCGGTTTTCTGGAAAGTGTTTACCACGAGGCATTGATATCCGAGCTTTTGCTTTGTGAGGTGCCCTTTGCAAGCGAAGTGCGCCTTCCGGTCCTTTACAAAGGGAAGCCACTCTCCACGATGTTCCGTGCCGACCTCATCTGCTGCGGCAGTGTGATCGTTGAGGTGAAGGCCATCAAAGAACTCGGGAGGATCGAGGACGCGCAGCTTTTGAACTACTTGAAAGCCACCGGCATGGAACGTGGCCTTCTCCTGAACTTCGGGGCGGAAAGACTTCAATACAAGCGTATGGTCCGCACCAAGCAAGGTTCGCTATAGCGTCCGATATCAGCCGTCAACATTCATTTCGGCCATCGCAGATGGCCCTATCTGCGCCCATCCTCTTCGCATTCCGAGCGCATTTATCTGCGTCCATCTGCGACATCTGCGGTTCGCATTCTCAGCGGAGGAACTCACTGTCCCCCGCCTCACTTCACGACTATCCCGGTCCGCGTTACTTCCGCACGCCCAGGTTCACCAAGTAAACGCCCAGGAGGACCACGGCGATCATCAGGAATTGCATGGGCATCAGGATCTCGCCATCAAGGATGCCCCAGCCGATGGCCACGACGGGCATCAGGTAGGTGACGGAGGATGCCCACACCGCGGTGGTGCGCTTGATCAAGGCATTCCACAGGATGAGCGAGATGCCCGTTCCGAAGGTGGCGAGGATGGCCGTGAATCCTAAAGCGGGCCATGCATTGGGCACAGTGGCCAAGGTGTGAGGAAGTCCGGTAGCAAGTACGCCAATGAGGCCCAGCGGTCCCACCATGCTGATGGCCAATACCGATGTGGCGGCAGCGGGAAGCATGTACAGCCAACGCTTGATGATGTTGCCGCTGAAGCCATAGCACAGCGCGCCGATGGCGGGAAGCACGGCGTGGACGGTCCATGATGGAAGGCCGTCGCCGTGGCGGTAGGCGATGGTGCCCACGGCGCCAGCGAGGCCGAGCAGGATCCCCACAACGTTGATCGCCCGGATGCGGATGCTGAAAAGCGCGACGCCGATCAACAGGGTGAACAACGGCGTAAGGCTGTTCAACATGCCGGAGAGCGAGCTGTTGATGCTGGTCTGTGCGATGGCGAACAGGAATGCGGGGATGCCGTTCCCCAGCAGTGCCGTTCCGAGCAAGGGCTTCCAATGCGAGCGGAAGAAGTGCGCGTGCCTGAACAGCAACGAACTCAGCACCAACCATGCGATGAACAGCCGGGCGCTCGCGAGCTGTAGCGGTGAAAGCGCGGGAAGTCCGTCCTGGTAGAGTCCGCGCTTCATCAGGATGAAGGAGCTCCCCCAGATCAATGAGAGCGTGATCAAGAGCAGCCACTTGGTGGTGTCGGGCTTCGTCTCCTCCTGCATGTCCGCGCAAAAAATGCGTGCGAAAGTAGGTGGTGCACAGGTTGATTACCTTTGGACCTTGTACACCTTCCCAACCCTTCGAAAGATGTTCAAGTCTTCCCTCCTTATCGCCACGATCGCTTTGGTCACCGCCTGCTCCAGTACCGGATCATCCGATGCCGTTTCTGCGGCGTCACGCACGGAGAACATCGTGGGCATAACGGAAGGCCAGCCCATGGCGACTGCAGATCTCGGCATCAGCGGAATGACCTGCGAGATGATGTGCGGCGGCATGATCAAGAGCGCGCTGGTGAAAGTGCCCGGGGTGGAAAGCACCGAGATCGTCTTCCACGACGGGGATAAGATCGGCCACGCCAAGGTGACCTACGACCCGGCCAAAGTGGATGATGCCAAGTTCGTGCAGGCGGTACAGGCCTTGGCCGACGGACAATACAAGGTGGAATCCATCGCCGTGGTGAAGCAGGTGAAGAATGCCCCTTCTGCCGCCAAACAGCAGAAAGACAAGGGCGACGAAGGCGTTTCAGCCTCCCTCATGCCGGAAGTGGCCATGCCGAACCTCGTCGCCACCTTGCTGGCCTTGGTGCGGATCTAAGGTAGTGTCTGACTTGAACCGCGGAGGGCGCGGAGAGCGCAAAGAAGTACCGTCGAGCGAAGTTCTGCCTTCGGCAGCAGAGAGCGCAAAGACGTGCCTTTAGGTCTGGGCCGCAAAGGAGGGGTTAGTCGACCGCAGCGGTCCCAACGCAGCGCATCAAGCTGAGCGAACTACGACTTCAGTAAAGTCAAGATCTCCTTCTGGATGGAAACTCCTTTGTCCGCTGCATACCAAGCGTGCACTTTCGCGTAGATCTCCTCTTTCGGAAGTTGCTGCGCCTCCGGTAATTCCTTGTTCGCCCACACCATGTCCTGTGCGGTCTGCGGGCGCGGGCCCCAGTTGAACAGTTCCTTCCCTTGCAAATCGGTTGCGATCAACTTGGGTACGCTCCGCCCGCCGTGGGTGAGGTAGTGGTCCATCAGATCCAAGTGCTGATCGCGCAGCACCACCCGAATATGGATGTTCGGCGCGGCATCCGCCATCAAGACCAGCACCGGCAACACCTGCGAGCTGTCGCCGCACCAGGGTTCGGTGATCACCAACCAGGTCATCTTCGGCGCTTTGGCCAAGGCTTCGAGCAGCTCCGGGAGCAGCTTCACCGTCTTCTCGTTGCGCACCGTGCGCGCGAGATTGAGCTTGGTGTAGGCCACCATCTCCTCGCTTTGGTCATCGCCAGTGGTGCGGCCTTCCTTCACCAACTGTTCCAACAGGTCCCGGAAAAAGCTGGGCTCCATGGCGGTAGTCTCTGCTGCCAACAATGCCTCCGGTGTATCTGCATGGCTATCCACCCCGCTCATTTGGTTGCTGCGGCCTGCGCCTGCGAGCTATCGGCGTTCATGGCCTCGAACTTCTTCATCAGCTCCTCGTCCGAGTATTTGAGGTTCTCGATCATCTGCTTGGAGTCCGCAGCGAAGCGGTGGTCCGGGAAGCGGCTGATAACCTCATTGTAGGCGGTTTCCGCCTCTCCTTTCTGGTGCAGGCCGTTGTCGATGGTGAAAGCCTTGAGGTAGTAGGTGTCAGCGATCTTCCGCCAATGCGGGAAGTCGCGGATGATGCGGTTGTACAGGTCGATGCCGCCCTGTGGATCGCCCAAGGTGCTCTTGATGCTGGCGCCACGGAAGATGTATTCGGGCGTCATGGAATCCAGCGGATGGATCTTGGCATAGGCCAGATAGACGTCCAGCAAGGCCTGTGCGCCCTTCCGGTCCACGCCGGGACGAGCGTACAAGGTGTCCTCCATGGTCTGGATGCGGGCCACCGCGAGGGTGTCGCCGCCCTTGGCGTCCTTGCCCGTGCCGCTTCCGCCGCAGGCGCTGAACAGGAGTATGCCCAAAAGAATGATCGAGGTGGAAAGGGTCGTTCTCATTTCACCGGGGTGAATCTCATTTTGTATTTGGCGTCTGTCTTACCGTGGCTGATGTCACGGAGCTTTCCTTTCAGCATCCGTTTGCGCATGGGAGGTATCAGTTCGGTGAACAGGATGCCGTCCACGTGGTCATGCTCGTGCTGGATCACACGGGCCGCAAAGCCATCGTACTCCTCTTCGTGCTCCTTGAAGTCCTCATCCAGATACTGCATCACGATCTTCGGCTGGCGTTCCACATCCTCACGGATGCCAGGGATGCTGAGGCAGCCTTCCTCGAAAGCCCACTCCTCCCCTTCCTCCTCCACGATGTAGGGATTGATGAAGACCTTCTTGAAGTCCTTCAGGTGCGCATCCTCCGTGGGTTCACCATCCTCGTCCTCGGCAAAAGGCGAGCAGTCCACGATGAAGAGGCGGATGCTTTCGCCGATCTGAGGCGCTGCCAAGCCGACGCCACTGGCGGCGTACATGGTCTCGAACATGTCGGCGATCAACTGCTTCAAACCGGGATGACCGGGCTTGATGTCCTGTGCCACTTTTTTCAGCACAGGGTCGCCATAGGAGCGGATGGGTAGTATCATTTACGAGCGCGAATTTACGGCGGGAAAGATGGAACACGGATGACGCTGAAAGAGCCGATCTACGCTGATAGGGTGAATGGTGACTGGTGATAGGTGAATGGGCGGTCGGACTCAAGACTCCCGACTCACAGACTCCCGACTCACCTCCCCCTGCTCATATCCATCCATCCCTGAAGAATGATCGTGGCGCTGATGCGGTCCACCGTGCCTTTGTCACGCCGGGCCATTTTCCCGATGCCGCTCTGGAGCATGGTGCGCTGGGCAATGGTGGAGGTGAAGCGCTCGTCCACTGTTTCCACCCACAGCTTCGGAAAGGACTGCTTCAATGCGGCGACGAAAAGCACCACGTTCGGCGTGATGTCGGTGGGCTTACCGTCGAGGTTGCAGGGCAATCCCACCACGAAGCCCTCCACGGCCTCCTTCGCCACGTAGCGCCTCAGGTAGGTCATCAGCTCGGCGGAAGGCACGGTGTCCAGGGCACTGGCGATGATGCGCGCGGGATCCGTGACGGCAAGTCCGGTACGCTTGAGGCCGAAGTCGATGGCAAGGACGCGCATTGTTTGATCAGATGATTTGTCGATCAGAGGATCAGATGATGGAATGCCATTCTCCGACTGATCGGTTCCGGCATTCCCGCCTTGAGGCACCTGAATGATCGACGAGTGCAAAGATCGGCACAGGCGGTCCTTCATCATCTGATCATCTGATCGACCGATCCAGTTCCATCTTTGTCCCATGCACGAATTGATCGAAAAGGCTTGGGACAACCGCGCCATGCTGGCAGATGATGAGGTGGTCCTCGCCATTGAAGCGGTGATCGAACGCTTGGACCGTGGCGAACTGCGCGTGGCGGAACCCGCAGGCGATGGCTGGAAAGTGAACGAATGGGTGAAGAAGGCCGTGCTGCTCTACTTCCCCATCCGGAAGATGATCACCATGGAGGCCGGGCCGCTGGAATTCCATGACAAGATCCCTTTGAAACGCCACTATGCCGAGCTGGGCGTGCGGGTGGTTCCGCATGCGATCGCGCGGTACGGAAGCTACCTCGCACCCGGCGTGATCATGATGCCGAGCTATGTGAACATCGGTGCCTACGTGGACGAGGGCACCATGGTGGACACTTGGGCCACCGTGGGTAGTTGCGCTCAGATCGGCAAGCACGTGCACCTCAGTGGTGGCGTGGGTATCGGCGGTGTGTTGGAGCCCATACAGGCCGCACCTGTGATCATTGAGGATGGCGCCTTTATCGGCTCGCGTGCCATTGTGGTGGAAGGCGTTCACATCGGCAAAGAGGCCGTGCTGGGCGCGAACGTGGTGCTCACCGCGAGCACACGCATCATCGATGTTTCCGGGGCGGAACCGAAGGAGATGAGAGGCTATGTGCCGCCGCGTTCAGTGGTGATCCCCGGCACGTTGCCGAAGAAATTCCCTGCGGGGGAATACGGTGTGCCTTG
>JBBSUV010000090.1:0-9867 GCA_038234075.1 Flavobacteriales bacterium | reverse complement strand
TTGTTCGGATCGTTCGGGCACCCATCGTTGCAATCGGCAGTGAGGTCACCGTCCGTATCGGTATCCGCCACGCCGCAGCCACACACACCCGGTGCGATCTTGTTCGGATCGTTCGGGCACCCATCGTTGCAATCGGCAGTGAGGTCACCGTCCGTATCGGTATCCGCCACGCCGCAGCCACACACACCCGGTGCGATCTTGTTCGGATCGTTCGGGCAGCCGTCGATGCAATCGGCGGTGAGGTCACCATCCGTATCGGTATCCGCCACGCCGCAGCCACAGGTGCCCGGTGCGATCTTGTTGGGATCATTCGGGCAGCCGTCGATGCAATCGGCGGTGAGGTCACCGTCCGTATCGGTATCCGCCACGCCGCAGCCACAGGTGCCCGGTGCGATCTTGTTGGGATCGCTCGGGCACAGGTCGCAAACATCGCCCGTACCATCCCCGTCCGCATCCACCACGGTCACGTTCAACTGAAGATTGCCTGTGATATAATTCGTGTAGTAACTGCCCACGGAGATGTAGTAATCCGTGCCTTGTGTGGCCGTCCAGGTCACACTGGATTGGTTGAGCGTACAGCTGGCTGGACCACCATCGTCATTGCAGGTGATCGCAGTGAAAGCGCCGCAGCTACCGCTGAACACCGCCATCTCCGTATCGAAGTTCGTGTTGCCGGTGCAGGTCTTAGCGGACATCGTTCCGCACACGCCTTTCACCTTCCACCATACGTTCTTGTAAGGGCCATCACAGGTCGTGCTGGGTACATCGTCGGTTGCATCTGTGTTGTTGATCACCGCGCTCGTGTAAGGATAGGTGTTCACGACGATCGCATTCGCACACGCATCATTGGCCGGTGGAGGCGGCGGGGTCTGCAAGCAGATGCTGAAGGTGCCCGCACCAGCTCCGTTGGTGAGGATACGAAGTTTGTAATTCGTGCTGGCTGTCACCGGGAAGGTTCCGCTGGATTGATCCGCTAAGCAGTACGTTTCCGTCCCACCGCAGGCCGTAAGCACCTGGATCGCACGCACGGTCATCGTACCCAGCGTGATGTTGAACTGGACACTTGTATTGGCACCGGAGTTGAACGAATACCACACGTCCACCAATCCGGCTACCAAGCATGAGGGGTAGGGCGCTGCGCCCCCCGTAGCACCCACCGTGGTGCCCGCCGTGGCCGAAGCCGGACAGGTGCCAGTGGCGCCCACGGTAAGACCGACCGCGTTGGCGCAGTCGTTGTTCGTGGGTAGAGGCGGTGGTGTGCCGCACTGTACGTAGCGGTTCCGACAGACACTCGCCGCACCACAGGCGGAATTGGTGTGGGTATAGAAACGGTAGGTAGTGCTGCTGGAAGGGGTGTAGTTGACGGGACCGGTACCGAACACCATGGCAGTGGTGCCTGCGCCATTGCTGATGGTGATCCAATCGGTGGCAATGCTGCTGGTGAAGATGTAGTTCACTCCGGAAGTGAGGTTCATGACGGTGTATTCACTCGCGTAGCCGCAACCGGCGGCCACATCCACAGGAGCTCCAGAGCAAGTGGGTGTTGCAGTAGCTGCTGGATATTGACCGTTGGTCGCTGTGAGGCAACCACCCGCTACAGCGGTGGTGTTCGTGATCGTCGTGGTCATATTGACCGATGCTGTGCCACACGCGGAGTTGGTGTTGTAGTGGATGAAGTAGTTGCCGCCTGCAGTAGCTGTCCAGGCCAATGGGCTCGTGCCCGATGCCACCACTGTTCCGTTGTAAGTGCCTGCATGCACTGTGATATAGGTTCCGGCAATGCTACCCGTGGAGCTGAACGTATGCCCGGCAATTGCACCGGTCATCGAGTTGTACTCTGATTGGTATTGGGCGGTAGTGATCGTATATGCCCCTGCACCTGGCGCGGGTGCTGCAAAAGTCTGATACAACGTGGTGTTGGTGCAACCAGCCGGTGCACCAGCGCTCGTCGCAACGGCAAGCGTATGGCACGTGGCATCCGTTCCACACGCTGCATTCACATTCACTAGAACACGGATAGCACCTGTGTAGCCGGTAAGCACTTGTGGGGAAAGGCCCGCTTGGATCAACACACCGGTCGAGGTACGTATAGTAAGGTAATTACCCGTGCCACCCGATCCAGTGATGGTGTACGTATTGCCTGCGACCAGACCGGTGGCTGGTGAGTATTCCCCACCGTAAGCGCAGGTGGTCAATGTCACTGAGCCTCCTGGTGCCGCTACAGCGCCTCCTTGGTATGAAGTTGAACTGGTGCATCCACTTCCTCCGCCAGCGGTGTAGGAATAGCTTACCTGGGTGGCCACCGACAAAACGGCGCAGGAATAATTCGTTACAAGCACCGAGCGTGTGGTGCTCACCGTTTCGAGGTAACTGATCGTCGACTGGGTGCCACAACCATCATCATTCGATGCTAGCACCGTTCCGCCGGTACCTGTGGAGTAGAGTCGCAGATAGGTGTCTGCCGTGGTGAGACCGCAGGTGGCGAGATTATAAGTGCGACCAGCAGTAGTTGCGAAGCTGAATGCCCTGATACCAGAGTTGTACGAGACCGTGTTCTGGCTCACCGTGGTAGGGGTGATCGTAGTGTTCGAAGTCGCGGCCGAACAGTACTGGGCCTGCACATTCGTTGTCCAGAGCGCACCAACCGAGCAAAACGCAAGAATGCCCGACAACTTGCGCACCATATGGAGCGGGCTGTTCAAAGGGTTTTGTAGTACCATGGGAAGGGAGGTTAGGGTTTTTCCGGGGTAAGGAGAACACGAAGTACGCCTATCGGCAAACAGCGGGCAATGGGTACGTATAAATATATAAATTGGGAATTGGCCAGAAAGTATGATGACGGGGATATCATAAGTGCCGATCCGGTCCCAATGGCCTGACAAACGTGCGCTCAAGGATGAGCCGAACGCTACTGGACTTGCGCTTCAACTGGTCTGCATTTCAAATGGCGGGCATATCCGCCTTCGACAAGGTGGCTTGTACTTTGACACTCCTACAGGGGCCCCGTTGATATTGCCCGTGGTGACCCGGAGATCAAACTTCCGAGCGCAAAAAAGCCCCCACGTTTCCGCAGGGGCTTTTACTTGAGGCTGCTTGTTTACTTCATGATGCTCAGCGGCTGAATAGACCGCTGCCCGTTCACAGTGATGTTCACCATGTACACCCCGCTGGCGATATCGCTCGGCAGATCGAGGAGCGTACTGAAGCGCTCACCGCTATTCTCGAAGGCTGGACATCATTCTGCCGTCATTGCCATTCGACCCCGCTACCTTGGCCCGTGCCTTGCTGAGCCACCGCCCCATGCGCCGCCCCCTCCTGTTCCTGCTCCTTGCGCTGATCCTCGGGCTGTGCGCGGCGTTGATCCAGGAGCGTCCACCACAAGAGCGGCTTACCGATGCCGCTGCGGAACTGCAGGCACGGCTCGATGTTGCCGGAAAAGTGCTCGCCACCCAAGCCAACGATGCGCTCCAAAAAGACTCCGTGCCCATGGACGAAGGGCACGCCTTAGGCGAAGGCGGGCTAAGGCTGTACAAAGACTCCGTGGTGACCGCATGGACCGACCATGCGCCCGTCACCGATGCCGCCTTGGACAGTGCCCGCGCCGCGCATCTCAACCTTCCGGACGGCACCTATCTGCATGCCTTTGCAGTGAAGGACGACCGGAGCGTTCACGCCGTCCAGCGCGTCTGGTTCAACCCTCCGTTCCAGAACCAGTACCTGCGCGACCACTTCGATCCGCGCTTTACGCTAGCGAAGGGCATCGTGGCGGAGCAAGGCCCGGGATTGGGTCCGGTGGTGCGCGATGCGGATGGAAAAGTGATGCTGCGCCTGCAATGGGCCGATGAGACCGCGCTGCCTGGCACACGTTCCTTGGTGGCACTCCTGCTGGCATTGGCGGCAATCGTATGCACCGTCACCGCGCTGTGGCTCTTGGCCTTGATGATGCCCGGCACATGGGGTCCGGTGCTACTCTTCCTGCCGGTGCTGCTGGGTGCACGCTGGGCCACGCTGGCGCACGGCGCGTTCGATGCACTCACCTCCTACCCCTTGTTCGATCCGTCGCTCTTCGCCTCCTCGTTCTTCATGCCCTCGCTCGGCGACCTGCTGATCAATGCCGCCGTGCTGCTGTGCGCCGCCCTGTTCATCCGCCGCACCCTGCGCGATGCGGTCACACCAGTAAGCCCATGGCCTATCGCGGTGGTTGCCGTGATCATCCTCTTTCTCTGTGCGGAGGGCATCGGATCGGTGATGATCGCGCTGGTGCATGACAGCAGCGTGAGCCTCGACCTCTTCCGCGTGCAGGGTTTCGATGGCTATAGCCTGGCCGCCTTGATCGCCATCGGCATACTGCTCTTCGCTTGGTGCGTCCTGGCGGATGCCTTCGTGCGCTTGCTCTACTCTGCACTGCCCGGATGGCAAAAGCTGCTACTGGTCTCGCTGGTCTGTGCCGTGCTTGTCCTTTTCAACCATTTCACCGGCAACTACGACCTGATACTTGCGCTATGGCCCCTGCCTGCCTTGGTGCTGATCGACCGCATGCGGTATCGCCCGGGCGCAATTCCCGCACTGCTGTTGATCGCCACGCTTGCGCTATTCACCGCCCACGTGCTGAACCGCCAGACCTTCAAACGGGTGGAGTTGGACCGGCAGACCTTAGCCGAGACCGCCACTACACGCGAGGACCCGGTGATCGAACTGCTCTTCGAAGAAGCCGAACGTGAGGTTGCACGGGACCCCGCCGTACGGACTTGGCTCAACGCGGATGGCGCTTGCTCCGCCACCGACCTGGACCGCTTGGTGCGCCAGCCTTTCTTCACCGGCTATTGGGACCGCTATGATCTCCGCCTGCATCTCATCTCCGCCCGCAAACAAACCTATTGCACCACCTCGCCGGACGCGCCCACTTCGGCACAACCGATCTTGGACCGCTTTGAGCAAGGCGTGCCGGTGGAGAACGACAACGACCTGCGCATCACCGATCGCCCCGGCGAGGATGCGCTCTACATCGGAAGGATCCAGCTCGGCACCTCGCTGCTCTTCACGGAGCTCCGACCCCGCTTGGTCGCCGACGGGCTGGGCTTTCCTGAGCTGCTCTTGGCGGGCGACCGACCCTCATCTTTCCGCCCGGGCCGCTTTGTGCGCGCACGCTATGAGCGCGGCGTCCTCACCTCGTCCACCGGCTCCTATATCTTCCCGGTGAATTGGGAAAAGACAGTGCCGCCTGAAGGCCTGCACTGGTCCGCGAACGGCTTTGACCTGCTGGCGCAAGGCGACCAGCACGGCGCGCTCCTGGTCTTAGGCACGAAGACGCCGACCTGGTGGGACCATGTCACCACGTTTTCATACCTCTTCCTCTTCTTCTGCCTGCTGGCCGCCGTGATCGGTGTCATCGCCACACTGCTCGGCAGGCGATGGTTCGGCGCCATGGGCATCAGCGGGAAAGTGCGTTTGGGCGTTGCGGGCTTTGCTATTGTGAGCCTGCTGCTGTTCACCTTCGGGATGCGCCACATGATCGATGTCCGTCGGGCACAACGCAACACGCGCACACTCGATGAACGTTCACGCGGGGTGATAGCGGAATTGCGCCAGACCCTGCGGGGCGAAGGAACACTTTCACCAGTGATGACGCCCTACCTGGACCACCTGCTGGGCAACCTCAGCAATGTCTTCTTCACCGACCTCACGCTGTATGCGCCCGACGGAACACTGCTCGCCACATCCCGCGAACAGGTGTTCAACACCGGCTTGCTTGGCCGCCGCATGGACCCGCGAGCCTACCAGCGCTTAGCGGTGGAGGATGCCTCTTCCTTCGTCCATGGCGAGCACATCGGAAGCGCCGATTTCAGCACGGCCTACATGCCCTTCCGCAACGATCGCGGGGAAGTGCTGGCCTACTTGGCCCTCCCCTACTTCGCGCGCCAAGGCGAAGTGGAGCAGGAGCGCGCGGCCGGCTATGTGGCGCTGGTGAACCTCTTCACCCTGCTCTTCCTGTTGAGCGTGATCGCCGCGGCGTTGATCACCCATTGGACCACGCGCCCGCTGGAACTGCTGCGGCGCGGCCTGGAGCGCATCGGCTTAGGTGCCCACAACGAACCCCTCACCTATCGCGGGGACGATGAACTGGGACAGTTGGTGAGCGTGTACAACCGCAAGGTGGACGAGCTCCGCGAAAGCGCGATGATGCTCGCCCGCAGCGAACGCGAGAGCGCCTGGCGTGAAATGGCCAAGCAAGTGGCGCACGAGATCAAGAACCCGCTGACGCCGATGAAGCTGAACATCCAGCAGTTCCAACGCACGTGGTCGCTGGACCTGCCGGATGCCAAGGAGCGCCTCGACCGCTTCAGCAACGGGCTGGTGGAGCAGATCGATGCGCTGAGCCGGATCGCCGGGGAATTCTCCGACTTCGCACAGATGCCGCGCGCACAGGCCGAACAGGTGGACCTCCGTGAAGTGGCCAACACCGCCACGGCCCTCTTTGCCGCAGACCCCGGCGCAGAAGTGGTGCTGCAACTTGGGCCTTCACCCACAGTACACGTGGACCGTGAGCACCTGCTACGCACCTTCACCAACCTGATCAAGAACGCGGTACAGGCCATGCCTGAAGGGTGCTCCGGTCACGTGGAAGTGATACTCCGCGAGGAAGGGAACAGGGCGGTGATCGAGGTGCGCGACAACGGCACGGGCATCGCCGAAGCGGACCGCGACCACATTTTCGAGCCGCGCTTCACCACGAAGAGCAGCGGCATGGGCCTGGGCTTGTCCATCGTTCAGCGGATGATGGAGAGCGCTGGTGGAAGGGTGTGGTTCGAGACCGCCACGGAGCCGGGGAAAGCGGGGACTTCGTTCTTTGTGGAGTTGCCGTTGGTGGATTAACCGCAGAGAACGCGGAGAGAAGGACCGCAGATGTCACAGATGGACGCAGATGGTTTGGCCGGAGGTAATATTCCGTCATCGCGAGGAGGCTCTGCGACGAAGCGATCTTGCATCGGCGCCTGCGGCGAAGGTGCCGCGACCTTGACTTTTCTACGGCGATGAACACCACGCACACAACATCTGCGAAGTGTGGGAGGTCATTTAGCGTTGTCCTGCCACTGATGCCATAGCCGATACATTTGTCGAACGTGATCGATCGGTTCGTTGGTCGACAACCTAAAAGCACTGACCGCAATGTCCTTTTCCAATCTCCTGATCGCTGATGCGGACGGCATCCGCACCATCACCATCAACCGGCCGGACCAGCTGAACGCGCTGAACAGCGCTACCATCGGCGAACTGGACCAAGCGCTGGACCAAGCCCAAGCCGACAAGGCCGTGCGTGTGCTCATCATAACCGGCAGCGGTCCGAAGGCTTTTGTGGCCGGTGCCGACATCAAGGAGTTCGCGCATTTTTCCGTGGAAGAGGGCAAGATGCTCAGCGCCGAAGGGCACAAACAGCTCTTCGATCATGTGGAGCATTTCGAAAAGCCGGTGATCGCCGCAGTGAACGGCTTCGCGCTGGGCGGCGGACTGGAGTTGGCGATGAGCTGCCACTTCCGCGTGGCCAGCGACAACACGCGCATGGGCCTGCCGGAAACGAGCTTGGGCTTGATCCCCGGCTACGGCGGCACGCAACGCCTAACTCGTCTCGTGGGCAAGGGCAAGGCCATGGAGATGATCTTCACCGCCGGCATGATCAAAGCTGACGAGGCCCTGCAATGGGGTTTGGTGAACCACGTTGTACCACAGGCTGAGCTGCTGGCCAAGTGCAACGAGCTGGCCGCCGCGATCATGAAGAACTCCCCCACCGCATTAGCCTCCGCCATCCGCGCGGTGAACGCCGGTTATGAGCCGGGCGCTGACGGGATGCAACGCGAGATCGAGGAGTTCGGCAAATGCTTCGGCACCGCGGATTTCATTGAGGGAACAAGCGCCTTCCTGGCGAAAAGGAAACCGCAGTTCTAAAGGGTTAAAACCGCAGATGATGCAGATGAACGCAGGTGGGGTCCGGCCTCCGACCGCATCCACGCCGCCTTCGTATTTATCTGCGTCCATCTGCGAAATCTGCGGTTCGCATTTCATAGGGCTCATCCTGTTCTGAAGTGGGCGTCCTCCGCAAACTCGCAGGCCAGACGGCCATCTATGGGCTGAGCAGCATCGTTGCGCGCTTCCTCAACTACCTGCTCACGCCGCTGTATACAAGCCGTGGCGTGTTCGCGCCGGCGGCCTTTGGCGTTATCACCTCGCTCTATGCATGGACGGCCTTCCTCAATGTGATGCTCACCTACGGCATGGAGACCACCTTCTTCCGCTTTGCGAGCAAGCACGAAGGCAATAAGCGGATCTATACCACTACCGTTTATCTCTTGGCCGCCACCACGGTCGTTTTCCTGTCGTTGGGCATGCTCTTCGCGCATTCCATCGCCACTATGATGGGCTATCCGGACCATGTCGTTTCCGTGCGACTGCTGGTACTGATCATCGGCATCGAGGCCATGGCCACTGTGCCTATGGCGAACCTGCGCCTGAAGAACAGGCCGTGGAAGTTCGCCGCCATCAACGTGGCCAGCGTGGTGCTGAACGTGGCGATGAGCCTCTTCATCTTCATGTACTGCTTGCCCAAGTACAACGCCGGGGAGAGCAATGCGCTGATCAATGCCGTGTACAACCCCGATTTCGGCGTGGGCTATGTCTTCCTCCTCAACTTCATCAGCAGCAGCCTGAAGTTCCTGCTGTTGCTTCCGGAATGGCCCGCGTTGCGCTTCGGCGATTCTGAGAAGGCCTTCGATTCCAAGCTGCTGCGGCCCATGTTGGCATTCGGGCTTCCACTGCTGGTGGCGGGCCTTGCCGGAATGACCAATGAAACAGCGGACCGCGTGCTGATGAAACACCTGCTTCCGGCGAATATCGCGGATGCCCAGATCGGGATCTACGGCGCCTGCTACAAGCTGGCGATGCTGATCACGCTCTTCATCCAGGCCTTCCGTTTCGCCGCGGAGCCGTTCTTCTTCAGTCATGCCAAGGAGAAGGACAGCCGCGAGACGTTCGCCCGCATCATGAACATCTTCGTGGCGGTCTGCATGAGCGCCTTCCTGCTCGTGATGCTCTTCCTGGACGCGTTCAAATGGTTCATCCCCAACCCGGCCTATTGGCCCGGCCTGGTGGTGGTGCCCGTCCTGATGCTCGCCAATGTCTTCCTCGGCATCTACTACAACCAGAGCGTGTGGTACAAGCTGAGCGACCGCACGCGCGCCGGCAGCACCATCTCCATCATCGGGGCCATCATCACGCTGACGCTGCTGTTCTGGTGGATCCCGATCTTCGGGTACTTAGGCGCCGCTTGGGCCACCTTCCTCTGCTACGCCTCCATGGCCGTGATCAGCTACGTATGGGGCCAGAAACACTACCCCGTACCCTACAATGTGGCGCGCGTGCTGGGCTACATGGCCGGTGGCGTTTTCCTGTGGTGGGGCTGCGAGCAATTACCGCTGGAAGGCCCTGTGAAGTATGCCCTGAGGGCAGTGGTCTTCCTGGGTGCTGTGGGCTATGCCTGGAAGCTGGAACGGTCTTCTGTTCAAGGGTGAAAAACCGCAGATTACGCAGATGGTTCTCGTTGCGAGATGTTGGGCGGCCAATGACGTTCTCCGTTAACGAATTCGGTCGGGGTAGGGCCGATTCAATCCTTCCTACACTGCCAATGATAGCCTATGGTTAGTGCTGCTGTCCACGAATTTTCCAAGAGAAATTCATGGTGTAATGGACAAAACGAATGGCTTTTTGGAGACGGTGGTCTCTAATGGACAAAACGAATGGCGAGTTATCAACGGTGTTTGTTGCTGCTCTTCGTTGTCCAGAACTTTGGGCGTCAGGCCAAACGGAAGTAGGCTTTGC
>JBBSUV010000089.1:0-10163 GCA_038234075.1 Flavobacteriales bacterium | reverse complement strand
GCGAGCAACAGGGTTCTCATGGCTTTATGACTAATCGATTCGTGGCCAAGCGGGTGCCGTCGTTCAGTAATTCCACGCAGCGCAAAACCAGTGTTTGAAGTTTGCTCTTCATCGTTTCGTCCATTTCACCGTTCGCCGACCTGTATCGGTGCGGACCTCAACAAGGTACACACCCGGCGCTAGCGTACCGCAGTCTATTTGCATCGTTCCCTCTTTGCTGCTCGCGGCCATTACCGCCCGCCCCATACCGTCCAGCACCCGTACCTGCATAGCGCTCTGCGATCCGGTTTCCACATACAGAACATCTTGCCCGGGGTTGGGAAAGACACGCAACCCCGGCAAACCCGACTCCTGTTCCCGCACACCCGTGGTAAGCCCGTGCAGCTTACAGATCATGCGCTGTGCAGGATCGTTCACCGTGCCGTCATCAAAACCCTCGAAATCCCCGGCTATGAAGATGCCCCCGTCAGGGGCCAGAGAGATAGAAGCAATACCACTAAAGAGGAATGAGGAATTGAACAGATGTGTCAACCCACATCCCTGCCCTGTAAGGGCCGTATTGAGCAAATGGCCCGTGCTGTCCAACAGGGCGATGCCGCGCCGCAACTGCCCGTCGATGTGGGTAAAGCTGCCACCGACCATGATCGTGCCATCCCCCAATTGCAATACGGCACTAATGCCAAAACCAAAATCCCCAAAGGAGTACTGTGGGAAGTGCTTGAACTCCGTGTGGTTGTTGAAGCTGCTGTCCAAGACCCCGTCGGGCATCAGCCTTATCAAGTGCATGGTGTCCGGATCGTTGGGAAAGACGAACTGCCCCCCGGCAATGATGCGCCCATCGGGCTGCTCGATCAGATATTTCGCATAGCCTCGGCTGATATCGGAATGGAAGGTGCTGTCCAAGCTGCCGTCCGGCCAGATGCGCAGGATGCGGCCCGCCGGTTCCCCCTCGTAGGTGCTGTATACACCGCTCAGCAGAAAGCGACCCTGCGTGGTGGGCTCGATGGTCCAGATCACCCCGTTGGTCTTGCGGTAATGGTAGGTGCTGTCCAGGGTGGCATCGGTATTCAACCGCAACAATGAATAGTAGCTCGGTGCATTGGGGCCGTATGGGTAACTCAAATGATGGTCCCCGGTGAAGAGCACCTTTCCATCCGCTTGGATAATGACCCCGCCATTGTCTCCGAAACTCAGGTCCGGATAGGGCTGGTTTGCACTAGCGATCGGAAAATTCGGGTCAATGGCTCCCGTCCCTTGGAAAAAGCGCTTAGGCGCCCCACTTCCCGAAGCATAGTAATATGGACCGAAGGCATGAATGTCTCCCCCCCCCGCAGGGGTAATTGGCCATAACCAGTCCATGACTCCGGTCGACAACAATCTCAACCAGCCTGTCGTGTAATTCGGTGCTAGTTGAAAAGCACCAGTCACCACCACACTTCCATCCTCCAAGGGTAGGGCGTCGGATAAGCCCGGATAAAGGATCTGGGTACAGCGGAACGAGGTATCCAAAGTAAGCGGCACCTGCGCCCCGCTTGGGCTGGTCAACAAAGTGACCAGCCCAGCAAGGAGCAGCGTTCTCATGGCTTTACTACTATTCGTTCTGTGGCCAAGCGGGTACCGTCGTTCAGTAATTCCACGCAGCGCAGAACCAGTGTTTGTAATTTGCTCTTCATCGTTTCGTCCATTTAACCGTTCGACGACCTTTATCCGTGCGGACCTCCACAAGGTACACACCCGGCGCCAGCGTACCGCAGTCCAATTGCATTGTTCCCTCCTTGCTGTTCGCGGCCATTACAGCCCTACCCGTGCCGTCCAGCACGCGCACTTGCATAGAACCTGGCGTCCCGGTTTCCACATGCAGGGTCTCAGCGCCGGGATTTGGAAAGACCCGCAACCCCGGCAACCCCGCCTCCCGTTCCTGCACACCCGTGGTAAGCCCGTGCAGCTTACAGATCATACGCTGCTCCGGGTCGTTCACCGTGCCGTCATCAAAACCCTCGAACGCACCGGCCAAGAAGATGCTCCCATCGGAGGCTGGAGTGATTGAAGTGATCCCGCTAGAAAGGAACGTGGAATTGAACATATGCGTCAATCCACAGCCCTGCCCGGTAAAGGCCGTGTTGAGCAAATGGCCCGTGCTGTCCAGCAGGGCGATACCACGCCGCAACTGCCCGTCGATGTGGGTGAAGCTGCCCCCGACCATGATCGTCCCGTCTCCCAATTGCAACACGGCATCCACGCTGATGCCGAAATCACCGAAGGAATACGTCGGAATGTCCTTGTACTCCGCGTGGTTGTTGAAACTGAGGTCCAAGGCCCCGTCCGGCATCAGCCGGATCAGGTGCATGGTGTCCGGATCGTTCGGGAAGACGAACTGCCCTCCGGCAATGATGCGCCCGTCGGGCTGCTCCAACAGGTATTTCGCATAGCCCCGGCTGATGTCGGAATGGAAGGTGCTGTCCAAGCTGCCGTCCGGCCAGATGCGCAGGATGCGGCCCGCCGCTCCGCCCTCGTAAGTGCTGTATACCCCGCTCAGCAGAAAGCGCCCCTGCGTGGTGGGTTCGATGGTCCAGATCACCCCGTTGGTCTTGCGGTAATGGTAGGTGCTGTCCAGGGTGGCATCGGTATTCAACCGCAACAATGAATAGTAGCTCGGTGCATTGGATCCGTATGGGTAACCCAAATGGTGGTCTCCGGTGAAGAGCACCTTCCCATCCGCTTGGATAAAAATCCCACCATTGTTGAGAAAGCTCAGGTCCGGAAAGGGCTGGTTCGCATTCGCTATCGGGAAATTCGGGTCTATAGCTCCGGTCTCTTGGAAAAAGCGCATGGGCGCGTGGCTACCCGATGTATAATAATAAGGACCAAAGGCATGAATCTCCCCCCCCCCCGCTGGGGTAATTGGCCATAAACCATCTAAGATTCCATTCTGTAACAATCTCAACCAGCCTGTCGGAAAATTCGGTGCCAGTTGAAAAGCACCCGTCACCACCACGCTGCCATCCACCAAGGGTAGGGCGTCGGATAAGCCCGGATAGAGGATCTGGGTGCAGCGGAACGTGGTGTCCAGCGTAAGCGGGACCTGCGCCCCGCCAGAGCTGGCCACCAAGGTGGCCAGCCCAGCGAGCAACAGGGTTCTCATGGCTTTATGACTAACCGTTCAGTGGCCAAACGGGTGCCGTCATTCAGTAATTCCACGCTGTAGGTGCCGGGGGCGAGCGTGCGCGTATCCAACAATTGTTGACCCACTTTAGCGGTTAGAGGCATCCGCTTCACCTCCCGCCCTTCCATGCTGCGCAATACCAGCACCGCATCCTTGGCCTCCTCCGACAGGGTGTATGCGAAGGTGACATAGGTGGTGGCCGGGTTCGGGTAAACGGTCAAGGGAGAAGGCTCCTCCTTCACCGGTACCGGGCGTGGCCGCTTGAGCGCCTTTTGCGCCGCCCCCTTGCCTGTGCATGGGGAATAGCACTCCGCATATCCGAAGCAGAGGAGGTTCTGTGCCCAGAGCGCGGGCCGGTCACAGCCGAAGGCCGCCACCTCGCGCAGCACCGTGAGTTCCGCAGGTTCAAGCTGGAGCAGATCATGGCCCGCCGTGCTGGCATTAGCGAGGAGGTCGATGTACAAGTGGGCATGGTCGCGCTCCTGGATCTGGGTATCGTTGAGCTTGTACGTATTCCCTAGCCCGTTCATCAACGTTCTCGCCTCGTCGTACTCCGATCGTTCGAGACGGGTCAGCACTTCGCTGTACCGGGCCCCGAGGCTGGGCACTTGTTGCCAGCGGGACAAAATGCTGTCCGTGTTCAGCGAGAGGGTGTCGTTCTTCCACTCGCTGATCAACTCGTCCGCGGCAAAGCTCATGTCCGCATGGTGTTGGCCAAGCTCGCTTTCCAACTGGGTACGGAAGGTCTTTTGGTCCCAGGATGCTACGATCAGGTCGAGCATGTATTGAGGTAAAGGGTTCGGAGCCTCATACTCCAGCCACTTGATCAAGCCACCTTTCTTCGTCCCTTCGGGATTCGCCAGCATCACCTCCAACAGCATCGCCTGCGGCATGATGTTCTTTTTGGTCACCTCCCGCAATACCTCCGGTGAAAGATAGGGCGACTTCATCATCAGTTCGTCGTGCAATTGCCAAGCGTCCTCCGGCCAGGTCCGCTGGACCTCGTCGATAAGGACATCGGTATTGCCGCCGTCCATCAAGGCATTGTACACATACGCTGTGGCCACATAGGCGTCCTTAGCCGCCGCGAACTCCGATCGGATCCCGATCAGACCATCTGCCGAGATGGGATGGACCCGGCCCGGAACCATTTTCGTCGGGCAACTGTTGGTGTTGTCGGTATGGGCTACCCCTACCCAGCCGTTGGTTACGTCCAGCGGGATAGCGGCGGCCGAGTTTACGGTGTTGTACCAATAGTTCAGGTTCCAGTCCGTGGAGTTCTTGAAGTCGCTCTCGTCCTCGGGGGTATTGGGGTCTTGGGTGAAGGTGTTCTCCGCAGGTGTGGCAGCGGAACCTTGTTGGGTGCGAATGCTGTGATAGTTGCTCAATGGCTGTCCGTCCACTTTCGCGTCCAAGATATCTTGTCCACCCGGATTGTGGTTATCGTTGCAGAGGAACTGGAGGCCAATGAAAGCAGAATGGTCGTGGTCCATGCATATCCCTTCCCCCACAAAACCGAAGTCCGTGTTCTCCGCAGCGTTCTTATAGACTTGGCTATTGTATTCTCCGGAGTTGTTGATCCATGTACCCGCAAATTCATTGACCGCGCCATTCGCTTTCTGGAAGTGGTTCTCCTCGATCCGGAATCCATGACCGCCTGTGGTGAAGACCCCCATTTGCCTAAATAGATTCGCATCGGACCCGGTCAATTCCACATTTTGGTTACCGCCGGTAAAATTGCTGCGGGTCACTTGGAAGCTGTTTACCCCAAAACTGTATACGCCCACCACGTTCTTGGAGAAATCGCAGCCGTTCACGATAAAGGCGCGGTCCGTGGAGGCGACCCGGGCATCAATGCCATGGTCGAACCCGTAGAACGTGGAGCGCATCAGGAATTCTTCGTCGCACTGGACACCCTGCTGGTCCGATTGGTTCACGCAATAGCCGGAGACGGTGAACTGGGCGTCCAAGCTGGCGATACCGACGCCCAATTTGGCACTTTCGGTGATGCCGGTGCGGAGGTTCTTGAAATGGCAGCCTTTGAAGGGGATGCCGTACACCCTCCATAGGGTCACATGGGCACCGAAGTTGTCGTCACCGGGATAGTTATTGTCCACAATGAAATCACAGTGATGGAAGAAGCTGCGGTTGACCACAAAGATCGTGGGGTTCCATGAGCTATGGTTGTTATACGGAAGGAAGCTCACCGCCTTCCGGCAGTTGTAGAAGGTGGCACCTTCCGGGGTATATGTTCCCGGTTCATTAAAGTACCCTTCCACCTGTACCACGCCACCGACCATGGTCGCATCCCCTGGCTTGTACGTCTGTACACCGATCAAGGCATTCGATATCACTGCTCGGTTCTTCAAGACCACCAAGCTTTGGTAGGTGGGTTTGGGTTCACCGAATTGACCCTGCGCCGTATTGCCCCATGCCTCTATACCTTGCCAAAACCCAGTGCATGCCGTGTTTGTAATGAATCCCCCGTCCACGATCAACGCACCGCCGGGTTTCACCACGATCTTACCGTCGTTCGGCATGTTCACCTCACATTTCACGGTTAAGGTGACTCCCGGCTCAATAGTAATGTTCCCACCCATGACCTTGCCGAAGTCCCAAGTCTCATCACTGGTGATTGTTCTATCCTTCGCCGGGTCACGAACATCCGTGGTCAACCACCCCTTTCGGCTTTTCGATGCAATTAGCATTTGATTCATGTGTCCCACTTGGAGGGGAGTCCAGTGCATCTTGGAGTTGCTGTAGCCCATTACGTTGTTTACGCAGGGTGGATCCTGTGGGTCGGTCGGTGGATTTTCTGGAGCGCACCAACCCACCTGTTGAGCCGGGTCACCAGTCGCGCATGCCATATCCGGAAATTGTGAACAAGTTTCCCAAGAATGGTTGAAGCCAAGCGCATGTCCAAGCTCATGCGCCAACAAACCATTAATGGTGATCGGGTCCCCCCGTATGGATGCTCTGGGGTGATCCCATGCTGAACGTAGTTTGAATAGACATTCATCATCATCACTCCAGAGGAATATCCTACTCCGGCCGTAAGTTGATAGGAATCGCAGAAAGTTCCAAAGATGATCACATTCAAATACTTGCAGGGTTCAACATCATAAGTAGAGTGCAGGTAGCCCCCCCATGCAATGCAATCATGACATTCTGAACAAGTACCCAAGTACTCGTGGGGCGGAACTCCGCATACTTGACAACAGTTCATGCAATGAGAATTATTGTAAAAGCCGATGTTATCAGGGTGATACAAGATATCCACAAGCTGAAATCTCACCCGGCTGTCGGACACTACAAGCGGGTCAGTTACCCCGCTGTGGATCTGCGGCTGAATATTCCCGTAGATATCGTTCACTGAGGGACCTCCGGGCATACCGGGCGGGTTAAACATGGACTGCAAATAGGAGACATGGGTCGGATTGTTCTGGTCGAAGTTGTCACTACCATCACTCCGTTGAACTATGTGAAGAATGACGCGAACGGTTTCTATCTCGTCCGTTGGTAGTGGGATATAGTCAGCATTGTTTGTCGCATCAGTAACTCCAAAACTAGCACAGGGCAGGAAAGGCGGGAGTGCGTTCACCGGGTCCACCACGGTGGGCGTGAAGCATTCTGTTTGCGCATAACCACAAGTGGTGGTGAACAGAAACAGCCCAAGGGCTGCTTGTAGCAGGATGGACCGCATTCCATTAAACCATGCTTGCCTTGAACTTGGGTGTTCGATAGATCCGGCTTTCATTGGGTTGGGGTGTTTGGGTAAAACTACCTGACAGGACGAAGCAGAGGAACGGTTTCGAGAAATCCAATAGTTGGAAGACTGAAAGATTTAGATACATTGTATTTTTTTAGGAACGCCGGAGGAGTCAAAAAATCCCCACTCCAATATTCCCAATTAAGAACGACCCCCAGGAAGGACCTGCCAAAAACGCCCGACCGCCGATTGAGGTAGCAACGATCCATCTCTCTAGCGATTCAGAGGCGATGGCCCTTCATCTGGCGCGAGCGACCCCGCTCGTGCCATTGACGAGCGCTCACCCATTCTCCTCTTCCACCGCCTTGAGCCGTTTCTCTAGTTCAACCTGCTCCACGGACCATTCCCTCCCTTCCCGCGCGCCTTCTATTTTGTAGATGAAGGTGCCCTGCTCGAAGCTCCACTTGCGGCCCAGGATGCAACGCCTGCCGTTGCGGCCCAGCTTCACATACTGGTGCTTCTTGAAGGTGGCGAAGCCTTCCATGGCCTTCACGACATCCTCCTGGCTCACGTTGTAATGCATGCAGAGGTGGCGGTCGGGCGCTTTCTCTTGGATGGTATAGAGCCAGGCGAACACCGGGTGCGGGCTGCGGAAGATGATGGGCCATACGCCGCCTTGCCAGGGTACGAGGCCTTGTAGCGGGCAGGGTTCTTTGGGGATCGCCATCGTTCTCGTCAAGGTCGGGGCTAGAAGGTAGGAAGAGAGTCTTGAGTCGGGAGTCTTGAGTCTGGGAGTCTTGAGTCGGGAGGCTTGAGTCGTTTAATCGGGAGTCTTGAGTCTGTTAGTCGTGAGCCTTGAGCCGGAGGCTGAATGCGCCTTGAGCCGCTGAGCCGAGGGCCTGAATGCGCCTGAGGCCTTCAGCCTGAGAGGCCGAGTGCCTGAATGCACCAAGAGACCTAGAGGAAGTCTTGAGTCTGTGAGTCTTGAGCCTGGAGTCTGTGAGCCATAAGCCTATGAGCCGAGAGCCTGAATGCACCACACTTCGACTTCGCTCAGGCCGAGAGAGGCCTGAATGCGCCTGAGGCCTTCAGCCTAAGAGGCCGAGTGCCTGAATGCACCACCCTTCGCCCCGATGCCTATCGGAGCCGCTCAGGCCAAGAGAAGCGGAATGCGCCTGAAGCTTTTGAGCCATAGGCCCCCGTTGAGCCTTAACCTTCAATGAGCGCTGCCTGTTCATTGCGGAACCCGTATTCCCGTTGGCAGGGCCCATTCACGAGAGGGTCGGCAAAAGCCCCGACCTTTAGGCCCCTAAACCCGTTCCCTTTTGAAAAAGCTCATTGCCGCTATTCCTTACTTGCTCTTCACCTGCAGCTTGTCCGCGCAGACCTTCGCTTGGGTAGCACCCGTTGACGGCGCTGCCGCACGGGGCATGGCCATGGTCTGCGATCCCGCTGGCAACGTGTATGTCTGCGGCAATGTGAACGGTTTGGCGGACTTCGATCCGGGGCCGGGCGAGGCGTTCAACACCGGGAACGGTGGAAGCAATGGCGACATCTACTTGGTGAAATACGCGCCGAACGGGGATTATGTGTGGCATATAGCCGTGGGCGGCGGCGGCACGGAGATCCCCAAGTGCCTGAAGTTGGACCATCAGGGACACTTGCTGATCGCGGGGCGCTTCGACAGCTATTTCGACTGGGACCCCGGCGTGGATACTACGGCGTTGGGCACGGCTGGCAGCACGGATGGCTTTGTGGCGATGTACGACACGAGCGGCGGGTTCGGTTGGGTGCAGCGCATCGGCGGCAGCGGGAGTGATGAGACCTACGGCGTGGACTATGACGAGGTAGGTAACATCTACATCACGGGTTGGATGAGCCAAACGGTGCGCTTCGGAACAGGCCCGGACCCCATCACCATCACCATCACCAACACCTCGGGCGGCTGGAACAGCTATTTCGCGAAGCTGGACCCGGCGGGCAATTTCATTTGGGCGAAGGGTTTCCAAGGCTCCGGCAGGCAGAACGCCAGGTCCATCGCCTGCGGCGGTGCGGGCGACATCTACATCCACGGCTCCTTCTCCGGCACCACGGACTTTGACCCTTCGGCGGGCGAATTCCTCGCCACCAGTGCTGGTGGATACGATGCCTTCCTCTGCAAGTACGACACGGCAGGCACGTTGATCTGGACACGCACGCTCGGCAGTAGCGGCAGTGAGATCGCCGAGGTGGTGATCACCGATCGGCAAGGGCACCTCTTCATCACCGGCTCGTATCAGGACAGCATTTCCTTCGCCTTGGCCAACGGCACGCAAACCTTGGTGGCCGTGGGCAGCAGTAACAACTCGAACAACTACTACGCGAAGCTGGACACCGCGGGCACCACCCTGTGGGCCAACAGCGTGCAGGGCAACAACCACTTCGATGGCGTCTCCGACATCGGCATCGACAGCATCGGCAACGTCTTTATCACCGGTGCCTATTACGCGGATCCGATGGACATGGACCCCGGACCTGGCACCTACGATCTGGTGCCCAGCTTGGCGAACGATATGTACCTGGGCAAATACACGCCGGATGGCCAACTGACCTGGGCCATCTCCATCGATGCGGGCGAGGTGTTCGACACAGCGAACGGGCTCTGCACGGATGCGCAAGGCAACGTGTTCGTCACCGGTGGCTTCGGCTATTGGGGCCTCTTCGATCCCACGCAACCCACCGATTCCATCTTCACCCCCAACGGCATGAACGGTTTCGTAGCGAAGTATGGAACGGACATGACCACTTACGTTCCGGCCAGCACGGCAATGAACGGCACGCTGCAACTCTTTCCCAACCCTTCGTCTGCGAACGTATCCGTGCACTGCAGCGGCATGGGCGCGGTAAAGAGCATGCTCGTGGTGGATGCTGCTGCACGCGTTGTGTTGCGTTGGGAAGGCCATGTGCCCGCGCAGTTCAACACGGCGCAACTGGCAGCGGGGAATTATTCCGTGGTACTTCGAACGGATGCGGGGGTGTCTTCAGCCAAGCTGATAGTCCAGCATTGATCCGCGAGGTAACCCACGCTTCCATCCCGCTTCGCAGCGAGCGCAATGTCATTAAGTTAAGGAAACGGTGGAAGTAGGATCGTCATGCCGGGCCTGCCTCCCGGAGCTACTGTGTGTACACAATTCCGGCTTGCTTTGGCAAAACCAACACTATGGCTGGAGCGAGATTTGTTGTGGACTACACAGGATTTATCGGTGATGCTCGCCTTGTGTGCAGGGGGAAAGAGCTATGGCGGAAGTTGTC
>JBBSUV010000088.1:0-10780 GCA_038234075.1 Flavobacteriales bacterium | reverse complement strand
TCCGAGGTGGTGCCATCCCCGAAGTGCCAGAAGTAGTGGTTCGCGTTGGCCTGGCCCGGGTTGAACTGAACACTGTCCGCATGCTGTGGTGAGGAAGAGAATTGGAATTGCGCGTTGCAATCCGGTCCACCATCGCCCAGCACCACCACCGTGTCGCACCAGGTGTCGGTGCAGTTCTGCCCGTTCAGTTCGTTGGTCACCGTAAGGCAGGCCACGTATGTTCCGGGGCCGGGATACAGGTGCCATGGATCATGATGATCCGAGGTAGTGCCATCCCCGAAGTGCCAGAAATAGTGGTTCGCGTTGGCCTGGCCCGGGTTGAACTGGACACTGTCCGCATGCTGTGGCGAGGAGGAGAATTGGAATTCCGCGTTGCAATCCGGTCCACCATCGCCCAGCACCACCACCGTGTCGCACCACGTGTCGGTGCAGTTCTGCCCGTTCAGCTCGTTGGTCACCGTAAGGCAGGCCACGTACGTTCCGGGGCCGGGATACAGGTGCCATGGATCATGATGATCGGAAGTGGTGCCATCCCCGAAGTGCCAGAAGTAGTGGTTCGCGTTGGCCTGGCCCGGGTTGAACTGAACACTGTCCGCATGCTGTGGTGAGGAAGAGAATTGGAATTGCGCGTTGCAATCCGGACCGCTATCGCCCAGCACCTGTAGTTCTTGGCAGATGGTGTCCGTGCAGCCTTCCAGGACGGCATATAGGCAAACCATATAGGACCCTGCTTCCGCATACGTGTGCGTGCCCGTGTGATCGCTTTGGGTAGCACCATCGCCGAACGACCAGTTATAGAAAGTGTGGAGCGGTGAATCGGAACTGGAGGTGTTGTGGAACACATAGCTGTTGCCTTCCCCGTGTTGTGGGGTAAAGGATGCTACCAACAAGGTGTCACACGGCGCTTGGCCGAAGCAGAACGAACTAAAGCCCGCAAAGAGGAGCAGTGTATACAGATGTTTCATCAATTCTCTTTTGGGTTGAAGGCGCGCTACCGAAACCATGGATAGGTATCCGACAGAGTAGACGGTCCGTCTTTCCAACAAGTTGCTTTGGCTTTGTGATCCCTCGATTCGCGCGAGCGTCCGATGCTCGTGCGCTACCCTTCACCCACGCCACATCGCATTCAAAGACAGTTGAGGAAGAAACGCAGACAAGAGCGACGACGCTCGCACCAGAAGAGGGTCCACTTTCCCAAGGTAGGCGCGGGTGGGTGAAGTCCGAAGACTTCACGGATACGTGCGGATGGATGCATCGTATAGCACCCACAAGTCGCCCCGGCTGTTCGTGTTGGAGCGCAAAGTTTGGTTGGCCGGGAAGACTTGCGTGAGCGGGAGTCCACGCTCGTGCATTTCCCTTCACACACGCCTAAGCGCATTGAAAGAACGTTGAAGAAGGATTACAGAAACGAGCGTGGACGCTCGCACAGGTTGAGGTCAAAGCAGCTTCAGACTGAAATGTTATGATGAAATAGAGCTGCCTTAGTCCACTTGATGACCCGAGAGAATAATTCTTCCTCCCCGGTGAAGTCCATGTACTCAGCTATACGGCACCTGTCGAATAGAAGGTTTGGAGTTGCTCTATGATGGAAATCTCCCACAATGACGGAATCCGTGATCATGAATGTTGGGATCGGTTTTATCGCAGGCTGGCGCGAAAACCATCGGGTCACAAATCCTTCGATTGTTAACTGAGTTGTGTATTTCTGCCAGCCAGTGCCAGTCTTTGATTGAGCGAAGCACATCAACTTGGACGGAAGGTCGTCTGTGAAAGGGATCCAAGCTACCACGTCTAATTTGTCGTCTTGAGGAGGGTAAGTATCAGACTTCAATGGTGGGTGTAGTGTGACTTCCCGTAGTTCCTTTCTAAGCATTTCAAGTGATGCCACAAACCCACCATCGCTTCCTGTGCCAAAAACAATGGACTTAGATCGTTGCCCTAAGAATCGTCTTAGGGCAAGTGCACAAATCTCCTCGAATAAATGGGTGCCATCAATGCCATCGTGCACCTTGTCGGAGCGCATGTTCGAACGTGTGGCAGCCAAGAGGAATAGATAACCAAACTCTTCTTGGTTCTCGAGAGGCGTGAAAACAAGGTTGTGCCCAGGACCAATCAGGTTGAATGGATAACGACCATTACAGCCGCTGATTCTTCGTATTAGTTCTTCTGTAGCAGTTTGATCTTCATCTTCGAGTTTGATATCCACTATATCGTCATCATCCGTTTCTTGGATGTCATCTGAAATTCCACGTTCCTTACGCACATCCAGGACCGAAGCAGAGTGATCAGCACGCTTCAAACACTCCACCTCCCAGTAGTCCGCCACCTCATTTTGGTTTGCGTTACGAGTGATGCCGCTTTTGAATTTGTAGCCCATTGGTCAAGGTATTGCGCAAGCCGAGCTACTTCTTGCGTCGCTTTTTTGAAATCATCTCATCCATCTTGGCAAAAAGGTCATCAGCTAGTGTAGATAGAGATTTGGCGGTTGCAAGAGAGCTTTCGCTTCCATCGTACCCATCAGCCACGTACTCCCATGCCTTGCGCATGTTTCTCTCGGCCTGATAGAGATTGTCTTCGAAAATCCGCTTCTTGGGTTGACTGATTTCATATGCGGCTTCAAGTGTTGCACCTGCGCGCAGGGAGGCCAAGGCTTGCGGGTGGCTGACGACCTCTTCAAGCTGGCTTAGGTTGGGATTTTGCTGCCGAATCAACGGCTCGATGTCACGCTTCTTACTGCCATAGAGCCAGAGCAGAAGTTCCTCGAGTTCCTCTTTTTTCGCCTTCGGGACAGGGTCCACTATTTCGAAGCTCTTGTCTGCAAGATTCAAGAAGGATTGATACCCATCATATTGAAGTGCCGTGTACAGATGTGAGAAATAGAGTCGACCCCTCTTCACATCTTCACGATTGAATACCTTCAGTTTTTCGGCTTGCTCGATGACCATCATGCCTTGAAATAGCTTCTGCACCGTGTTGTGCGTATCTCCGACCTGGAAGGCAATCTCGGTGAGCGCAATTTCATACTCCTTGTGGACCTGTGCTATGTGTTGCGCTTTTGCAAAACTGTTCCATTTCGCTGGGCCATTGATATGCTTGAAGCCAATAAAACGCCATGCCTGTTCTCTGTCCTCGACTTGGATAATCGGTAGTTCCTTCAACCCTTCTTTGAGTTCTGCATTTATCCGGCTAAGTACCTCAGGCTTGAGTTTTCCGTCAACGATGCTGATATCGCGGATGATCTTGGCGGCGGCTAAACGTCTGTTCCCTTCGAGTACGATCACTTTGCCGTCCTCTTTGGTCGCAATCAGCGGCTCGGTGTCAAAAAACCCATGGGCAACCATCGACAAAACAATTTCCTCGACCGCCATATTTTCCCAGAGTACGTTGAGGATCTCAGGCTCACCAGTACGGGCAGTGATGCCGAATTCAGCAAGTCGTGGGTTTTTCCAATCAAGATGGAGGTCCCCGATATTGACCCTGTCGATTTGATGCGTTGGTTTGCTCATGAGAGGAACATGTTACTCACTGCGTTTGGTACTTTCAGAGAGTCAGAGAAGACCATGATCTCCTTTGCTACTGCCACATTCTGTAAGCTATACTGAAGATCGAAATACAGAGTGTTCATGCCTTGATAAAGATCCAGTATGGGTTGCACCTTGTCGTAAGAAAGAACCCAATTGCGGTGCCTGCGTGTACGGAGCAACTGTGCTATGGCTGCATGGTCCTTTGAGGTGTAGTGGTTCAGGTAGAGACCCTCACCTTGCACATAGTAGGGTGGGTCGATGTACATAAGCAAGCGGCTATTACGAAACTGAGCTAAGCGGGCACAGATGAAGTTCGATGCATCAAGATTCTCAAACGTGATCTGCTCACGCTTATCTGCGATGCTAAGAATGCGTTCAATGAGATGCGCTTTATGAAAGCGTGCGTCAATGAGAAAGTTGCCTGTCTGATCAAACCCTCCGATCGGACCAGCCTTAGGAAGTATGCCACCACGATTGCAGCGATTCAGAAAGAAGGTGGAGAAGGCCACCTCCTTTCGGCTGTGGTTTTCATGATTGTCATAAATCCGCCGTTGGAGCCTCCATTCAGTTAATGAAACACTCACGCAATTTATCCGGTTCACTAACCAATCGGTGTCGTTTAGGACCACCTGCCAAAAGGCGTAGATATGCGGGTCTGCATCATTCAGCATAACCTCGTCGACGACACCGTTGAACAATAGTTCCAATGCTGCCCCACATCCACCTGCATAAGGCTCCGCATAAATGCGCGACTTGCCAAGGTTCATTTCGACAAGGTCTCGCAAGATCGGGTAAAGAATAGCCTTCCCACCAGGATACCTGAGGGGGCTTAGATAGGGCCAGCGGTTAGACTTTGTAAAAGAGTAGACACTCATCTTTCAACCGTACGTTTTCGATGGCAAGGTATGATCCCGGCAGCTCTTCGTTGGCAGATGCATGCTTGATGGCGCAATCGCACTGAGTGGGTGAGGGATTGTATGAGCATTCAGAATGGTCTACAGTCAAGTTAAGGAGCGCTCCAATGTTCGTTGTCCCCCCTCACCCCACCCCCAACGCCCGCAACGTCTCCACCAACTCCCCGATCTCCTTCACCCGCTTTGGCGTTTTCTTGCCAGCAAAGTGCGCCGCGATGGCATCCACAGCGGCGGGGCCTTGGAGGGTGCGGAGCACTTCGCGGACGGCGGCGGCTTGTTGGGGCAGTTCCTTGGGCCAGGGCAGTAGTTCGGCCGGGGCGGCGGCGATCTCTTCCTCTTCTTCGATCAGCTTGCCTTGCTTGGCGGCGGGCTGTTCGTTGGGTGCTTGGTACTCGGGGCGCAGCCAGCGGATGTGGCCTTGGGCCTCTTCGGCGGCGCGGGCGGCGTTGAGGGCTACGAGGCGGGTGAGGATCTCGTCGGTGATTTGGGATCCGGTGCCCGCCGGGGAGGGGTCGGAACTAAGCCGGGGTTCCGGGTGTCCCTGAGATGGGTCGGAACTAAGCCGGGGTTCCGGGTCGAGCCCGGAATGACGGAGGTCGGACCAGCCATAGACATCGGCCACGGCGGCATCCAGTTCATCGTGCAATTGGCGCAGGATGCCCACCAGCCCTTGCTCGTAGATCAGCTTCTCTTTCGCATTCAACGGCGCGCCAGCGCCCTCTTTGCCTCCCTTACCCTGCTCTTCTCCGTGCCTCTGTGCCTCCGTGGTAAACCCTCTAACACGCTCCAGTACATTGTACATACCCGTCATAGTAAGCTCCGGGTGTTGCGCTTGTTGCCGTTTGCGGTGCGCATCCAACTGCTCCCCCAAGGACCGGATGGTGGCCTGCTGCGCTTCGGTGGCCGCGGGGAAGGGAAACTTCACGAAGCATTCTGAATGGTTATAGTTGGAATCATTCCCTACACCCATCCATGCACCAGTTGCTATTGCCCAAGTCTCATGGATTTTGCTTGATAGCACGCCCAAGTGGTAGAAGTCATTTAAGGCGATTGCGACAACTTTTGCATCCGGCAGTACGGTTTTATCCAGCATGACGAATGGCCGGTGCTTCGCTGTGCGGCAAGTTGCAACGTATTGGTCCACGTTGACCAAAGCCCTACGGAGCATCGCGCGAGGTTCTGCATAAATCCACCAATTCGCGCGATAACTGTCTCTCTTCTTTTCCATCCGTTCAGGCTTAACCAAATCCTGAACGATTTGCATTAGTGCAGGGTACTGGGTTCGAGCTTCTCCTTCAGTCAAACCGTAGAAGTCAATGATATACTTCTCCTCCCAGCGCTGAACGATATCACGCCCGATACAGTAGCGCTTAATCACTGGTGGTAAGTCATTGGGACTATATCCACACTTAATTATTTGCTCTTCATCAATGCGAAAGCCAAGACCCAGAGGTGTGACACCTTGGCTTGCCAACTCACTATTTGCAAGCAACTGTACTGCGCCTGCCACATTTGCCCCAGTTGAAAGGTCAGCGAAAATCCTTCCAGTATGCTGAGTGAATGAAACCTCTGAAGCGTCTTCGCCTTCAACGTCTGTTTCACTCTCGATAACAAGAAGCATCCCAAGCTGTGAGCCGAGAACACCAACAGACATTCCTACACGGACGGCTGCACCATCTGAGCTATCGACCCAAGGGTGATCTGGAACCGCAAATGCAAGTGAGAGCGGCTTCTTCGCATCCAAATAGCCACTGACGATCTTTCGATTGAATGTCTGCGTGATACTGTTAGTAGTGATGAACCCAAAGCGCTTTGCTTTCTTCTCAGCCACTAGGCGCGCAGCGTGGTCCCACCAGTACATCACAAAATCACATGACTCAGGGACCTTCTTATGCGCATCACGCAAAGCTTCGGTGTATCCATCACCAAGAGCCGCACGCATCCGTTTATTCCCAATGAACGGCGGGTTCCCCACGATGTAATCGGCCTGTGGCCATTTGGCCGGGCGCGGGTTGTGGTATTGGTACTGCGGCACGCGGGCATCCGCATCGGGCACTTCCTCGCCCCGTTACCGGGTGCGGCTTGGTGGTGCGGCCATCCCAGCGGGTCACGGGCTGGCCTTCGGCATCCAGCAGCGGCGTAATGCTGTCCCAGTCCAGCACGGCATCGCGCTTTTCGATGTTGTGCAGGTCCTTGATGATGGGCTCCTGCAAGGTGTGCAGGTTGCCGTGGGTGCGCAGGTGCCATTGCAGAAAACCGATCCACAGGACCTGTTCGGCGATGTCGGCGGCGCGAGGGTTCACTTCGATTCCGAAGAAGTTGGCGGGCGTTACCATCACGCCTTCCATTTCCATTTTGCTGGTGGCGCCGAGGTCGTGCAGGGTGTTCAGCACTTCGCCCTCCAGGCGCTTCAGCAGTTCCAAGGTCACATAGAGGAAGTTGCCGCTGCCGCAGGCCGGGTCCAGTATGCGCAACGTGGCGAGCTGGTGCAGGAAGGCTTCCACCTCCTTGATGGCCTTGGCGTTGTTGCCGTCCTCCGCATGGCGCAGCGCGGCCACCTGCACGCTTTGCCATTGGGTGCGCAGCGGCTCTATCACGGTGGGGTTCACCAGCCGCTCCACGTAGGCACGGGGCGTGTAGTGTGCGCCCAGCTTGTGGCGTTCGCGCGGGTCCAGCGCGCGCTCCAGCAGGGTGCCGAAGATGGCGGGTTCCACCTCCTTCCAGTTGGCGGTGCCGGCCTCTATGAGCAATTGGATATGGTCCGCCGAGAGCGGCAGGGCCTTGGGGTGCGCGAAGAGTCCGCCGTTGAAGCGCAGCAATTTTTCGTTCAGGAACGGCGAGAAGCCGCCTTTGTCCATGCTCTTCCACAGGCTTTCCAGCGCGGGCACGAAGTTTTCCGGCTTCTGTTTCAGGTCGCCCAGCAGCCGCGTGAAGCTGCCCATCGGCAGCAGGTCCACATCTTCACTGAACATGGTGAAGAGGCAGCGCATGAGGAAGCCGCTGACCTCTTCGGGCGGGTACTTGCCTTCCAGCGCCCGGGCCAGTTGGGCCAAGCGGTCGGCCACCTCGCGGGTCACCTTGGCACTGCGGCGGCTGGGGTCCAGCGAGAGGGGATCGGTCCACAGGGTGTGCAGGCGCTCGCGGATCTCCGGGCGCAGCAGGTCCTTCAGCTTGATGCGGTAGCTGGCGGGATCCGGGAAGGGCGCATAGTGGCCCCCGGCGCGGGTCCAATCGGCATAGAGGGCGATGCTATGGCCCACATCCACGATCACCAGGAAGGGCGGCCTCAGGCCATCGGTCAGTTCGCTCTTAGGCAGGCGGCGGGCGTACCGCTCGGCTTGGTTGCGGGCTTTCTCCATGGCCACGTCCCAGCCGTGGGTGCCGCGGGTGCCGTGGCCTTTCTTCAGGGCGCGTTGGCGTTGTTCGCCATCGGCGGATAGGGGCGGATCATGATCCGCCCTTACCGCGTTGGCGCCCTGTTTCGTTTCGAGGATGAAGTGGCCGCGTTTGTAGAGGTCGATGAAGTTGTTGCTGTCCGTAGCACTCGGGATGGTCTTCTCGAATACGTAGGCATTCTCGCGCTCATCAGGCGTTTTGGGCTCGGGTGGTTCCACGCCCAGCACCCCGCAGAGGTCGTTGATGAAGAGGTGCGCATTGGCGCGTTCGGCGGCACCGCTGGCTTCCCACTTGGTAATGAAGGCCTGCAACTGCGCGGCGGAGTCGGTGGACATGGAGCGAAGATGCGGGAAATGAGCGCACGCAACAAAGTGTCATCATCCTAGTTTTCAAGCATGGTGTGTGTCCCCGCTCCAGCGCGAGTGACGCTCGCTCGTTCTTCATTATTCCGTGAAACACGCACGAGCGCGACGCTCTCGCCAGAGTTGGGGTGGGGCCACAGTGCGGAAAAACCATGGGATGAGAACTTGGCCTTGTTCGCCGCATAGCTTTGACTCTCTGCCATTGGTACATGATGACCCCAAGAAGTCACTGAGCGGGAACGTGAGGCCGCAGCCTACCCCGAACTGTATCTCGACAATACCATGCGGTCCAAGGCGCGATAGCCCTATTCCTCACGCGCACCAGCCGTCGCCTTCGACCTAGCTTTCGGAAAAGTCACCCACACCGATCCCTTATGAGCCAGATGATGTACACGAACAATTCGATCGATGTTCTGCTGTGGATCTGGTTCGCGTTGACGTTCCTTTCCACAGCGTACGTGGCGTATGACCTCTTTACGCGGACCCCCGAGATGAAGATCATGAGGTGGGCCTGGATCGCCGTCACGCTCTACACCGGGCCGATCGGCTTGGTCATTTACTGGCTTTCCTGTCGGGAGCCGCGGCATATCACACACGAGGTCTTCATCGTGCCGCTCTGGAAGCAAGCGGTCGGTTCGACCATCCATTGTGTGGCAGGCGATGCGACAGGGATTATTGTCGCGGCGGTGATCACCGGTTTGCTCGGGCTGCCCATGGGCCTGGATATGGTGGTCGAGTATGTGGCCGGCTTTGGCTTCGGGCTGCTGATCTTCCAGGCTCTTTTCGCGAGAAGCATGCTTGGTGGCAGTTACTGGCAGGTGGTCAAGAAAGTATTTTTCCCGGAGACGGTTTCCATGAATGTGATGATGGCGGGAATGTTCCCCGTCATGGCTATCCTGATGACCAGCGACATGCGATCGATGTCGCCGACCAGCGCACACTTCTGGGGGATCATGTCGTTGGCAACCCTCTTCGGCGCTGCCTTTGCCTATCCGGTCAATTGGTGGCTGGTCAAAAGTCACCTGAAACATGGAATGGGAACCGAACGGGTCCTCGGTAAAGGAGGCACAAAGGTCCCGCCATTACAGCATGATATGAATACAATGGCAGGTGGCGCCGATGCAATGGATATGCGCAGATCGAGCGGCGCCGGGGCATCCATGCCGGGAGAGATGGCACAGGCCAGCAGCGTCCCGACCGCGAGCAAGGTTTGGGTTGCGATCCTCACGATCGTGCTTTTAGCCGGCGGCGTGGCCCTCTCCGCGCGGTTTGGGGATCTGTCGATGCGCATAGAGCACAATGCGATGCATATGAAATAGAGTGCAGCGAGGCCGGCGCCAGCGAACGAGCCTTCCCCCGGATCGGAATGGTCGCAATGCGCTGAAAGCGCCCAAGGTCCGGAAGCCCTCCCTTGCGCAGGGTCCTCTCAACTCGCGCGAGCGTCCACGCTTGTGCGCTTGAGCATGCGAGCCAACTTTCTGAAGAGGCACGAGCGTGGACGCTCGCGCCAGTGAAGTGGATGCGCACGCTCGGTTTTTTGCCGAGTGCGCTGTCACACCGGGCGAAGACCCGGGGTCACACTCGGCAGGCATTCTCCGGCACTGGCGGGTGTGATACCGGGTCCGCCAACCCTGCGGGGGCGGCCCGGCATGACAATCGTACATCCATCGCTTACTTAACTTACTGAAATTGCGCTCGCGCCAGTGAAGTGCCGCTCAAGGAAGGAGTGTGCCAGAGGCCATACACCGGCCTGAGCCCAAAGCCTGAGGCCACAATACCTGAATGCACCAACCTTCGACTTCGCCCAGGCCCAGAGAGGCCGAATGCGCTTTGAATGCCAAGCGGCCAACAGCCTGAATTCGCCTGAAAAGCCAACAGCCTTCAAGGCCAACGCCAGGATCAACCTTGCCCGGGGGGCACTTTGAGAGCCCCCTGTGCAATGGACCAAATTGATATATTGCCATGAATACAATGCGGAATGGTCCACCACCCTATCCCATTAACCGTAGTGCTTGTGCATGCAGAAGTGCTGATGCGCATGATCCTTTGCCAAGTACTGGAAAAGGGCAAGATGGTGCAGGTAGTGCAGCAGATGGACAGGCTGGAGCTTTTGCGCAGCTCGTGGCCGGCCGCGGGCGCCCACATCGTACTGTTGCATTACTGCGGCGCGACCACCCTTTTGCTGGATTCGATCCGCTGGCTGAAGCGGCTCCCCGCCCCGCCAGCGGTGCTGGTGCTGGGGCAACTGACGCCACACATCAACAGCCAGCTCGCGGATGTGGGCGCGCACGCACTCCTTCAGAGTACCACCACCTGCGACGTGGAGCTGATGAAGGCCGTGGGCATACTGGCCGCCGGGGGTGTGCATGCTACCGCTGCCGACGCGCTGCGGCAAGCGCCGCGCAAGCTGAAGCAGGGCAACGTAAAAGGAGAGGTGCTGCCCCCCACGGATAAGCAGTTGGTATACCTGGAGCTCATCTCCGATCTGGCCGGACTGTCGCGCGCGGCGATCGCGGATCGCATGGGCATCAGCCCCTGCACGGTGGACGATCACCGGAAGGCCCTGTACCTGAAGTTCGGGGTG
>JBBSUV010000087.1:0-11905 GCA_038234075.1 Flavobacteriales bacterium | reverse complement strand
TGCCTCGGACCTGGCCATATTTGTTGATAACCCGACCATCACACCAAGAGCAGTTTTTTTGTTCATGACCTTTGAATCGACCCTAACCTAAGCCAGGCAAGGCATACCGAAGGTTGCGCCATTCGTTTTGTCCATTAACCCTAATTCGTGATTCGCTGATCTGTTGTCCGGGATGATTTCCGGGCATGTCATTTGCGCGATTCCGGGTCAGGCCCGGAATGACATTCGTTCTTGGGTTTGGTGCTTGAATAGCCGCGCCCAGCGCGGCTATTCAAGCACCAAACCTTCCTGTGGTTGTCACCCCGGCCCCCGAGCCGGGGTCGCGAAAAACGGCAAGTGCAAGCTCATCGGGTCCAGATCCCAGAACTCTGGAGCACTATCTACTTCGCAGCCATCGTCGGCTTCTCGAACGCGAAGAACTTCTTCAACTTCAGGAACCGCTCCTCGATGAGGTGATAGCTCAAAGCTGCAACGACATAGGTGATAATGAAACGGATCCCGATGTTCAGCGGCACGGAACCGGTGTCGATGTAGTGGAAGCAGATGAAGTAGATGATCGGGTGGTAGACGTACAGGCCGTAGCTCACTTTTCCGGTATAGCTGAGGAACCGGGACCTCAGGACTGAATTCACCGGATGGCCTGAACGAAGGGAGATGACGGCACCGATGATGGCGAAGTAGATCAAGGAGACGAAGAGGTATTTGAACACCTGGACGTAGAGCGCGCCCGCACCGGAGAATTGGGTCCAGATCACGGCCGTTGGAATGGCGACGGCGACGATCAGCAGCAAGAACCACTTGAGGTTCTTCGGCTGAAAGGCGTTCCTCAATTCCAGGAGCGCCAGTGCCGAGCCGATGGCCAAGGCGTCAAAGCGGGTGAAGGTGAAGTAGAACACCTCATAGCCGTTGGAGAACATGAAGGCCCTAAGCACCAAGGCGAAAAGCACGATGCCAATGATCAACTTGAGGAGGTTCTTCCTTGACAGGAAAAGCACGGCGAGCGGCCAGAACAGGTAAAAGTGCTCTTCCACCGCCAGCGACCAGAAGTGGCCGGGCCCGACCGTATTCCAGTTGAAGGTGATCGCGAAGTCCTGCAGGTAGGTGAGGTAGGGGAGTTGCTGGTGCAGTGTCGCTGGCTGCACGGGGATGAAGTGGGGAAGAACGTAATAGGTAAGGATGAGGAAGAGGTAGTAGAGCGGGAAGATGCGCAGCGTCCGGCGCACGTAGAAATTCTTGAAATAGCCTTCCTTCTCCTTGGTATCGATCAGGATCCGGGTGATCAGGAACCCCGACAGGACGAAGAAGAGGTCCACCCCGGTCTGGCCGAATGCGGACAGTTTGTTGAGGATCGGGGGTGCCCCTTCCACGGGGTTGAAACCGTGGAAGAAATGAAAGACCATGACCAGCAAAGCCGCGATGCCCCTGACGCCGTCCAGGTTCTTGTAGTAGGGCAGCTTCATGGCCGGTGGTGGTGCGGGTCGTTGCAGGTCCGGCCCTTGGGTCAAAGAGGCCATGGCGGGAAATGTAGAAAGAAGTGGATCGCTCCACGAATAAAGTCCAGGCCATCGGGTCCTATGCGCCCGTTGGGCGCGGCTTCAAAAGAAACCTTTAACCACGGATGCACGCGGATAAACACGGATAGCTCGTATCTGTGTTGCTGTCGGGGTGGGGATAGGCAGTACTAATTTGATCTGTGCCCATCCGGGTGCATCCGTGGTTCATTCGCATTGAAGCAGGAGCATCTTCAGGCGCGGAAGGAAGATCGATAGCACTGGAATAGCGCGTGACGATGGTCACGGCTTGAAGTCGCGTTAGTGGTGCCCGCGATCACGCGGTAAGGCATCCGGCCTTTCTCAATGCCCTTGTGTAGCTAGATACCGCTCGGCATCCAACGCGGCCATGCAGCCCGTACCGGCACTGGTGACAGCTTGGCGGTACACGCGGTCAGCGGCATCGCCGGAGACGAACACGCCGGGGATCTTGGTGCTGGCGCGGTCCGGATCGTGCTTGAGGTAGCCCTGTGCGTCCATGTCCAACCAGTCCTTGAAGAGCTGCGTGGCGGGTGTGTGGCCGATGGCGATGAAGAGGCCGGTGACATCCAGCTTGCGCTCTTCGCCGGTCTTGTTGTTCACCGCGAGGACGCCTTCCACGACCTGGTCGCCGAGCACGTCCTTCACCTCGGTGTTGTACAATATTTCGATCTGCGGGCTATTCTTCACGCGATGTTCCATGGCCTTGCTGGCGCGGAACTCATCGCGGCGCACGAGCATGTACACCTTGGGGCAGAGCTTGGCGAGATAGGAGGCTTCCTCCGCAGCGGTGTCACCGGCACCCACGATGGCTACGCTCTGGCCTTTGTAAAAGAAGCCGTCGCACACCGCGCAGGCCGATACACCGCCGCCGCTGTCGCGGATGCGGATCTCATTGGGCAGGCCGAGCCACTTGGCGCTGGCACCCGTTGCGATGATCACCGTGCGGGCATGGATCTCCGTCTTCTCGTCCACCCACACCTTGTGCATGGGCCCAGTGAAGTCCACCTTGGTCACCCATCCGCTGCGCACATCGGTCTTGAATCGTTGGGCCTGTCGCTTCAGGTCCTCCATCATCTCCGGGCCGCTGCGTCCGTCCGGATAGCCGGGGTAGTTGTCCACCTCGGTGGTGGTGGTGAGCTGGCCACCGGGCACAGGGCCTTCGATCACCACGGGCTTCAGGTCGGCACGGGCGGCATAGATGGCGGCGGAGTAGGCTGCAGGACCCGATCCGATGATCAGGCAGTCGAGGACTTCAGGAGTGGTGCTCATGGTTTTCAGGGATCCACCATTTCAGGTGGCGGACGCGAATTTACTCTGTGGAGGTTAGTGGGTAGTTGTCCGTTGTCAGTTGCTCGTTGTCAGGCTGCCGATAACATCCGTGGACACTTTACCCAGAGTAAGGCAACTCACGGCAAGATCGGAGCGAGCGGCGCCCCCCATTGAGAACGCCCCCGCTCAAGTCCGGGGCAGGCTGACAACCGACAACGAACAACTGACAACTGAAGAACACCGTCAAGGAGCACAAATAATGGTGTCCAAGTAAACACCCCTTCCGGCCCAGATGCCCAGACCACCGGTGATGTTGCTTTTGACGTTCGCGGGAGTGCTGAAGAGGTCGCCCAGGGTACCCACGTTCGTGTCGTATGAGCTGTAGAAGTCGTACTCCTTCCGGCCGATGGTCAAAGCCTTCACCGCGATGGTATCGCCGACCTTGAAGAAACCCTGTTCCTCATTGTTGTCCTCGGGGTTTCCGGCGAAGTACTGTTGACCGCGGCTTTCGGTGAAGTTGAAGGTGAGGCCGTTGATGTACTTGTCGTTGTATGTGCTTCCAAGAGGCGAGATGTAGTTCGGGTCCTTCACCTCTCCGTTCGCGCGGTGGTTGATGCGCTGGGCCATCCAGCGGTAGCCGTTGCCCATGGTATCCGGATCCGTGATGCGTGCCCAAGCGAAGCCGAGGCTGTCATCGCCAGGGGTTTGCAAGGCCAGTTCGAACCAGACGGAATCCAATGGAACCGGGCCGGGGATGGTGCTGACGGCGGACAATGTCTTCCCCTCTGCGCTGATATCCAACCGATAGGTACGGCCGACGACGCCGGTATCTCCTTGATTGATCGAGGTATAGATGCAGATGTTGGCCGATGCGAGCAGGACCGGACTCAGGCCCGTGGACTCCGCAGCCAAGACGATCGAAGCGGAGTCCAGCAAATTGCTGCACAGCTGGTTCAACGTCCACACCTCGCCGTTGCTGGTCACCGTGACCGTAGCGCCGCTGACGAACATGTTGGCGATGGAATTCAGATCCGTGGGAGAGAAGAAGGGTTGTGTGCGGGTGATGATCACAAAAGGAGGTGAGCCAGGCTCGATGGTCCCCTCGACCACGAGTTGCTCCGGCACCTGGGGTAGGTCCACGGTGATGTCCTTCTCGCAGGAGGTTAGCATAGCTAGAAGCACCGCGATGAAGAGGAAGCGTGAAGTAATGAAGTAGCTGCTGCGGTTCATCCTAGAACTCAAAATTCCATGTGATCGAAGGCAGGATGCTGAACAACGAGACCTGCTTGGCTTTCAACTGTAATCCCGCCAGCCCTGAATCCCCTTCCGTGGAGAAATAGATGAAGTACGGGTTCTTGCGGTTGTACACGTTATACACAGAGAAGGTCCAGCTGCTGCGGTATTTGCGCTGCACCGTGGTCAACTCCCCTGAAGTTTTGTCCTTCACCTGTTTGGTCGGCTTGTTCTTCAACGTGGCGGCGATATCCAGGCGGTGATAAGGAGCCATGCGGAAACCGTTCCGCTGGGTGAATTGGCTCACTAAACGTCCTTCGATGAAATAGCGTTGCACGGGCAGGGTGGCGGCCTGTCCGGTGCTGTAGACGAACGTGCCGCCGAAGGTCCAGCGGTCGTTCAGTTCATAGCCGGCCACCACGCTCACATCGTGGCGACGGTCCCAGCGGCTGGGGAAGGGATCGCCGTTGTCGATGGAGGGGAATTTACGCTCGGTCTTACTCCAGGTGTAGCCGACCCAACCGGTGAGCTTGCCCAAGCGGCGTTTCAGGAAGAACTCGGCACCATAGCTCCATCCTTTTCCGAACACGAGGTCCTGGTCGTAGTTGGCGTTGCCACCATTCTGTGGACTGGCCCCTTCGGCATATTCGATCTGGTTCGCCATGTCCTTGTAGTACAGCTCGATACTGCCTTCGTACTTGCGCTCCTTGAAGTCGCGGAACCAGCCCAAGGCGTACTGTACGGCTTCCTGCGGTTTCACATTCTTTCCGCTGGGGATCCACGTGTCCGTCGGCAGGCCGATGGAGCTGAAGCTGGCGAGGTGCACGTATTGTAGGTTGCGGTTGAAGCTGGCTTTCAGGCTGTTCTTCTTATCGATGGTATAGCGCATGGAAACACGTGGCTCCAGGCCGCTGTACTGCTTGATGATGTCGCCGCTGCCATAGTCCTTGGCACCGGTGTTCTCGCCCATTTCATTGGTGATGTACTCGTGGAAGGGACCCACGTGGGCGAACCAGCTGAAGCGCAGCCCGGCGTTGATCCGGAACCGGTCGGTGACATCGAAGTCGTCCTGGATATAGGCTGCGGCCTCGTGCGCGTTCAGCTTGCTCGGTGTATCGATGTTGAAGTCGGTGTCCCCGCTGTTCACGGCCACAGTGCTGGGCGTGTAGATGTGGTAGGTGTACTGGAAGCCGTAGCGCACGTTGTGGCGGATGTTCGGATATTGGTTGAAGTCCATCTTCAGGCCATAATCGCGGATGCCGCTACTGAGCTTGAAACCGAAATCGTCCTGGCCTCCGGTGAAGGAGAACTTGTAATCACTGAAGATGGCTGTGGTATTGAGGAAGAGCTTGGGGCCGAAGACGTGGTTCCAACGGCCGCTCACCGTAGCATTGCCCCAGGGGATCTTGAATTTCGGGCTGCCGGGTTGGCTGCCGTTGAGGTTGAACACGTCGCGCCCGAAGTAGCCGCTGAGGAAGAAGCGGTCCTTGTCGCTGAGGCGGTAATTGGCCTTGGCGTTGAGGTCGTAGAAGTAGTAGCCACTGCCTGCGAAGGTGCTTTCCTTGTTGATGAAAGGCTTGGTCAGTGCATCGATATAGGTGCGTCGCGCGCTCACGATGAAGGAGCTTTTCTCCTTTACGATAGGCCCTTCCAGCGTGAGGCGGCTGCTGATGACGCCGATGCCACCCTGGCCATGGAACTCCTTGTCGTTGCCGTCCTTCATGGTGATGGCCAGCACGCTGCTGGTCCTACCGCCGTAGTAAGCGGGCATGCCGCCTTTGATCAGTTCGATGTCCTTCACGGCGTCGGCATTGAACACGCTGAAGAAGCCGAAGAGATGGCTGGCGTTGTACACCGTGGCCTCGTCCAGCAGGATCAGGTTCTGGTCCGGCCCTCCGCCGCGCACGTAGAAGCCACTGTTGCCTTCGCCGTTGCTCTTCACGCCGGGCAGGTATTGGATCGTCTTCAGGATGTCCACTTCCCCCAGCAGCGCGGGCAGCGTCTGCAACTTGGTAACGTCCACGTCCATGCGGCCCATGTCGGTGCTTTCTATCTGGCTCTTTGTCCTTTCGCCCTGTATCTCCACGGCCTTCATCACCTGCACGGTGGTGCTGAGCTTCAGGTTCACCTTCCGGTCGGCCGTGAGATCCACCGTCCGCTTCAGGTCGGCATAGCCGATGTATTTCACCACCAACGTATAGGTGCCTTGGTCCAAGGTGGCTGAATAGTAGCCATAGTTGTTGGAGCCCACGCCCTTGTTGAGCTCCTGGATGAAGACGGTGGCCCCGATAAGTGCCTCGCCCGTGGCGGAATCGGTGACGTAGCCGCTTACGGAATGGCGCTGGGCGACCGCAGCGAAAGCCACAGCAATGAGCAATGCACTGAGAAGGGTCCGGAGGAACAGGGGCATGTAAAAGGGAAGGGCGCAAAAGTAGTAGCGCCCGCCGAGACTGCTTTCCAAGAACCGGATGATCGGTGAACGGCCGTGGACAGTAGGCGGATCCGATGTTTAAATACCCATAAATGGGTATTTTTACTTATGGCATTCCGAACGAATTTTGTCAGTCAGAAAGCGGTCACCATCATGACACTTCTTCTCGCCGACGACCAATCGATCATCCTTGACGGACTGGAGGCACTTCTGCAGCATGAAGCGGATGTGCAGATCGTTGGGCGTGCGTCCAATGGGCTTGAGGCGATGGAACGTGCGAAGGAGCTACGACCGGACGTGGTGCTGATGGATATCAGTATGCCGAAAATGGACGGCATTGAGGTTACACGCGAATTGATGAAGTGCTGCAAGTCCACCCGGGTGCTGATGCTCACCATGTATGGCAACAAGGAATTCGTACACGAAGTGCTGGAGGCCGGGGCGAGTGGCTTCCTCCTGAAGAACGTAGGGAAGGAAGAGCTGCGCACGGCCTTGCGCGCCGTGGCTGCAGGCGAGCGCTACATCGCTGCGGAAGTGCAGCGGATGCTGGATGGGACGGATCGCTTCAAGGACCGCGGCAGGGCGGATGGATATGTTTCCCTCACCAAGCGCGAGAAAGAGGTGGTGATGCTGATCTGTAGGGAATGCACCACGCAGGAGATCGCCACCACGCTCTTCCTGAGCACCCAGACCATTGACACCCACCGAAAGAACATCCTGCATAAGCTCGATCTCCGCAACACCGCCGGCCTCGTGAAATATGCCATGGAAAGGGGTTGGTGTTGTGCATGAACGAACAACGATCAGCAGCCAGCCACCGACCACGTTAGAACCCGATCTTCCTCGCATTCTCTGCGCTCTAGGGCCTTTTGTACTCCTCTCATCCCACCTCCCACACATGACTTACCCGATCATTCCCCTTCCTTTAAAGTATAACACGCTCACCGAGGTGGATAACGTCGCTTGGAACGGCTTCCCTGACAGGCTGAAGCACCACCCGTTCGTGTATGCTGCTACCGATTCTGAGCACAGGAAATTCGGCCTGGTGGTGCTTTCAAAGCATGGCTCGGGTGCTTTTTACGAGTTGACAGCCAGCGATCTCCAAGTTGACCCTGCCTCGGTGGTATACGGAAAGATCATAGCCTTCAAGGATCCCGGTTGCATGGTGCATGTCCATCGGGACCTGCCCGGTGCACCGGCACGGGTTGAAGTGAAAGTGGAAACGACCGACGTGGTGGTGATGACCGTTCTCGCGGATGATGTTTCCCATCCGGGAATTCCAGTAGTGGCGCCCGAACCCACGCCGCTGTGCTATGTGGAGCGCATGGAGAATGGGACCGTCGTGATCCACTGCATGGTCTATCTGGAGGATACTGGACTTTCCGTCGACCTCGATGCTCTTCGCGGAGCTGTCTTCGTATGGAAAGCCGATGAATGGCTGATGGATCTGCCGTTGATGCAGGACGCGACATTCAACGAAGCCCTACAATACGTGGCGATCACCGCTGTTGCGAAGGATCCCACTCCGTTCAACAAAGGGGAAACGCTGCGAGTGAAATTGAACCCCGTTGCGCCCTCCACAAGCTTTGGACGCTCTTTCGCCTTTGAGTGGTGAACATCGGATCCGTCAGGATGATCACTTCCATATATCGGTCGACCGTTATCTCCGATCATCGGCACCAGCGCCGCAGTGGTAGGTGGGTTGCCTTGTCCGCGGTCCCCCGCGCGTTGTTGTTAGCCCTTGGATGTGTTCTCCTGCTGAATGCCGGTGCCCAAGTTACTGGTCCGACCGACCGGGTGGATTCCTTGTTGAACGCCAGTTGGACGCTTCGGACCACGGACCCTCACGCAGCCTTGCGTTTGGCGCGTGAAGGCGTAACGCTCGCCAAACGAACCGGCAATGCCCAAGGTGAAGCCCGGGTGCTGCAGTGCATGGCCGGTGCGCACCAGGTCCTCGGGCAACTTGACAGCGCCATCCAGGAACTTTCTTCGGCCTTGGTGATCAGTGAGCGCATCAATTTCCTGAAAGGGGTGGTCAGCAGTTCGCAAAAATTGGCCACCCTGTATACGGACCGGGGGGAGGTGAAGCAGGCCTTGGAACATCTGGAACGCGCTGAACTTGTCGCGGAACGCATGGGCGATGCGGAGGAGCAGGCCCGCACGCTGAACCTGAAGGGCGCCGCCTTGATGACCGCCGGGCGCTACCAAGAGGCCGTCGCGCCCTACTTCGCCAGCATCGTCCTGCGGAAACGCATCGCGTCGCCGTCGCTTGGGAAGTCATACGAGAACCTGGGTGCCTTGTACTTGAACATGGGCCGCACGGAGGATGCCGGGAAACTCTATGAAGAGATGGTCGCCGAGGCGCGTGATCGCAAGGATGCGATCCTGCTCGCCAGCGGATTCCTGGATCTTTCCGCCGTGCGGTCGAAGGAAAAGCGCTTTGCCGAAGTGGTGGCGTACGCGGATTCGGCCTTGGCCCTGTTCCGCGCCAACGGCAATGCACAACGGGCGGCGGATGCTTTCCTGAACCGGGCCATGGCCTTGATGGAACTGGGCCGCTTAGTGGAGGCCGGCACCGATCTGGATGCCGCCATGGCCGGTTATCATTCCACGGGCGACCAGAAGGGCATCACCTCGGTCCGTGTCGACCGGGCCTATTTGTACGTGCGGCAGGGAAAGGCGGCCGAGGCGCTGGAGCAATGCGACCAAGCTTTGGTACTGTCCCGGCAGAACGGCTTGGCCCGCTTGCGGGCCCAAGTGTTGAGCATCCGTGCCGATGCGCTGCGCGCCTTGGGGCGCTACGATGAGGCCCTGACGGTGCTGAAGCAATACCTCGTTCTGAAGGACAGCATCCTGGGTGAGAAAGCCACGGAACAATTGGCTTCGGCGGAGATGCGCGAGAAATATGACGCCGAGGGCCGTATCGCCCAGGTCGAGCAGTTGAAGCTGGCTAAGGAGCAGGAACAAGCCCTGCGTAAAAGACGGACCACCCAGCGCAACGCGCTCTTTCTGGCGGTGGCGGGCTTGCTCATGCTCAGCTTCCTCCTATACAGGAACGTTCAACATCGGCGGAAGCTCGCGGTGCAGGCCCAGCAGTTGCACGAGCAGCGCATCAACGACCTGATGCACGACAATGAGGTGCAGGTGCTCAATGCCATGCTTTCGGGGCAGGACACCGAGCGCGAACGGGTGGCCAAGGATCTTCATGACCGCTTGGGCAGCATGCTCAGTGCGATCAAGCTCCAATTCGGCTCGTTGGAATCACGCCTCGAGGCCATGCATGCCGAGCAGGACAAACAGTACCGGAAGGTGAATGTGCTGCTGGATGATGCCGTGGATGAGGTCCGCCGCATTTCACATGACATGGTGCAGGGTTCGTTGAACGATTTCGGCCTGGCGCAAGCCTTGGAGGACCTGCGCAACAGCCTTGTTGTAAAGGGGCGTTTGGAGGTGGAGATGGAACTCTTCGGCCTGGACCGGCGCATGGAGCGATCGGTAGAGATCACCGTGTACCGCATTGTGCAGGAACTGGTGTCCAATGCATTAAAGCACGGCCGCCCGTCGGAGATCACCATCGCCGTAACGCGCAGGTCCGACGGGTTGAGCATCATCGTCTCCGACAATGGCAAGGGATTCGACCCCGCCAGTGGACGGGATGGGATGGGCTTGGACAATGTGCGCTCGAGGGCCACGGCGTTGGGAGGTACGCTCCACATTGATTCCACGCTCGGCCATGGCACTACGGTCAGCATCGAACTGCCATTGGCTGAATGACCGGATGAATTGCAATGAACTTGAAGAAGGATAGGATGAAATGCCCTTCCGGGAGATCCGGGCCTCGAACGCGAAAATCCCCATTTGTGGGGATTGTGGAGGTGGGGCTTACGCCGGATTTTTGTGTCGCAAGCCAAGTACAATACCGATGAAGACCCTCACACGCCACTTTTTGGATTATCTGCTCGTTGTAGCATTGCTCGCCTTGATGCTGTTGGTCGTGGCCTCCTCGTCCTCCGTGGGCTCTTGGCTCGCGGTCTCGGGGAATTGAACATGTCGGCGGTTCTCGCATCGTCTTCAGTTGCACCCAGGTAAAGAGCGAGGGAAGGAGATGATCTTTTTCATGCGGCCGGTCTTGGATCAAAAGGAACGAACAGCAAAAAATGCTCGCGATGGATGTCGCGGGCCTTTTTGTTGTTCGGATGCGATGTCCCCACCCTTACCGAATTGTACCTGTTCGGCCGGTGAGCTGATCAACGGCTTCGTGACTATACTTTGACTTGATCGTTCATTGCGGATGCTGGCGCGCCCATGCAGTCCGGACAGTACGGATCCAAGAAAATTTTCATGCGCTCCGATCCGATGGGTGGAATGGCTCCGTAAGTGGTTGTGAAGTAAAAAACACAAACAGAACCACGAACGATGAACACGATGAGCAAGATGGCCATGCTGATGCTGGCAACAGGTCTTAGCCTTGGCGCTTTCGCCCAGGATAAGATGGACAAAGGGGAGAAGACGGTGATGGTGGGAGGCGCGGAGATGTATCCGAGCAGGAACATCATTGAGAACGCGGTGAACTCCAAGGACCACACCACATTGGTCGCGGCGGTAAAAGCGGCCGGACTGGTGGAGACATTGGAAGGGAAAGGGCCATTCACGGTGTTCGCTCCAACGAACAAAGCCTTTGATGCATTGCCCAAGGGAACCGTGGACAACCTGCTGAAGCCTGAGAACAAGGCCCAGTTGACCAAGGTGCTAACGTACCATGTGTTGGCAGGTAAGTTCGATTCCAAGGCTGTGGCTGCAGCGATCAAGGCCGGTGGTGGCAAGGCGAGCATGAAGACCGTGGAAGGCGATATGCTCACCTTCAAGATGAACGGGAAGAACTTGGAAGTGTATGATGAGACTGGAGGGCACGCCACCGTAACCACGGCGGACGTGTACCAATCGAACGGGGTGATCCATGTCGTGGACAGCGTTCTGCTGCCGAAGATGTGATCAGTTGGTACCCGTAACCCCGGCTTCTGTCGGGTCCATGTGGGAGGGCGTCCGAAAGGGCGCTCTCCTTTTTTGTTAGAAGGTCGCCATGAACAAGTTGGGGCCGTCCCTTTCGGAACGGCCTTTCTCTTCGTCGGGGTGATAGGATCCGGACCTTCGACCCTCCCGCCTCCAGGTCGGGATGCGCTACCGGTCTGCGCTACAGATAAGTGCCTCCAACCGGTCTCTGCTTTTGCATGCCTTCACCTGCAATTCACGTCGATATGCGGAGGATCTGGATGCTCTTCACAGAAAGCGATGCGCCAGACCTTTGCTCTGGAGGTCCAGCCGCGATGGGCCGTTAGGTGCTTGCGCAGCCTCTAGTGGACGGGTTCGGTGCTATGGCCGATATAATACCGGTCCAATAGGGCTGAGGAAAGGATATAGAAGGTCGCCATGAACAAGTTGG
>JBBSUV010000086.1:0-12001 GCA_038234075.1 Flavobacteriales bacterium | reverse complement strand
CTTCTTTGATCGTGAACCGTTTGGGATGCGCCATCTTCTGTGGGTTTCTCGCCACAAGGATCCAAACTTCAAATCACAAGATCAAGGCCCAGCGCAAAATGATATCAACATTGGTCGGTGTTCATATTCCAAATGGTATTAACTGTCCGGGGAAGTCCAGCGACCGGCCATGTTGCTTTCGGCCCCGAGGAGAAGACAGCACCAAGGCGTGTTCCGCTGCCTGCTTGGTTTACTCCGCTTAATGCGGGGTCAGGCGTTCACGCCCGCGATAGCCCGTGCCACCCGCAAACCGTCCATGGCCGCGCTGGCTATTCCACCTGCATAACCCGCACCCTCTGCACACGGGTAAAGCCCACGCACCTGCGGATGCTCCAAGGTTTCCAGATCGCGCGGGATGCGTATCGGCGAGCTGGTGCGCGATTCCACGGCCACCAGCACGGCCTCGTTGGTGCGGTAGCCGCGCATCTTTTCGCCGAAGGCTTTCAACCCTTCGCGTAGGCGCAGGACGATCGCTTGGGGCAGCACCTCGTCCATCGTCGCGGGGACGATCCCCGGTGGGTAGCTGCACGTGGGAAGATCAGCGCTTCTGCGGCGATCGATAAAATCCTCCAAACGTTGTGCCGGTGCGGACTGGCGCTCGCCGCCGAACTTCCAGGCGTTGCGCTCCACGCTTTGCTGCCAGCGCAGGCCCGCCAAGGCAGCGTCCGGTCCTTTGCTTTCCGGCAGGTCGGCCGGGTCCACGGCCACTACGATGCCGCTGTTAGCGTATGGGTTGTTGCGCTTGCTGGGGCTCCAGCCGTTGGTGACAACCTCGCCGGGCGCAGTAGCGCAGGGCGCGATGATGCCGCCGGGGCACATGCAGAAGCTGTACACACCACGCCCTTCCACCTGTTGCACCACGTTGTAGCTGGCGGGCGGCAGGAACGGATCGCGTACGGCGCTGTGGTACCGGATCCGGTCGATCACCGATTGTGGATGCTCGATGCGCACGCCCATGGCGAAAGACTTCGCTTCGATGGCGATGCCTTTGGCATGGAGCAGTTCGAAGATGTCACGCGCGGAATGGCCCGTGGCCAGCACTACCGAAGTGGCGTGGACCTCATCACCCTGTTCCGTGCGCACGCCTTGTATGCGTCCGTCGCTGATCAGGAAGTCGGTGACGCGCGTTCCGAAGCGCACTTCCCCGCCTGCAGCCTCGATGGCCTCGCGCATGGCGGTAACGATGCCGGGGAGCTTGTTGGTTCCTATGTGCGGATGGGAGTCCACGAGGATGTCCGGCGGGGCACCGAAGGCGGTGAATGTCTTCAGCACCGCTGCCACATCGCCGCGTTTGTCGCTGCGGGTGTAAAGCTTGCCGTCGCTGTATGTGCCAGCCCCACCTTCGCCGAAGCAGTAGTTGCTATCCGGGTCCACCAAGTGCTCGCGATTGATGGCGGCAAGATCGCGGCGCCGCGCGCGGACGTCCTTGCCACGCTCCAGGATGATGGGCCGCAGCCCGCGTTCGATGCAGCCCAGTGCCGCGAACAAGCCAGCGGGTCCGCAGCCCACGATGATCACGGGCTTCGCCTTGCTGACATCGGGCAGCTCCAGCGGTGCTTCCGCTAGTTCCGGGAATTCCGTTTCCGTGGAAACTTCCACGCGCAAACGCACCAAGGGAAGTTTGCTGCGTGCATCGATGGAGCGCTTCAGGATGCGTGCACCCTTCACTTGTCCTAGCTTCACCGAACACGCCTCTGCGGCTGCTTCGCGCACCAATACCGGATCGGCGGCCTCGTGCGGAGGAAGGGCGATGTCCACGGTGTGGTTCATGGGGAAGGCCTGAGTCTGGAGTCCTGAGTTCTGAGTCGTGGGTCAGGATTCCTGAGTCCGGGGTCGATGGTGCTGAGTCCGACCGTCCGATCTCCGATCACCCTTCGAACGTGAATGTCAGCACGTAGGTCTTGGTGCGCAGACTCTGGATCGGCCTACTGAAGCGGGTGTCATCGTCCACCAACACGTTGGGGATGCCGATGCCGGTCTTCAGCTCGATGCCGAATTTGAAGTAGGGGAGGAACATGTCGATGCCTGCACCGGCCTCCGCGCTGTAATCGTATTTCTTCAACTTCACCACGATATCCTCATCGATGTTGTTGTTCACGTCCTTCTTGCTGGCCATGTCGATGCCGAACTTGCCGCCACCGACCACATAGACCGCGAAGTTGTTGATGCGGTCGCTGCGGAATTTCAAAAGGAGCGGGAATTCCAGATAGGTGCTTTCGATGTGCTTCTGAAAGCTGGACACTTTGCCATCAGGCTTGCGGAAGGAGTATTTGAATATGCGGTCCTCAAAGGCGAGGGTGGGCAGTAAGCGCAGGCTGAGGTTGGGTGTCATGTCCAGCGAGGCCACGATGCCGAGGTTGAAGCCGGGCTGTTTCACGTGGTCTATCACCAGCACGGAATCCGCGAAAGGCGCCGAGGGCTTCAACGTCACGAAGAAGTCGCTGGTGTTGTAGCTGAGCAGGAAGCCGAAGTGGAAACGGTGCAGGTCGAAATTGGGCAGGTTCTGCACCTTGATTCCGGTGCGCTGTGCGGAAACCGGGGCCGCTATGCAGAGGAGCAGGAGCGGAGCGAACAAAAAGGAGAGTTTGCGGATGCGCATCGGGGAATGCAACGAAAGTAGCGGGCAATTCGTGCGTGGGCTGTTTGCGACAGGGTGATGGGCTTTGCTTGGCCATGCTGGCGCATGGATGGACAGGTGCTTTTTTGGACAGGATTACAGGATCTACAGGAACTGACCCCGTCGTTCAAAATCTGCTTTCACTCGCCTGTGCGTAGTCGCTTCGGCGTAGCACGGTCTGCGTCATCTAAGGCTTTTTCCGGAATCCCGGCTCATTTGCGGGCCGTGTAGAGCGTGGCCACGCCGAAGGTCAGCAAGCGCGACTTGATCTCCTTCATCCCACAGGTCTTCAGTACTTCCTCGAAGGCTTTTCCTTGTGGGAAGGCGTCCACACTTTCTGGCAGGTAGGTGTAGGCGGCGTTGTCCTTGCTCACCATGCGGCCGATCAGCGGCATCACCCGGTGGAAGTAGAAGCGGAACAATTGCTTGAACGGCGCGTGTTGCGGCGTGCTGAATTCCAGGACGAAGAGCCTTCCACCGGGACGCAATACGCGCACCATGCCGGCAACGCCCCGTGCCAAGTCCTCGAAGTTCCTTACGCCGAAGGCCACGGTGATCGCATCGAAGTGATCATCGGCGAAGGGCAATGCGGCAGCATCGGCCTGTACGAGTTCGATGCGGTCCGCGAGTCCGGCTTTTTCCACTTTGATCTTGCCGTAGGCCAACATACCTGCGGAGATGTCCGCGCCGGTTACCTGTTTGGCCACCTTGCTGCCCATGATGGCGAGGTCGGCGGTGCCGGTGGCCACATCCAGCAAGCGGTCCACGGGTTCTTTACCCACGCCGCGGATCACCTTGCGGCGCCAGCCTTGGTCCGTGCCCAATGAGCAGAGCCGGTTCAACAGGTCGTACTTCGGGGAGATGCGGTCGAACATCAGTTCCACCTGCTCCCGCTTGGACCCTTCGGCCGCGTATGGTTTTACGGTCATCGCTTTTGTACCGGTGAGCCCAGTCCAAGGCGTTCGGCCTCTGTCGTCAAACGGGTGAGGTCCACGGGTACTACGCCCACGTGCTCGCATACCAGCCCTCCTGCGAGGTTGGCCCACGCGGCGATCTCCGCGAGCGGCAGCCCCATGGCTAAGCAAAGGCCGGCCACTGAGATCACCGTATCGCCGGCGCCACTGACGTCGATGATGTTCCGCTTGTGCGCGGGCAACAAGAACTCTTCGCCATGGCCATGGGCGAACACGCCGTGCTCGCTGAGGGTGATCAAGGAGGCTTTGTTGGCCAAGCGCGCTTCCAGCAGGCGGACGGCGGCACTCACTGAGGTCATGTCACCGGCAGGGATGTCCATCTTCAATCCATCGCGCAATTCCTTCAGGTTCGGTTTGAAAAGGTCCACTTCGCGGTAATCGAAAAAATGTCTGCGCTTGGGATCCACGGCCACAGGAATGCCCACGCGTTGCGCCTCGGCAATGAGTCCGGCGATCACACCCGGGGAAAGCACGCCCTTGTCGTAATCCTCGAAGATGAGCACGTCGGGTTTCTTGTTCCGGAGCAGTTCAATGACGTGATGCAGGAAGCTGCGCTCTTCTTCCGCGGAAAGGTCGTTCAATGATTCTTCGTCCACGCGCACCACGTGCTGTTCGCCACTGATGATGCGGGTCTTTACGGTTGTGCGACGTTCGGCCGAGCGCATGATCCCTTCGCCGGAAAGCCCTTCATCCTGAAGCAATCGGGCCAGGTCATCGGCATGTGCATCTCCGCCTGTGACGCTCGCCACGATGGCTTTTGCACCCAATGAACGCAGGTTCAAGGCCACGTTGGCAGCGCCTCCGAGGCGTGCGCTGCGGCGGTCCACTTCAACGATGGGCACGGGTGCTTCCGGGCTGATGCGGTCCACGTGTCCCCAGAGGTAGGCGTCCAGCATCACATCGCCCACCACCAATGCAGTGATGCCTTTGAAGCCGTCTGTGATCTCCTTAGCGGACATGTGCTGATGGTTCAACCCAGCGCTGCAACGGCCATGGCGATGCGGTCCAGGGCTTCGGTGAGCTTTTGGTCGCTGGTGGCGTAGCTGATGCGCACGGTGCCGGGTGCGCCGAAGGAATCCCCTTCAACCAAGCTGACGCCATGGTCCAGCAGGTACATGGACAGCTCGGTGCTGTTGGTGATCTTTCCGTTGAAATTGCTGGAGACATCGGGCAGCACATAGAACGCGCCGTCCGGTATGGTGCACTTCCAGCCGGGTATTTTTTCCAAGCCTTTCAGTACCAGATCGCGGCGACGCTTGAAGACGTCGCGCAGCCCGCTGATCACCGCCGGGTCCGCTTCCACGCAGGCCTTGGCCACGCGCTGTGCGATGCCGTTGGCGGCGCTGGTGAACTGGCCTTGCACTTTATTGGCGGCCTCCACGATCTCCAGCGGTGCGCCGATATAACCGATGCGCCAGCCGGTGAGGGCGAAGGCTTTTGAAAGGCCGTTCACGGTGATGGTCCGCTCCAACATGCCCGGTATGGCGCCGATGGAATGATGCGTGCCGCTGAATACGATGTGCTCGTAGATCTCATCACTCAGCACGAAAAGCTCCGGCCATTTCAGCACTACGGCTGCGAGTTCTTCGAGCTCGGCCTTGGAAAGCACCGAGCCGCTGGGGTTGCAGGGCGAACTGAAGATGAGCAGACGGGTGCGCGGGGTGATCGCGGCGGCGATGCGCGAGATCGGTGGCTTGTAATTCTCTTCCAACGTGCTGGGCACCAGCACGGGCGTTGCACCGGCGAAGCGCACCTGCGCCTCGTAGCTCACCCAGAACGGGGCGGGGATCACCACCTCATCGCCGGGACCTGCCAAGGCGAGGATCACGTTCATGATGCTTTGCTTGGCACCCGTGCTCACCATCACCTGTTCCGGGGCATAGTCCAGCCCGTTGTCGCGCTTGAATTTGTGGGCGATGGCCGCACGGACGTCCATGTAGCCCATCACCGGTGGATACTTGTTCCACTTGTTCTCCGCAAGGGCCTGCTTGGCCGCATCGATGGCGAATACGGGCGGATCCTGATCCGGCTCGCCTAAGCTGAGGTCGATGATGTCCTTGCCTTGGGCGCGCAGTTCACGGGCGCGGCGTGCCATCAGCAGGGTGGCGGACTCGGTCATGGAGCGGACAACAGGGGACAATTGCATGCGTGGAAATGGATTCAGGCCCAGATCGGCTGGACCGTATGAGGCCGCGAAATTAGCCGTTGGGACGGAAGAAGATCTGCGTGGTCCGGATGTTGAGAACAGGAAGGATGATACGGATCGGCAGATACGGGCCGTTCTTATCATCCACCCCACCCTGAATGTTCGTTCTTCGATTTATCATGGATCCCTTCTTCCGCACGAACTTCGCCGCAAATATTTCCGCATGACCGGTGATCAATTGTACCAAGTGCTGCTGACGCTGCTGCCCTCCATCGTGGTCTTTCTCACGGCCTATTACCTGTTGCGGCAGCTGCTGGGATCGAGGAACAGCGTGGAACGCGACCAGATGATGGCAGAGGCGAAACGCGAGGACCGCAAGCAAACGCTTCCCATGCGCTTGCAGGCCTATGAGCGGTTGACCTTGTTCCTCGAGCGGATCGCCCCGGGAGCGTTGGTATTCCGCGTCCATAAGAACAACATGACCGCGCGGATGCTGCATGCGGAACTCTTGGCCACAGTGCGCGAGGAATTCGAGCACAACGTGACCCAGCAGATCTACGTGAGCGAGAAGGCATGGCAACAGGTGAGGATCGCCAAGGAGGAGACCCTGCGCATCATCAACATCGCCGCGGAAGGCTTGGCCGACGGGGCCAACGGAACAGCGCTCAGCCAGCGGGTATTCGAGACGGCTGGAAGACTCTCACATCTACCCACGGCGCAGGCGATCCTGGCGTTGAAGGAAGAGGTGCGGAAGTTGTTCTGAGGAGCAGGTGAGTAGTGCCTAGTGATCGGACTGTCAGACTCACGACTCCAGACTCCAGACTCACGACTCACGACTCACGACTCAAGGACTCACGACTTCCCCCGGTATCTCTTGAGCAATTCCTCGGCGGCATCGAACGGCCCGATCTCACCTGAGCGCACCTGTTCCTCCATTTTCGGCAGCAGGTCTTGTACCACTGCACTGTTGTAAAAATCGCCGATAAGGGCCTCTTCGATCGCCGCGCGCATCCACCATTGGTCCTGGTAGCGGCGACGAAGGTGCTGATGCCCACTTTGGAGATCACGTTCAGCGGCTTCTTCCAGCGCTTGAGCAAGCTCGGGAATGCCTTTTTCAGTGGTGGCGGAGCAGAGCAGCACGGGCGGTCGCACGCCATTCTCGCGCGGAGGCAATAGGCTAATGGCCTGCCGCAGGTCCATGGCGGCGCGGTGGTTGCGTTTGTCGTTGTCGCCGTCGGTCTTGGTGATCGCGATGAGGTCGGCGGCTTCCATGATCCCGCGCTTGATGCCTTGCAGGCTATCACCTGCCCCGCCGATCATTAGCAGCAGGTTGAGGTCGGTGAGGTGGTCTACCGCGGCCTCGCTCTGGCCCACGCCCACTGTTTCGATGAGGATGCGGCCATAGCCTGCGGCCTCGCAAAGGATCACGGCCTCGCGCGTTCGGCGCGCCACGCCACCGAGGGTGCCGCCGGTGGGACTGGGCCGGATGAAGGCGTTCGGTTCCACGGCCAGCCTTTCCATGCGCGTCTTATCGCCCAGGATGCTGCCACCTCCGCGGGTGCTGCTGGGGTCGATGGCCAGCACGGCAACGCGATGGCCCTGCGCTACCAAGTGACTTCCAAGCGCGTCGATCAAGGTGCTCTTTCCCACGCCGGGGATCCCCGTAATGCCGATCCTCACCGAAGGTGCCTCGACCCTCAATGCTGCCGCGATCAGCTCCCGGGCTGCGGGGCGATCGGCTGTCCGCATGCTTTCCACCAGCGTGATCGCGCGGCCCAAGGCTACGCGATCGCCGGAACGCAACCGGCTCAGCAGTTCCTGCGGGGATCCATCAAACCCTGCGCTCATCAGCCGTTCCTGTATTTGACCACCCACTCACGGATACCCATGTCGTGCAACAGGCGGAACATCTCCGTGCCGATCACCAGGTCGGTGGTGTAGCGCATGCCGTATCCCTTCAAGATCTCCATTTGCCGTTCGCTGGGGGAAAGCGGCTTTTCGCTCCATCCTTTTGCCATCTGTTGTCCATTGTCCAGCTTCACCGGGAATTCCCAATAGCGCAGTTTCCACAGGTCGTCCAGCGTGCTGCAATCCGTGAGGAATCCCATGGCCGCGCTGTCGGGTGGAAGAGTGCATTGCTTCACATCATACTTGCGGAAGAGATCGTCAGCGTCCGGATTGGCAGGGCTGAATGCGCGTCCTTGCGCTTGGTGGATGAAGTTATCCCGTGTTATCGGTCGGCTCTCCACGACCTGCCCGTTCTTCACCTTCACAAGGAACAGGCAGAAAAGTCTTCCGTCCGTGGAAGGGGATAGGCTCAGCGCGAATTCCTGTTCCGGGGGCGATTGCGCACCCGCGAGGAACGGTAAGCAAAAGGCAAGGGCGACTAGAAGGGTGCGCATGATCTCCGCGAAAGTACCGATGCGCGGTTGCCCCCCGTGTTTCTTCCTTGTCCATCACGGGGACTTCTTCCGCTTCCCCGCTTTCTTCGCGCCCTTCAAGGCCTCTTGGGCATCCTTCACCACACCAGGCAGCACGGTCTCCATCATGCCTTCGCGCAGCGCTATCCACAAGTAGTTGAAGATCTGCTTGTCCTTTGTGCGGTCCACGGTGAAGTCGCCATGGCGGAAATCGCCATCGCCGCGGATGTTCTTGCTATGGACCAATTGGTTCACCAGAAAGGACTTGAGGACATTCTTCTCCCGGGTACCATCACGTTTGGCGATGCTGACCTTGAGGTCGGAGTATTCCACGTCCACACGGCCATGCCCCTTGTCCTTATTCGCTTCGAAGGTGAAATCGACGCCGCCTATGGTCCCGGCGGTGGTGCGGACCAATATCAGGTCGTTCGTCATTGCATTGAAGACCTTGAAGGGCAGGGTGCCGATCCTTGCATGCACGCTGAAGTGATCGCTGCTGTCGAACACTGCGGTGCGGAAGTCGAGATGCACCGGGGCTTTCTCATAAACTATGGCCGCGGCGACCATGTGTATCTCCGGTTTCTCCTCCGGATGCAACGTACAGATCCCGTGTACGACTGCATTGATGTCGGTGAAGGTCACTTGGCCAAAGTCATTGGTCACGGCAGCCTTTTCGTTGTATTCCACATCCAACTGGTCCACCACGAGGCTGTCCAGGCAAACGGTGAACGGCAATTGACGTAGGAGCCGGGCAGGCATGGGCTTGTACTTGTATGGTGCGTCCTTGAGGGTCTTGTCCCGGAAGTCCTGGATCTTCGTACCACTGACCCGTGCTTCTCCTGCACGCAGGGAACGATCGTTCAACAGCGCGGAAAAGTCGAGGCCGTGGATCCCGATGGAGTCGCTCGTGAAGGTGATGAGATCCGTTTCGTAGGGGATCACCTTGCCGTATTCCTGTGGACCTTTCCGGGAGGTGAGCGCGATATTCCGGAGCTGCACCACACTGTCCGGATGGGCCACATGCACGTGCGCTACACGCAGGTCGTACAGCGGCGGGAAGCTCGCTGCTGTACTGTCCATCGTCGCACTGGCGGAGTTGAATGCCAAGGAGAAATTCTTCTGACCATGTGGTAGTACGGCATGGAGCCCTGACGCTTGCACAACGACAGCTCCGGTGTGTGCGCTCGGTCGGTCATGCCGCACGTTCCGCCAGATCAGTGAACGGCCATCCAACTGGAGACTGTCCAGCGTGATGGTATTGATCAGGTTCTTCGACTTTTTCCCCTCATCCGGGCTGTCCTGCGCGGTCCGGTCGCTGGTGATCAGTTCCAGGTCGGCACCGTGGATGGCAAGCGTCCGCACCTCAAGGGTCTTCCACGTGAGCAGTCTCCAGAGCGAGAGGCCCTTCACCGCGATGCGGTCCACCTTCCCGGCGATCAATATGGAACGTCCGTAGGTCCATGAGGTATCCGCGCTATCGATGCGTTGTTCGATGCGCAGGTCGTTCCATGTTATATCGCCCGGAAGCAACTGGATGTTGACATTCCCGATCGTGATCCGGCTACGTGGCCCCGCCGCCTGTTCCATGATCTTCAGGGAGCGGTCCCGGATGACGCGTGCCATCAGGTCCGGGCCTAAAAGCACCACACCGGCAATTAGGAGACCCAGGATGCAGAGCACGATCCAACGCGTGCGATGTGGGATGGCCATGGGCGCGGTTCGGGGATCTGTTGGGATGGGAGGGAGTTGGCCGGTTTCAATGCTGATCCCTCAAGGGGGTGAGCAGCGAATAAACCATGGAGTCAACGAACACGCCATTGGCCAGATAGTTCTCCTTGAAGTGACCTTCCAATATGAATCCGTTCCGCTCCAGGACTTGGATGGAAGCGGTGTTGTCCGGTTTCACCCCCGCTTCCACGCTGTGCAGCTTCATCTTATGAAAGCCGTAATGCAATGTCGCCGCCACTGACTCGGTCATCAGGCCCTGTCCCCACAGGTCGGGGTGAAGGGCATAGCCGATCTCGGCCCGGTGATGCTCCTTCATGATGCGCCAAAATCCGATGTAGCCCATGACATTTTCGGAGCCTTTCACCGTGATCCCCCACAGGATGGAATCGCCCTGCATGGCAGCGTTATGGAGATCACGGATCATCTGCAACGCCTCTTCGTTGCGTTTAGCCAGCGGTTTGGGGATGAAACGCATCACCGCCGGATCGGAGCGTAACCGGAAAATGGCGAGGGCATCCGATCCCATGAGCTCACGCAGAAGCAGCCGGGGCGTGGTCAGCTCCGGGATGTGCGTGAAATCCGTGCGCAGCATGTGCACAAGGTAGATCGCCGTCTGCTCCGCTGTTCGCCGTTCGCTTCAGGTTACCGTAGTTTGGTGCCATGAACGGATGGAAAGCAGGCCTCTTCAATGGTGCATTGGCGGTGATGGCCACTGGGGTTTTTGCAGTGCCTTTGCAGGCGAAGGAGTATGTGGTGCCCAAAGGGGATGTGGGGAAATGGTTCGCAACACTACCGGCTGATGCCACTTCGGTGGTCTTCTCGGAGGAAGCGAAATACCACAGCAGCGGGGATATCGTGCTGCCGCTCCGTAGGCTGCTGGTAATAGACGGCAAGGGCTGTGAGCTGACATTGGGGGAGGCATCCAATGGTTTCACCTACGATATCCTTGATATGAAGGAGGCGATGCGCCGCACGAGTTGCCGATATGTGATCAGGAATTTCGGGCGGATCACCGGTGGGCGGAAGGCGATCGACCTCAAGGCAACGTTGGGAAGCGTGGTGGAGAACTGTGAGCTGGCCTCCCAGACCGAGGCCGCGATCGATCTGCGTTTTTGCCTGATGGCGAACTTGCGGAATCTCTTGGTGACGAATCCCAAGTACAAAGGGATCGTGCTGCGGCAAGGGGATTGGAAGGGCGCTTCGGGCACCAACAGCCAGAGCAACAGCAGCGTGCTGGAGCAATGCCGCGTCTACTGCGCAAAAACGACCTCGGCAGCCTTCACCATCCTGAACAGCGGAGGTGTCCGCATGGTCGATTGTGTTTCAGAGGGAGCACCTTCGGATTATGACGTCTTCCTTAGCTCCACGCTGGGCGGGAATGAAGATAGGCCGGCGAACAACCCGGTTGTGAAGTCCTTCATGCTGTCGAATTTCCATGTGGAACATCAAGTGCGTAAAGCATCGATCTATGTGAATATGCCTTCCCAGACGGTGGTGGACCTGCAGAACGTCTATTGGAACGGCCCGCAGCGGGCACCGGCAGTGCTATATACCGGAGGGCAGTTGAACCTATCGGACATCGGTTGGTGGGGACAGGGGAACTGGATAGGAACACGTGTAAGTGCACCTCGGATGAACATCACCCGGTGCCACGGCGGATTGACCATAGGGGACGGCAAGACCGTGAAGGACAACCAGGCCGGGGTGCTACGGTTGACGGATCCCCTACCCGGGAATACGGAGCTGAACATCAAATACGTGCGGCTTCAATTGAAGTCGATGTGAGGGCCTTTGATCACGCGTGATACACCCGCGAGCCAACGATCAGACCCTCCCGCACCTCCAGCAATTCGCCCACTGTGAGGTCCTCTTCACCCTCCACATGCCGGATGTATTCCATGAACACGGCCTCCTCATCGGCCAGCCAGTACGTGCGTTCATCCCAGATTTTGCAGTAGGCTGAGAGGATTTGCATAAACCCCTTGCCAGTGCTAAGATAGCGGCAGATCAACCACGTAAGGAAGGCATGCACGAGCTTTCGCACGAGTACACATCGAAGAAGATCAGCCCTTGGGGT
>JBBSUV010000085.1:0-12028 GCA_038234075.1 Flavobacteriales bacterium | reverse complement strand
CCCGCCAGGGATAAACCCGACGAACGACGGGCTTCGGCCAAGGGCGGGAAGACCACCGGACTTCTCGCCCAAGCCCGGAGTTCCTCATGCCTGAAAAAAACTCAACACGCGTTTGGAGATGTCATAGAATAAGCGCTTGCGACAGTAATTGGCTTCCATGGTGGTGGGCCATGTTGCAAAACGAATGTAACCAGAAGTTCCGATGTGGGCGCGGTGGAAAGGCCGATGCCATCGGCGCATGCAACCGGTCCGCTCTTTACTATCCCCCGGGTTGAACAAGGGCCGCTGGTGTATGTGCTACAATAGCCGCGCACCAGCCCCCCAACTCCCGCAAGCGTTCACGTCCCGGCCAACCAAGATCTGGCTCCAACACGGATCAGCGGGGCGACTTTTGCGTTCAATGCCAAACTTCCGCAACAAAGTGCATCACCCGCTCTTGGGCCTGTACCTTCATGCTATGCAGATCCAGATCAATACCGACAAGAACATCGAAGGCGACGAAGCCTTCGCAGGGCATGTGCGCACCGTGGTGGAGAAGACCCTAACCCACTATGCCGACCGCTTGAGCCGCGTGGAAGTGCACCTCGGCGACATGAACGCTGATAAGAGCGGAACGCATGACCACAGCTGCACCATGGAGGCCCGCCCCAAGGGCATGGACCCCGTGGCCGTCACGCACAAGGCCGCGAACAGCCACCTCGCGGTGGACGGTGCCGCACATAGCTTGGCCAACCTACTGCGCACGCGCTTCGGGAAGTTGGACGAACGCAAAGGCTCGGCCGCACTGCCTTTCCAGGAGGATCAAGTCTGATCGTCAGGCCCGGACTGTTCCCGTAAAGAGGTCACTTTAGGGTAGGCCCGGAAGCCTTGGGGGACCGTGTGCCATGGGCACATCCGCCTCCTGTGTGAAACCGAAGCGCGGACGGGTTCGCGCTTTGCTGCTAGCGCTCGCGCTCAACGTACCAGCGTGACATGCCCGGTCTTCGCACGGTGTTGCATGGCCACACCATCATGCCATGCATAGCTGAGGCGATAGGCATAGACGCCGATGGGTACACCTGTTGCTCCCCATCGGGCAAGTGCATCCGTACTGCGGAAAAGGGATGCACCCCAACGGTCGAACAACTCCAGTTCGAAGGCCGCCGGATCGCAATCCATCACCGGTTGAAGGACATCGTTGATGCCGTCGTTGTTCGGGCTGAACGCATTGGGCAGGTAGAAGGCACACGCGCAATTCCGGGTGGTCAGGCGCACACTGTCCGTAGTTACACAACCGATAGTATCCGTGACCCGGACACTGTAGACGCCTTCTTCGGCAACGGTGATGGACGGTACCGTATCGCCGGTGCTCCAAAGGATGGTCGCGGCTTCAGGTGCCGTAAAAGTGGCTGCTTGGTCATCGCATATCCAAAGGTCCTCGCCTAAGGTGAAGTCCATTCCGCCGCGCTCCACACGTACGGTATCATACAACGTGGAACACGGCAAGAGCACCTCCACGGTGTAGGTCCCGGCTTCATGCACGGTGATGGAGGCGGTGGTCCCGCCCGTGCTCCACAAATAAGCGGGCACTTGGAAGAGATGGGTGTAGGTGGCATCCAGTACCAGATCGACCGCACCGCAGATCAAGGTGTCTGCCAGGGGTATGGGATCGAACGGCACGGGCTCCGGGTAGGTGTCCCATTGGTTCGGCAGCCCCCATGTGCTTGTGGCCGTACCCAGCGATACTCCTTCATCCACGAAGCCGCAACCAGCACCCACCACATCCGGCGCAGCGATCCTGCTCAAATACGTCGCGCCATTCGAGCGGGCGATGTAAAGGGCACCGTCCGGGCCAAGTTGCACCGTACCGAAGCCGCGAACCGGTATGGCTGCGAGCTGCAAAGGGCCATCCAACGGTAAGGCCAGATCATACTGGCGGACATGGTTGATGTAAGCGCCGCTGAAGATCCCGTTCGCAGTGGTGTACAGCACGTTGCCGCTCGGGCTGAAAGCCACGCCATAGCCTTGGTACAGATCATCCGGGGAACCGAGGGTATCGCTCTGGAGGTTGCTGAGCACCCCGCTGCTGTTGTCGAAGTCGAGCAGGTCGACGATCACGTCGCTTCTGTATTCGCCCTGCGTGGCCAGTGTGTTGTGGGTCCACACACTGGCCAAGCGGTCCCCTTGCTGGCTCAGCTTCATACAGCCCATGAACCCCTCCGGCTCGCCCATGGCATCGTAGCCTGGAGCATGGCCGATGGTGCTCACGACGGGTCCTTCCACACCCGTGCAGGTGACCAGGTAGGCATAGTATTCCGCATTGTTGAATCCATGGTACAGCACCCATATATCCGTGCCGTTGGCATGGCGCGTGGCCGTCAGCTTTTCCGTAACGGAAGAGGCCAGTACCCCGGCATCGCCCACCACATCGCCAAGGCCGCCATGCGCCGCCATGTCCACCCGGTAATGATGCGCGGCACCGGAGAGCGTCCAGAACCCAGCGCTGGCCGGTGCCGTGAAGATCCCGTACTGGTCGGGCTGGCCGGGAATGGGTACGATGAGTGCACTTTGGGTGGAACTGGTATGGCCCAACAGGCCGCTGCCGTTCGGCATCACGTTCAGGCTCCGGTCCCATACGGTGATTCCGTCCGTGAAGAAGAGCAATTGCCCCGCCGCATCACTGATGCTCGCACAGCCCTCACCGGTGGAAAGAGGGCCTCCCATGGCCACCGGTCCACCGACCTGGAAGTGCAGGCCGGCGCCGTAACCCATGAACCACTGCGTGTGCTGTGCTTGACCTGAAACCAAGCTCACGCCCGTTAGCGCCCAACAAATGATCCAACTGCGTATTGCCATGTGTCAGTGAAGACACGGGAAGTCGGTGATCTGTTGCTTGAAGGGAAAAGAGCGGGGCGCAACCGGCCACCTGTTGATGAACCGTTATCTCCCCTCCATGAGCGAACGCTACAAGTTTGTTGAGGGCTATACGCATTACATCACCTTCGCCTTGGTAGGCTGGGTTGATCTTTTCACCCGCCTGGAATATGCGGAGTCCGATAGTCGCACGAGCGTGGACGCTTGCGCGGATCCAAGAACTACTTAACTATCAGCGGCCAACTCCCGGTGGCACCGGAATTCTCCGTGGCACGCACGAAGTACAGCCCGGATGCCATACCCGCCATATCAATGGCGAACCTCCGAGCACCCATAGTGGGTTGGATGATGCGTATCACGAGGCCAGTGGCATCAAGGACGCAGATCTGCATGTTAGGCGCGGGTGCTGCGGAAAACGCCACGTAGGTTATATCCGTGGTCGGATTGGGTGCCAGCACGGCATTGATGACGTTCACGTTCTCACCGATGCCGACCATGTCCGGGTCCAAGACAGAGGCGAGGTAAGTAGTATCACCCAAGAACCCGTCGATAAAAGAGGTTGTAATAAAAAGCGGGGACCGATACCCTTGGGCAAAGTAGGACACGCTATGCACGGCGTTGAGCAGGTTGCCGGAGCTGGCGTCGAAATACGTCTCCGTCCGCTCAACCCGCGCCACGTTGGTGAATGTTCCATAAGGTAGGATGACCGTTCCGAAGCCGTTGTAGTTACCGGAGCTGGTCCCATGGCGTTGTGTGATGGTGCCGTCCACGGACAGGACCTCTGCATGCGCATCACTCCATGAAGTGCCAAGGGCCAAAGGGAACTTCTTGGTCTGCATTGGATCGGTCATTGTGATCGACAGGGTCGGCGTTTGGACCCCCAAGTACAATTCCTGCGTGGTGTTCACTTGATAATAATCATACTGCTCAGGGTAGCTCAGGCCAAACACCGTATAGCTGGCATTGGGGAAATTAGCGGCGTAGGGGGTTGATGCGGGGTCCACGGTCCGTGAACTGTCCGCTGCACCCAATACCAGGTTGCTTATGTCATAAACAAACCCATAGGTGGCGGGACCTGGCGCGTGATAGTCCGTATTGCGCCAACTGTCAGTGGATCCGATGGTCGGCACTAGGTCTTGTGCTTGGAAGGTGGGTTGGGCAAGCATGTAGGACGTAATGCAGCAAGCGAAAAGGAGTACTGGTGTTCTCATGATGGTCAGTCCGGATCACAAGTTTACAACCGCCTCCCAACTCGCGCGAGCGCAATGTCATTAAGTTAAGGTCGTTGTGCCTTGTCAGATCAACGATGTTGGCAACTCGGTTGATCGGCTGATCGGATCGCTCAGGGTTGGATCTGTTTTTGATCGGCGCGGGCATGCCGAAAAACAGAAGGCAGAACACAGGTATCTTCAACGTCCTGAAGAAGAGCTTGGGAAGTCAAATGTTGAAAGAGACCTTCCGGCGCTCGAAGAAGGATTTCACACGCGAGCGGAAGATGCCCTTCAAGAAGGTGGTGCTGTTCATGATGAACCTCTCCAGACGCAGTCTACAGATCGAGATCACGAGCTTCATACGGTCCTTCGCCGATGGTGTGCATGATGTGACCAGCAGTGCCTTCAACCAGAACCGCAAGAAGATCGATCCACTGCTGTTCCGGGAGTTGCTCCAAGTGCTCAACAGGGAGTTCTACACGGACAATGAAGAGCGGGTACTGCTGTGGGAAGGGATGCGGCTGTTGGCCACCGATGGCTCGATCCTGAACCTACCCCAAACTGATGAACTGCGGGACATCTATGGGGGCAGTTCCAATCAGTTCGGCTGCCGGGTGGTGAACGCTCGGAGTTCCGTGCTGTACGATGTGCTCAACAACATGGTGATCCATGGTGTGCTATCAACCTATCATGTTGGCGAACGCGAATTGGCCAAGCAACACTTGCCACATTGCGGCAAAGGCGACATGGTCATCTACGATCGGGGCTATCCCGGCTATTCGCTGATGGCGGCGGTAGTGGGCCCTCATACTCGCACGAGCGTCAACGCTCATGCGCTTGATCACCCGATCCAACTTTCTGAGGAGGTCCGAGTGTGGTCGCTCGCTCCAGTAAATAGGCACCTCGTTCCCTACCTTTCCGCCATGCGCCTTTCCGCACTCCTTCTCCTTTTCCCGCTCTCCATTGCTCCACTATCCGCACAGACCTGGGCACCGGTGGGCAGCGGCGCCAGCTCCGGCGTGTATTCCTTGGAACCCTTCAACGGGGAACTCTACGTGGGCGGGCTGTTCACTGGCATCGGCGGCTTGAGCACGAGCTACCTGGCCCGGTGGAACGGGACGGAATGGAACAGTGTCGCCAGCTTGATCAACTTCATTTCGGCGGATAACCTCCATGCCAACGACACCGCGCTCTTCATCGGGGATGGCGGGCGGGTGCGGTTCTGGAACGGAACCAACCTGTTCAATCTCACCGGGATCAGCAGTTCTTCCTTCAACAGCAGTGTATACAGCATGGCCTTCGTTCAGGATACCCTGTACGTGGGCGGCTTCTTCAGTTCGCCGTTCGCCCACATCGCAAAATGGAACGGCACTGCTTACGGGCCCCTCACCTCCGGCTGCGATGCGCAGGTCTCCGAGCTGGCCTCTTTTGAAGGCCAGTTGTTCGCATGCGGCAACTTCCTCACCGCCGGGGATTCATTGGTGCGCCATACGGCGCTGTGGAACGGTACGGCGTGGAACCGGATGGGCGCCGGGGTGAACGACGATGTGTTCGTGCAATGCATGTTCCAGGACACCCTGTACATCGGCGGGCGCTTCACCCAAGCGAACGGCCTTCCCGCCAGCCGCGTGGCCAAGTGGAACGGCAGCCAATGGGTGAAGGTGGGCGGCACCCTGAACGAATACGTTACCGCCATGACCGTGTACCGGGGGCAGTTGTACATCGGTGGGGCCTTCACCACACCGAGCTACATCGCCCGGCTGAACAACGGCACATGGATCCCGGTCGGGACCGGCTGCAACAACAAGGTGCGCTCGTTGGAAGTGTACCACGACAGCCTTTTCGTGGGTGGCGAATTCACCATGGCGGGCGGAGATAGCGCGGCCCACATTGCCAAGTGGCATTTGCCGGAAGCGCCGGTGGCTGCCTTCACCATCATCACCGGAACGCTTTGCCCGAACGAATGCACCAGCTTCACCAACACCTCACCGAACGGCGTTACATCCTGGTCCTGGAGCTTCCCCGGAGGCACGCCGGCGACCAGCACGGACAGCATGCCCACGGTATGCTATGCACTGCCCGGCACGTATCCGGTAACACTTGTGGTAACGAACGCGGGCGGTAGCGATACGGCAACGGACAGCACGGCCGTAGTGGTGGACATCTGCGCGGGTATCGGCCCTGCATCCGTTATGCACGACCTCCTATTGCGCCCCAACCCCGTGCAGCGGATGCTTCACTTGGGCCTGCCCGGCAGTGGTAGCGTAGCGGTGATCAATGCGCAGGGGCGCGTGGTGCTTACGATGCACAACAACAGCAAGGAGCAAACGCTGGATACGCTGGAATGGCCCGCAGGCATCTACGTTGTGCGCTTTTCAGGGGAAGGATGTGCAAGCTCTGCAAGGTTCGTGAAGGAATAGCCTGCACCCTTCACTAACGGAACGGGCATCGCTAGGATGAAGGTGCGGGCCACCTTCAATTACAAGATCTCCACGGACCGTTCGACCCGGTCGTGGATCCTAAAAGGGCCTCGTGTGCCTGACCACTCAAGAATGGGCACGAGCGATGACGCCCGCGCCAGTGAAGCCTTTCGGCGACCCCGGCTCGAGGGCCGGGGTGACAACCAAAGCAGTGTGCAATGGGAAGGGCGCAGCTTCCGCTGCGCCCTTCCCTATTAAAGTATTCCAAAGATCAACGCACTTCCGGGTGGCGGTGCGCTTCACGCAGCTCCTGCTTCCACTGTCCGCGGTGCTTGATCTTCTGGACGATCAGCAACATCACCGGCACCATGATCAGGGTGAGGAAGGTGGCGAAGAGCAATCCGAAGATCACCGCCCAGCTGAGCGGTCCCCAGAAGATCACGTTGTCGCCGCCCATGTGGATGTGCGGGTTGAGCTCGGTGAAGAGCGTGAGGAAGTTGAAGTTGAGGCCCACGGCCAAAGGCAACAGGCCCAGCACCGCTGTGATGGCGGTGAGCAGCACCGGACGCAGACGTGTCTTGCCTGCCGTCACCAAGGCCTCGCGACTTTCGGCGATGGGGATGATGCGGTCCTCGGACAGGCCCAGCTTGCGCGAGCTGCGTTCGAACAGCAGGCGCGCGAAGTCCATGAGCACGATGGCGTTGTTCACCACCACACCGATCAGCGAGATGATGCCCAGCATCGTCATCAGCACGATGAAATCCATGCGGAACACCACCAGCCCGAGGAAGACCCCGATGGTGCTGAAGAGCACGGTGCTCATCACGATCACGGGGTAGCTGATGCTGTTGAACTGCGCTACGATGATGAGGAACACCACGAAGATGGCCACGAGGAACGCCATCATCAGGAAGCCCATGTCCTTGGCCTGGTCCTCCTGTTCGCCGGTGAATTTCAGCGTGTAGTCCTTGCCGAGGGTGAAGCCGCTGCCGAGCTGGTCCTTGATCTGCTGCACCACCTCGTTGGCGTTGTAGCCGCTGATGACGTTGGAGCTCACCGTCACCACGCGGTCCAGGTCCTTGCGCTTGATCGCGCTGAAGGTGCTGGTGCGTTCGGCGTGCGCCACGGCACTGATCGGCACTTGGCGCATCTGCCCGTTCAGCATGTCGCGGAAGGTCACCTTCATGTCCAGCAACTGCTGCGGATCATAGCGGTACTTGTCGTCCAAGCGTATGTTGATCTCGTGGTCGTCGTCGTCACCTTCCACGCGGTAGTTGCTCACCTCCTTGCCGAAGAGCGCGGTACGTACGGCATCGGCGATGGCGTAGGTGCTCACGTTCAGGCGGCGTGCCTTCTCCCGGTCGATGATGATGGGCATCTCCGGTTTGGCGCGGTCGATGTCCAAGCGCAGGGCTTCGATGCCGGGCACGTTGCGTCCCTCGACGAAGCTCTTCACGCGTTCGGCCTCCGTCAACAGTCCTTCGATCTCCTTGCCCTTGATCTCGATGTTGATGGGCTTGCCCACGGGCGGTCCGGCCGCGTTCTTGGCCACGGTGACCACCACGCCCGGTGGCGCTTTCACATGCTCTTGCAGGTCCTTCAGCACATCGCTGGTCTTCTTACCGTGGCGGTCGGCGAACTTCACGAAGCTCACGGCGATGCGGCCCTTGTTCGGCGTGGCGCCCACCTGCATGCCGCCGGCACCGGGGTCGCTGGTGCCCTCACCCACTTGGGAGATCACCGAGTTCACGAGGTAGTTGGTGCTGTCCTTGGTGGTCGTGCCGTCGGGCATTTTCGTCCCTGGCGGGACCTCATATGCCGGTACGTTGATCACCTCCATCACCTGCTTCTCCACGATGCGCGTGACGGAATCGGTCTTCAGGATGTCCGTGCCGATCGGCGCTTCGATGAACACGTTAATGAACTGCGGCTCGTTCTCCGGGAAGAAGAGCGTCTTGGGCGGGAACAGGATCAGCAAAGCGATCACCAGTACCAGCATGCCGAAGGTGCCAAAGAGGAAGCTGCGCGGATGGTGGCGGTCCAGCGCATAGCGGAGGAACCTCTCGTAGCGGGCCTCCAAACGCGGCAGCCAGCTGTTCTGGAACCAGTCCGTTGCGGGTACGAAGAACTTCGCGTTCAGCACGACCAGGAATCCGAGGACGACAGCGAGCAGGCCGATGCCGAAGACGGTGTCGCTCTTGAAAGAGACGCCGAGTACGGCGATCAACGCACCTACGGCGGCGAGTATCCCGGCGAGCTTCCACACGCGCTTCATCGGTGTGGTGTCCTCCTCCACTTTCATGAACTTCGAGGCGAGCGCGGGGTTCACCACCAAGGCCACGAAGAGCGAGGAACCGAGGGCGATCATGAAGGTGATGGGCAGGAACTTCATGAAGGAGCCCATCATTCCGGGCCAGAAGAGCAGCGGCACGAACACCATCACGGTCGCGGTGGTGGCGGCGATGATGGGCATGGTCACTTCGCCCACGGCCAGTTTCGTGGCGCGCAATGGCGGCTCACCGTTGGTCATGTGCCGATAGATGTTCTCCACGATCACGATGCCATCGTCCACCAAGCGGCCCAGCGCAAGGATCAGCGCGAAGAGCACCATGATGTTCAGCGTGACGCCGAAGGCATTGAGCAGCGTGAAGGAGATGAACATGCTCATCGGGATCGCAAGGCCGACGAACATGGCGTTGCGCAGGCCGAGGAAGAGCATCAGGGTGCCGATCACCAACAGCACGCCGAGGATGATGTGGTTCATCAGCTCGTCCACGCTGGTGCGCGTGTTGTCGCTCTGGTCGCCGGTCACGGAGATGCGGAGGTCTGCGGGCAGCACGCGGCCGCGGTCCTCCTTCAGGATCTGCTGGATGCCGTCGCTTGCCGAGAGGAGGTTCTGCCCCGCGCGCTTGATGATGTCAAGCATCACCACGGGCTTACCGTATTCACGGGCGAAGCTGTCGGGTTCCTTGTAGGCATAGTCCACCGTGGCGATGTCGCCGAGACGCACTTCCTTCTGGTCGATGTTCTTCACCACGATGTCGCGGATCTGCGCCATGTCGGTGAACTCGCCGATCACGCGAACGGCGCGGCGTTGTCCATCGGTGAGCAGTTCACCACCGCTCATGGTGAGGTTCTCCATCTGGATGGCCTGCGCGATGTCGTTGAAATTCAGTTGCAGCGCCTCCAACTTGTAGAGGTCGAGGCTGATGCGCACCTCGCGCTCGGGCACGCCGCGGATGTTCACCTTGTTGATCTCCGGCAGCGATTCGATCCGGTCCTTCAGGTGCTGCGCGTACGAGTGGAGCTGCTCCATCGGGTAGTCGCCGCTGAGGTTGATGTTCATCACCGGCATCAGCTCGCTGAAGTTGAGCTCGATCACGTTCGGTTCGGAAGGCAGGTCCGTCGGGAAGTTCTTGTCGCCGCGTGCTTTGTCCACCGCGTCCTTCACCTTGCGCAGGGCCTGGTCCGGCGAGATGTTGTAGTTGAACTTCACATCGATGGCGCTGAAGTTCGGCACGGTGGTGCTCTTGATCTCGTCCACACCGCTGATGGTGTTGATCTCCTTCTCCAACGGCTTGGTGATGAGCTTCTCGATGTCCACAACGGAGCTGCTGTTGTAGGGCGTGGAGACGAAGATCTCCGGCGTCACCACCTCGGGGAAGCTCTCCTTGGGCATCACCTGGTAGGAGTAGATCCCCAGGATGAAGATCAGCACCGTGAGCACGATCACCGTAGTGCGGTTCTGCACCGCCCACGTGGTGATGGCGAACTCCCGCTCCGGGCCGTGGAGGTCTTTTTCGACGTCTTCGTTCTGGTTCATTGACATGATAGCTTTTTAACCACGGAGGCACAGAGGCACGGAGAATTCGTGAGTCCTTGTGTTGTGGGTCATGAGTCTTTTAGTCGCGGGTCTTGAGCTCCGGGTCGTGAGCCTGTGAGTGCTGCGTCGGCAGTCGTCTGATCACCAATTCGCATTCCTCCGTGTCTCTGTGCCTCCGTGGTGAACTTTCGTATTTCTCCGTGTCTCTATGCCTCCGTGGTGAACCTGATGAGCCTCAGTTCTCATCCACGCGCACGGTCTGGCCGTCGGTCACGTTCTTGGCACCATCCACCACCACCATGTCGCCGTCCTTCAACTCGCCCGCTGTCTTCGCGGCCACGTTGATACGGCCTTGGTATTCGGACACCCGATCCACGAAGACCTTGTGCGCCACGCGTTCGTTGGCCTTTACGTTGGCTCCTTGAGGCGCGGGCCCCAGCACGTAGAGGTAGCTGTTGCCGCTCACATCGTCCAACACCGCAGCGCTGGGCACCACCATGGCGCTGTCCGTATGGGAATCCTGGATGCTGAGGTCGCCCAGCAGATTGGGGCGCATGTACTTCTCGCTTTGGGGCGCGCGCAGGGTCACCAGGAAGGTGCGGTTGCTCGGGTCGATGTATTCGCTCACGTGCGTGAGGGGTGCGGTGAAGCTTTCCTTGATGCTGGGGAAGACCACCTTCGTCGGCGCTCCTGCCTTCAACCTTTTCAGGTAGGCCTCACTCACATCCGCCTGCAGTTGGATCCCGCTAAGGTTCACCACGCGGGCCACCGGCATCTGTGGTGCGGCCATGTCTCCGACGCGGGCCATCACCTCATCCACCACGCCATCAAAGGGCGCAGTGACGTTGGCGAGGCGCTGCTGTTCCTTCAGCGCGGACAAGCCCGCTTCGGCCTGTTCCTTCTGCGTCTTCACCTGCAGGTATTGCATCTCGCTGCCGATCTGCTGGTCCCACAGCTTCTGCTGCTTCTCATGGGTGGTGCGCGCGAGGTCCGCACCGGCCTGTGCCTGCGCGATCTGCTTCACCACCATATCGTTGTCCATCGTGGCGATCACCTGCCCTTTGCTCACCTTGTCGCCGGCCTTCACACGGATGCTGGCCACGCGGCCACCGGTCATGGAATAGAGCGTAGCGCTCTCGTCGGCCTTCACCACGCCATGCACATCGATGTAGTGTGTGAAGGGCCCTTGCTCCAAGGCCTTGGCAGAGACCAACGGTAGGCTGCGGTTGGCCGTGCTGTCGTTCAGCGCCAGCCAATCCTCCACTTTCTTGAGGTTCTTGCCCACCTTGTCATACACGGTCTTCAGCGAGTCGCGCTCGGCGCGCTTCTCCGCCAGCTCACCAGTGCCTTTCGTGCCGCAGGAAGCAAGCAATGCCAGGATGGGGATCAAGTAGATCGTCTTTTTCATCGTGCGTGTTGTCGTTCTTATTCGTCAGCTCAGTCATCCGTTTCTCAGCTCAGGGTCCGCTTCGCGGGACCGTTGAGTGGGAGTTGCTCTATTCACCGATCACCAATTCGTATTTCTCCGTGTCTCTGTGCCTCCGTGGTTGATCTTCGCATTTTTCTGCGCCCCTGCCTGCCGGTAGCTACTGTGTGTACACATCTTTCGCCAGTTCCATGCCCTCCATGATGTAGGCCAATCTATCCAAGCCTCTTCGCAGAGCGATCACTCCTGGTGGTCCTTGGGAGTCGTAGCCTTTCCAACCACCCAAGCGGCCCAT
>JBBSUV010000084.1:0-12129 GCA_038234075.1 Flavobacteriales bacterium | reverse complement strand
TTGGTAGTAGCGGCCAGTTGCAGCGCGGAGTTGTTCCACGCTGTTAGGGTGCCGATGGTGCTACGGTAGCCGCTCAGCCCCGCGAGGATCGCGCTACGTTGCGCGTCCGTTAGTGTGCTGTCATCCATTTGCACCATACCGGCTTTTACTGAGTCCATCAAGATCTCGATCTGGGCACGGTTGGCCTGCAGTTGCACTACCACACTGCTGTCCATGTTGCTCAGCGTCTTCTGGCTGTCGTCAATGGTCTTGAAGGCGGCGATGGTGCTGCCTTGTAGATCGTAGTAGAAGACGGCCAAATCCTGGTTACTGTTGCGCAATACCGCGTCCTCGTCCAACTTCTTGTAAAGGCCGCCTTTCAGGATGTACTTGCTTTCTTCGGTATAGGGGTCGTTCTCCAAGCTGTCCTTGGCCACCAAGTGGTCCAGCTCGGTGATGCCGTATTCGCTCAGCATCGCGTGGAACTGCTCGCAATAGGGGCCGTTATTCTCCCTCCCGCCGGGTCTCCGCTTCGGGACCCTGCGGTCTGTGCTTGTTTCAATGCTCCTCATCTTCCCGTGCTTTCGTTTTCACCGCACCAGCTCATACCGGTACCTCGGATCCAATTTACTACCATCCAAGGTATCCAACATCGCCTGCGTAATGCGGATGGGATACAAGGAAGCGTTCACAGGATCCAGCATCATCTTCCGCCACTGCTCCTCGGGAATGCTCGCAGGCCGTTGGGACATGAGCACCTGCATGGTGAGTGCGTTAGGTGGGTGTGATCTGACAGGTTCTTTTTTGGACAGGATTTCAGGATTGACAGGATCGGTTCGCCTTGCGGCGATGCTGTCGCGCTGCAACACGTCCGCGCTCGGCTCCACAATTAACTCTGTTGGATGCGCCGAGTGCGTAGGGCTTCCATCCGCCTCCGGCGGGCTCTGCAACTCTATTTGCTGGCTTTGCGCCCATGCCATCGCAGGTACCAAGGCCAGTAGAGCTATGATGTTCCGTAACCTCATCGTTCCAAAATTACATGTGTAGCAACACTCCCTTTTGGCCACGTAAGCTTGCACTGGTACATCCCTGCCGCCTGCCCGGCAAGCTCCACTTGGTGTACCGTGCTCCATTGTGGCAGCCGCTCGCGCAGCACCACGCGCCCGGCCATATCGCGCACCTCCATCTCGCCCACCGTAGGCTGCGCCGGGTAGCTGAGTGTGAAGGTGCCAGGACTTGGATCGGGATAAGCCCTCACCCCCGGCCCCTCTCCGAGGGAGAGGGGGGCCACCCCCAAGGCCAACGTATCGCAAGGGCTGCCCGCCAAAGGCCCCAAAAAGTAGTTGGGGTGGTTGGGCAGGGAGTTGATGTTCAGGCGTGGTAAAACAACGCCATGCTGTACCATGTTGCAGGCCAAGCCCGGTTCATCCGGGTTGTTTATCACATGCAGGCGCAGGCCACTGTTGCCCGTGCCGATGTAGATCTTGCCGTCCGGGGCCAATTGCGCAATATCAAAAAGCGTTGCAAAAGGCGGTGAAGGGGAATAGGTGCTGTCCCAATGGGCAATGTGGACCATGGAGGCGGCGATATCGGAAGCCTCCGTATCGAATTGGTTTACATCCAGAACGGAGGTGACATATACATATCTACTGTTGGGGGAAAACGCCACGCCGGCCATGTTGTTGGCATCAGGGATCGGGACTTGGACCGTGTTGGAGAAGAGACCGGTACAGCGGTCGAAATCATAGATGTCCATATCACCACTCTGCAAATCCCCGTAATAGGCGAATTTGGTGCCGTCCGGGGAAAAGCAGACCTGACCATGATCTGGTGCCCGCACGGAGCCGATGTTTTGCACCCCGTCCACGGAAACTCCCGACGGGCTTACCAGTAGACGGTAGAACGCATTGGTGTATGCTTTGTGGCAGAATACCCACCAGTCCCGTCCATTCGCGTGCCGCACGGCAGTGACCTTACCCCCGTTCAGGGTATCGGCAACCAAAATCTGATTCTTGCTCACCACTCCGCCCAAACCATTGGCCAACGCCATGTCGACGGTTGTGAGGTATAAGGCTGTCGCCCTTGCGTAGGGCAGTATGTCGATCGTACTGTGTACCAAGTAATAGATCCCAGGCGTATCCGGCTTGGGAAGGATCAGGCAGCCTTGTGAAATGTGCAACCCGCTCGGGGGGGACGAGTGTTGCGAGGTATACGAACTGGGGTTAAGGCCGCCTCCGTTCTGCATCAAGTTCCCATTGGCATCGGCCACGTACACGCCGTTGGTGCTGAAAAGCAAATTGCCATCTTCGTCACTGATGTTAGCGACGGTGCGTCCATAGTCCATCCACCAGTCCTCCGTTGTGATCAAAACATCGGTAGAGGTGAAATTCAGATCAAAACTCCCGTAAGGCTCTTCAACAATGAAACCATTGTAACCGCAAGTCCACAAGTTGTTTAATCCTTGCTGGGCAAGGGCATGATGCGGGAAACCCGCACCATGCACCATGCACCCAAGCAATAGAAGCCGGCTAGCTGCCTTGCGTATCATCTCCCTGCGCTCAATTTAGCGGACAATGGACAACCTCCCATTCCCCACCAAGCCTAAGGAAGTTTCCACCCGGTAGTGGTACACTCCGGTTGCCAGACCGGCAATGCTGAAGGACATGCGGTATTCCTCTGCGGGAACGTTCAGCCGCATTACCTCTTTGCCTACCGGGTTGAACAGGATGAAGACACCGGGTTCTTCCAGTGGCTTGCCCAATACCAGTGTTGCGCCTTCCCGCGCCGGGTTGGGCACTACGCCTACGGAATTGGATTCTCGCGCCACCAAGCTCTTTACGATAATGCCGTGCTGCAGGCAGAGCATGGGGTCGTCAAACTGCTGTTCATCATCGATCAAGCGGTACAATGAGCGTGCCCTGTATACCGCATTCCCACCGACCATGGGGCATTGGTTCGCGATGTAGTAGAGGGTATTAGTCTGGTCCACGGTAAAGGTGTCCACATCCTTGCCCACGGTGGAGAGGTAGATCTCATTCACCTGCTTTTCATTGCTCTCGATCAACTTGGTAGTACCCACGTTGGTATTGGCGGCCTTGATGCCTTCGGCGGTAAGCACCTTGGTAGTAGCGGCCAGTTGCAAGGCAGAGTTGTTCCACGCGGTGAGGGTTCCGATGGTGCTGCGGTAGCCGCTCAGCCCCGCGAGGATCGCGCTACGTTGCGCGTCCGTTAGTGTGCTGTCATCCATTTGCACCATACCGGCTTTTACTGAGTCCATCAAGATCTCGATCTGGGCACGGTTGGCCTGTAGTTGCACTACCACACTGCTGTCCAGGTCATACAGCGCCAACTGGCTGTCGTCGATGGCCTTGCAGGCGGCGGTGGTGCTGCCTTGTAGGTCGTTGTAGAAGTCGGCCATTTTGGCCGTACCCGCAGGGTCACGCATAGCGGGATCTCCGACATGAAGCGGACCCTGCGACGGGACGACCGTCCACGCTCGTGCGCTCCTCATTTGAACGTCTGCTTCAATGCCCCTCATGCACCCGTGTTTGATCTGCTGAACTCATGATGTACTGGTAGCGGATATCCAATTTACTGGCATCCAAGGTATCCAACATCGCCTGCGTAAGCCGAATGGGATACAACGAAGCGTTCACAGGGTCAAGCATCATCTTCCGCCATTGCTCCTCGGCAATGCCAGAAGGCTTTTGCGCCATGATGACTTGCATCGTAAGTGCATTGGGCGCATCCCAGAACACGCCCGCGCCTGCATGTCCGGTAGGCAGGCTCGGCTCAACAATGAACTCCGTTGGATGTGCCGAGTGCGTAGAGCCTCCATCCGCCTCCGGCGGGCTCAGCGGCTCTATTTGCTGGCTTTGCGCCCACGCCATCGCAGGCACCAAGGCCAGTAGGGCTATGATGTTCCGTAAGCTCATCGTTCCAAAATTACATGTGTGGCAACACTCCCTTTTGCCCACGTTAGCTTGCATTGGTACATGCCCGCCGCTTGCCCGGCCAGCTCCACTTGGTGTAATGTGCTCCATTGCGGTAGCCGCTCGCGCAGCACCACCCGCCCGGCCACATCGCGTACCTCCAGCTCGCCTACCGTGGGCTGTGCCGGGTAGCTCAACATGAAGGTGCCAAGACTGGGATTGGGGTAAGCCCTCATCCCCGATTCCTCTCCGAGGGAGAGGGGAGTGACCCCCAAGGCCAATGTATCGCAAGGGCTGCCTGACACAGGCCCCAAAAAGTAGTTTGGGTGGTTAGGCAGGGAGTTCATGTAGTACCGGGGAAGTTCTACCCCGTGCTGCACCATGTTGCAGGCCAGGCCCGGCTCGTCCGGGTTGTTGATCACGTGCATGCGCAGGGTACCGTTGCCCGTGCCGATGTAGATCTTGCCGTCCGGGGCCAATTGCGCAATATCGAACAGGGTGGCGAAGGGCGGGCTGGGCGAATACGTGCTGTCCCAATGGGCGATGTGGACCATGGAACCTGCGATATCGGAAGCCTCCGTGTCGAACTGGTACACGTCTGTCACGGCGGAGACATAGAGGTAGCGGCTGCTAGGAGAAAAAGCCGTGCCGATCTTGAAATTGGGATTCGGGACCGGGACCAGAACTGGGTTCGAGAACAGCCCTGTGCATCTGTCAAATCCGAAGATCTCTGTTCCGTCGAACACCGAACTCCGGGGCAAGGCGAACTTGCTGCCGTCAGGAGAAAAACAAGTCTGGCTGACAGGGTTTGAATTCGTGGTCCCAATGGACTGTGTTCCATCCAGCTGCACGCCCTGTGGTGTTATTAGTAGCCGGTAGAAGGTGTTGCTATCCATTTTGTGGCAGAACACCCACCAATCGCGCCCATTGGCATGCCTCACAGCCGTGATCTTGCCTATGTTCAACGTGTCGTTGATCAAGACCTGGTTCTTGCTCACCACCCCGCCCAGACCACCATCCATGGCCATGTCGATAGTTGTGAAATACAGGGAGTGTGCAGTGAAAGCCACTGGGTCGTCGAGAGTACCATGAAAGAGGAAGTAGACTCCGGGTGCTTCCGGCTTGGGCAAGATCAAACAGCCTTGTGATATGTGTAACCCACTTGGAGGTTGAGTGTGCTGCGATGTATACGAACTTGGGTTAAGTCCCTCCCCGTTCTGCATCAAGTTCCCATTGGCATTGGCCACAGATACGCCGTTGGTGCTAAAGAGCAAGTTGCCATTTTCGTCACTGATGTTGGCGACCGTCCTTCCATAGTCCATCCATCGGTCAACCGTAGTAATAACCCGATCAGCCGTGATGAAATCCAGATCCAAGCCACCATAAGGCTCTTCAACTACGAATCCATTGTACCCCATCGTCCAGCGGTTGTTTACTCCCGGTTGGGCCGTGGCTTGGTGCAAGCTGCAAGCAGCCTGCACCAAGCATATGGACCAAACGGTGCGGTATGTCCTGGACCACCTCATTTGCGATGGACCTAGTGGATGATCGACAACTTGCCGTTACCCTCCAAACCCAAGGAGGTGACAACCCTGTATTGGTAAACACCCGAGGCGAGACCTGAAGTGACAAAGGACATGCGATACTCCTCTGCTGGAACGTCCAGCCGCATCACCTCAACGCCTACCGTGTTGAACAAGATGAAAGTGCCAGTCTCCTCCAAGGGCTTGCCAAGCACAAGCGTTGCTCCGTCCCTTGCGGGGTTGGGTACAACGCCCACCGTGTTCACCTCCCGCGCCACCAAGCTCTTCACAATGATGCCATGTTGCAAGCAAAGCATGGGGTCGTCGAACTGTTGCTCATCATCGATCAGGCGGTACAGGGAACGTGCCCTGTATACGGAGTTGCCGCCGACCATGGGACACTGGTTGGCGATGTAGAACAGGGAGTTGGTCTGGGCCACGGTAAAGGTGTCCACATCCTTGCCCACGGTGGAGAGGTAGATCTCGTTCACCTGCTTCTCGTTGCTCTCGATCAACTTGGTAGTGCCGACATTGGTATTCGCTGCCTTTATGCTTTCGGCGGTAAGTACCTTGGTAGTAGCGGCCAGCTGCAACGCGGAATTGTTCCACGCGGTAAGCGTGCCGATGGTGCTGCGGTAGCCGCTCAGCCCCGAGAGGATCGTGCTGCGTTGCGCGTCCGTGAGTGTGCTGTCGTCCATTTGCACCATGCCTGCTTTCACGGAGTCCATCAAGATCTCGATCTGGGCACGGTTGGCCTGCACCTGTACGACCACATTGCTGTCCATATTATTCAGCGCCTTTTGGCTATCGTCAATGGACTTGAAGGCGTCGGTGGTGCTGCCTTGCAGGTCGTTGTAGAAGTCGGCCAGTTCCTGATCACTGTTGCGCAGGACCGGGTCCTCGTCCAACTTCTTGTACAGGCTACCCTTCAGCATATACTTGCTCTCCAAGGTATAGGGATCGTTCTGCAAGCTGTCCTTGGCAATCAAATGGTCCAGCTCCGTAATGCCGTATCCGTTCAGCATCGCGTGGAACTGCTCGCAATAGGGGCCGTTGTCGGTGATAGCGCAATCATAGTTCGGTCCATTAAACGGCTGAAACCACTCCAATGGCACCCACGTAGTTGGCATGGTGTTTCCTCCGCTGATAATGGCCGGGTTATAGAGGAAGGGATTTAGGCTGGCATTCGGGTTTGGTTCGTTTGTGACCTGGGGTTCATACCACGCCCCCAGACCCCCTTGTGCCGGGGCATCGTACCACAAGTTACCCTTATGATCCTGCCCCCCGATAATGGCCGAACTCGAAAGGTGCAGCCCCCATTTATGCTGGTGGAACTGGTTGCCGCTCAAGTTGATATTGGAAGCTACGCCATTAAAGAGAGCACCATTGGAGGTCTTGTCGATCACATTGCAACTGAATCGCTGGCCTTCGCCCATGTTGCTGTAGATGCCCGCTTGGCCGTCCGCTGGGTAGGTGGTTGCCGCGCCATTGATGTTGTTGCAACTGAGCTCACAGAAGCGTGCGCCGCTGATGGCAATGCCCCAGCGGTTGTGGATATTGCTCACCATGTCCAGCTCGTTCTCCGCCACCAGCCATTTGTCCGTGGCGAGCAGGCCGATGCCCACGAAGGAGGTGTATTTTGGCACGTAGTGGATGGTGTTGTTGAGGATCTTGGAGTCGGGGTTTTCCCCCGGATACTCGTTCACGATGATGCCGAAACAGGGGAGGGGCAGGAAGGGGTTACTGACGTCTCCGAAGGTGATGTCATTGTCCTGCACCAGCACGTGGACCGCTCCTTGGTTCATGCGGAGGTCGATCCCTTGGTACAGCGCATGCACCTGGTTGCTCAGGATGTCCACATAGCGGTTCCTGCTGCTCTCCACCCGGTAGGCGGTGCCTACGCCCTGCATGTTGTTCTGCTCGCTCCATACGGTCATGTACCGGGTAAATATCCCCCACTGGCAGTTCTCGAAGCTCGGTGCGCCGCCTTGGCCGTAACCCTGTTGCACCAGCTTGTGGTAGCTGTGGTCGCCTTGGGCGAAGATGCCCGATCCGTTGCCGATGTAGGCATAGGCCGCATCAGGCTTCACATTCTTGAACCCGAAATCACTGACGACCACATCACTGCGATGGCCGATGATGCCGTTGCTCATGCGGTCCACCTCATTACCCCCACCGGTGAGGTCCGCATAGGTGTTGTACACCTCCACGGCGGCATAACCAATGCGGCCCACTGCTGTGGTCTGACCCGGATAGGGTTGTGCTAATGCACCTGTGCTCGTGAACAGGTTATCGGTCATGTATATGCCCACGTCGTTCCATTGCATAAAGCCGATCTCGGGCACGTACAAACTGTTCCGGTTGTCGCGGAACAAATCTTGTATCAGCACGATATTGGCACCCCTCAAGGCCGTCACCACGTTCTCCGCATCGCTCATGGTGCTTTCCCTGATGTACACCAAGCTACCCTCGTTGGCCGTGATGCTCTTCCACATCGTATTGGAACAGCTTTCCATGGTGCTATAGCCCATGTTCAAATGAACATCCGGCAATACGATGATCTCCGCACCCGGTTCCATGTAAATTTGGGCATAAGCGAACTGGAAGTCGTCATCCAGGATGAACTGGCCCCGAATATCGACCGAACCGGAGACGGAACTGGGTAGCGAACTGGAGTAGGTGCCGTTCGGGATCACCAGGTCGGCGGGGCAGCAGGCGTCGGTCTCCGGCACGGTGTAGGTGTAGGTGCTGCTACAGGTTAAGCCATAGCTGACCGTCACGGAGTAGGTCCCTGCCTCAAGTCCGGTCACATCTTCCGTGGTGGCCCCTGTCGTCCAGAGAAAGCTATAGGGGGCGTAGGCCGTGTTCATGTTCAGGGAGATAGCCCCTTGGATGTTCAGCGCGCATGCCGCAGGCGTGATACTGGAGGATGCGACGGGGAATGGTTCGTTTGAGCCGCCCACTGGCATGAAAGTAGTGCAACCAGTTATCAGGTCGGTGACATAGAAATAGTAATCTATGCCGGGTGGGGGGAACACGGGGCCGGAGCCATACGGTGTTCCGGTCGGATGGTAGCCCAAAGCATAATAGAATTCGCCCGACCCACCGGTTACCACCGCATGAATATTGTGATCACCGTCGATGCACAGCGTGTGGTAATCAAGATCTAAGGTCAAGGGCCCGTAAATGGTGTAAGTCGCGCTGGTCGCGCATCCCTCGCCTTGGTCGGTAACCAATACTGAGTAGGAGCCAGGGGTCAGGTTCCCGATGTTCGAGGTGGAAGCTCCGTTGGTCCATTGGTAAGTAAATGGCCCAGTGCCGCCCACGACCGATACGGCGATACTGTTGGTCCCGCCAGTGACCGGGCACGCATAGGTCATTGTGTGTTCCAAGGTGAATGAACAAGGTTCCTTCAACTTGGCCAAGTAGGCGTCATCGAAGTTGTGGCCCGTGTTCCCGCAGACGACGAGACCCCCATCCTCTGCCTCCACCACACGGAAATTGCATTGCCGCCTGCGCACATTGCCAGGGAAACAGTCATCGGCGATGGTATATGGGTCGTTCCACTGGTAATGCCACATCTCACTCAGGTCAGAGGCGTTCAGCTTGGTGGCATAGCTTTGGCTGCCCCAGTAGTAGTAGCACCCAGGTATCTGATTCGGATTTGTTTGGCTCCAATTCACCAAGGGGTAACCTGTAAGGCATGATTGCACATTTGCATTCAGATCGTCGTAGCCGTAATGGTCCCCAGCGACGCTGAAGCCATCAGGCCACTTGGTGCAGACCGCCACGATGTTCTGGTCAGAAGTCACCGTTACCCCCAATCTGAAATCAAAGGCATGTAACTCGCCAAGGTCCGTATGGGCCTCCACCACGTGAGGCGATGAACTCGATAGCTTATAGATCGGGGAGTTCAGGGCATAGTGGCCGCCAGCGTACCACGAACCCGTTATGTTTGCCACAACCGGAAAAATTATCTTCTCGACCCCACTTTCGACCTTAAACGTTACATCCGTTGAGATCTGGTGCGCAAGGGGATCCGCGACCAATGGAAACTGGGCTTCATCCACATGGGTGTCTACGATCCAATCGAACGGCACATATGCACTAGCGGTTGCCGGTTCTTTGAAATACATCAGCCACGCGCTTGTAGGTGCGGGATATGGCCAGCTGACCCCACTAAGTACAAAATGTTCTTCCAGTGTTGTCGCGTCAAGAACACGGTCTATGGCATTGGTGTATACCGGATTAGAGCCGATCGCAGGCCAATACACATCAACCTGCTCGATCACATGGTCCCATGCTTTGTACCCTCCCAAGTCCAACTGGACCAGATATGGCCTATTGGCCCCGCTGACCACCCCGCCCACCAGAGGGTATGCATTACCCGCAATGCGGTAACCCTTTGTTCCGTTCTTATTGGTCTCGACAAGGTCGTATCCTCCTGTACGTCTGGTGATCGCCACATTCGCATCAGCACTCGGATTGAAGAGATGGTTCCAGATCACGTTGCCGCTCAGATCCATCTTCATAACGATCATCTGGCTTTGTGGGCCGACACATCCGCTAGTCGGGAGCAGAGTTTGTGAGGATGAATTGGCCGGGTTCAACCAAAGTTGCTTCGGGTCGGCGATATCATCGAAAAATTGATAGTTGGAATTCGATGCACCTCCACAGATCACGATGTTACCCTCCGAGTCCTGGATCACACCCTCGAACACCCCGCCGTAAAATGATCTGTACCAGAGTCTTGTCCCATTCAGATCGTACAATGCTACAGCCTCGCGGGTCTCTCCACGTCTCACAAGATCCGTTTGGAGCATTTGACGGGCATCTTGATCGAGGGAAGGCAGGAGTTTTTCGTAACAGCCATCAATGTATCCCCAATTCTGTGCTCCGCTGTAGCCGACGGCTACATATCCCGCTGCCGTTCCATTGAGATTATTTACAGCCTTGACATCCATCCACCAGTCTCCTCCACTGAAGTTGGCGGTAATTGGGGTCGCGGACGAATGATCTTCTGGAACCAGTACTCCATTCAGGTCAACATAGTGGGTTCCTTTTGGTAGTTGGTCATAGAAATCATGGTGCTGCCATTCTACCACCGGCGCTGCTTCTTGCGCCACGGCGGCAACTGGTGCCATCAAGGTGATCAATAGAACGAGGTGAGTTGCCCATCTTGGCCAATGGTTCGAAGAGTTGGAAGAAGGCCAACCCGCGTTGATACTGTGGCGGGTTGGTGCAGGCTTGATGTTAGACTTCTTCGATCGGATTGTGGATGAAGGTGTCATATTTTGGGTGGGGTTGGGTTTCGCGCTTCGATCTTAAATAGGTTTCTCCATCAATAGTTATGAAATCTTTGGCCCAATAATTGTCAAGAAATAACGATCACGAAAGATCCATAAACCTGAATGACTTGGTGTTCTAAGGGCGCGGCCTAGCCCCATCGGAGCTGGCGCCGTTGGATAGTTGTTGATAACTTTAGGCAATAACGCCAGCATACCTTTCCGATAAATGTCCCGGTTCTATAATTCTCGTACCGTGAAGCTCTCTTCTGTGCATATCGGTTGCAAGTGGTTGCGAGACCCCAAATAGACGAAACGCGCGGTCAAGGATGCCTCAACAGAAGATCGATCCGCTTTCCTTCACCGTGTTCAGAACATACTGATCGGCTGGTGCCTGAGCTGGACAAATGCAACCTGTGTCAAGATGCCGATTGCACAATAAGCCAGTGGCGCAGGGTATACCACCAACGAACAAGGCCCCGGAACATCCGGGGCCTTGTTGCCTTCGTGCTGCCCGCTCGCGGCAGATCGCGTTCTTCCCTTAAGCGGCCACGCGGCACTTGGCCGGGTCGCTGAAACCGCTGACGCCTGCGGCGCATACGGCATTCACACGGAACCAGTAGTACTTCGTGGGATCCAGACCGGGGATCACACACTGGTTCTTCGTGGTCACGGCGGCGAGCTTCCACACCGGCTCGGTAGCGGGATCCTCATTGGTGATGAAGATCTGCTTGGTGCGGCTGCCGCTGTGCGTTTTGAAACGCACCAGCGCTTCGCCGCCCTTGGAACGCAGAAACCCGGCTCACCTCCCGATACATATCGGGGCGGTGGCGGGGCTTCTGCCTTGTAAGTGGTTCACGCTCCTTAGGCGGCCTTGGCGTGGGCGCTGTCGCTGAGCGGGCTGGCTCCGGCGGCACCGATGGCCTTCACCCGGAAGAAGTAGACCTTGTCGCTTTCAAGCTGCTCCACCGTGTGGCGGTTCTTGCTCGTCAGCACCTGCACGCTCCAGTTCGCCGCAATGTTCGGGTCGCCGAGGCAGATCTCCAGTTCGTACATGCTGCGGCCCCGCACCGCGCCCCAGGAGACGTCCAGTATGCCGGGATACTGGGTGGTGCGAGCAACAACCTTCTTCGGAGCTGGCAAGGGACCGATGGGTGCAGCGCTGCGGCGTACGGCACAGCCCGCGCTCTTGATGGCCTCCAGGTCACCGTTGCTGGCCGCTTGGATGTATCCGCCGAGCTCCACCATCGTACCCTTCATCTTCTCCACCGCCAGGTCGCGGTCGATACGCTCCCCGGGTCCCGGGTTCAGGTTGAAGGCGAGGATGGCCGCCTCCAGCATGTCCGCTGTCAGCGTTACCTCCGTTAGTGGTGGCACGGGTGTGGTGTACCTCGCGTTCCCGGTGAGCTT
>JBBSUV010000083.1:0-12711 GCA_038234075.1 Flavobacteriales bacterium | reverse complement strand
TAGTACCAGCGCCACTTCACCACGCGGTTGCCGCCCAAGGGGATGTAGAGGTAATCACGGAACCAGCTGCTGAGGCTGATGTGCCAGCGGCCCCAGAACTCGCTGATGCTGGCGCTGCGATAGGGCGTGCGGAAGTTCACCATCAGGTTGAAGTCCATCACGCGGGCGGCCCCCAGGGCGATGTCGGTGTAGCCGCTGAAATCACAGTAGATCTGCACGGCGAAGAGGTAGGTGGCCAAGGCGATGGAGAGGGATCCGTAGTGATCGGGATGACTGTATACCTGATCCACCACCACGGCGCATCGATCGGCGATCACCACTTTTTTGAAAAAGCCCCAGAGCATCTGTTGCAGCCCGGCCACCACGCGGTCATAGTCGAAGTCGGAGCGCATGCCCCAGCCTTCCTTCCGGGAGTTGATCTGGTTCAGCAGGTTCTCCGGCCGCTCGATCGGCCCTGCCACCAGCTGCGGATAGAACATCACGTACAGCGCGAAGATGCCGAAGCGGTGCTCGGCTTTCTGGTGCTTGCGGTATACCTCGATGGTGTAGCTAAGGCTCTGGAACGTGTGGAAGGAGAGGCCGATGGGCAGGATGATGCCCAGGTCCGGCACGCCGTAGTGGAAGCCCATGGCCCGTATGGCCTCGGCGATGCTCTCGTTAAGGAAGTTGAAGTACTTGAAGAAGGCCAGCACGCCGAGGTTGGCCACGATGCTGGCGGAGAGCAGCCATTTGCGCTTGGCGCCTTCGCTCTTGTCGATCCAGATGCCTGCGATGTAATCCACCCCGATGGTGAAGCCCAGGATGAGGATGTACACCGGCACGAAGGCCATGTAGAACCAGCAGCTGGCCGCCAGTAGCACCGCCCAGCGCCGGTTTTTGGGGACAATGAAGTACAGCCCCGTGACCAAGGGGAAGAAGATACAGAGGAACTCGAAGGAGTTGAAGAGCATCGGCCTACACGTTCCTGCAGACGGTGCTCAGCCCAGCGCACGGTTTGTGGTGGTAGTGGAACCTATGGGTCATGGACGTGAATTGCCTCCGTTGGGGAAGCAACGTCTCATGGCTCAATATCGAAAAGCGGTTTTCCATGCAGCCGGGCGTCGTTGCATTTGCCTGCTTGCGCAGTTCCGCGCCGAAAATAGGCTGATCCTGTTCAAGGGGCGCTGCTTCGATCGCTTGTCCCTGCGGCCGCGGGCATCACGCTCCTCTGTTCAGTGTGCAGGATCCCCAAGCTCTCCAGGCTGTCCACCAAATGCCCGGTGAAGATGCGCGCGCCGGTGGTGTTCAGGTGGCTATCGTCCGCGAACCAATGCAGGTCATCGATCCCGGGGCTGTTCGTATAGTCCAAGTAGGGGATGCCGGTGTCCGCTAGGATGCTGTCCATGTATGCGGTCAGCACCTTGTGTGCGGGGCCTCTGCGGTTTCTTCGGGCATAATGGCTGGTGACCACCAAGCGGATGCCCCGCTCCCGGCAGAGCCGGATGCACGATTCAAAGTAGTGGCGCTGTGTGGAGGATAGTTCGACACCCTTGTCCGGTGGTGGTGGGGCTTCCCTATTGACGCTGTCGGGTATCGCGCAGAATCCCAGCCCTTCGTAAAAGTCCGATGTGTAGTAGGGCTTGTCCCGGCGGGTCAGCATCCGCAGGGCCATCATGTTCAACCCGCGCAGGTCCCGGATGGCCCAGGCCATGTCGAGCGCGGCCGCATCACTGGGCTGGTTCTGGGTGAGGTCGGCCGTGCTCTCAAGACCGACGTTGGTAAAAACGCCTTCGAAGACGTCCAAGATCACCAATGGGCAATGAGCACGGTCCAGGAAATGTTCAATGAGCGGATAGGTGTTCAGCGGAGACTGTGCGCTGGACCCGAGGTTGAACACCTTGAAGCCGCGGTCCCGGAACACGAAGGGGTCATAGCCCCGGTAGGCATGGGAGGAGCCGATGATCACCGCATCCTGTCGCACGTTGCGGTCGAATTCATGGAAGCGCTGCCAGGTATCACCACCCGGCCAATTGTAGTAATCGCCGGTGCGGAAGATCAAGGGTTTTCCTTGGAACGGCAGGTGCGCCAATACCGCGAAGGCGGCGATATAGACCACCCCGAAGAAGAGCAGGAACACGGTGGCTTTTTTGATCAGCCTGCCCATCAGAACTGGAAGTAGATGAAGGTGGTGGAACCGAAGTAGCCGAAGAGCAGGATGCCCGCCAGCAGCGCAACAAAGAGGGACATGCCGGCGAGACCCGAGGGGACGCGCCTTTCCCCTTTGATCCACCCGTCGTACACCGGGTCGATCAGTATGAACAAAGCCACCAGCGCCACGGTGACATCAAGCATGCTGCGCGGAAGGTCGGCGAAGAGCAGGCGCAGATCGCTCAAAGCCATGGGTGTCGAGAATATCCGATGCACAAGCCGCTCCGCGATGTGGATGTTGTCCGCCCGGAAGAAGATCCACGCGAAGCTGACCAATTGCACGGTGATGAAGACGTTCAACGCATGCTTCAGCTTGGGGCGGTTGTCAAGCCCGATCAAGCCGGAGAAGCGCGCCATCATTGGGGCACAGACAATGGCCAGGATGAGGTAGCTGCCGTGCAGTCCGCCCCAGATCACATAGGTCCAGTCCGCGCCGTGCCAGAGGCCGCTGAGCAGGAAGACGATCATCAGGTTGTAGTACCAGCGCCACTTCACCACGCGGTTGCCGCCCAAGGGGATGTAGAGGTAATCACGGAACCAGCTGCTGAGGCTGATGTGCCAGCGGCCCCAGAACTCGCTGATGCTGGCGCTGCGGTAGGGCGTGCGGAAGTTCACCATCAGGTTGAAGCCCATCACGCGGGCGGCCCCCAGGGCGATGTCGGTGTAGCCGCTGAAATCACAGTAGATCTGCACGGCGAAGAGGTAGGTGGCCAAGGCGATGGAGAGGGATCCGTAGTGGTCGGGATGACTGTATACCTGGTCCACCACCACCGCGCATCGATCGGCGATCACCACCTTTTTGAAGAAGCCCCAGAGCATCTGTTGCAGCCCCGCCACCACGCGGGCATAGTCGAAGTTGGAGCGCATGCCCCAGCCTTCCTTGCGGGAGTTGATCTGGTTCAGCAGGTTCTCCGGCCGCTCGATAGGCCCCGCCACCAGCTGCGGATAGAACATCACGTACAGCGCGAAGATGCCGAAGCGGTGCTCGGCCTTCTGGTGCTTGCGGTACACCTCAATGGTGTAGCTGAGGCTCTGAAAAGTGTGGAAGGAGAGTCCGATGGGCAGGATGATGCCCAGGTCCGGCACACCGTAGTGGAAGCCCATGGCCCGTATGGCCTCGGCGATGCTCTCGTTGAGGAAGTTGAAGTACTTGAAGAAGGCGAGCACGCTCAGATTAGCGACGATGCTGGCGGAGAGCAGCCATTTGCGTTTGGCGCCTTCGCTCTTATCGATCCAGATGCCCGCGAAGTAGTCCACCCCGATGGTGAAGCCAAGGATGAGGATGTATACCGGCACGAAGGCCATGTAGAACCAGCAGCTGGCCGCCAGTAGCACCGCCCAGCGCCGGTTTTTGGGGACCATGAAGTACAGTCCTGTCACCAACGGGAAGAAGATGCAGAGGAACTGGAAGGAGTTGAAGAGCATGAATACAGAGGCTTCACCGCGGACAGTCTACAAGGCAAAGGGAAGGATGCTAACGGGACATGGTCGTCATGGCCGCGAATCGGGTCGTTGCATGCCATTGTCCGTCCACCAAGCGGTAAGGTCACGGGCCATCAAGGTCTCCAAGGCGAGGATGTCCGACTCCAAGTTGCGCAGGGTGGCTTCTTTCCAGAACGGGCTCATCACCGGCTTTTCTTGGAAAGACCGGTTAGGGTTCCGCGTGATCCTTGTCCAAACGGCCTCCCGGTAACGGACCGGTGTCACCCTCCTGAGCATCCGCGCCCAGGCCGGCGGGGCATCATACTTCACATGCGGCTTGGTTTCGCCGACGCTTTTGTTGCTGTGCTTCCTCAGTGCTGGTGGGAACAGTGTGGGGTCTATTCCGATGTGACCCGCGATGCGTTCCAAGGTCTCCGCTTGCCTATGGATCAATTCGGAGAATTCAAGGATCAACACCCGGTCCCGGCCGAAGCGCTCGATGTAAGGCAGCACCTGCGCATGGTACCTGGATACGTTGGTCATCAGCGGCACTTTCACCAAGGCGTCCTCCAAGCTCATGTCGATATACCCACGCTGCTGGATGTGCAGGTAATGGGAAACGATCCGTGCAACAGGGTCCCGGACTAAGTAAATGAAGCGCAGGTCCGGTGAATAGGCGTGCAATACCTTCCAAACCTCCCGCTTGAAGTTGGGATGGAACGTGTAGCTGGTGGAAGCCTCCACGTATACCGCACCTTCGCGTTGGGTATATAGGGCATGGTACTCATCCAGGCCGTTCAAAGGGTCCGGGTGTTTGCTGAAATGGTCCGGCTCCTTCTTTGCGCAGAACGACACTTGCGGGTGCGCCTTGAGGAGGTCAGCTAATGTGGTGGTGCTGCATTTCATCGCACCGATCACCATGGCGTTCACGCGCATCGGACGGAGGATTCTGGCAGGGTGGCGAGTGCTTGCCGATGGGCGGACGGGTTGGGTGGGGCGAAGGGTGCTTGGAACGACATCCGGTTGTGATCTGCGTAGGGAATGGTAGGTAGGTAAACCTACATCAGTTGCTTCAATAACCCGCCATAGACTTCGGTGGCCTTGAACTGCGAGGCCCAAAATGAGCGTACACGGCCCCGCGCCTTTGCATCGTACCAGCTGGAGCGCTTAAACCCGTCCAAGGTCTCTCCGAGTTGCGCTGCGGTCAGGTCATTCGGCAACAGCACCCCGGTGGCTTCGTTCGCGATCTCGCACACGCCACCCGCGTCCGCTGCCACCAAAGGAATGCCGAAGCTCGCCGCTTCCTGCAAGGCCACGGGTGCGCCCCCTTCCGTGTAGCTCGCGTGCACGAAGACATCCACTTGGTTCGCCTTGTACCACGCGATCACTTCCGTGTTCGGCGTGCTTCCCATCAGGTCCACCCGGATATTCGCTGGCAGGGTCTTCACCACGGCCTCCACGCGGGCACGTTCGGCACCTTCGCCGAAATGGGTCCAATGCACCGGGCCGTTGATGTGGCGCAAGGACTCCGCGATCAGATACACACGCTTCAGCTCCACGAAATTAGAGCAGGACACGATCCTCAATTCATCCGCCGGCGCCCAAGGGCCAAGGCCGTTATCCTGGGTGCCCAGGTAGGAGATGCTGAACTTGTCCCGGGCTTCCGGGAAACGTGCATGCATGTGGGCCAGGCCGACTTGGGCGATCACGAACACCCGCTCCACCTGTTCCACGTGGAAATCTTGGAACCGTTGCCAAAGGCCCGGTGCGCGGTGATCGAACATGTCGAAGCCCATCATCCGGCTCACGAAACGCACCCGCGGATCTCGCAGCTTCCACAACCCCAATACTGTTGCCCAGTCGCTGGTCCAATAGGAATAGAGCCGTATGCGGTCGGGGACGTATTGTGCTGCCAAGCGCTCATGCAACAGGCGTTCACGCTCCAGTGCTTGGAGTAGCTGGCTCTGGAACCAGCCCCGGTGCTTGGCAAAGACCTCCGGTGAAGGGGCGGAGCGCTTGCCCTGGTTCCAGACCTTCAGCACCCGTGGCAGGTCCATCAGTAAACGCCACCTGGCAAAAGGGCGATAAGCCTCTTCCTCCGTGAACAGGCGTTCCACCTCCACCCCGGGAGGCAGCGGACGGGGCTCGCCCTCCGATAGTAGCGGGAACAGCCGGACCCGCTCAAAGCCCTTCGCCAGGATGGGAAGCTCGTTCTCAAGGAACGCCTCTCCATGACCGAAGGGGAAGCGGATGGTGAATAGCCAGAGTTCGTTGCCTTCCTTCATCACTTTCTGTGTGTCACGTGGCACCTCGGCTGCCCCTGATTGCTGAGATGCGTACCTTCAATAGATACATCCAGAGTGTGAACTGGAGCCCTCCATTGATCTTGATGTAGGTCCATAACGCCCCAGGGTCACCTTCCTCCGCAGCGAAGAAGAACATCATCCAGACCCTTTCGGCCTCTTTCCGGAATGCCGCATCAGAGCATCGGCCCAAAGACCTGTTGACCTGCTCCAACTGTTGCAGCCATGCGAACATGTTGCGCACCAAGCCGGGCGACGTGCGTTCCTGGATACGCATACACGCCAAGTGCACATCCACCTGCTCAGGTGTGCCTTCAACTCCGAACAATTGAAGGGCCATACGGACCATCTGCCGACGTGTTTCCGGCGCTCGGTCCCCGCCGCTGATATTCTGGTCTCCACGTCGATAGTAGAGGAGGTTCTCCTCGAGGTTGCCTAATTGGCTCACTGCGGCAAGTTCGATCATGAAGAGCCAATCACCACCGGACCTCGGGCAGTCCGCCTTGTAGCCTATTTTATGGGCCTGCAATACAGAACGACGGATGATGGCGGCACAATCAGGCACCGGCGAAGTGAACAGAAGACGGGCCTGGGCGGAGATATTGTCCAAGGGGTACTTCCAAACGGCTTCGGTTTCGCCGAACAACTGCAGCCCGGTGCCACTGACCCCCACCTCCGGATGTGCATCCATGTAGGCGACCTGCTTAGCAAAGCGTTCCGGGTAGTTGATATCATCAGAATCGCAGCGAATGATGTATTCACCACGGCTATGATCGAATGCCGTCTGGGTCGCGCCCGGATGGCCGAGGTTGTGCTCCAATGCGATGACCCTCAACCGAGGGTCATTGATCGACCGAAGGATCTCCAAGCTTTGATCCGTGCTTTTATCGTCCACCGCAACGATCTCGAAGTCGCGGAAGGTCTGCGCAAAAATGCTGTCCAAGGCCTCCTTCAGGAAGGGTGCCGCGTTGTAAACGGGCATCGCCACACTCACTTTCATGCCATCTGGGAACTATGGTCGTGTGGTAGCACCGGCCTTTGTTGAAGCATGGGAACGGCCAAGGCTACGGAACAGATAATACAACCTGCGGAGATCCGAAGGGTTTGTCATACGGAGCTGGGTCCATCCAGCCGAAGGGCTGCGATCCGCCACCGGATGGAAGGTCCTTTTCCAGAGCAGATCCAGATCTTTCTCGAATTCCTCCACGGCAAATTGCCCGGAGTTCCGGTTATGCGCTTTGAGCCGCTTCAGCCAATCCGCCAACGCGCGGACCCGTTGGGGAGTGGGCGGGACAGTATGGAGGTTGCCCAACATCAGGTGGAGGTCCACCTCCTCTTGGCTTGCCGGGATACCCAACAGCCGGAAGGTCTCGCGGAGCAACAGGCGGCGATCGGGGGTGCGGTCCCGGCCGTGGTCCATGTTCTGCGCACCCACCCGGTACAGGGTGAGGGCTTCTTGGATGTTGGCATACTGCGCATGCAGGCCAAGCTTCAGCAGGAAGAGATGGTCCATCCCCGGCGTCAGCCAAGTGGGGTCGCAGCGCACGGCATGCTCCTCGATCAGCGAGCGCCGAATGATGCAAGCCGGATAGCTCAATTGAAGCCCGAGCAACATGCGGCAGCGGATCTTTTCATCGGTGTCGGGCTTTTTCACCACCGCATCCGTGGCGCCGAACGACTGCAGCCAAGTGCTGGATACACCTACTTCAGGGTGCGCATCCATAAAGGCCACCTGCTTGGCCAAGCGCTCCGGGAGCATCCGGTCGTCCGCGTCCAGTACGGCCACATATTCGCCGCGTGCATTGTCGTAGCCCCGGTTGGCCGCACTGCCACGGCCCGTGTTCATGCCGCTTTCCAGGATCCGGATCCGGGCGTCGGTAAAGCCCTTCACCACATCCAGGCCACCATCCGTGCTGGCGTCGTCCACTACCAACAGCTCGAAGTCCGCGAAGGTGCTGTTCAAGATGCTCTGAACCGCCTCCGCGACAAAGGGACCCTTATTGTACAGGGTCATCAACACAGTGACTTTTACAGGAGCAGTGGGCATGGGCCGCGAAAATAGTCCAAGCCCTCCTTTTAAGAAGGAGGGGGCTCAATAGGTTTTCCCCTCCTTTTTTCAAGGAGGGGCAGGGGCAATGTCATTAAGTTAAGGGGATGATCGCTTGGATCGTACCAACGCAGGGCCGCTACGTGTCGGAGATGCGAGTTGGCGTGACCCGGCGGAACGGAAGTAGGATTGTCATACCGGGCCGCCCCGCAGGGTGGCGGACCCGGTATCACACCCACCAGCGCCGTAGAACGTTGGCCGCGAATGCCTGCCGCGTGTGACCCGGGTCTTCGCCCGGTGTGATAGCAAGCTTAACTTAATGACATTGGGGGCAGGGGTGGTGCATTCCTGAGGTGGCGTCAACCTTTCCACCCGAGCGCTATTTCCGCAGCTCTCTCACCAACTCCTCTCCAATGATCCGCGAGACCTTTGCTCCCGTGGCCGGGGTCATGTGGTTACCGTCGGTGAAGCTCCATTTTGCATCATCCGGAGGGATCACGAGATAGGATACTCCCTCCCTTTCGGCCAAGCGTTCCATAAGGCCATTGAAATCCGGCATGTAGCGCTTCTCGATCGCGTGGATCGCCGAGTGGGCCGGCAGACGCACCAAGAGGACCGTGCCGTGCTGCTTCAACATTTCGATCGTCTTGCGGAGATATGCCACGCGCTGCACGGATAAGGTATCCTTGGTAAGGTGGTTGTCCAAGTAGAACCGCGTTTTACCCTCGACACGCTTGGCCACCTTTTCCGCGGTCAGGTCCACATTAACCTCCAGCCAGCCGTCCTCGTGGAGCCTTGTACCCTCAATGCGCTGGCCCCGTGCTGGAGACAATAGGGTCAGGAAAGGATACGGGTAATCGCGCACCAAGTATTCCACGTTCGGATACAGGTTGACAAAGTGCATTTTTGCCACGAACGATCGTTCCTGCTCCCGTTCCGCGTCCACCTCGTCGGTGAGTTTCTTGTTCCGGGAGATGTTCCAAGGATCCACGGAAACCACGAAGACGCCGTTACGGGATCCGGGATCCAGCTTTTTCTGGATGCTCTCGTAATAGGCGCGGCCGAAGTTGGACTTGAAAAGTGCGAAGCTGTAGTTGAAGGACTTCCCTTGCCAGCCCCCAGCATGCAGCACGCTGTCCAGTACTTGGGGATGGATACCCTGCGCGGACCGGGAATCACCGACGATCAGGCTGCTTTGCCGCGGCGTGGTGAAGCGCAGGTAGTAGGGGTCGCTCCTGCCGTCGGCCTGGTAGAGCGTATAAATGAACACCGCCAGCGGCAGGACCATGAACAGGGCGAAGGTCTTCAGGAAGGCCCGCATCAGAACTGGAAATAGATGAATTGCTCGCCCTCGCCGAAATAGCGGAAGATCACGAACAGGATGAAATAGTAGAGCCCCCAGCGCAATACGCGCGGCCATTTCGCGCCGATGGTCTGCAGCCCGTATTGCCCATGCCGGCCGAGCCATTCCACCACCACGAAGAAAACAACGGCCCAAGTGAGCCATGGCAGGTATTGGGAAGGGAAGGAGACCAGGGAGGGCGAGGCCATGCCCCGCAGATAGCTGAATGCATGGGTGAGGTCCTTGGCCCGGAAGAACACCCAGGCCAAGGTGACCAGCGTGAAGGTGACGGCCATACCGGCGAACTCGCGCAACGTGGGCAGAAGGCGGTCCTGGGCTACAGTGCCCATGTGGCTGCGGTTGGAACCGGAGAGGAGCAAGGGCAGGAAGAACAGGGCATGCAGGCCGCCCCATGCGATGAAGGTCCAATTGGCCCCGTGCCAGAAGCCGCTCACCAGGAAAATGATGAAGGTGTTGCGCACCTTCATCCAAGTTCCACCGCGGCTGCCACCCAAGGGGATGTAGAGGTAGTCCCGGAACCACGTGGAGAGCGAGATGTGCCAGCGCCGCCAGAACTCCGCGATATCCCGGGAGAAATAGGGGAAATTGAAGTTCTGCAAGAGCTCGATCCCCAGCATGCGGGCCACCCCGAGGGCCATGTCCGAGTAGCCGGAGAAGTCGCCGTAGATCTGGAGGGAGAAGAGCAACACGCCATAGAGCAGGGTGCTACCGCTGAAATGCTCCTGGCCGGCGAAGATGGCGTTGACGATAGGTGCGGCATTGTCCGCGATCACCGCCTTCTTGAACAGGCCCCAGAGCACCTGCTTGAGGCCGTCCACCATTTGTGCGCGGTTGAATTGTCGCGGACGCTGTAGCTGGGGGATCAGGTGGGAAGCCCGCTCTATGGGGCCTGCGACAAGCAGCGGGAAGAAGCCCACGAAGAGCGCATAATCGACCGGATCCCGCGTGGGTTCGATCCGGTCGTAATAGATGTCGATCACATAGGAGAGGCCGTGGAAGGTGTAGAACGAGATGCCGACGGGAAGCACCACGGAGAGAAAGACCGGATGCGCATCCAGGCCGAAGTGGCCTACGAACCGGGCGAAGCTTTCCGCGAAGAAGTTGTAGTACTTGAAAATGCCCAGAAAGCCCAGATTGATCGCGATGCTCAGCGTGAGCCAGAAGCGCTTGCCTTTGCGCGTGGAGGTGTGGTGGATCTGCAAGCCGCTGAAGTAGTCCAGCGCCGTGGAGAAGATAAGCAGAAAGAGGAAGCGCCAATCCCAGCAGGCATAGAAGTAATAGCTGGCCGCCAACAGCATCACGTTCTGCAACCGCAGGGACCTGCGCGTAACGGTCCAGTACAGGAAGAAGATCAGCAGAAAGAAGAGCCCGAAGTGGAGGGTGTTGAAGAGCATTGCGGACGGATCAGCGCGTGCTTCGGGGTTCTCCGGCGGCGGCCACCTGCTCCAGCAGTGCTTGAAGGGCGCCTACCCGCTCTTCCACCCGGTGATGGGCAACCACGTATGCCCTGCCTGCTATCCCCATGGACCCCGCCTGCTCGGGATGATCGATCAGTTGCACCATGTGTGCCGCCATCGCTGCTATATCGTATTCCGCGCTCAGCAAGCCGCGCTCACCGTGGGCCACCACATCCGGTATGCCCGCATGCAGGGTGGAGATCACCGGAAGGCCCGAGGCCATCGCCTCCAACACCGCCAAGGGCGTGCCTTCCATATCGCCCGTGCCCGAGGTAAGGCTGTGCTGAACGAAGGCCCGCGCACCGCGGAGCTTTTCGGCCACTTGGTCCGGCGGAAGCACCCCGGGCAGGTCCACGGCGTTCTCTAAACCTAAGGCGGTGATGAGTTGGCGCACGCCCTCCCATAGTTCACCACTCCCCACCATGGTGAGCCGGGCATCGGGGCGTTGGAGCCAAGCCTGTCGGAAGGCCAGTAAGGTGAGTTGAGGCGCCTTCTTGTCCGTGAAGCGGCCCACCGAAACGAAGTGGGGCCCGTTCTGTCCCGGCGAGGTGGGGGTGAAGCGCTCTACATCGATGCCGTAGCAGAGGTAGTGCAGGCGCTCGCGTGGGGCGCCCAGCGCCAGCAATTGCTGCTCCATGGCCCGGCTGACCACTACGAGGGCCGCCGCTTCATGGAAAAGCCGTGCGTAGTTGCCATAGCGCTCCAACACGTCCTTCTTGTGGGCATCATAACCGTGGAAGTGGGCCACCAAGGGTACACCTGCAGCACGTGCGCTTTCTATCAGTTCTTCCCCCGAGGGGCCGTACTCCGCCAGCAGCACATCCACGCGTTCACTGCGAAGTGCCGCGGTGCACAGCTTGCGCAGGAGCGCTTTCTGGTCCTTCTTCTGTAGCCGAAGGGCGACCAAATGCTGCAATCGGCCAAAAAAACCGGTGGGCGTAAGCAGGGACACCCCATTCGCGCTGTATGGCAAGGAGCCGTCCGAGAGCACGAGCACCACCTCCTTCAAACGCTCCAGATGCGCGGCGATGAAGGTCTCGCTCCACGTGTTGCGGGAGGGGGTGGCGATAGCAATGCGGGTCGGCGGCATTTGGCAAGGTTAATACCGTTCCAGAGATCGGTAGCACCATACTTGAAGTCCCCGCCGGGTCACCGTCTTCGGGACCCTGCGCTGGGACTGTCCTGCCATGCATCACCACAACTCCCGTCGCAGGGTCCGCTATGGGTCGGAGATACCGGTTGGCGTGACCCTGCTCGGACGGGAGAGGTCCCCGCCGGGTCACCGTCTTCGGGACCCTGCGCTGGGACTGTCCTGCCATGCATCACCACAACTCCCGTCGCAGGGTCCGCTATGGGTCGGAGATACCAGTTAGCGTGACCCTGCTCGGACGGGAGCCTCTACTTTGATCAAGTCAGCCTCTACTTTGGTCAAGTCAGCCTCTACTTTGTTCAAGTCAGCCTCTACTTTGTTCAAGTCAGCCTCTACTTCGTTCAAGTCAGCCTCTACTTTGTTCAAGTTAGCCTCTACTTTGATCAAGTCGGCCTCTACTTTGTTCAAGTCAGCCTCTACTTTGTTCAAGTCAGCCTCTACTTTGTTCAAGTCAGCGGCTACTTTGTTCAAGTCAGCCGCTACTTTGTTCAAGTCAGCCTCTACTTTGTTCAAGTCAGCCTCTACTTCGTTCAAGTCAGCGGCTACTTCAACCCCATCAGCGTATATCTAAAAGTCCCCGACGTTACCGACTTCGGGACCCTGCGCTGGGACTTGGCCTGCAAAGTCTCACCATAACTCTCGCCGCAGGTACTGTGTTAACATGCAAGTGTCCTGTCGATTTATTTTCGACTATCTTTAGAGTTCCAAAGGAAGTTGCTGCAAAGCACTATCCTGTGTAGCCTGGGCATTGTTCCGGGCTACCTTTTTTTGGTGGTGATCCT
>JBBSUV010000082.1:0-12756 GCA_038234075.1 Flavobacteriales bacterium | reverse complement strand
GCGGGTCGTACTCTTTGAAGACGACATTCCTTCGTGAAGCCATGCCCGAAGGTCGATCAACCAAAACGCTTTGTCAAGATCGAACAGCTATGGCTTTTCAACAAAACGAAAGGGGCTGCCTCCTTTTGAGACAGCCCCTTCTTCTTTTTCAGGGTATCGTTGACGAGCAGCCTACATCATTCGTCCCGGACTTATCCAGGTTCTTGTAATTCTCCTGCCTGCTCCTCCGGGAGCCATTACCTACGGCAGGAAGGTGCACATTCCTATTGACCAGGGAACACGGCTAGAGCGCGGGCAGCATAAGGAAAAGCGACCTGCGCTACCTTTCCCAACGTTGGCCGATCATCCGCACGTGCATCGGATCGGCCACCATCGCCCTGAACCACTCGGATCCTGAACAAGGAGGCTACGACACCATGACGCATAGCACATACCGACATTGGGACATGCGCCCCGGCATCTGGGGTATACGGAACTACTATACGACGTTGGAGGAACGTGCCATTGCCGGTGCGGTCATCTCTCCGGGCTACATCGCCATGACCGTGGCCGCAGCCGGTCTGGCCACGGCCGGTCTTCTGCTCAACAGTCCGGCCGCGATCATCGGCTCCATGTGCGTGGCCCCTTTCATGGCTCCTTCACGTGCTGTTTGCATAGGTTCCATATTCCGGATGCCGGGGGTCGCGGCGCGTGGCCTGTTCAAACAGGTCGCGGGCTTATTGGTCATCGGCAGCGGCATCGCATACCTGCTCACCATCGCGCTTCAGCACTTCATGGGCGGCTACACCATCACGCCGGAGATCGCGCTGCGGGCGATCCCCACCTCGCAGGAATTCGCGTTGAACCTCATCATCGCCATATCAGCCGGTGCCGCCGCAGCACTGGCACTCACCGCCGAGCCCCACCGCATCGAATCGCCGTGGGGCCAGGTCCTGGATGCCGTTATCGGGGTGGAGATCGCGATCTCCCTCTTACCTCCTGCAGCTGTGGTCGGTATCGGACTCGCCTTCGGGGACATGGAGGTTGCCACGCATGCCCTATTGCTCATGCTCCTCAACATCGTGGGCCTGGACATCATCGGCAGCGGGCTCATCCTTTTGATCCGCGGGATCCATCGCCGGTTCCTCGAACAAGAGAAGGCCATCCGCGAGACCACCGCCCGGACGATCGAGTGCGTGCCGGGTTTTATCGATGAAGGCAGCACCATCCACGTCACCTTGCTGAACGCTTCCGAAGCGTTGATCAATGTGATCGTTCGGCGCCATTTCGGTGGTGAGGTCCCGCAGACCTTGGCCAGCACGATCGCTGGCGCGGTGCAAACGCAGACCGGTTGCCGGAGCGACATCACGGTGGAAGTGATCCCGCTGATCACACACAAGGGGTTGTAATAGAGCAACTCCATTCCGGCGTTCGGCTCTTTGCCGAGTGGGATACGAACATCCCCCGAGCTTATCCGGAGCCTATCCCATCGGGATGCACTTCCCCAGTTTCAGGGCGCTCGATCCGTTCGCCCGTGCCGGATCCATGCGGGAACAGAGAGGAAATACGGTGGGTCATGATCTGGTACGCAATATGCCATGATAGTTCAAGAACCTTAAAACCAACGATCATGTCAACCAAGAAAACATTTATTGCACTTGTAGCCGGTATCGCACTAGGAGCTGCTGCGGGCATATTACTCGCACCCGATTCCGGAAAGAGGACCAGGAAAAGGATCGTGAGGAAAGCGGAGGACGTGAGTGACCAGCTCACGGACCTGATCGACCGGGGCGAGTCCTTAGTGAAGGACGTAAAGCGTGCGGCGAAGAAAGCCTCTGCACAAGCGGGCAGGATGATGCATCACACCATGGGTGATGACGATAGCGCTGAGGAGCGATCCAAGCGCGCTGCGGATAAAGGCTGAACCTTCGCTACCGACGCCGAAAGGGCACGAGCACCTTACGCCGAAAGGCCTCACCCCGGTGAACTTGAAGATGGCCTAGTGGTGCCCATTGTTCAGAAAAGAAGAAGCCCCGGCACTTGCCGGGGCTTCTTCTTTATGGGTATGCAGGAGATGCTGAGAACGTTCCGACTATTTCGCGGCTTGCGCGTGCGCCTCCACGAACCACAGCCACTTGTCGGTACCGCGGGATACCTCGGTGAATAGATCGGCGGTATCGGCATCCTCCAGATCATCCGCTTCGTTGATGCTGGAGCGCACTTCATGACCGAACGCCGCCAAGGCGATGGAGACCGCGTTCACATGTGAGGGGCCATCCGCGATGTCGTGCGGGTATTCCCCCAACAGGGTGCGCTTAGCTGCGGTGCGCACCGTGCCTTCCGCCACACCGCCGAGTTGCACGGCGCGTTCTGCGATCATATCCACATACTCGCCGGTAGCGGCGTGGATCCTATCGAACAACTCATGGAGCCCGATGAAGTTGGGGCCTTTCACGTTCCAATGGGCCTGCTTCATCTGCATGTGCAGATCTATAGCATCCGCCAAGCGCGCGTTCAGCAGTTGGATCGCCTGTACGCGTGCCTGCTTGGGCAGGTCATTGCCGGTCTTGTATAGCTTGGGCTCCTCTTTGGCCGCACGGGTGGTCTGCTTGGCGGCCGTTCTGGTTTTCCGCCCTCCTGCTTTCTTCGCATTCACGGGGGTCTTCTTGGCTTCGGCCGCCTTTGCAGACTTCTTCTTGGACTTTTTCATTTTTTGGATCATTGGTTCGATCAGTGGTTCATCGCTGACAGCCATTGCTGGCGCGTGATCGGCATAGAAGAATCATGCCCGGATGGGCGCAATACGGCAAAGCACTGGTATTGCCCACCGATGTTGCGCGTTCCTGCAGTGAAGCCTAGTGCCGATCGGGTATTAATTGACCGAAAAAGGGGTGCTATCGCTCACTGGCCCGTTGAGCATCAGGGAAAGAAAGGCCGTCCTCCACCGCATCTTGATCCGGCCAGAGGGCCGTCCACAAAGGGGCTTGACCGCTGTGCGAGCGGATCGCCGATAACCGCGCACATTCCCAACTGCGCGTGGTATGATACTTGGGCTGTCCTGATCGGGAATTCATTCCCCTTTGAACACCCAAGTGACACAGCCCGACCGATGAAAAAGATGAACAACCCCGCACCGAGCACCAGCAAAGCCGAACGTGCGGATGCCGGTATCGAAGTGGATGGCCAATACCTGCCGAACCACACGGATAAAAAGGAACCGGGTGAACAGGAGAGCGTTGAAGAACCGACCGCATCGGATCCGCTTGTTGCGGAAGCGCTTTCCAACGGAAGGCCGGAAGTGCCGGAGCTCACTGAGGAAGAAGCGGCTGCCGATGAGGACCTATTGCCGATCGGCATACAGACCGGCCAAATGGTACGTGGTTCCTATTCCACGGATCAGAGCACCGGCGGCGGTGGCTACCACGATCATCGTGCAGGTCAGTTCGGTGTGGACCAAGTAGCGCAGCCCGGCAACGACGAGGACGTTGAGCCGGACCCGGTGGACAAGGGGTTCTGAGTTCTCAGCCGATCCGGTCGCGTAATGCGGGATCGGCTAACCCGAACAGATCATTTGCTCCAAGTGGTGTGAGCACTTCGGTCCGATAGCATGGACCTTGATGTGGCATCACGCTAGGAGACGCTCCGAACAGGCAAAAGCTCCGGGCGGTCACGGAAGAGCGCATCGCGAACTGATCGTGATCAGCTCGAGTTGGTTTATTGTCAACGAATTTCATCTACCAGTTTACGCTTGCTTAAACCCACCTTGTCATGCTACGCTTATTTCTCGTTGTCCTCCTGATCGTGCATGGCATGATCCATTTCACGGGCATGATGCGCACGATCCTGCCGCCCCATATTCCCACCTTCAAAACCTATATCGACAAGCCTTTGGGCATCGAATGGGCGCTCGCTGGCCTGCTCTTCATCGTGAGCGGCGTGCTTTTGGGCGTTGGCCAGGAGCGCTGGTATATAGCTGCGGCGATCGCACTCGTCTTTTCGCAGGTCCTCATCTTCTTCAACTGGCAGGATGGACGCTTCGGAACGGTGGCGAACGTGATCCTTGCGATCGCCGTGTACTTCGGTGCAGCGATCTGGGACTTCCACGTACGCTATGACCCCGCGGTCGATCGCACCGGTGAGCATGCACAGACCTTACCCGGGCAGCGCATCAGCGAGCAGGATCCTGCAGCCTTGCCGCAGTCATTCTTCCCGGCGGTCGGGGCTGCCCGCCATCGCCCGAGCGGACTTTTCGTGTTTGGCTGGTCCACGCTCCTCTCTTGACCACCATGGTTAGCACGGAGCGGATCAACAACTCCTCACGCATTTCGCAGCGCCGTCCCCTTCAAGCACTCTTGCTCTTCAACGGCTTGTCGGCCTTGTTCGGCGGAAGCGTGCTCGTTGCCGCGCCGGATGGCTCGATCCTGGGCATGCCGCTATTGTTGCTCGCAACGACACCATTCGCTGATTTCCTCCTTCCCGGCCTGATCCTTTTCACCGTTTTGGGTGTGGGCAGTAGCATCGGATGGATGCTGGTGTACCGTCGGCATCCATGGGCCACGCGTTGGGTGCAGATGGTCGGCACCGCAACGATCGTCTGGATCGTCACGCAAATGATCATGTTGCGTGGTGTCAGTTTCCTGCATGTCATCTACATCACGGTCGGTATCCTGCTGATCCTTCTGGCCAAGCGAGGTGCCGCATTTTGGAGGCCATGAACAACGTGCTCTTTCATATCGGTCAGCACGCGATCAGCGCGTTAAATGCATTGAGTGTGGTGGTTCCTGCTGGTAAGACGACCTTTACCCGATGAGCGATGAACTGCTGCTGCTGATCCAACGGGCGCTCATAGCGCTGGCGCTCGGCTTCCTCATCGGCTTGGAACGCGAATTCGCCAAAAGGGCGCTGGAAAAGGCGGAGGAGCAGTTCGCCGGCGTGCGCAGCTATACACTCATCGCGTTGTTCGGCTTTCTGTGCGCCTACCTCGCAGAGCAGTACGGCCCTTGGGTCCTCGTTCTGGGCCTGAGCGGTTTCATAGCGCTGGTGGTCGCCAGCTACGTGATGACGGCTAAGGCCGGGAGCTATGGGATCACCACCGAGCTGGCGGGGATCCTCACCTTCGTTATCGGTGCTGTGGTGTTCCAAGGTGAAGTGCTCTTCGCGGTGATCGCGACCGTGATCATCACGTCCCTGCTCTCGCTCAAGTTGAAGCTGCATTCCTTCATTGCCACGCTCACGCCAGAGGAGATCCGCGCCTTCATCCAGTTCGTGATCATCTCGGCGGTGATACTCCCATTTCTTCCCGACAAGCCCATGGGCCCGAACGGTGTTTGGAACCCGCACGATATCTGGACGATGGTGATCCTGGTCAGCGGTATCAGCCTTGCGGGCTATCTCGCCGCGAAGATCTTCGGCGCGAACAAAGGCACGCTGCTCGCAGGTATCGTAGGCGGACTCGTCTCCAGCACGGCAGTTACCCTCAGCCTGTCCAAGCGCTCGCGCGAACAACCGAATGGTCCGCACATCGTGGCTGCGGCAAGCATCATAGCCGCCACCGGTGTGCTCTACCCACGCATCTGGTTGGAGACCTGGGTGATCGATCGGGAACTGGCCATCCGGCTGGCACCGGCCATCATCTTCATCCTGCTTGTGGCTTTCGGTGCTGCCTACCTCATCCACCGGAAGGGTGACAAAGGAGCAGCGGTGGAGGTACCAACGAAGAACCCGTTGAACTTCGGCGTGTCCATCCAGTTCGCACTGGTTTACATGGCCGTTCTATGGCTGATGGACCTTGCGTCAGCGGGGCGAAGCCCAGAAGGGTTTTACGCAGGCAGCCTGCTCTTCGGCGCCACCGACATGGATGCGATCACCTTGTCCATCGCCCGGCACACCGATAGCGTCGGCGCGGTGATGGGCTCCACCGCAGTGCTGTTAGCGACGCTCTCCAACACGGTGATGAAGTTCCTGATCGTCATCTTCTTCGGCAACAAGGCCCTGCGGAAATGGGTGGGCCTGGGCTTCGGCGCCATCTTCATCGCGACCGTGTTGGGCCTATTGGCGGTGCGTTGGCTGTGAGGTGCCGGTACACACACAGCTTTCACCTTCGGGAAACTATTTTGGGGCATCATGTGCCCAAGAGGCATCAGGATCACCCCTGATCCCGCTCTTTTCCTGATGACCCACCCCTGCCGACAGCAGAAAAGGGAAAGGGACCCATACTTGTATGTAAGGAAGTTCAGATCCGGACCTCTCCATTCCATGAAACACGCATACCAGCACCCTATCAAGATCGCACAACATCCCCCTGACCCATTTTCGTTACGGATCCTGGTGGTGGAGGACAACCGGGACACCGCCATGACCCTGATGACCTTGTTGGCCATGAAGGGCTACATGGTCCACAACGCCTATAATGGGCTCAAGGCCATAGAGGTCGCTGCCTCTTTCGATCCGGATGTGGTGCTGCTCGACATTGGATTGCCCGACATCACCGGTCACGAAGTGGCCCGCCGCATCCGCGCAAGCAAAGGGGTAGGGATGTGCGCATGATCGCCATCTCCGCCTGGGGCGATGAAGAGACCAGGAAACGATCGGCAGAAGCCGGTTGTGAATACCATTTGGTCAAACCGGTGCGGTTGACGGATCTGATGCGCGCCTTGGCGAATTGAGGTCCACACGCACTTTTGACCCGAAAATGGACCGGCCCCTCATGCTGTCTTTTGAGGATCATCATTTACCACAGCGCATCAAGCGCCTACCTTCGGGGAATTATCAGGCCCTAGCGATCCTGGCCTACCGTGCAGTTGGGTGCTTTTACCCGGGTGTTACGGACCTGGGATGTACAACAGCAATGAACCTTACCACACCTGAGTTGCGCAACCTGGCTATCCGGCTTCTGTCCGATGGGACGGGTGAGGATGAGGTTGTGTTCTTCACAGCCGCTGCGCGGTTCTGTGTGCGGTTGAGCACTGTGCTTTCCAAGCTGACCGGGCCTGCCGGTTCGCGATCGCTGCTTTCGCGTGCTATGGTGCTGGCCCGGCAGGAGGCACCGTGCTTGGCTATTGTGCAGGTGATGCCCGATGGCCGGTTGCAAGGCTTCGAGGACATCATCCCGGATCAGGAACAGGAGGAATGGAACAACGCAGGAGTCGTGCTGGTAACCCAGCTGCTCGGCCTGCTCCATGCCTTCATCGGTCAGCAGCTCACCATGCAGTTGGTGGATGAAGCCTGGCACATTGCGCCTGTGAGGACACAGGACCACCTAATTGAACACAAGCCATGAGTGCAAGAACCAAGGTCGTCATCAACAAGCTGCCCACCGGCGTTCCGGGGCTGGACCGGATCCTGGGCGGCGGTCTGCCGGAGTTCTCCTTCAACATCATTGCGGGTACTCCCGGCTGCGGTAAGACCACCCTGGCGCACCAGATCGCCTTCGCCAATGCCACGGAAGAACGGCCCGCCCTGTACTTCACCATACTGGGCGAGCCCGCCATGAAGATGCTGCGCTACCAGCAGCAATACGATTTCTATGACGAGGCCAAGATGGGCACGGCCATCCGTTTCATCAACCTCAGTGAGCAAGTGTTGAAGGGGGATTGGAACGTGGTGCTGGATGCGATCATCACCGAAGTTGAAGCGGTTAACCCGGCCATTGTGGTGGTGGATTCCTTCCGCAGCCTAGCGCGCAAATTCAACGGCACCACCGGTGAAATGGATCTGCAAAGCATGGTGCAACGCTTGGCGATGCACCTTACCACTTGGCAGGCCACCACCTTTCTGCTCGGCGAATACTCCGATGCGGAACTGAGCGGCGATGCCGTATTCACCGTGGCGGATGGGATCATCACCCTGCACCAGAGCGTGAACCGGAACAGCATGGTGCGCAAGCTGCAAGTGCTGAAATGCCGTGGGCAGGCGACCTTGCCGGGCATGCACATTTTCCGCATCACGAACAACGGTCTCCACATTTTTCCGCGGATGCTCGGCGGGAACCCGGAGCGGAACCAGAAGCGCACCGGCAAGCGGCTCTCCACGGGCATCCCCGAACTGGATGCGATGATGGCCGGCGGCGCCCCCGAAGGGGACAGCATCATGATATCCGGTGCCACCGGCACAGGCAAGTCGATCCTCAGCACCCACTTCATCGCAGAAGGGCTCGGGCAGGGCGAGTCGGCGGTGGTGGCGGTCTTCGAGGAGCGCCCTGAGGAGTATGCGGCACGCGCGGCCACCTTCGGCTTCGACTTCAAGACCCCACAAGAGAACAACAAGCTGGAGATCCTCTACCTGCGGCCTTTGGACCTTACCGTGGACGAGGCCTTGTACGATATCATGCAGGCCGTGAAACGCTTAGGGGCAAAGCGACTGGTGATCGATTCTTTGCAAGGCTTCGAACGGGCTCTCGCACCCGATTTCCGCGAGGAATTCGAGGAATCACTTTACCGCATGTTCATTTCGCTCACGGGCTTCGGCGTCACCATTCTCAGCACGCTCATGGTGGAAGAATCCTTCACCCGGGCACCAGCGACGAACTACTCAGTATCATTTCTCACGGACGATATTATCCGGCTCCGGTATGCGGAGATCGATGGGGAGTTGCGCAAGATCCTTAACATCACCAAAATGCGCGGAGGCGACCATAGCAAGGGGATCCGCCAGTATGACATCACCTCCAAGGGGCTCGAGCTGAACACCACCAGCTACCAAGGACTTCTTACAGGCGTGCCCGTGCGGTCGGGTGGAGCTTTTACAACTGACCGGTCATGAGCATCGTGAGAACCCGTTACACGCTTTCGATCACCGATAGTCTGCTGGCATGCCGTTCCGCCATTAAGCGATACCAGCGTCGGACAACGAACAACAACTCACCGATCCACCTGACCCCTCCACGCTGTTCCTCATGAGTGATGCCAAGACCATAGCGCTGACCACGGCAACCGTCCGGGAGGAGAAACGTGCGCTGGAGCAGATGGTCTACCATGCTGTCATGGAATTCTCGCCATGGCCCATGGCAGAGGTGGAAGGTGCAGCGCACTTGGTGCAGGCCATCAACCCCGCCTTTTGCGCGTTGCTGGAAAAGACGCAAGAGGAAGTGCTCGGCAAGCCGCTCTCCCAACTCTTCTCTGAAAGCCACACCACCGAGACGCTCTTGACACGTGTGCTGTCCACGGGGGAAGCGTCAACGTATGTGGAAAGCGCGCGTAATACGCCTGGGCCGATCTATTGGTCATACACCTGCTGGCCGGTACAAGCCAAGGACGAGGTGCATGTGGGGCTGATGATCCAAGTGACCGAGACCAGCAAGGACGATCAGCAGACCAAGGACATCAACGAAGCCTTGCTGCTCAGCTCCATCCACCAACACGAGCTCACCGAAGGAGCCGATCGCCGGAACAAGCGATTGCGCGAGGAGCTTGTTGCACGTGAAGAGGCGGCAGCGGCGCTCCAAGCGCTCACCGACGAACTCGCCCATACGGACCGGCGTAAGAGCGAATTCCTCGCCACCCTTGCGCATGAATTGCGCAACCCGTTGGCACCGCTCGTGAGCGGCCTGGAGATCATTGCGCTCCCGGACTGCGATCGCGAGACTGCGGATCAGATACATGCCATGATGGGCAGGCAGCTCCATCACATGGTCGGGCTCATCGACGACCTGATGGACCTGAGCCGCGTGTCGCGCGGGATCGTAAACATTCGTAAGGTGCATTTGGACCTACGCAAGGTGTTGACCGAGGCGGTGGAGACCGTACGGTCACGATACGATACACTGCACCATACGCTCGTAGTAAACCTGCCCCAGCATCCTTTGGAGGTGGAGGGTGATGCCAGCCGGCTGATGCAGGTGTTCAGCAATCTGCTCACCAATGCAGCCAAATTCACCGACCAAGGCGGCACCATTACCCTGCGCGCTGCAGAAGAGGGGAGCGAGGTGTTGGTGAGCGTGGAGGATAATGGCATTGGCATAGCGCAGGATCACTTGGCCGCCGTATTCGACATGTTCTCACAAGTGGACCGCACCAAGCAACATGCGCAGGGCGGCCTTGGGATCGGTCTCAACATCGTAAAGCACATGGTGGAACTGCACGGTGGCCGCGTCGAGGTCTTCTCCGAGGGGCTGGGCTCGGGTTCCCGCTTCACCGTCTTCCTGCCCAAGTCAGCGGCTTTGGGAAGCGCTTCCAAGTCAGCACTGCTACAACAACAGGAAGCCCCGCAGGAGGTCGTTCCCCAGCGCATCCTCTTGGTTGATGACAATCAGGATGCGGCAAACCTATTAGCAAACATGCTCACTCGTGCAGGCCATGAAACGCAAGTGGCCTTTAGCGGGCCACAGGCACTGGAGATGGGAGCGCACATGCTGCCTACGGTGGTGCTCATGGATATCGGCATGCCAGGGATGGATGGCAATGCCACGTGCCGGAACATGCGCCTTACCCCGTGGGGCGCAGCGATCTTTATTACAGCCATCACGGGATGGGGCAATTTGGAGGACCGCCGCGGTACCAAGCTGGCCGGCTTTGATAGCCACTTGGTAAAGCCCATTGCCAAGCAGGATCTGATGGCCCTGCTGGCCACGGTAGGCGGATCGACCATTCCTCGCGCATAGGCACGAGGCCGCGTTCGAAGAGATCTTGAACAAGCTCCAAGACCGTAGGAACACGGACCTTGACCGGACCGGGAAGAACGGGCGGTTACGGGGCGGGATCACCCCCATTCTGTTTTCGGCATCATGCTCTTGCAGGGCACCTGAAGCGCAATTGATCACTGGTAGCGCGGCATGTTGCGTTCGCGGAAGCTGCAGTGCGAATGCGGAGCATCGTTTGCTCCAGAAAGCGCAAGGCTGGTGGAAGTTCCGAAAGCGGACCTGCCGACCTGCTATAACTAACACATCACTTACAATGAGCACGCAAGACAAGAAGCCGACCACCAACCCGAATAACCCAACGGCGAAGAACGACCAGAACAAGCAACCCAAGGCCGGTTCTGATAAGAACTCTACCCAGAACCCGACCGACAAGAAGACCGGGAAAGAGCCAGAGCCGGATACCAAGCGTACCACGATGCAAGCCGACAAGAACCAACCCGGCCGCAAGGAATCCAAGTAGTCCTTCCCTGATGGACTGATGGGCGGTGCCCGCAGTGGATAAAGTTTCCACCTGCGGGCACGCTTGCGGGATAGGGTGGGATAAATTCAGCAATTATGAATGCCGACCAAGCGATACCGGTGCAGTCTTATCATACGAACATGACAACCTTCAGCACATGAGCCACAAGGCTCCAAACCGCCCCTCGACGGATCCTGCTGCAGAGAAGGATGGTATACCCATGCCGGACATGGTGACCCAGGGTTCCGTATTCCTGGATGCGGACCTGCGCGTGTTGGGGGCCGATAGTCTCTTCTATTCCAGCTTCAACGTTACGCCGGAGGAGACCGAAGGCCGATTACTCCAAGAACTGGGCGATGGACAATGGGGTAGCTCGGCGCTGCGCCAACTGTTGCAGAATGTGGTAACGGAGGATCGATCATTCACCGACCACGAGGTGGTACACCTGTTCCCGAAAGGGGTGGGCAGGCGGTATATGTTGCTGCACGGAGGCCGTCCCGGCCGTGCGGCGCATCCTACAGCGTTGGTCACACTGGGATTCGATGACAATACGGCGCGGCGCAATGCGATGGAGGCGCTGCGCCATACCGAGGTGCGCTACCGCCGGCTCTTCGAAACAGCCAAGGATGGCATCCTTATCCTGGATGCACACAGCGGACATATCGTGGATGCGAACGCATTCATGGAAGGGCTTGTGGGCCTCGAGGCCGGCCAGCTCATGGGCAAGCAGCTTTATGAGATCGGCCTGTTCAAGGACATCGCCGCCAACAAGGCCGCGTTCATTGAACTGCAACGCAACCGCTACATCCGGTATGAGCATCTGCCGGTGCGCAACAACCGCGGAGAGACCGTGCACGTGGAGTTCATCGCCAACGTGTATCAAGAGGATGATCGCTTGGTGGCGCAGTGCAACGTGCGCGACATTTCAATACGGGTGCAATTGGAGAAGAAGGTCGCAGAGCAAGGCTTGATACTCGCTGACGAAGCGCGGAACAAGGACGAGTTCTTGGCCATGTTGTCCCATGAACTGCGCAATCCGCTTGCGCCTATCCGCTCGGCAGTACACCTGCTCAAGTTGCAACAAACAACAGCCATCGATCCGATCCAACGGCAGGCGATGGATGTGATCGATCGGCAAGTGGGCAACCTCACCAAGCTGGTGAATGACCTGCTGGAGGTTTCGCGTGTGCTCAATGGCCGCGTGCACCTGAACATGCAGACGGTGGACATCCAGGAAGTGATGGAACACGCTGTGCAGACGGTGCGGCCACTCATCGATCAGCACCGGCACACCCTCGTGATGCATGCCTGCGATCAGCCCATGTGGGTGCGTGCCGATGCCTTGCGCATGGAAGAGGTCTTCATCAATCTGCTCACCAACGCCGTGAAGTACACACCGGCCGATGGCAACATCGAAGTGGAATGCCACAGTGATAAGGATGAAGTCCGCGTTGACATCCGCGACAATGGCATCGGCCTCCAGCCAGCGCTGCTTCCGCACGTCTTCGATCTGTTCGTACAGGCGGACCGTTCCTTGGATCGCGCAGAAGGCGGGCTCGGGGTAGGGCTTTCGCTGGCACATCGCTTGGTCAGCTTGCAAGGGGGAAGCATTCACGCCAGCAGCGCGGGCCTTGGCAAGGGAAGCACCTTCTCCGTGCGCATGCCCTTGATCGTAACACCG
>JBBSUV010000081.1:0-12905 GCA_038234075.1 Flavobacteriales bacterium | reverse complement strand
CACCCCAAGGGCTGATCTTCTTCGATGTGTACTCGTGCGAAAGCTCGTGCATGCCTTCCTTACGTGGTTGATCTGCCGCTATCTTAGCACTGGCAAGGGGTTTATGCAAATCCTCTCAGCCTACTGCAAAATCTGGGTTCAACCAACCAAGGGCAAGTGTAGAGTCGGCTTTTTGCCGAGTGCATTTCATCTTAGGGCCTCTGGCCCGACTCATGAACAGTTGGATACGGTAGAAGTCGGGCTAGACACTTAAGCACGATCGACTTAATAGGTGCGCTTTAAACCCAAGGTCTCTTCAGGTGATGTATCAACCCTGCCGTGAAAGCAAATGACATGAATACCGCTAGCCAAGCCTCGCTTCTCCATGTGGAATTCCGGACCTTCTCATCAATAAAATCCTTTCCATAAGCAGATACCTGACCTGGGTTAACCGTTTTAGCTGTGGTGAGACTTTCTGACGGCTCTACGGTTAGGCAGTACCACGTTCGCCTAGTTTGATAGCTCCATTTAAGATCGGATGTATCGTTTCGAAATATCGCTAACCGGCCTATTCCATCTCCCGCATCCAAAACACAAACCCGTTCTTCCGCCCGATCTCCTTCAGCCCCTGTATCGCGGCCACTTCCTCCACACTGGTCACCTTGCACACCACGTATACCGGCCGGTCGACATCGCCGTGCAGGAGCCATTCCTCATCGTGCGCCCGTGGGTCGGTAATGGGTGGCATTTCGCTGTAGAACCACTGCGCGTAGCTCTTGTAGCCTTGGGTGAGGACGTAGCATTTCTCGCCTTGTCGCTGCTGAAAAAACTCAACTGCGGCACGCTGGGAATAGCCTTCGATATGGTTGATGAAGTAGTACAGGGTGATGGTGACGAAGAGCGCTGTTCCGCCGAAGACGGATATGATGCCGCTACGGTATAGCGCCTTGGAGAAGAAGCGGTGGCCGAGGTAGAGGATCACCACCATCCACACGCCCGCCAGCGCTTCCCAGCCGGTCCAGTGGACGTTCGCCATCAGGTTGCCCTGGGCGAAGGCATCGTTCTTCAGCAAGGGTGCGATGAGCTCCGGATGCATGCCTAAGTAGGGAAGCACGAGCGTCACCACCGCGAAGAGCGTTCCGATGCCGCCCATCAACAGCTTTGACCATTGTGTGGCTTTGCCGCCGTTCCACAGGCGTTCCAGTTGCAGCGCGGCGAGGAAGGTGAGTGGGAAGTAGCAGAGGCTGCTGTAGTGGACGATCTTGGTCTTGACTATTGAGAAGAGGATGAGGACGACCCAGAAGAGGATCATCATCCACTTTCTGTAGTTGTCAGTTGTCAGTTGTCGGTTGTCAGGCGAGGAGTTGTTAGTTGTCAGTTGTCGGTTGTCAGGCCCCGCCCCCCCGCCCTTAACCCCCGGCCCCTTCTCCCGAGGAGAAGGGGTGACTCGCTTGGCTTGTTCAGTGTGAACTTGCTTGTGCAGTGCTGCTTGTGAGGCGGCCTCAGTGTTCCTTGGGTTGCGCCTGATCATCTCTTGCAGGGCGAAGACCGATGCGGGGAAGCAGCCGATGAGTAAGATGACGAAGTGGTAGCCGAAGAAGCCTCCGTGGCCGGCGTCTTCCGAGGAGAGCATGGCCATTTGGCGCCAGAAGAAGGCGGTGATGAAAGTGGGGCCGTTGTGCAGCAGGTCCGCGCCGAACCAGATGCCGGGAACGATGAGCAGTACGACGAACATCAGCAGGACGCGCGGGATGGAGACGTAAAGTTTAAAGCGGTTCATCACCCAGTACACAAGTGCGCCGAGGGCGGGAATGAGGATGCCTACCGGGCCTTTGGTGAGCACTGCCAGTCCGAGCCCGATGCCTGCCAGCACGGCCGCGATGTTCTTCTGCCGGGGCGGAACATCCGCGCTTGCCTGCGTATCGCTCATGCGGATGAAGGCCAGGAAGCCGAGGAAGATGAAGAGGTTGAACCACGGGTCGATGATGCCGCTGCGGAAGTAGAGGTGCGGCAGGATGGAACCGACATAGGCCAGCACCCAGAGCAGTCCGAAGAGCCGACCGCGCATGCGTTCGCCGATGCGGAAGAGGACGAGCAGCGTGATGATGCCACAAATGGCATCCGGGAAGCGGGAGGCGAACTCGTTCGCGCCGAAGGCCGTCATGCTGGCGGCTTGCATCCACATGAAGAGTGGCGGCTTTTCATAGAAGGGCTCGTAGCCGATCTGCGGCTGCAGCCAGTTGTGCGTGGCGAGCATCTCGCGGGCGATCTCCGCGAAGTTGATCTCGTCCCAATCGAAGAGATGCACGGCACCCAAGCCGGGGATGAAGAGCAGCGCGGCGACGAGCGCGATCAGCAGCTGGACCTGTAGCTTGGATAGACTGCGCATGAGCGGCCCGAAGGTAGCCGCAGAGGGGTGGATCCTAGGCCGCCTAGCGGCGGACTTACTCAAAGGTTAACCGCAGATCACGCAGATGGTCGCAGATAAGGTATCGGAGAACTGGATCTGGCTTTCCGTATCACGGATCACCAATTTCACAATTCGGAGAACGGCATTCGGCCGCAGGCCACATCTGCTTCCATCTGCGTCATCTGCGGTTTTTCTCCCCATGATCGGTGACAGGGGATCCTGATTCACCGCTTCCCGAGCAGCTGCCATCCCATGATGCCCGTGCGCGCCAGGAAATAGCGCCACGACACGTTCAGCACGCCGAAGCCGTATTTCATGCTGCGGCTGAAGTTTATGGAACTGGCCTCGTCGAAATACTTGGTTGGGCAGGTTACCTCGGCGATGTCGAAGCGGTTCCAGAAGATCTGGCCGATCATCTGGTTGTCGAAGACAAAATCATCGGAGCAGCGATGGTACTCGCACTTGCGCAGCACGTCGGCGGAATAAGCGCGGTAGCCGGTGTGGTATTCGCTCAGCTTCTCGCCCATCAGGATGTTCTGCGTGAGCGTGAGTAGCCGGTTGGCGATGTACTTGTACATGGGCATGCCGCCTTTCAGTGCTCCGCCGCCAAGGATGCGCGAGCCGAAGACCACGGGATAAACACCGTTGCCGATGATGGACACCATGCTTTGGATCAGCATCGGTGTGTACTGGTAGTCCGGGTGCAGCATCACCACGATGTCGCCGCCCAGCTCCAAAGCCTTGTCGTAGCAGCTCTTCTGGTTGCCGCCGTAGCCGGTGTTCTTCTGGTGTACCACGATGTGCTTGATGCCGATACGCTTGGCCTCCGCCACGGTGTCATCCGGGCTGTTGTCATCCACGAGCACCACCTCGTCCACGATGTCGAACGGGATCTCGTCGTAGGTCTGCTTCAGGGTGTGCTGCGCCTTGTAGGCGGGGAGCACCACGATGACTTTCTTGCCTTTGAACATGCGGGGCGAAGATCGGATGTTTTTACCGCCACGACGCTACGACGCAACGGAAGCGCAACGTGAATGGATATACCGCGAACCATGCTCCGCCGAAGCGGCTACGCCCAGGCGTGGGACACAAAGGGCGCAAAGACATGCCTGTGGCACTGGACCCGATGAGCGTACGGGCAACAAGGGTCCCGTTCATGCCCGTCCGTGTCCCCTCGGCCCGCGTTACTTTCGCCGCCCATGGCCTTTCTCTTCCCCTCTTTTCTCTGGGCGCTCACAGCGTTGGCCATCCCAGTGATCATTCACCTCTTCCAGCTCCGGCGGTTCAAGCGGATCGATTTCCCCAACGTGCGCTTCCTGCAGGAGGTGACGCAGCAGACACGCTCCCGCAAGAAAGTGCGGCACTGGTTGGTGCTGCTGGCGCGGCTGCTGGCATTGACCTGTCTCGTGATGGCCTTCGCGCAGCCCTACATTAAGTCCACCACCGGAGCGGTGAAGGCCGGCCAGCGGGCGGTGAGCCTCTACCTCGATGACAGCTGGAGCATGGACGGGCAGAACAGCGGTGGAAGACTGCTGGACCAGGCACGCACCGGCGCGCAGGACGCAGTGATGGCCTACAGCCCCACGGACCGTTTCCAGGTGATCACCAACCGTTTCGAAGGTCGCCAGCAAATGCTGATGGGCCGCGACGAAGCCCTCGCCGCCACCGGACAGGTGGAGGTGGGACCTTACGCCCGTCCGCTTTCGCAGGTGATGGAGCGCCAGCACGAGGCTCTTTCGCGCAACGATGCCCCGGCGAAACTGGCCTTTCTCTTCACAGATCTGCAGCGCGTCACCACCGATGTGGACCAATGGACGAACGACAGTACGGTGAAGACGGTGATCGTGCCGCTGGAAGCCGCCAACGCCGACAACCTCGCCATCGATTCGGTGTGGTTCGAGAACCCCGTACGTCGTCTCGGGCAGACCGAAGCGCTGCATGTGCGCATCCAGAACTACGGTAAACAGGAGCTGCGCAACGTGCCGCTGAAGCTCACCATCGACGGTCGGCAGCGGGCCATGGCCACCTTCGGCATCGGACCGGAGACCAAGGTGGACACCGTGCTGAGCTTCACCAATGACGCCACCGGTTTCCACCGCGGGCTGGTGTCCATCGACGACCGTCCGATCACCTTCGACAACGACTTCCACATCGCCTACCGCACGGCGGAAAAGCTGCACGTCCTCTTGGTGAGCGGCGGCAATGCGGCCAGCGACAAGGACATCGGGGCGGTGTTCGCAGGTGACAGCGTCCATGCCTTCAGCACGCAGCCGTACCGGCAGATCGACCTCGCCTCGCTGACAAAACAGGATCTCGTGGTGCTGAACGCATTGCCGGACATCCCCAGCGGATTGGCCAGTGCCTTGGAGGAATTCGTCGCCGGTGGCGGAAGCTTGGCGCTCTTCCCTGCCGCCGATGCGGACCGGGCCTCCTACAGCACCGCCTTGGCGCGCTTCGGTGCGGGCTTCGGCGCGAAGGACACCACTACGGTGAAGGTGGAACGGATCGACCTGCGCTCGCCCTTCTTCCGCGACGTCTTCAGCAGCATGCCCGCCAACGTGGACCTACCCTTAGTGCGCACGCGCTTCGCCATCACCCCGGCACCCTTCGCCGATGTTTTCCTGCGCCTACAGACCGGCGCGGCCTTCCTCAGTTCCACACCACTAGAAAAAGGTCGTGTCTACCTGTCCGCGGCGCCCTTGGACGCTTCCGGAGGCACCTTCAATCGACACGCGCTGTTCGTCACCTCCATGTTGCGCATGGCGGAACTGGCCCGTCCCATGGGCGCGCTCTACCACATCATCGGCAACGAGGCTGCAATACCCTTGGAAGGCGTGGACCTGCAAGGCGAAGCGGCTCCGCACCTGAAAGGCCCCGGCGGCATCGACATCATCCCTGAAGTGCGGCGCACAGTGGGCGGCGTCTCCTTGGTACTGCATGACGAGGACCTCAGCCCAGGACCCTACGCGGTAACGGCCGACGACGACACCGTTGCGATCATAGCGCTCGACCTTCCGCGCAACGAGGGCGACCTCAACGCCTTCACGCCGGACCAGCTGAAAGAGCAACTGGCGCAGCGCGGCATCATCACCATCAGCGTGCTTGAGCAGACCGGCAGAGAACTCGCTGCCAGCCTGAAGGACCTGGACCAAGGCACCAAGCTGTGGAAATGGTTCATTCTGGCCGCATTGGTATTTTTGATCCTGGAGATCCTTTTGATCCGCGCCATCCGATGAAAGATGTTCTGCTCCGCCAGGTGAAGGTGCTGGACCCCGGCGGTCCACTCCACGACACGGTAACCGACCTGCAGATCGTCGACGGCCGGATCACCAAGGCCGGCGCCAAGCTGCCCAAGGGGAAAGGGGAGGTGGTGGAGATCGAAGGGCTGCATGCCTCACCGGGCTGGGTGGACCTCCGCGCGCACTTCCGCGATCCCGGCGAGGAATACAAGGAAGGTCTCACCAACGGTCTGGACGCTGCGGCCGCCGGTGGCTTCACCGCCGTGGCCGTGTTACCGAGCACTGCGCCACCCGTGGACCAGCGGGCCACCGTGGAATACCTGCTGCGGAAAGGGCAGGACCATGCCGTGCGCGTGCTGCCGTTGGGCGCGCTCACCAAAGGGCTGAAAGGCGAACAGCTCGCGGAGCTGTATGACATGCACCAGGCGGGGGCGGTGGCCTTTACCGATGACCTTTCGCCGGCCCGGAACACGCGCCTGATGCTCTTGGCGTTGCAGTACGTGAAGAACTTCGATGGGCTTGTCATGGCCTTTGCACAGGACGCCGACCTCAGCGCCCAAGGCCAGATGCACGAGGGCGTGATGAGCACGCGCTTGGGCATGCGCGGCATCCCCGCCATGGCAGGGTCCATCCAGCTGGCCCGCGACCTGGAACTGCTGGAATACACCGCGTCGCGCATGCACGTGGACGTGGTGAGCACGGCCGAGGAAGTGGAGCTGATCCGCCGCGCGAAGGCGAAGAAGCTGAATGTCACGGCAAGCGTGGCAGCGCACCACCTGTTGCTGGACGATGGCTGCCTGCGCGGCTTCGACACGAACTACAAAGTGATGCCGCCGCTGCGCGACCTCGCCCACATCGAGGCGCTGCGCGAAGGGGTGAAGGACGGCACCATCGACAGCATCGTCAGCGACCACCGCCCGGAGGACACCGAGCACAAGCGGGTGGAATTCGCGCAAGCGGCTTCTGGGATGATCGGCCTGGAAACCGCATACGCCGTGGCCAACACCGCGCTGAAGAGCCGCATGACCGCACGCCGCATCGTCGAGCGCTTCTGCCAAGGGCCTCGCGCTGCACTGGGTCTTTCCGTGCCGCACCTCGTGGAAGGGGAGATGGCGGAGATCACCCTGTTCGCGCCGGAGCATCAATGGATGTTCACGGAAGCGGATATTGTGAGCCGCTCGAAGAACACGCCGTTCATCGGGCATCGCTTCACGGGAAAGGCGCTGGGGGTTGTGGCGAATGGACAGGTTCGGATGATTAGCTGATCAGCTGATGTGACGATTAGCTGATGTTCGTTATCCGACTTCATCGGTAATGGCCAGTTCAGTATGGACCAAGCCCGCCGCTGCGGCGCTAGGATTCGCGGATCCAGTGGAACAGATGAGCTCATAGGAAGGGCCATCAGCTAATCAGCTGATCGATCTCATCAGCTGATCAATCCACCACCTCCGGCCACTAATTTCGCGCCCCATGTCGAACGATAGTGCGCGGCGGTTGAGGCCCGTGTTGATCTGGTTGTGGGTCGGTTGTGTGATGATCGCCTGCATGGTGGCCATCGGCGGTGTCACCAGGCTCACCGGCAGCGGGTTGAGCATCACGGAATGGAAGCCGATCATGGGTGCCTTGCCGCCGATGAACGAGGCGGAATGGCACGTGGCTTTCGAGAAGTACAAGTTGATCCCGGAGTACACGCTGATCAACCAGCACATGACGCTGCATGATTTCAAGGGGATCTTCTTCTGGGAATTCCTGCACCGCAACTGGGGCCGATTGATGGGCCTCGTCTTCTTCATTCCCTTCGTCATCTTCTGGCGGAAGGGTTTGCTGAAGGGTTGGCTGATGAAGCGCGGCTGGAGCATCCTCATCGGCGGCGGCATAGTCGGGGCGCTGGGCTGGTTCATGGTGGCCAGTGGCCTTCAGGACAACCCGGACGTGAGCCACTACCGACTTGCGATACACTTATGTGCCGCATTCACGATCTTCAGCCTCGTACTCTGGACCATCTTCGACATCAAACAGGGCAAGCGCGGTTTCCTTAGTGACGGCACTTCCGCAGGAAAGTGGGCACGCTGGCTGCTGGTGCTCATCGTGTTCCAGATCATCTACGGCGCCTTCACAGCTGGCCTTGACGCTGGCCGGATCTACAACACCTGGCCCTTGATGAACGGCGAGTTCATGCCGGAGAACGTTACCGCCTATGGCAGCCTTTGGAAGGACTTCACCGACCACAAGGACGGCGTGCAGTTCATCCACCGCAATTTTGCTTGGGTGGTGATGATCGCCATCACTTGGTTCGGCTATGCCAACCGGAAGAACACCGCGCTGAAGGGCGGTGACCGCTGGCTCTACGCCGCGATGCTGGTGCAATTCATCTTGGGCGTGCTCACCGTGGTGACGCAGGTATGGCTGCCCTTGGGCATCCTGCACCAGTTCGGTGCGCTACTTCTTCTTACTGCCTTGCTGAACGTCCTTCACCGCACCGGTCTGGCTGCTCCAGCGGAGCGTGTGCGCGAAGCGGCGGACATCCGCGCGGATGCGCTCGGTCACCGGGGCTAACGAGTCCGAGTTGGGCCGCACATCGAAATACAGCGCGCCGTATAGGAAGTTCGAGGTGCTGTCGGTGAGGTAGAATACCATCGGGCTGGCCACGTTGCCATCCACATCGAAGAGCGAGCCGAAGACCCGGTCGCTGTCCCGCAGCACCTCTTCGCTCTTGATGCGCGTGGCCATGGACTCGTGCTTCGCCTTGAACTCGTGGGCGTCGTTGATCAGCTCGGGAAGGTCGCCTTGGATGCTGCGCCAGGTCATGTGTACCGACGCGCGTTGCCCGGGAAAGACCAGGTCCGTCCAGCAGACCGTGCCATCCGCATTGTCCTTGCCGGCACCTTTAACAAGTTGGGCATACACGGGAATGTCCGCCGTGAACGGACAATTGCTAGCAACGGTGCTGGTGCTGTCCGCCGGCAGATCGATCCGGAAATAGCCACGCGGCTTGGGTATGGCGTCGTCAGAACAACCGGCAGCAAGAACGGTCAATAGCACTAAGCCAAGGGCAGCAGTCAGCCCCGTCGTCCGACTGACAACCGACAACTGACAACTGACAACCGAACCCGCCCTAAACCGCATCATCCCGCATATGGATCTTCACCCGTCGGATCCGCTTGTTGTCAGCGCTCTCCACCGTGAAATCGAAATTGTGCAAAGCGACGTGCTCGCCTTTTTGGGGGATCCTTCCGGTAAGTTCCAACACAAAGCCGCCAAGGGTCTCGCTTTCCCCCTTGTGTTCCTCGAAGAGCTTGCCGTCGATGCCGAGGATGCGGTACATGTCGGTGAGCGGTGCCTTGCCCTCGAAGACATACGTCTGGTCGTCCAGCTTGCTGTAGATCAGGTCGACGTCGTCATACTCGTCCGTGATGTCCCCGACGATCTCTTCGATCACATCCTCCATGCTGACGATACCGCTGGTACCGCCGTATTCGTCCACCACGATGGCCAAGTGCACATGCTTCTTCTGGAACTCCTTCAGCAGCTCATCCAGCTTCTTATTCTCCGGCACGAAATAGGCGGGGCGCAACAGCGTCTTCCAATCGAAGTCCGGGATCTCGATGTGCGGCAGCACGTCCTTGATGTAGAGCACGCCTACCACGTGGTCGGCGGTCTCCTCATAGATCGGCACCCGCGAAAAGCCGCTGTTGATGATCGCGTCGAGCAGCTCTTTGAAGCTGATCTCCTTGTTGAAGGCGGTCATCTCGGTACGGGCGCGCATCACCTGCCGCGCCTCGATGTTGCCGAATTTCACGATGCCGCTAAGTATGCGTTGCTCGTCGGCCGTGGTGCTCGCGTCGGTGGTCAGTTCCAACGCATGGCCCAAGGATTCGGCATCCACGTTCTTCGCGCGCTTCTTGTAGCGCTTTTCGATGAAGGAGGTGGTGCCCAACAGCACTTTCGTCACGGGCGCCCAGAAGAAGCGCAGGCCCATCAACGGGGTGCTGAACTGCTGCGCCACCCGCATGGGATGACTTGTGGCGTAGACCTTGGGCAATACCTCGCCGATCATCAGGATGATGGTGGTAACGGCGATCACCTGGATAAGGAACACGAGCTTATCGCTCATCGACGTCATGTCGACCAGATGGGCCACGAGGATGGTGGAAAGCACGGTGATACCCACGTTCGCGAAGTTGTTGGTCACCAGAATGGTAGCGAGCAGCTTGCGAGGCTTGGAAAGCAGCTCAAGCACGTTTGCACCGCTGGTACCTCCGCGCTCCTTCAGGTCCCGCATGTGTGTGGCGTTCAAGGAGAACATGGCCACTTCACTGGCCGAGGTAACGGCCGAAAGGACAAGCAGTATGATGATGCCGATCAAGGCACCAAGGGCGGTTGGGTCGAAGGTCCCCATCATTGCAGGGGCTGTTCAGTGAACGCCGCAGGGGGCTCCTGCGGCCGGGAAGGTCGACTTCGTTCCAAAGCTCAGAAGGGAAGGTCATCGTCATCGGCGCCCGGGTCGGCCGTTACGGGAGCGGACTGCGTCGCCTGTGCGGGACGTGGTGCGCTGGCAGGAGCGGGACCGTCATAGGTGGGCTTGCCGTCCAGCATGGTCAGGTTGTCCGCCAAGATCTCCGTGGTATAGCGCTCGATGCCGTCCTTCTCCCATTTGCGGGTGCGCAGCTTGCCTTCCACGTAGACTTTGCTGCCCTTCTTCACGTACTTTTCCACCACTTCGGCGAGGCCGCGCCACACTACCACGCGGTGCCATTCGGTCTGCTCCCGCTTTTCGCCCGTCTGGCGATCCTTGTAGGTCTCACTGGTGGCGAGGTTGAAGTTGGCCACGGTCACATCATTCTGGAGGTGCCGCACTTCAGGGTCGGCGCCGAGGTTGCCGATCAGGATCACTTTGTTCACGCCGCTCATTGCTTGGGTAGTTGGGTTTGCGAAGATAGGGACGGGAAGAAGGACGTGACCCGCAGTTTGCTTTAGAGGGAGTGTCCCTGCTTGACCGATCAAAGGCAACAAATGAAAACAATACGTGCGATTCATACGTACATTTGTGATATGAAGACCAAGCTGACCCTTTCCGTTGATCGGACCATGTTGGCCAAAGCGAAGCGTGCGCTGCTGCGTCGCAAGCGAAGTATCAGTGCGGAGGTGGATGCGCTGCTGGAGCGTATAGCGGAGGAAGAGTCCTCCACGCGCTTATCTTGGACAGAGCAGTTCGGCGACCTTCGCATCCCAGTGCCGAAGAACGATGGCGATGCCGCTGATTGGTATGCCAAACATCTGAAAGTCCCTAAGGATCAAACGGGAAGCAACAAGTCTTCCGCAAAGGGCCGAAAGTGATGCGTGTTCTCGTTGATGCCAATATCCTCATTGATGCATTGGTGGACCCACACGACCGCCCACAAGGGGACCGGGCTGCTGCAACGCGGCTATTGGATGCGGTGGCATCAAAGGAGGTCACAGGTGTGATCACCCCGGTGATCTTCACTTTCCTGGTCCACTTTGCTAAGCCTCGCCACAAGGAACATCGTCAGCAAATGGAGAGAGCGCTGGACTTCATCCTTGATATTTTCGAATGGGCTCCTGTTGAACCGGAGCACTTTCGTACCGCCCTGGCCAGTTCCTTCAAAGATGTGGAGGACGGCATGGAGTTTTTTTCCGCGAATGCCTTGGGTAGGCTGGATGCCATCATTACCCGTAACACGGCGGATTTCGACGAGCATGTGAACGTGCCCGCGTTCACAGCAACGAAATTCGTTGCGAAGTTTTTGCGGTGAAGGATTTTTCCACCCCTTCGTTGAACCACTGTCCGATCAACCGAGGCGTGACCAATTGTCCTACTGGCAGAGCACCTTAACAACGCCAATCGTTCCATTACTCCCCAACACTTCCACCATGTACAGCCCAGCTGGCAATCCCTCCCGCTCCAAGGTGTACGTGGGTCCGATCTGCCCGACCGCCGTTCGCCGGACCACACGGCCCAAGGCATCGCGCCAGATCACGCTTTCCGGATGGGCGCTGCCATCGAACACCAAGGCTGCACGGTCGGTCATGGGATTGGGTCGAATACCGATCGCGGCAGTAGATGACCGCTCAGCGATCCCGGTTGTGTTCGGTGCGATGTTCACGTAACGTTTGCAGGGGGTTGGGAAACCTGCAAGCGGATTGATATCGTAAAATGTATTTACATGATTGTGTCCCCCGTTTATGACGTCGGCGAGAGGTGGCGTAAATGCAAGGATCGTTCGACCAGGTAACGTGGTATTACCTCGCCATTGTAACAACAGTTGACCTGGCGGGGCAACCGCAAGTGTCGGTGCATGAAGTTCGATGTATGTGGAGTCGAGGAGATCAGATGTAGCAAAAAGTGAATAGGAGGTTGAGGCGATGTTGTCCGGTGATGCCAACGAACATTGGACCAACATGTCTGATACATATGGATCGAACGATACCAAGGCCAAGTAAAGGAGTTGGCCGGAAGGATCAAAATCCACGCCCAACACGTGGGATGGTGGGAAATTGAACGGCGGGCCACCCGGAGAGATGACCAGGTCCATGCCCACTTCACTCCAAAGATCCAATTGGCCAGTGCCCCGGTCAAATTGAAAGAGTTCCACTTTGCTGGTGTCCAAAGAGGTCGTGAGCTTGGCGACGGCCAAAAGGGTTCCTGGTGTTGAAAATATCATCTGTCCAAGCCGGTCGGCATTTTCATGTGGTGTTACATCCGGAAGAAAACCGGACCCGACGTTGGATGTGACCGGCAAATCGGCCAGTCCTGCGGACGTGAAATGGAATGCCAAAAAAGTATTGCCGGAGTCCTTGTGTTGCACAACCCAATAGCCTGTCTCGGTGGAATCCACCGTTGCGGAGATCTTGGCCGTGGTATGCTCCATGTACCAGAGCGTACCACTCCCGATCACAGCGCCCGTGCCCCCATTGGCGGCCACGTCCACTTCCACATACCCCGCTCTGGAACTGGGTGGAAGTTCGTTGATGAAAACACCGTACCGGTCGGGATGACCGGGCACGGGGAGGATCAAATAGTTGCCCGCGGGAACGGACCATCCCAGGTCGGCGGAGCTTCCTCCTGCAACTGATCAGTGCGGAACGAATTAAGCACGGGGGGGGAGGCGAGAGTTTTCATCCCAGATTTTGCAGTAGGCTGAGAGGATTTGCATAAACCCCTTGCCAGTGCTAAGATAGCGGCAGATCAACCACGTAAGGAAGGCATGCACGAGCTTTCGCACGAGTACACATCGAAGAAGATCAGCCCTTGGGGT
>JBBSUV010000080.1:0-13396 GCA_038234075.1 Flavobacteriales bacterium | reverse complement strand
CGCGATCGCCGCGCGCGACAGTCCGGCCAGATCGGAGATGAGCTCCAGGTATACCAACTGCTTATCCGTGGGGGGCAGCACCTCTCCTTTTACGTTGCCCTGCTTCAGCTTGCGCGGCGTTTGCCGCAGCGCCTCGGCAGCGGTAGCATGCACACCTCCGGCGGCCAGTATGCCCACGGCCTTCATCAGCTCCACGTCGCAGGTGGTGGTACTCTGAAGGAGTGCGTGCGCGCCCACATCCGCGAGCTGGCTGTTGATGTGTGGCGTCAGTTGCCCCAGCACCAGCACCGCAGGCGGGGCGGGGAGCCGTTTCAGCCAGCGGATCGAATCCAGCAAAAGGGTGATGGCCCCACAGTAATGCAAGAGCACCACCTTGGCGCCCGAGGCCGGCCACATGCTGCGCAGGTGCTCCAAGCTGTCCATCTGCAGCACCACCTGCATCGTCCTGCCTTTTTCAAGGACCTGGCACAGCATCATGCGCATCAGCACCTCGGCATGGATGATCGCCAACGGAACGGGAAGGACCGGTGCCATGGTAAAATGGATCGGCGTGGACAACAACGTAACGCCATGCAAGGAAACCACGCCTGCCCATATCCACAATACCCATTTATAGTGATTTTATGCGCGGGCTATCCGGCTCATGGCTCAAGACTCACGGACCACAGCCTCCTCTCGGTCTCTTGGCCTTTGGCGCATTCGCCTGCCCCGGACTTGAGCGGCGGCCTGTCCGGCTGGCGTTCAGGCTGTTTCAGGTCTTTGGCTTTTTAGGCCTGTGGGTGTGGCCTCTGGCGCAAGGCTCATGGGTCCTGGCGCTTTCGGCTGCTCAGGCCTTTAAGGCTGTAGGCGTATTCAAGCTTCAGGCTGCATGGTCGTTGTCGTCACTGCGGTCTTGACCCGCAGTCCCGGTTCCCCAGCAACCCATGCAATACCTCTCGGGGCGATGGTCCTCAACGAGCCGTCATGGCGGGTCAAGCCCGCCATGACGGACGGCATGACTGACGGCACGACTCACACACGTCATCACTGCGGGGATGGTTGATGCCGTCACTGCGGGCTTGACCCGCAGTCCTGGTTCCCCAGCAACCCATGCAAGACACTCTCAGGCGATGGTCCTCAACGAGCCGGGATGGCGGGTCAAGCCCGCCATGACGGACGGCATGATGGACGGCACGACTCACACACGTCGTCACTGCGGGCATGGTTGATCTCGTCACTGCGGGCTTGACCCGCAGTCCCGGTTCCCCAGCAACCAACAGAATGCTCAAAGCGCCGGGATGTGTGTCATATCCACGCCAACATGTTCATCAACATCCCCCCATCCGGTCGGGCCATGGCCAACCCCCGATACTTTCACCTCCCATGTCCACCACCAAGGAAAATGCCAAGGCCGAACTCGAGAAGCTCGTGATCCGCTTTCGCGAGCAATATGCCAGCTACAAGAAGTCCACCTACAGCGAGGCGCTGGTCCGGAAGGACTTCATCGATCCCTTCTTCAAGCTGCTGGGCTGGGACATGGACAACAACCAAGGTTATGCGGAAGCCTACCGGGAAGTGATCCACGAGGACCGCGTGAAGGTGGGCGGTGCGCTGAAGGCCCCGGACTACAGCTTCCGGCTGCCCGGTGGCAAGCGCCTCTTCTTCGTGGAAGCGAAGAAGCCCTTTGTAAAAGTGAAGACCGACGTGGAGCCCGCCTATCAGGTGCGGCGCTATGCATGGAGCGCCAAGTTGCCCGTGAGCATCCTCACCGATTTCGAGGAGTTCAGCGTGTACGATTGCACCAAGCGGCCCGAAGTGAAGGACAGCGCCAGCAAGGCCCGCGTGAAGTACCTCACGTTCGACCAATACCTGCCGGAGTTCGATTTCCTGTGGGACACCTTCAGCAAGGAACAGGTGCTCAAGGGCAGCTTCGATCGCTACCTGAAGAGCGATGCGCACAAGCGCGGCACCAGCACCGTGGACAAGGCCTTTCTGGAAAGCTTGGACAGCTGGCGCACTTACCTCGCCACCAGCATCAGCATCCGCAATAAGCACCTGGACGAAGAGGGCATCAACTTCGTGGTGCAGCACATCATCGACCGGCTCATCTTCCTCCGCATTGCCGAGGACCGGGGTGTGGAGCCCTACGGCCAACTGAAAGCGATCTTGAAGGAGAAGGGCGACCACTACCCCAAGCTCTTCGACATCTTCCAGCATGCCGACCGCCGGTACAACAGCGGCCTGTTCGATTTCAAGAAGGACCAGATCAGCGAGGGCATCACGGTGGACAACAAAGTGGTGAAGACCATCGTGGAGGAACTCTACTATCCGGAAAGCCCCTACGAGTTCAGCGTGATCAGCGTGGAGATTCTCGGCAGCGCTTACGAGCAGTTCCTCGGTAAGCAGATCCGCATCGACAGCGGCCACCGCGCCCGCATTGAGGAGAAACCCGAGGTGCGCCATGCCGGCGGGGTGTACTACACGCCACAGTACATCGTGGAATACATCGTGGGGCGAACCGTGGGCGAACTGGTGAAGGGCAAGAAGCCAGCCGAGGTAGAGAAGCTGCGCATAGTGGACCCGGCTTGCGGCAGCGGGAGCTTCCTCTTGGGTGCTTACGACTACCTGCTCAACTGGCACAAGGAGCAGTACGGTGCCCTGAAAAAGATGCGCACCGGCAAGAAGAGCGACAAGCTGCGCCCGGATGGCGAACTGACCACCGCCGAGAAGAAGCGCATACTCGTGAACAACATCCACGGCGTGGACCTGGACGCCAACGCGGTGGAGGTGACCAAGCTGAGCCTGCTGCTGAAGTGCATGGAGGGTGAGACAGAGGCCAGTATCAGCCAGCAGCTCGGACTATTCCACGAACGGGTGCTGCCCACGCTGGATAAGAACGTGCAATGCGGCAATAGCCTCATCGATACCGATTGGTACGACATGCATCCCGATGGAGACGCCAAAGCGGTGAAGCCTTTCAATTGGGAACGCGGCTTTCCGGAGGTCTTTAGGAAGGGTGGCTTCGATGCGGTGATCGGAAACCCGCCATACGTGCTCCTTCAGAATATCAACGCAGCTGACTTCTTCGCATATGCGACACAAGAGTATGTGACGGCCAAGTACAAGATTGATACATATCAACTCTTCATTGAAAGATCGATTAAGTTGATGCGAATCGATGGGCTACTTGGGTACATCACACCCAATACATTCTTGAAGAATATCCATGCTGAACTCCTGCGAAGATTCATTCTCGGTAGTACGAGGCTGAAAGAGATTCTTCTCTTCGATTACAACGTATTTGATCAAGCTAGTGTTGATACTTGCGTTTTTATTCTTGCAAGAAGTCAGGCGGGTGCGAAGCATAAGTTTAAGGTCTATAAAGTTGCCGAAGCATTCATGCCCAAGCCATTGGATTTAGTGACACAAAGGACTCTTGCTCTAAACGAGCGTGCGGATTTCATTCTGGATGTAAGTTCAATAGACCTCCAACTTCTGGGAAAGATTCGGTCTGGTTCCAGGCCTTTAGGTGAAACCTGTGGTGCATATTTTGGCATACAGGCATGGGACCGTAAAAAGCACATATCTGAACGAAAGATTAACAAGAACTACGTTCCAGTAGTAGATGGCTCGGACATTGAGCCCTATGGGTTGCGATCACAGTCGTTGTTCGTTCTGCTCACTCCGGCGGGGGTGAAGAGTGGTGGAAACAAGGCAATCCATGAACAGAAACGTATTTGTATACGACAGGTGGGTCACTTCCCAATCGCTGCAATCGTGCCCGCTGGATTGTATGCGATGAACTCTTTGTACAACGTGTACTTGAAGACTTCTAAATCAAACAATTTGTACTACGTCTTGGGTGTCATGAATAGTTGGCTGAACCGTTACTACTGGAGCAAGGTTCATTCCGACCAAAAGAAGACGTTCCCAAAGGTGAAGAAAGATGCGCTTCTGGATATTCAACTAAAGGACCCTCGAAACGACAATGAACTTGCTCTGCTTGCTAGGATTGCAACACTCACGCAGCAACTGTCGGTCTTCAAGGATGATCAATTCGCACAACACGGCGGATTGGTTGGTCAACTGAATAGAGACAAGGCTGATCATATTGAGAAACGGATCAATGAAGCTGTTTTCGAGCTTTATGGCCTTACAACGGCAGAGATTCGATTAGTGATGGACACCTTAGGATGATCATACAGAAACAATGTGCAGCTATCGCTGTCGAATTGAAAACGTTACTTGCCCTGAACCTCGAACTGGCTACTGCCACCGGCTTGCGCGCCACACAGCTTGCGGACCGTATCGCGCATGTGGATGCGAAGGTGGACGGGTTGGTGTTCGGGTTGTATGGGTTGAAGAAAGAAGAGGTTGGGGTGGTGGAGGGGAGGTGAAAGCGGAATGTGAAACAGGAACCGGACAACAGCCCATGACCGAAGCATTGACGATCATCCCGGCAGCGAATCATGCCCTTCGCGCCGATCTTGCCCTGTTCGTCCAGCAGCAGGATGAACTCCTCGGAGCGCGCATCCTGTTGGCGCTCCTGAGGGACCCCATCATGCTTTTCGTTCATGTAACGCGCCAAGTGGGTGCGATGGATGAACCAGCGATCACCGCTGCGGACCTTTCGCTCATGCAGTTGGAGGACGGTCGGACGGTTCGCCTGGTCATGGCATCGACCAAGCTCACCCCGGACAATCTGTCCACGGAATTGGAAGCACGCGGGATCTATTGCAGGCAACTGCCATCGAAGGCACTCTTTCTCATGTGTCTTGAGCGGGGCATCGTGGCAATCGATCTGGACAGTGGCCTCCCTACCGGGGTGATGATCGGCCCTTTCGCCGAAGGCAAGCATATCAAGGTCAGTCTAGCGCCTTGAAGGGTCCGACCTTCATCTCTTTGCCCATTGCCGCCGCATCCAACGTGGCCTTGCACCTGCATCGATAGATCATAGATGAGGATCGCCAGTATCTGCCATGAGCGTGATGATCAAACGCACCGCTACATTCGTCCGCATGTCATCGAACAGTGGAGCGGACCTGGAGCCGGACCTCGGCAACGTGGCGGAATGGAGCCGCTTGGCGGCCACGCACCACGCTGCGGGTGCCTACCGCGATGCGTTAATGAACATGCGGCTGGTGGGCGAGGCCGCCTGCCGGCTCATCATCCGCATGGCCTGGGCCGGGTCCCGCGCCACGCAGGCCATACAGGGGGCCAGCTATGACGACCTGCTGCGCACCATCCAAGGCCGGGCCTTGGCACCGCCGGACATCGTGAGTGCCTTGCATGTGTTGCGCACGCGGGGCAACATGGCCGCACATGGCCGTGCCGTGGGCCGCACGGAAAGCACCGGGGCACTCTTCATGCTGCATGCCATGCTGGCGCACATCCATGGCGGGCTGCTGCAACAGCCCGTGCCCCGCCCCACGCGTGAGGCCATGGACCGCGCGATCTCCGGCCAATCCGGGCCGGACAAAGACGAAGTGCTGCGCCAGGTGCTGCAAGAGGAGCAGCAGCGGGACCGGGATGCGGCGGAGACCCACGCGGCGAACATCGGTGCAGAGGACCTGTCGCGGATCGAACGGGAACAGGCGGCGGACCGGGCGCGCATCCATGACCTGGAAACGTTGATCGGCCAGCTTTCCGTAGCGAAGCCTGTGGCTGCTCCACCACCACCACCGGCTGAAGCACCGGTCGAAGTGCCGGTGCCCAGCTCTGCCGTTGCGCATCGGTGGCGGCGTCCCGCTATCCTGTCCATTGCCTTCATCCTCCTACTGGCGGTGGTTTCCCTCTTCCTCTTTCGGCACGACCATCAGACTTCACCGGTGCATGTGGCGGCTGCCCGCATGGATCCCGGTCACACCTCCGTGCTGATCCTGCCCTTCACGGTGCTGCAGGACGACCCCGCGCTCACGTTCCGTTTTGAGGAAGCCCTCCAGAACCGGCTGCGCGACCGGATCAAACAGGGTGGGCTTGCCATGCGGGTGCAGGTGGCCGATACGGTCATCCACAGCACGCTCTCCGAGGACAGTGCCGTGGCCATCGGCCACCGCCACGGCGCGGACTTGGTGTTCTTTGGCGAACTGTATGAACCCACGGCCACCGATAGCGGTCGCATCATGATCCGCTTTGCCGCCACAGCCGGATCTCGCTGGCCCATGGGGGATCTGGGGCAACGGGCCTTCCGCACCTTGGCCGACAGCGCGGCCATACGCACCCAATTGGGCGTGCAGACCATCGCCGAGCTCTGCTTGGCGGATCGCATGATGCGAGCAGGCGCATGGAGCAAGGCCCTCACCGTGCTCTATGCCACGCCCATCATTACCCAGCAAGGTAGCCTCTCGGTACACCTGCTCCGTGCGCGCTCACACTACCATGCCCATGACATGGTCGCTGCTATGCGCGAGATGAAGGCCGCACTCGCGCTGGAGCCGGACAATGCGCAGGTCAACGCTGAAATGGCGCGCGTGATGGACGGGAATGGCGACCTCTCCGCTGCCATCGGCTTCTATGAGAAGGCCCTCGCCATGCAACCGAAAGAGGTGGACTGGCTGATGTCCTTGGTGCGGATCGTGGGCGATCGTTCGCAGCCCGCCACCTTCGACATGCCGAAGACGCGTGCCTTGGTGCGCCGTGCGCTGGAAGCCGACAGTACGCGTAGCGATGCGTGGGACGTACAGGGCAAGATCTACATGGGCGACAGGCTTTATGCGGATGCCCGCATGGCCTTCGAGCGCGCCTATGCCTTGGACAGCACGGATGTGCAGATACAGCACGACCTGGCCGAAGTGCTCGCCGCCTACACCCGCCCTCCCGAATACGAGCGCGCCGAAATGCTGCTGCGCCGGGTGGTGCGGGCCGATAGCTCGCGCTCTCACGCGGTGTTGCTCCTGGCCCAGATCCTCACCAGCGGGCCGCATCGTGACCCGGTGCTGGCCGACCGCCTCTTCCGCAAGAGCCGCGAGAAGGCTCCCCAATGGGAATACGCCTCGTGGATGGGCCGCGGAAAGGCAGCCGTGGAACGGGGTGTGCCCAAGGAGGCGCTTGAAAACTACACCGCTGCTTGGTCTTTGGACAGCGGGGACGTGTCATTGGGAATAACGATCGCCAAACTGCATAGCGACCTCGGTGAGAAGGATGCGGCGCGCAGCATGCTCTTGCGCTGCTATGCCGTGGACAGCATGGACCACTTGGTGAACCTGAACCTCGGGCGCATGTATCTGCATACCGGTGCCGATGCCCGCGAGGACCAACTGGCGCTGATGCACCTGGAACGGGCGCTGCTCACGGATCCATACGACCAGATGAACCTTTCCGAACTGGGCATTGGGCAGTTCAATGCGGATAACCCCGGCCGCGCGGGTGAAGTGTTCAACAAATTGCTGGTCCGGGATCCGGCGAACGGGGTGGCGCACCGCTACCTCGGCGTTATGGCCCAGCAAAGGGGCGACGTTGGCACGGCGCGCATGCATTACGAAAAAGCCTTGGCCGCCGACCCGTATGACGAGGTGGCATGCGGCAACCTGGCTACGCTGCTCTTAACGCTGAGGCCGCCCCAAGCTGCCGATGCCCTTATGCTGCTAAAGCGTGCACTGGAACGCTCGCCCAATGATGCCGCCACGCACATGAACATGGCCAGCGCACTGATCGAATTGGGGGAATACTCCGCCGCCGCCGAACACTACCGCCGTGTGCTGGAACTGAAGCCCGCGATGCGGCAACCCTCCATCGAAAGCCAACTGAGGGCCAATGGATACTGGTAGGTGCCCTTGTGCGTTGACCCGAAGGAATTGAAAATTCAAGCATTCCCCCCATGGACCGCTCCATCCCGGCGCTCCATCGAAAGCCAACTGAGGGCCAATGGATACTGGTAGGTGCCCTTGTGCGTTGACCCGAAGGAATTGAAAATTCAAGCATTCCCCCCATGGACCGCTCCATCCCGGCGCTCGGGTGGTTCCCGAGTGCCCCTTTCTGGCGTGAGCATCGGGTATGCATTGGATACCCGCAAGTTGGAGGGTCGCTCAACTCAACCGCTCCATCTTCCCCCTCGGCTTCACCACAAAGGCGAAGGGCCGCTTCTCCTTGCGTGTGTGCTTTACGATCTCTTCCCAGTGTTCCACAAGCACACGCACAATGTCCCAATGTGCTTCCTTGCCTGATGGCATCTTCAGGAAAAATATGCCGAGCTTGTTCTGCTGGCACAAGGAGAAGAGCATGGGCGTCCGCATGCGGATGTCCTTGGTGATGAGCACGCCGTGTTTTTTGGCCACGATGGGGATCAGGTCAGGGTCTTTCACGCCCGGACCCAGATCTTTGTCCTGCTTGGTGGAGAGCACCTCGATGTCGCGGTAATGCGCCTGGCTCAGGAGTTGAAGGCCCTGCGCCACGTACTCCGAGAGGTTCTCATCCAGGTAAATGTGCATGCGTTCATGCGGCCTTGGCCGGAAGCTCGCGGCCGTGCAGGACCAAGGCATCCTTTACGGCATCGAGGGAAATGGCGAACATTTGAGCCAGTATTTCGGGCGATTCACCGCTTCGGAACATACCCCGGAGCGTATGCGTGTTGATGTTCGTGTTCACAATGGTGGGCATGCCGAACTGGTGCAGCGGGTCCACGACCACCTGCCGCTCCTTGCCCAATGGCCAGTACCGTGCGGCCAGTTCGTTGCCGTTGAAGTCGATCTTCTTTGCGTAGTCGCTCACCATGCGCTCAAAGTTGGTCTGGCGGCTACCGTCGGCATCCACGATACTGTCCTTGAACTGGTACCAGATCTTCTTGCCGTGCGTGAGCAGCTTGGCCATGGCAAAGGGATGCTCGCTCCCGAGGTCCGTCTGCATGGCATATCGCGTCTTGATGATCCTCTGCGCACTCACCTTCAATTCGCGCAGTTCGAAATACACATACAGTTCAATGAGTGTATGGAAGTTGACGAACTTGTGGTCGCCGATGGTGATGGAGAAGGTCTCCCCGATGAGGTCCCTACCGATGCGTTCATCCCAAACTTGGTTGAGCATGCGGCGCACTTTGCCTTGGGGTATGCCAAGGATCAGGGCGATATCCGGTACCGAGAAGGCACCCAGCCCCAATGCCGGTTTCAGGTTGGATGTCATTGCGGGACCAAGTTAAAGCCATCTCCGGAAATTATACCTCGCACGAATGGAGTTCCCCTCGCTGCCGCAACTCTTCCGCTTCTGGCGCGACCCGCTCGTGCCGGAGATCGTTCTTCAACCGTGCTTGCATGCGCTGAGGCGTGCGTGAAGGGAACCGCACGCGCGTGGTCCAATAAGTATCGGTCCGCTATGTATCGGACCGATAGACATCGGTCGGGTAGGGCTTGAGCCGGAAACGTGGGTCGTCTTCACAGTTCCGCAAACAGCAATATCCCTTAGCTTGTGCAGGCCAACCCACCTTGCCATGGAAGAGACCATCCCCCAGCCCCTCCCCACCCCCCGCTACCCGATCGTGAACGAATTTCCAGTGGCCACGCTGGCCCCTTACGTGGGCACCAGTGCCGAAGCGCTGGCGTGGTGTGCTGCCAACAGGGTGGAGTCCATCGCTGACCTGCGCCGGAACATGCGTCCACAAGGCAGAGCGAAACAGAGCAACTGCCCCGAAGTATTCCGCGCTGAGTTTGAGCGTTTGCTGGACCCGCCCGGCATACCGGCCGATTGGCCGCTACACCCTTATGCTAGGCAACGCATACTGCAACAACTCGCACATGATATACCCCTGTACAGTTTGATCCGGCATGCTGTATCGAGTGCAGAAGATCCTTGGGCCGCCTTCTTATTTCTCATCCACTTTGAGGAGGACTTTAGGTTTCACAAGGGTATTGGCCCAACCAAACTACCGTTGGTACTGGCCTGGCGGGACGAAATGCGCAAGCGCCATGAAAGGCCTGCTGAGGTAATGGGTCGGGAAGTCCTCGAAGGCAAGAAACGGGAATACCTCAGAGCTGTTGAACCGGTACGCCCGGATCGCCATGCACCCCTTTGGAAGTCCGCTGCTGACCGTGGGGCGCAAGGTGCTATCGGGACCATACGCTACGCGGGCCGTGCTGTGGACGGTGCCAACCACATTTGCTTGGATACCGCCACGATGTCCTATACCATGCGATGGCCTGATTGGGCCTTTGCCTTGGCCAAGGATGCGTTGCTCAATGATCGTCGCTTGTTCGTAGTGTCGAAGGGTGAGCCTGTTGAGGCGAACCTATTGGAGGTACACTTGCTTGAGCCATAGTTCCGCACCGCAACAGGAGCCCGCAACTGGCGAACGTCCTCGCTCATGCCGGTTGCGGGCTTAGTCCTAAGTATCAACAACGGGCTGAACACACTTTAACAGGGTCAAGGGCGTTCAGATCTCGACGGATGTATAATTTTCACCCACAAGATCGATGAGCCGCTTAGTAAACGCCCCCCTTCAGGAAGTGATCTTCGAGGTTGGTTGGTCCTTGGACATTGATGCGTCCAGCGGGATCGAGACGGATAGCCGGTTCAATCTGGCCTTGGGTTCGTTGAAGACCTTGGTAAAAAAGGAGTTCCCGTTCCACGTTGCGCGGGTGCCCTTCTACGAACTGGCCCCCCACGCCTTCAACCGGCAAGCGGTGATGCAATTCCGGAAGGAACCCAAAGGAAGGCCGTTGCTGCAGCTGGGTCCGGGTGTGTTCACGGTGAACGACACGGACAAGGACTACGACTGGAATGAGAGCTTCAAGCCTACGCTGCTATACGGCCTCGAAAAGCTGGAGGAAGCTTACGATGGGTCCATGCTGTATGAGCATGCCGTACTGCGGTATATAGATAGTGTTCGCGTGGACGATTACGGCTTCACTGATTGGGGTTCCTTCATAGCCAAGAACCTGCGTTTCAGTTTCGAGAACAGCTTCGACACGGACATGTTGCCCAGGGACGTCTCCTTCCAGCAATTGTTCGACCGACCCAATGGGGACCAATTACAACTACTGGTGGGCAGCGGGACCAATACGGAAGGCGAACGCTGTTTGATCTGGGAGACCGTTGTGAGCCGCAAGCATGCTTTCGACAAGGAAGGTTTGATCGCCTGGGGGCAGGAAGCCCACGTCTACAGTTCCACGATCTTTAAACAATTCTGTCAACCCGAATTCTATGGATCCTTTCATAAAATACGGCATTCCGGCCTCTGATCCGCGCAATGCCAGTGCGTACGTGAGTTGCGTTCCCTCGCACTATTCCGCATTGTGTACCAGTTCCGTGCTCACCAGCGATCAGTTCTGCCAACTCAGTGAAGAGTTACAGTACCATTTGGCCCGCATCGAACGGACCCTTGGATTCAAGGAGAATTGGGACCACCAAGGGGGGCTTCCTCCCGAAAGGCGTGTGGTGGTACTGGCAAAGAAGTATGTAAAGGAGTTCGGCTGCCGGGGCTTCACTCCCAACCACATCGCTGCCGGACCTAACGGGGAGATCTTTGTGGAGTACAAGGGGGCCAATGCGAGGCAAGCGCAATTGGAGTTCGCGCCGGATGGCGCGAACGAACTTCTTTTAGTGGACGGCGATGAGTATCCTTACGAAGGGCCGCTGATGCCCACCAAGGTAATGAAGCACTTGCATGGCGAGCGGTACACCCCGTGAGGATATCCGGGACGGGGATATCCTGCTAAGGCGTGTCTACGCGGGAGATGATAATTACTTCCGCGAGGATGGCTCAGCGACGCCGATGGCGTTCCGGTTGAGGAAGGCTAAAGGAGAAAAGGGGTTGTCGGTGGATATGCGCCGGTTGACCACCTTGGAGGCATCAAGGGGGGACAAGGAAAAGTTCGTGCTCTGTGAACTCACTGCTGCACATGTCCGCTCCATTTTCATCTGTGCCTGCCATGACCCGGACCCGCCGGAGGATGTGGAGAATGGAGCGCACAGCCTGATCATTCCATTCGGGGACAAGGATCCGTGTTGTTCGGACCTCACCGGGGAAGAGAAGAAGCCACCCGTGGTGCTATCCGGTTCCGTGCGGGACCGCTTGGCCCGAGGTGCGCGCAAGGTGCAGATGCCTTGAATTCAGCATTCGTGCAGCGTGCCCGCAAGATCTTCATCGTTCCGTTTTGCCCGGCCAAAACCTGCCGAATTGAAGGGCTTTCCTACTTTCCCCCCATGGACCGCCCCACCTTCCTCCGCGCCATGCTCGGCAAAGCCGCCCTGCTCACCCTGCCGCCGTGGGCCATGCTGACCAAGCCGGAGCAGGACCGCTTGGTGTGGACGCAGAACTGCCACGGGGTCTTTGTCTTCAGCGCCTTTGTGCGCGGCTTCCAGTACCACAACGGCCCGCAACTGATCCAACGCATGCAGGCAGAGGACACGCTGGACCTGGTGCGCGAGCACGACAACGAACACGATACCAATGCCGTGGCCGTGTATTGGGAAGGGCAGAAGCTGGGTTACCTGCCCATGGGCGAGAACGTGAGCTTGGCCACCATGCTGGACCATGGCCTGCTGCTGGAAGCGGAAGTGGCCTACACTGCGCCGGAGTTGGATCCGTGGGAGCAATGCTTCATCTCGGTATACCTGCTGGTGCCCGCCACGCCTTCCTTCGATGCGTACCTGAATGATTACATGGAGCGCCCGGATGCGGGGTATAAATTGCGGCCGGAGTATGGCGGGGAATAAAAAGCCACGGGCGCGGAACTGGGATGGCACGCACCAGTTGGAGGCCGTGAAGAAACACCTGAGCGAAGCGGAGGTCCTTACGTTCTTCCGGACCGCGATGACCGATCCATGGCCGTCCCATAGTTTGGAAATGACCTGCCGGGACCTGGATCTCGAGGTCTCCTTGAGCGATCTGTTCGCGCGTTTCAATGATCGTGTCCGGGATAGGGGCGATCTCTTTATCAATTTTGAGGTGGAGCCACTGGGGCATCGCTACTTCGTGGTCACCTTCGGGCATCAAGGGCCGGGCTATGGGGATGGCCGCATTTGGGTCGTTCAGTTCGATGAGCAGGGTCAGGTCGTGCACTATCGGGTGGAAGGTTTTTGGATGTGCTGATCGGGTCGCCGATGCTTCGCCGGATACGCTTGAGGCCTGAATGCCAGGTGGCCTTGCTGAATGCCGAAAGCCAAGACCTGAAAGCCGCACACATGTGCTGACGCTACGGACTGGATCCGCCTAGAATGCACCACCCTTCGGCCCGATGCCCATCGGGGTCGCTAAGGCCAAGAGAGCCGAGCGCCTAAGAAAATGAAGAGGCCATAGGACCGAAAGGCCGAAGAAGCCGAAAGCCGAAGAAGCCGAACGAACCAAAGATGTCTCGTCCTGAAAAAGGTTGACGGGTTAATGGTCTTTGTCCTGGTCTAGGGTTACAAGGTCGTGTTTGTCCTGGATCGGGTTTACACGTGCATAGTTGTAGTTGCGCCAGCGCTGGGGTAAGCGGTGGTCCAGTTCGTG
>JBBSUV010000079.1:0-13487 GCA_038234075.1 Flavobacteriales bacterium | reverse complement strand
CGTATTAAGGTCTCGGTGTGAAGTCCGAAGACTTCACCGATACGCATGGATGGAATCATCGTACATCACCCACAAGTCGCCCCGGCTGACCCTCTCGGAGCGCAATGCCCGCTTGGCCGGGAAGACTTGCGGGAGCGTGGGAAAACCGCCCACCACGTTGGGTGCGTTCTACTCCACCACGAATTTCTCCCCCGCAAGCCAAGCATGCGCATCACTAAGATGCAGCGCATAAGTGCCAGCGGCCAAGTGCCCCACATCCAGCACAACCTCGTCCGGCGCGCTCGTGGGCACTTGCTCCTGCAACACCACCTGCCCACCAAGGCTCGTTACCGTAATGGTAAGCGGCCCGGTGGTAGCCAGCTTGGGCGGCAGCGCAATGCCCACATGCAACACCCCATGCACCGGGTTGGGGTAGAGGTGCAGCGCACCGCCAAGGTTGGTTACCTGCTCGGTAATACCCGTAATGCCATCGCAGCCGGGAACCACGCAGCCCATGCTATCCACTTTAACCACCCAGGTGTCTTGGGAATGCCCCGGCGGGTAGGGGGCGTTGACCGCGTTGTAGGCCACCCCTGCTGCAATGCAGCCGTTATCCGCAGTGGGGAGCACATCGAAAAAGCGCCCTTGGCCTTCTAATGCATCATCGTCGTAGTAGTAGTAGTTGCGCATCCACAGGCTGTCCCCGTCGCTGGTGGTGCGCAGTAGCAGACCTTGTTGCTCGCCTCCATCATAACTGACCCCACAGGCGATCAGGTCGTGGTTAGGGCATTCCTTCCCCGCAAAAAAGGTCGTACTGAAGTTCGGTGGACCATATTGGTGAGACCATGTCACTTGCCCATCCGTGGGGTCCAAGACCGCGATATAGGGCGTCATAAATTCATTCTCGTCCGCACCCCAAGCTCCGAAAAGGAGAATACGGCCATCGGAAAGCCGTTCAATAGAAGCGACCGGTTCCTTGTGGGGGCTGCCGAACCGTGTGGTCCAAAGTTCCGACCCGGATTCAGTTATTCTCGTGACCAGGAAATCACGGTTCTCAAATGTAGGGTAGGTCTCACCGGCCAAGAGATACCCATCTGGTAGCAGGGCAATGTCAGAGTAATCATCGACAAAGTCGCCCCCGTATGTATGCTGCCATTGCTCATTGCCCAAGGAATCGGTCTTGATCGCAAAGCCGTCCGTATAGTAAGGGGCTTCAGTATAGCCTGTCATCAGGAAGCCCCCATCTATGGTCTGTTTGACTTGGCTACCAATCCAATAGTGCGCGCTGTCCCCGAAATCCCGTGTCCATAAAGTGTCCCCATTGGCATCATAGCGCATCAAGCGGATTTTGGAATTGGGGAAGTCCAGTACATCAATTCCCCCGGCGGTTACATATCCCCCCCCCGCAACACTATCGCAGCAATCCGCCCAGCCCAAATAAATCGAATTGCGATGGACCCGATGTTTCTTTTCCCAGAGCAGTTCCCCTTCCGGGTCAATATGCTCCATGATGATTGTGTAGCTGCCATTTACTGAGTCTGGTGCCACGATCGTGTCTGGTTCATAACTAAAAGAAAAGACAATCCAGCCATTTTCAGAACGTTCGATATCCCATGCCCCTTGCTCGTAACCTTCTCCAAAGGCATCATAGCGGTTGTTGAACCCTTGGGCCATGGCCGTTTGGCACCACAGCAGGGTGCCAACGGCCATGGTCAAGGGTAGCTTACGCATGTCCAACTATTGCAAGGCGAGTTTCACCTGCCCGGCGCGGATGCCGTCCAAGCGCAACTCTGCTAGGTAAATACCGGGTGATGCCATGCCCGGCTCCAATTCGGCAATGCCCTCACCATTAGCAAGGGCCTGTTCACGGATGAGGCGGCCATTCATGTCCATGATACGCAATGTAGCCTTTGCCACGCTTGGTGGCACGTTGCACACTAAATAGACCGGCCCGGTGGAGGGATTCGGATAGGCCTCCAGCAGCATCGGTCTGTTTGAGACCGCATGCCGTTGACGCCGCACAGTGGTGCTGCGATCTTCATCGGGCAATTTGATCACTTCATCCAGCGGATCGGCGCCCAAGGCCTGTAGCCATGCACTGGCCTGAGCCGAACCGAACTTCCAGCGCTCGGACGAGAGGTCATTCAGCCATTGCACGGTGGTGCTGTCCGGTTCCTCCCAGCCCGCCGCCTGCTCGGCGATGGCATAGCGGTCCAGCAGGTCATATACGGCAGGCGTCCTGCTGCTGTCCATCTCCATCTCGGCCAAGACCTGCAAAGCGACCGTGTCCGCTTTCGCGATGTAGTAGCCGGCCTTCACGCTGGGGCCGTTATCGGCCTTCACGCTGTCCTGCCACGCCATCAAGAGTGTGATCGCGCTGTCCACGCTGGTGGTGTCCAACCAGCACCAGCGGGCCATGTCGGTGAGGGCCTCGGCCTTGCCGCCCGCGTATGTGGAGATCTCGCTTTCCATGCGGCTCAGCACGTTCATCTCCCCGCTTTGCGTCGCAGCGACCAAATCATAATAGAAATCATCCAAGTCGCTGTCATAGCACAACTGCATCACCTTAGGCTCGAGGGGGCTGTTACTCAAGAGCGCCTCGGTGAGGTACCACGGGTCCATGGCGGGGTCCCTGGCGAAGGCCGCTTTCCACACGTCCATGCTCACCTTGGGCGCCACGCTTTGCAGTGCGCTGCGCACTTGGACGTCGGTGTTCCCTTGGTCCTTTACATAGCCTAGGAGCGTATACGTGTCCCCATTGTCCTTGGTGGCGTCATACGCGCCCTTGCTGTCCTGTAAGAGGCCATCATCCGTGGCGGAAAGCAATTGCAAAGCCGAACGGTGCTGCCCTTGGCTCAATTGGTTGTCCGGGCAATCCAAGCTGCGATCAGACTGCCATAAAACACCAGTATTTACTAATGGAAGGTAGCTCGAATAGTCCTGTGGCACCCAAGCTCCACTTCCGGTATGGTGGAAATAGTTCACATAGTTAGAACCGTCCGCCACATGCCAATCGCTTTCCAACTCGCCCAGCAAGCTGAAGCGGTTGCCCGCAGGAGCAGTGTAGTCGGTTGGACCATTATTGCCACCTTGATTGGCCCGAACAGAAGGCGAAGTGCCGGTGAGGGCCACATCGTAGCTGTTTTGGGCGCCGTGCTGGCCAAAGTCATTGCACTTCACCTGCAAGCCGACCAAATAATCCGCATCTGGGTCCGCGTTTTCGCCCTCGATCAGGGCGGCGGTGCTGTTCTGGTAGTCGAAACCATCGAAGCTGTTGTTGTAGAAACGGTTCGCCTCGGGGCCGCTATCCTTGATTACCAGGCCGGCCTGCGGGCGGTGCGGATGATTGGAGGTGAGGACGTTGTCCTCGATCTCGTAGCCGGTACATTGGTCGCTATAAATGCCGTAGGGCGTGGCGAACTGGTAGTACGCGCCAACGAAGTCCACCACATCGATGGTGTTCCGGGTGATGGAGGCATCGACGACGCCATCCATGCGGATGCCGCGCGGGCAATCGGTGAAGATAGCCTGGTCGGCGCTGAAGGTCTTGTCCGGCTGGAAGTTGGCGGCATGCACGCCAAGGCTGAGCCCGTCAAAAGTGGTATGGACGGTATTCGCCTCTGGGCAGGGAACGCCGTAGGGCAGGACCGCGGTACATTTTGAACCCAACAGGAAGGAGCTGTTGACCGCATCTACGCCGATGCCGGCGCTCTGAACGATCGCGTTCTCAAGGTCATAGTAGGTGATACCCGCGAAAGAACAGCCATGGATGCCTATCCCCCTGACCCCGCCCATGTAAACGTGGTCGAGGGGCATGCTGCCGTCCTTGAGTCCGGCGTCCACCACGAAAGAGCACTGGTCGAAGTAGCTGCGGTTGTTGAGGATGTGTGTGTGGTCATTAGGTGATCGGTTTTCATAATTGCGCATCACCACATCGTACCGGTTGTTCCTGAAGTTGACGTGGGAGGCGCGAGTGAAACCGCCCGTGCGTTCCTTGATCATGGGGCCGGTCGGATCATCGAAGCTGGCATCGCCCAGCAACAGCGCGGCTCTTGAATTTTCTACGGTAGCATTTGAAAGCGTGGCCATACCCTGCGGCGAGTGACTGATAGGATCCTGGGGATTTGTGAAGTAGCCCAATACCTTGATCCCATCCCACATGCTGTTCGGGCATTGCTCGATACTGGTAAGCCGGGCATTGCCGTTCACCACGAGTTTACCCCCCAAGGCCACCACAAGTTGGGTGGGGTGATCCAACTGCTTGCTGTCCGCAAAACTGATCACGGCGTTGTTGTTAATGGTGAGGGTGGCGCTGGATTCCACTACGATCTTGCCATGCACGTTCATGACCGAACTCCATGTGGTGGGTGTGGTGATATGGTACTCGTTGTTGGGGTCGAGCAGGGCATTGATGGCGGTGTAATCTTGTATGCTTTGGCAATTTGAAGGGGCCACCTTGGCCAAATAGTAGTCGTCGAAATTTGCGCTCATATTGCCGCTGACCACCAAGCCGCCGTCCGGTGCTTCGGTGATCTTATACATGCACTCCTGCTTTCGGAGGTCTTCCGGGGTGCAGGCGGGCGCTTCGTCATCGGCGGCGAACTGTTTTTGCCACAGCAGCGTGCCATCTGCGGGATTCAATTTGGCCACGTATGCGTCTGTATTCCAATAATCGTAGTACTTCTTGGGATTATCCCCGGCATCAGGATTAGACTCGGTTTCCCAATCCCAATGTATATGCTCGATCGATGGTGTGCTTGGGTTCACATCGTACGAAAATGTATTCAAGAGGCAGTCCTTTTGCGGTTGGGTAAGCTCGCTCCAGTCAAAATGCGGCCCTGCCTCGGAATACCCCGGAGGACCCTTGGATGAAACCACTGCGACCATCCCATCGCTCGTCGCTGTCATGTCACTTTGCAGGTCATACGCCCGCACCTCTCCCAAGTCCTTGGTCCAAATCAGGTTTCCTGAGAGATCCATCCCATGGACTAATAATGTAGCCACGTTCCCAACGCTGCCATAAGTAGTACCCGCGAGATAGTTTGCCAAGGAGGGCCAAACTATGATCGTAGTGCCATTCGCAGTGGCAAATCCTCCCCCCGTTGAATGTTGGATCAACCCCCACGTATGGCCACCAGCCTGGGAGTTCAGGACGTCCGCATTTTCGTCGGTATGATGTTTCCAAAGTGGCAGGAACAAATCCACGGCAGGGTCGATCAGTGCGATGATTGCCGCATGCGGGCGCTCCCATCCTTCGGTATAGCCTGTTACAAACAATTTACCTGAACCGGGGTCGGCATCGATTGAAATAAATTCTGTACTAAAACTGACCGGCCAATTGAGATTAGTGGCCAGCTCGGGATGAAGTGATGTTTCATAAACGTATTTCGTAAGCACTGAGCCGCTTGCATCAAAGCAGACACTGAAAGCCCTTTGAGAACCGAAATATGACGTTCGCCCCACGGCATAATATTTTATATTTGGTAATCCTGGGATCTGCACTGGTACGATGTCCGTCAACACGGAACCCTTGCCCCATCCGTCAGCCAACAGATCCGGCCAACTGCTCAACGTACACCAGAGGACCTTACCGGACTGGTCCAGCTTCGCTACGTAGCCAGTTATTGCATAATAACCGTTGTACAAGCTACAATCCATGTTATTGAGATCCACACTTTCGTCAGCATTGTTACGTATGATGGGATTATCGTCTTGCTGCATGTCTGCCGGCCAGTGATTGGAGTATGCATTGCCTACCACAAGGATGTTCCCGTCCGGATCTTGGATCACGTTGCGTAGCAGTCCAGGCAAAAGCGCCCGGGTCCAGATCAGATGGCCGTCGAGTGAACGTCGGGAAACCATGCATCTACTCTCCCCCTTTCGGTGATCGGGTAGCTCGAGCTCATCTTGATTCGGATTACTAAAATTAGCAGGATTGGTGCATCCTTCTCCGTCCCAACTACAATTCGGCCAACTTGCGTATCCAGCGGTTACGTAACCAGTAATCTGTGCGTTCTCTTTAAAATTGCAATGCCCATAATGCCATTCCTCGCCGGTTTCAGCACGCGATTGCGCCAGCCCTAAAGCCTGATTGCTAGAAGGCGAGAAAGTCCACTGGGCTGTTCCGGAATCCCATCCTGTATCGTAATACGTCCCACTTGTACTACGATTTTCTTGATGGTCTATCACCCTCCACTCCACCGTCGGAGCAAGCTGTGTTTGGGCAGTAACATGCATTGTTATGGACAACATTACCACGGGGAGTATAGCCGTAAATAGTGTGGACCTATTGTCAGCCTTCTTTGTTGGTGGTATGGGTAATGGTGCCATTGGGGGGTAGGTTTTGGGTTTCACAACACGATGTTAAGCGAGTTTCTCTCGTTTTAACCATACTCAATGCTGGCCTAATTATTGCCACAAGTGCTAAGCGCCGTAACGCGAAATGACGCCAAACCGCTGACACCGTTTCGGTGGCGCGCTTTGGGCCGATTTTTGCTGATAATTAAATGACCTGTTGAAAACTTTCAGGGTGGCAATTCAGATTTGTCTCGAACAAGAAAATATTACAGTACATCCTGCTACACCAGGCAGCGCCCGGTAAGCGATCAGCGCTTCTTCAGCACCACTTCAAGGCTGCTCCAGAGTCCTTCCGCCGTCCGGTCCCAAGTATAGCGCTGTGCGCGTTCGAGGCCCGCTTCGGCAAGCTTGGCGCGTAGCTGGGGATCGTCCCACAGGCGGGCCATGGCCTCCGCAATGCTATCCACCTTGAACGGATCGCAGTAGATGGCAGCGTCACCGGCCACCTCGGGCAGGCTGGTGGCATCGGCGGCGATCACCGGCACGCCGCATTTCATCGCTTCGGCCACGGGGATGCCGAAGCCCTCGAAGTAGGACACGAAGACCAACGCCAGCGCATCCGCCAAGGTCTTGTGCAGTTCGGACTGTTCCAGCCTTCTGGTGAAGACCACCTTGTCCGTGTAGCGCATTGTTTTCCAGGCGGCCTTCATGCGCTCGTCCCACCAGAAGGCTTCGCCCACGATCACCAGGCGGGCGTCGTTCCGCGTTCCCGCGAAGCGGTCGAACGCCTCGAGCAAGCGCGCGATGTTCTTCCGCGGATGCAGGGAGCCGACGCAGACGAAATACGGCAGGCCGCCGGTGAGCCGCTTGCGGGCGCTGCCCTTCTCCCCTTCAGCCAAGGGCGTAAAGACGGAACCGATGCCGTTGTAAACCACATCGATCTTCTCCGGTGGGATGTGATAGGTGGACACGATATCCTGCTTGGAGAATTCGGAGACGGTGACGATGCGTGCGGCCTTCTTCGCGAAGCGCGGAAAGCGGTTGCGGTAATAGCGGCTGTATGCCTTGGGCAGGTCCTCCGGGAAGTGCTCGAAGTTGAGGTCGTGCATCACGGCGAGCTGGGGCACGTTGGTGCGCAGGCTGAGGTATCCGTCGGGCGAGAGGAAGGCGTCGGCGCGGTGCTTGCGCAGGGCGCGGGGCAGCATGAGGTCGAACCAGATGCGGTAGAGGATGGGATGGCGCGTGGGCGGCGGGATCACCACGGGCGTCACGTTGGGTCCATGGACGAACTGCCCGGCATACGGCCGATCGAAGAAGTAGATGAACTGGTGCTCCGGATGCGCGGCAGTGATGCGCTTGAGGGACTCATGCGCGAACCAGCCGATGCCTTCGAGCTTTCCAGGAAGGAGAAGGCGGGTGTTTACGGCGATGCGCATTTCGACGGACTCGGCTGGGGAAAGAGGTGGCAACTTACGTGCGGGCCGGGAATGCTGTGCTTTGGTTGGGGATCAGTTGTCAGTTGTCGGTTGTCAGTTGTCCGGTCGGGCGCGGAGTTCCGTTCGTTGTAGCGGCCAACGTGCAGAACAGCGAAGCAGCCGGTCTGCCGCCGGAAAACTGCCAACAGGCAACGGACAACCAAGCTGAGAAGGCTGCGTGGTGGCGGTCTGCCTGCAAAGGGGAGACAGGGCGCATCGGCAGCCGGTCGGCAGCCTGACAACTGACAACTGACAACGGACAACTTCTTCAAAAGGTACCGATCTTGCACCCGCCTCTCGATGCAACGCAAGTTCCTCACCAACCTCGCCCTTGTGCTGGCGCTTAACCTGTTGGTGAAGCCGTTCTACATCTTCGGGATCGATGCGGAGGTGCAGGTGCGCGCCGGTACGGAAGCCTATGGTGGCTATGCGGCGCTGCTGAGCTTGAGCTTTTTGCTGAACATCCTGTTGGACCTCGGCATCACGAATTGGAACACGCGGAACATCGCGCAGCACACGCACCTGATGCGCAAGCATGTGAGCGGCATCGTGGCGGCGCGTTCGTTGCTGGCCGTGCTTTACTCGGTGGGGATCTTCCTGGCGGCTTGGCTGCTGGGCTATCGCGGCGGGCAGTTGCAGTTGCTGGCCATTCTGGTGTTGAACCAAGTGCTCGTTTCCACCATCCTTTACCTGCGCTCGAACATCGCGGGTTCGCAACGCTATGCGCAGGACAGCCTGCTCTCGGTGCTGGACCGCGTGCTGCTGATCGGCATCTGTGCTTGGTTGCTCTGGGGCCGCGTGTATGAAGGGCCTTTTCCGATCGAATGGTTCGCTTGGGCACAGACCGCGGCCTATGGCATCACCGCTGTGGTCGCCTTGGTGCTGGTGGCGCGGCGGGCCGGGGGATTGCGTCCACGCTGGGATCCCGTCTTCACCTATAGCATCCTGCGGCAGAGCTTCCCCTTCGCGCTGCTGGTGCTGCTGATGAGCTTTTACTACCGCACGGATTCGGTGATGCTGGAGCGGATGCTGCCGGACGGCGCCCTACAAGCGGGCATCTATGCACAGGGCTTCCGCTTCTTCGAGGCGTTCAACATGCTGGGCTTCCTTTTCGCCGGGCTGCTGCTGCCCATGTACAGCAGGATGTTGAAGAACAAGGAGGACGTGGGTCCGCTGACGGGTCTGGCGCTGCGCTTAGTGTTGGCCGGGACCTTGGCCGTGGCGGTGATCGGCAGCTTCTACGCGAAGGCGGTGATGGACCTGCGCTACCACGAGCATACCGCGGAATCGGCGCCGGCCTTCGCGGTGCTGATCTGGTGCTTTGTGGGGGTGTGCATCACCTACATCTTCGGCACGCTGCTCACCGCCAGCGGCGACCTGAAGACCTTGAACAAACTGGCTGCCGGGGGCATGGTGCTCAACATCGGGCTGAACCTGCTGCTGATCCCGGAATGGCATGTGCTGGGCGCAGCTTGGGCGAGCCTGATCACGCAGGTCTTGATGGCGGTGGCGCAGATGGTGGTGGCGGCGCGCCGCTATACACTGAAGGTGAAATTCCGCGACGCCCTTGGGGGCACGGCGTATCTGGCCCTCCTCCTCGGGGCGGCTTGGGGGCTTGGCTTGGCCCGTCTGTCCTTCGCCATAGCCTTGCCCGTATTGGCGGGAACTGCCCTCGTGGGGGCATTGGCCAGCGGCCTGTTGCCGGTTCGGAGCGTGCGTTCGGCCCTGCTTCTGCGCAAGGAAGGCTGAACAGCCTACTTTAGCCGCCCTTTTTCAACAGGGAGAGAACATGGTGGACGGACCCAACAGGGAAGGCGAGAACTCGTTCGACCTGACGATATTCCTTTGGCACCGGCGGCGCTTCATCATTGGCATGGCGCTGCTGGGTCTGCTTGGCGGCATCATTGCCACGCTGGCCATCACCCCGCGCTACCGGAGCGAGGTCATCCTTTTCCCGGCCATCACGAACAGCGTTTCCAAGGCCCTGCTGAGCGAACAATCCACCGGACGGGACGACATCCTGGCCTTGGGGGATGAGGAGGATGCCGAGCAACTCCTGCAGATCCTCAGCTCGGACCTGGTCCGGGACCGCACCTCCACCCGCTTCGACCTGCTGAAAGTGTACAAGGTGGACCCGGACAGCAAGCACAAGAACTCCGAACTGCGCGATGCCTACGAGGGCCATGTGAAGTTCGAGTACACCAAGTTCGGCAGCGTACGTGTGGAAGTGCTGGACACGGACCCGCAACGCGCGGCGGACATGGCCAACTTCATGAGCGCACAGGTGGACAGCGTGTGGAACGACATGGCGCACGAACGCGCGCTGAAGGGTTACCGGATCGTGAAGGAAAGCGTGGATGCGTTGGAGGCGGAGATCAAGCAGGTGGGCGACAGCATGGAAGTGCTCCGCTCCTTGGGCGTGCAGGACTACCACACGCAGGCGGAGCGCTACAACGAATACCTTGGGGCGGCCATCGTGAAGGGCGACCAGCGGGCAATAAACGAATTCGAAAAGCGGTTCCAGGTGCTGGCGAAGTATGGCGGTGCCTATGTGAACCTGCAGGACATGCAATTCAACGAGGTGAAGCGCCTGAGCGCTTTACGGATGAAGCTGGAACAGGCCAAAGCGGACCTGGACAGCGACCTGCCGCATAAATTCACGGTGAACAGCGCCTACCCGGCGGATCGGAAGAGCAGGCCGATCTGGTGGCTGGTGATCTCGGCCAGCACCATCAGTGCCTTGATACTGGCCCTGCTCTTGGTGGTGGCCCAGGAAAACATTCGCAAAATCAAAGGGATCCATGGATGATCGGATGACTTTCACACGTTCCTACTCGGTGGTGAGCCGGCATTGGCGCCTCTTCATGCTGGTGGGCTTGGCGGCCTTCATTCTCTCCGCCGTCTTCAGCGGCTCGCGCTTCATCAAGCCCCGGTACAAGTCGCAGGCCGTGGTGTACCCGGTGAACCTGAACAGCTATTCCATCGAGTCGCGCGCGGACCAGCTGCTGCAGCTTCTAGAGAGCAACAGCATCCGGGACAGCGTGATCCATCGCTTCGACCTGTTGGCGCATTACAACATGGACACCACGGGCACCAGCGGGCGCGCTGCGCTCTACAACCTGTACAAGGAGCGCGTCACCATTGAGAAGACGCGGTATGAGAGCGTGGAGATCCATGTAGAGGACGAGAACCCCGTGATGGCACGCGACATGGTCGCCAACATCCTCGACCAGACTGACCTGCTGGCTCGTCGGCTTCAGCGCAAGAACTCAGCCGAGCTGTTGACGATCGTTCAAAGCGGCTTGACGGCAACGCGGATGCGGATGGACAGTGTGGAGGGCCGCCTGAACACGCTTCGCTCGAACTCCGGCCTTCTCGACTATGACGCCCAGGCCAAGGAACTCACCAAGGGTTATATGAAAGTGATCTCCGGCCATGGGACCACGGCCCAAAAGGAGGAGATCAGCGGCATGTTGAAGTCGTTGGAAACGAACGGAGGGGAGTTCTACCGCCTCACCGAGTTGAATGATCAATTGATCGTGGAATACGGCAAGAAACAGGAGGAGGAAAGGGTTGTCCAGATGGATATCTCCAAGGTGTTGACCTATACGAACGTGGTGGTCTATCCGGAGGTATCGGACAAAAAGGTATACCCCATCCGTTGGCTGATCGTGCTGGTGGCCACGGCCATGGCGATGCTGCTCTGTTACATCCTGGTGTTCCTGCGGGACCGTGCAAGCGAGGACCTCATTCCCGCAGAACGCGGCTGAGCCATGGTGCAGACGCTCAAGAGCTGGTGGATACCCGCAGTATGCGTGGTGTTCGTGCTGTTGAACGCCGCCCTCGCCATCCGTGAGATCTACTGGCTGAACCTGCTGCCCGTCGTGCTTCTTGCCGGCTGGGCCATCGTGGCCGCCACGGACAAGGTTCTGCTCTTCATCGTCTTCGCCACGCCGCTGTCCATCAACCTGGAACAGCTGGACCTGGGCGGCATCGGGGTGTCACTGCCCACGGAGCCGTTGATGGTCGCGCTCATGCTGCTCTTCCTGCTGAAGCTGACCCTTGAAAGCGGCACGGTGGACCCGAAGCTCTGGCGGCATCCCGTCACCATCATCATCATCGCACAGCTGGTCTGGATGGCCATCTGTGTGCTGCCGAGCAGCATGCCTATCGTCTCGCTCAAGTACCTCACAGCCCGCCTCTGGTTCGTTTGCACCATGTACTTCATGGCGAGCCGCCTGTTCCGCGACCCGCGCAACATGCACCGCTTCTTCTGGCTGTTCCTGTGGGGCTTGGCGATCGTGGTGGGCTACACCCTGATCCAGCATGCCCAATACGGTTTTGCCGAGGACCCTGCGCACTGGGTGATGTCCCCTTTCTTCAAGGACCACACGAGCTACGGGGCCATCCTCGCGTTCATCCTGCCTTTCGCGGTGACGGCGATCTCCATGCCCGGATATTCCAGGACCCGACGCGGTGTGGCCATTTTCCTGCTGGCGCTGTTGGTCACGGGCATCCTCTTCTCCTACACGCGCGCGGCCTGGGTCGGCGTGGTGGGTGCGCTGGGCGTGTTCATGGTGATGCGGCTGCGGATCCCGGCCTGGGTGATCGGGATGGTGGCGCTGGTGGCGGGCATCACCGCGATCGCCAACCTGGACCGGATCACCATCGCGTTGGAGCGCAACCAAGCGGAAAGCAATGATGACCTGGCGAAGCACGTCAGTTCCATCAGCAACATCCGGAGCGATGCCAGCAACTTGGAGCGTATCAACCGCTGGAACTCTGCCATGCGCATGTTCGAGTCGCGGCCGGTGACCGGTTGGGGCCCTGGCACGTATATGTTCCAGTACGCACCGTTCCAAGCTGCGCGGGACCGGACCATCATCAGCACCAACTTCGGCCTCAACGGCAATTCGCACAGCGAGTACCTCGGTCCCTTGGCCGAACAGGGCTTGCCCGGGATGTTGCTTGTGCTCGCGCTCATCGGCTCCATCACGTGGACCGCGGTGCGGCTCTGGTCAAGGCTTCCGAACGGCACGGAGCGCATGCTGGTCGGCGCGGCCTTCCTCGGCCTGGTCACCTACTTCATACACGGCTTCCTGAACAACTACCTGGACCTGGACAAGGCGAGCGTGCCCTTCTGGGGCTTCACGGCGATGATCGTGGTGCTGGACCTGAAGGACCGGAACCGCGACGATCAGCGGAACCGGCAGGTGAGCAAGGCGATATCGTCCAAATAGGGCAGTTGGCCCCGGTGCGCCTCGAAGGTGGCAATGAGGGCATCATTGATAGCCTTCGGATCGGCGCCGGAAAGCAGTTCCAACGTCTTCCGCACGGGAAGGGTCTCGAACGCATTCCCCTGGGAATCCTCCTGCTCCACCAACCCGTCGGTATAGCAGAGCAGCACGCCGTCCTTCACCTCCGCGCGGCCCACGTTCACGAAGGGAAGCTCTGGGAGCATGCCCAAGGCGATGGCGCCATCGCTGAGTTCGGAGATCACACCTCCCTGCCCTGCGAGAATGGGCGGATTGTGGCCTGCGTTCACGAATTCCATCGCACCGGTCAGTAGATCGACCCTGCCGATGAACAAAGTGATGAAGCGTTCGCCCCGCGCCCGTTCGAGCACGTTCGCGTTCAGCTCCCGCACCAGCTCGTCCAAGGGCGCGCGTTCCCGCTGGACCAAGGCCCTCAGGGTCGCTTGGAAATTGGACATCAACAAGGCCGCCGCGATGCCCT
>JBBSUV010000078.1:0-13869 GCA_038234075.1 Flavobacteriales bacterium | reverse complement strand
GTTGCTGGGCGTCACCGGCTCCGGGAAGACGTTCACCATCGCGAACATGATCGCGCAGCTGGACCGGCCCACGTTGATCCTCAGCCACAACAAGACGCTGGCGGCGCAGCTCTACGGCGAGTTCAAGCACTTCTTCCCGAACGACCGCGTGGAGTACTTCGTGAGCTACTACGACTACTACCAGCCCGAGGCCTATCTGCCGGTGACGAACACCTACATCGAGAAGGACCTCTCGATCAACTCGGAGATCGAGAAACTGCGCTTGAGCACCACCAGCGCTTTGCTCAGCGGGCGGCGTAATGTGATCGTGGTGGCCAGCGTGAGTTGCATCTACGGTATCGGCAACCCGGCGGAGTTCCACAAGAGCGTGGTGCATGTGAAGAAAGGCCAGAAGATCTCGCGCAACGCACTCTTGCACCAGTTCGTCTCCGCGCTCTACAGCCGACGCGACATCGACCCGACGCGCGGCAACTTCCGCGTGCGCGGCGACGTGGTGGAGGTCTATCTCGCCTATGCCGACGATGGGATCCGCATCCACTTCTGGGGCGATGAGATCGAGAAGATCGAGCGCTTCAGCATTGAGAACGGCAAGACGCTGGAGATCCTTGACGAGACGCCGATCTATCCGGCCAACATTTTTGTCACCAGTAAGGAAACATTGAATGATGCCATCTCTTCCATCCAGGAAGACATGGTGAAGCAAGTGGATTTCTTCAAGGAGATCGGGAAGCACCTCGAAGCAAAACGCCTCGAAGAGCGTGTGAACTACGACCTGGAGATGATGCGGGAGCTGGGTTATTGCAGCGGCATCGAGAACTACAGCCGCTACTTCGACCGGCGCCAGCAAGGTCAGCGGCCGTTCTGCCTGCTGGATTACTTCCCGGACGATTTCCTGATGGTGATCGACGAGAGCCACGTGACAGTGAGCCAGATCGGCGCCATGTACGGCGGCGATCGCAGCCGCAAGAAGAACCTCGTGGAATACGGTTTCCGCCTACCGAGCGCCATGGACAACCGTCCGTTGAAGTTCGAGGAGTTCGACGGCATGTTAGGACAGACGGTGTTCGTGAGCGCTACACCGGCGGACTTTGAACTGGAGCGCAGTGAGGGCGTTGTGGTGGAGCAGGTGGTGCGCCCCACCGGCCTGCTGGACCCGCCGATCGATGTGCGGCCAAGCAAGGACCAGATCGACGACCTGCTCTACGAGATCCGCGAGCGCAGCGCGAAGGACGAACGTGTGCTGGTGACCACCCTCACCAAGCGCATGGCCGAGGAGCTTTCGGAATTCCTCGGGAAGAACGGCGTGAAGTGCAAGTACATCCATAGCGACGTGGAGACCTTGGACCGCATCGAGATCCTGCGCCAACTGCGCCTCGGAATGTTCGATGTGCTCGTGGGCGTGAACCTGCTACGTGAAGGTCTGGACCTCCCGGAGGTTTCGCTGGTGGCGGTGCTGGACGCGGACAAGGAAGGCTTCCTCCGCAGCAACCGCTCCTTGACGCAGACCGCTGGTCGCGCGGCCCGTAACCTCAACGGCCGAGTGATCTTCTATGCGGACAAGATCACCGCGAGCATGCGCCGCACCATGGATGAGACCGACCGGCGCCGCGAGAAACAGATCGCCTACAACAAAGAGCACAACATCACGCCGACGCAGATCAAGCGCGACCGGGCTTCCATCATGCAACAAACGGCGGTGATGGACACCGGGGACGGCAGCGGTAAAAAGGCCTACATAGAACCCGAAGGCCTCAGCCTTGCCGCTGATCCGGTGATGCAGTTCATGCCCGTCGCGGATCTGGAAAAGAACGCGGCCCTGCTGGAGACGCAGATGAAGAAGGCCGCCAAGGAACTGGATTTCATGGCCGCGGCCCAGCTGCGCGACGAGCTCTTCGCCATGCGGAAGCTGATCGACGAGAAGGCGAAGCTATCCAAGGTGGATTGAAGACCAGCGGGGTCCGCCCACGGACTTGCGCTATTTTCGCTGCAACCAACCGGGGATCCCGTGCGTCATTCCCTTGTCCGCGCACCGCCTCGCTTGAACGCCTTTGCCATGATCAGAACCCGTACCCTGCTTCCGTTCGCCGCATTCCTGCTCGCCGTCCCACTCTCGGCGCAGATCTCCTTCGGCGGGCATCCCTACGGCGATAAGGCGGAGAAGCGGGGCATGCCACCGGCCACGGCGATCCATTTGCCGCAAGTGGATGTCGCTCCCTTATTGACCGAGGACGCCGATCGGGCCGCACAAGGGATCAAGGGGCCGCTCCGTTTCGGCTTCACCCATGAAACGGACTTCACACTGGCGAATAGCGGTTCATGGTGGACCATGCCCAACGGCGATCGCGTGTGGCGATTGATGTTGGATTGTCCCGAGGCCCTGAGCATCAACCTGCAATTCAGCAATTACGTGATCCCGGAAGGGGCACGGATGTTCCTCTACAACGAAGCGGGGGAGGTGCGCGGTTCCTATACGGCCCAAAGCAATCCGGGGCATACCGCTTTCGGTACAGCCCCGCTTTCCGGGGATCGGCTCACGGTGGAATACATCGAACCGGCGCAGCTCGCTGGTGAAGGACAGCTCACCATCAGCAGCGTGATCCATGGCTATCGCCTGCTTGGGGGAGGAGCGGAACGCGGCTACGGGAATAGCGGCCCGTGCAACGTGAACACCATCTGCCCGGAAGGCGACCTGTGGCGTGATGAGATCCGCTCGGTGGCGCATCTCGTGCTCGGAGGTGGCGTGTGTACCGGATCCCTGGTGAACAACTGTGCCAACGACAGCACGCCCTACTTCCTCACGGCGAACCACTGTACCACAGGCAATACCACCAACGCATCCTGGGTCTTCATCTTCAACTGGGAAAGCCCCGTGTGCGATCCCACCGAGAATGCACCCATGGACCATAGCATCACCGGCTGCGACAAACTGTTCGAGAACCCGCCCACGGATGCGTCCTTCCTGCGGCTGAGCAGCATTCCGCCGGAGAACTTCCATCCCTACTACAGCGGCTGGGACAAGAGCGGCACCGCCCCGGACAGCGTGGTCGGTATCCACCATCCGGCCGGCGATATCAAGAAGATCTGCAGCTCCCATGGGCCCATCATCGAAGGGGTGATGAGCGGTGCCGATTGTTGGCAGGTCACCGCTTGGCACTCGGGTACCACCGAGCCCGGCAGCAGCGGCAGCGCCCTGTGGAACCAGGACCACCGCATCATCGGGCAGCTCTTCGGCGGGCAGGCCTCGTGCTCCAACAATGTGAACGATTTCTATGGCCGCTTCAACCTCACCTATCCGCACCTGGAGCAGTGGTTGGGCACTTGCGGCGATACGCTGGACGGCTTCGACCCGGAGACCTTCGTACCCATCCCCTTGGACGCCGCTATCACCAGCATCGCCGCAGTGCCGAACGTGGTGTGCAATAGCGACAGCATCACCCCGCTTGTCACGCTGAAGAACAACGGGCAAGGGCCGATCACCTTCGCCAACATCCACTATCAGGTGGATGGCATCCTCCTCGGTTCGTTCCCTTGGTACGGAGCGATACAACCCGTGCAAACGGTGAATGTGACCTTGCCCACGCTGCATCTATCCAGCGGCATGCACAGCCTGCGCGTCTCGGTCTCGGACCCGAACCACGAAGGCGACACCAACCCGCTCAACGATGCCGACAGCCTCACCTTCATGGTGAACAGCCCGGGTATCACGGGCGTGGTGCAGATGGACTTGGACCGCTATGGAACGGAGACCACCTGGAAGATCGAAACGCCTGAAGGATTCCTCGTTGCCCGAGGTGGACCGTATTCGAACAGCCCCGCTGGCTACACCGTCAACGAGCAGGTCTGCCTGGCCCATACCTGTTACATCTTCACGGTGGAGGATGCGATCGGCGACGGCATGTGCTGCAACTATGGACAGGGCGACTTCCGCATCCTCGATACGTTGGGTGTGTCCTTGCTGGAAGGCAATGGGAGCTTTGGCTACTCGGTGACTGATGAGTTCTGTGTGAACTGGGTGGGCATCAAAGAGGTGGAAGGCAGCAGCCTGCACGTGTTGCCGAACCCGAGCAACGGGCAATTCACCGCATACTTACCTGTTACCGCCGGGCCGCTGGACCTCCGCGTTCAGGACGCCTTGGGCCGCATCGTATGGTCGGGTAAAGCATCCGCCGGTACGGAACGGATCGATCTCGAACTGGGGCGGCTTGCCGAAGGGACTTACCTGCTGGTGGCAGAAGGTTCCGGAGCCCGCTCCGTGCAGCGCTTAGTGATCCAGCGTTAGCTGAACTCTCTTGAGCGAGGGCGGACCACCCCCAACCCCTCCTTTTAGGAAGGAGGGGAGACGACTCTCAAATGGATCTTCTGATAGGCCCTCGATGAGACAGCTCCGCCACTTGTTTCCCCTCCTTTTTTCAAGGAGGGCCTAGGGGTGGTGCATTACTGTGTGCGGATCACCCCAACTCCTCCTTGTTGGAAGGAGGGGAGACGGAACCCTCAGTACTTCAAGTGGTAGTAGGCCAGCTTGACATACTCGTTGTTGAGCATGATCAGGCCCTCCTCGCTCTTCCACCACGTCTCTTCCTCGAAGGTGGAACAGGGCGCACCGTGCAGCAACACCGTGATGCCCTGCTTCCGGAAGCGCTCCTTGAACACAAAGCCCACCCGCCGCAGGTGGAAGCGGCTGGAGATGATCATCACCGTGTCAGCCTTATCGGCGATGGCCTGCGCCAGTAAAGCCTCCGCCTCCTCGAAGGTGCTGGTTCCCTTGTTGAGCACCGTGGTGAGCGCGATGGGTAGCCCGGCATTCACCGCTACGGTCCGGGTGCATTCAGCCTCGGTGCTATCGATCCCCAAGGCGGCGAGTGCGCTGGGTATGGGTGCACCGGTGAAATAGAAGCGATCGCTGAAGCCCCGCTCATAGATCCGTGTCCCTTCCAGGCCCCGGTCCAGAATGGAGCCGCCAAGCACGAACACCGCATCCACATGTGCTACGGGGTCCTCTGTGATCAGGTGCTCACCCAAGCCGACCAAGATGGTGGTCCGTAGGTTCCATGCGAGAAAACAAAAGGCTACCAGCACCAGCAGGATCCGCGTCCACTTCGGTATCCGTGCCCATCTCCCTTCACTCTTGGTCTGCTCGTCCATCTTCAATAAGCCCCGCTTCTTCGGCGCAGCGCCCACTCAAGGGTCAGCAACAACAACAACGGAAGGAATAGCCAGCGCAGGCCGATGAGGTCGCTGAAGCTGGCGTGGGAGTAGGAGCGGGCCGCCATATCCGGGCGGTCCTTCAAGGCGTTCACGATCTTGTCCATGTCCGCCGGGGTAGTGGCGATGCCGCCCGTGCGTGCCGCGATGTTCGCCCACAAGCCATGGTCGGCCACGGTGATCATGCGCTCGGCGACCAAGGGCTTCACCAGGAATTCACCTTTCGCGGTAAGGCGCTCCGCGTCGAGCGTGGTGCCTGCCGTCCATGCATAGCGCCCGGCTGGAAGTATGCCCGCATCCAAGTGATAGCCCGTGCCGGAGCGGCTAAAGGTGTAGGCCAGTTCGCGGCCTTCATCATCCTTCAGCGTGATGGATGCCTCCGGCGTGTTCACCGGCTCGTAGCTCGCATTGTAGAGTTCCGCGTCCAGCACCACTTTTTCGTTCTGTGCGAACTCCCGTTCCGCCCGTACGCGGAAGCGGCTCTTGTCCTGCTTCAACGCTAGGAACTGCACCGTCTTCTGCACCAGCTTGTCGAAGTGCGTGGTGGTGTTGTTCTGCTGCATGTCCGCCAACCGCCACCGCCACATTCCTTCTCCGCAGGTGATCGCCGTGCGGCGTGCGGTCTGCGCCTGGAAGGCGAAGAGCGGGTATTCGGTCCGCACGGAACCGATGCGCTGCGTCATCAAGGCCGTGGCGGAGCGACCGAGGGAATACTGTGCGAAGGGCACCTGCAACGGCGGAAAGCGGTCGTAGGCGCGCACATCCTCCGGGTCCAGCGTGAACAGGCTGAAATCCGGGACGATGGCGGCCTGTACATCGGTGTAGGAGCCGCGGCCACCTTGGATGTCCACGCCGTTGCCCATGGCGGCCACTTGGCGCAGATCGCTCTGCTGGCCCACGATGGTCCACGTGGGGATGTTCTGCTCCTCGATCTGCTTCAGCAAAGGCTGGATGGCGACAGAGGAGGAGGGGAGTTGGTGCAGGATGATCAAGTCGTAGTCTTTGATGTGCCCGTCGAACTTCGTGGCCATGAAGACTGTGACGGTGTAGCCCTCCATGGCATCCATGGCCAGTTTGATGGCGGCCACGTCCGGATGCGGACCCGCTTCCAGTATCAACACCTTGCGCCGGTCGTCCAGCACGTCCACGAAGATGTCCTGGCTGTTGTTCGCCGTGGTCACCTCGCCCTCAACGGCGCGGAGCGAAACGGTATAGCGCTGCAGGCCCGCCACATCCGCCTTGATCATCAACGGCACTTCAGAAAGCAGCGGGTCGGCGCCGATGGAGATGTCCTTGTTCGCCACCTCCTTGCCGTTATTGGTCACCGTTAGGCGGGTGGCTTTTCCGCGCAGGTGATCGGCGCGCAGCCGCACCAGCAGCGGGAATTCATTGCCGAGGTAGGTGATCTTGTTGTGCTCCACATCGCGCAGCACCAGGTCGGGCCGCACCGTGGTATCGCCCAGTGCAATGGCGAAGACCGGCACGCCCAAGCGCTCGGCAGCCAAGCGCGGGTCACGACCCCGGTTGTAGATGCCGTCGCCGTCGATCACCACCGCGCCGAGGTCCGGCCCCGCAAAGCGGTCGTACACCGCCCGGAAGAGCTGGTCGATGTCCGTCTGTCCCTCGTGTTGCGTGAACTGCAGCCCATCGCTTACGTCGCTGCCGTAGGTGAAGGGGCGCACCTCGTAGCGGTCGCCGAGCTTGTCGGAGAGGTCCTGCAGTTCCTTGGCGTACGTGGTGCGGAAGGCGATCGTATCGCCCGTGGCCAGCAGCGAGGAGGAGCCATCATGCGCCAGCACCACCACCGGCTTGCGGACTTCCCGCAGAAGGATGCGCACCATCGGTTCCAGCAGGAAGAAGGCCAGCAGCGCGATCACCAGCGCGCGGAACGACCCCATGGTCCATTGCAGCGCCGGGCTCCAGCCGTTGCTTTCCCGCGTGCGGCGATAGAGCAGCCAAGCGCTGAGCGCGCCGAGCAGCACGCACAGCGGGGCCAGCCAAAGGGAATAAGCGGTGGTGAGTGTCACGGGGTGCGAAGATCGCGTTAATCAGGGTAACACTGTGGATCACTGTGGATCAGACGATCAAATGCGGCCTCACCCCCGGCCCCTCTCCCAAGGAGAGGGGGGAATTCCTTTGCCGCGACGGGTGCATACAAGGTTGGCTACCATGGCCGTGATCGTCGTTGCGTTTCCGTTGCGCTCGTTGCGAACGTTGCGGTTAAAACCGAACACCATCTGCGCACATCTGCGACATCTGCGGTTTTCCCTCCTTGGCTCACGTCAGCATACCGCCGCACACATGCAGCGTTTGCCCGGTGATGTAGCTGCTGAGGTCGCTCGCGAAGAAGACGCAGGCATTGGCCACGTCCGTCGGTGTGCCGCCGCGCTTCAAGGGGATGCCGTCGCGCCAGCCCTGCACCGTCTTCTCGTCCAGTGCGCCGGTCATCTCGGTCTCGATGAAGCCCGGTGCCACCGCGTTGCTGCGGATGTTGCGGCTGCCCAGCTCCAGCGCCACGCTCTTGGTGAAGCCGATCACGCCCGCCTTGCTGGCCGCGTAATTCGACTGCCCCGCGTTGCCCTTCACACCTACCACACTGCTCATGTTGATGATGCTGCCGCTCTTCTGCTTCAGCATGGTGCGCATCACCGCCTTGGTCATGTTGAACACGCTCTTCAGGTTGGTGTTGATCACCGCATCGAAGTCGGCCTCGCTCATGCGCATCAGCAGCTGGTCCTTCGTGATGCCCGCGTTGTTCACGAGGATGTCCAGCTTGCCCCAAGCCTCCACCACTTGGTCCACGGCGGCCTGCGCGGCGTTGAAATCACCCGCATTGCTCTGGATGGCGATCACCTTGCGGCCGCCCTTGCCCAGCTCAGCGGCCAGCGCGTTCGCCTTCTCGGGGCTGCTCACGTAGGTGAATGCCACGTCCGCGCCTTCCTCCAGAAAGCGCTCCACGATGCCCCTGCCGATGCCCCTCGTACCGCCGGTAACGAGGGCTGTCTTGCCTTGTAGTAGTGCCATGGGGCGAAGATAGCGGTGTAGTTGGAGCGCCAGAGGATGTCTTGGGTTGTCAGTTCTCCGTTGTTAGTTGTCCGGCTGTAACGCAGCGGTCCAAGCCGTTCCCACCACCTCGCACGTCATCGCGAGGCCCGCCCCCGGTGCAGGCCGGGGTGGGGCCGAAGCGATCTCGGGCCACGGAGGCCGCACACGCGGGCCTTGCAGCATACGTGTCTGCGCCAACCGTGCGAGGAAACACCCCACTATGGGGTCCCGACCCCGGAGGCCATATTCACTTCACGGATACCCGATGCATCGGGACGTAGCGGACGACCGTGCGGGGTGGCGGCTGCTCCGTGAACGTTGGAAGCACAGTGGCCTAGGAGATGGTGCTTGGTGCGCATGCAATGCCCGATCACGGCTCCCCATCCGGCTTGGTCCTTGCTACGCTGGATCCTTATGAAATGGGTCCGCTACATCGCTCTTGTCCTTCTTGCCATTCTACTGTTCGTGCTAGGCGTGCAATTGGTCCGTTGGGGTCAAGCACGCGCAACTGATCCGGATGCCTCCTTCATCGAGCCGACCCTGCTGGTGACGAACATTCATATCACCGATCACAACCCCAACGAAACGCGGCTGGTACTGGATCTTCAACTGGTCAATCCCGCACCGATAGGCCTTGCACTGGATAGCCTTCAATACAGCTTGGGCATCGAAGGGGTGGAATTGATACACAGTACCTACGCCAAACGCATTCAGGTCAAGGCGAATGACACGGCCAGCATTTCCTTCCCTGTGGTGGTGGATTCAAAGAAACTCGTGCACCGGTTGAAGCAACTGGATGCGCAAGGTTTGGACAGCGTCCACTATACCACGGATGTCGGCTTCCAGCTTTCGGCCTTGGGTAAAAAGCCATTGGAACTGCACACTTCCACCTACGCACCATTGATCAAGCTCCCGAAGCTGGCCTTCCATGATCTACACATCGACAAGCTCGGGCTGAAGAACAGCGTGTTCACCATTGATATGGCCTTCTACAACCCGAACGTGTTCGCGTTCGACCTCAAGAAGACCCGGGTGAAGTTGCGGACGGGGGACGGAAAGGTCTTTGAAACGCAGATCGACAGTGCGATCCACGTGCCCAAGCAGGATACCGTGTTGATCCACCTACCGGTGGACCTGGCTTTGGGCAAGCTCATCAAAGCAGCCTTCGGCGCCTTGGTGAAGCCGGAAAAAACGCACTTCAGCTATGACCTCTCCTTCATCATCATCTCCGATGAACATGCGCTCAACAACAGCAAGGTTGTGATCACCGGTGAAGGCGTGGTCGCCGATCTGGAGAAATGAACTGCTAACGTTTTGCAGCCACAGGAAGTTGGCGATATCGAAGCATTAAACTGTCTGCCAACACAAAACTGCGGGGCCGGAGGAAAACTGACAACTATCGACCCAGCACCTCCTTCACCTTCGCCCCGATCGTAGCCGGGCTGTCCACCACGTGGATGCCACATTCGCTCATCACCTTCTTCTTGGCAGCGGCGCTTTCGTCGGCACCGCTTACGATGGCGCCGGCGTGGCCCATGGTGCGGCCTGCAGGAGCGGTCTCACCAGCGATGAAGCCCACCACAGGCTTCTTGCAGTTGGCTTTGATCCAGTGCGCAGCGCGGATCTCGAGGTCACCACCGATTTCGCCGATCATCACGATCGCTTCGGTGTCGGGGTCGTTCGCGAAGAGTTGAACGGCTTCCAGCGTGGTAGTGCCGATGATAGGGTCTCCACCGATGCCGATGGCGGTGCTGATGCCCAGGCCGGCCTTCACCACTTGATCAGCGGCCTCATAGGTCAGCGTGCCACTCTTGGACACGATGCCGATCTTTCCTTTCTTGAAGACGAAGCCGGGCATGATGCCCACTTTGCATTCGTCGGCGGTGATGACGCCGGGGCAGTTGGGCCCGATCAGCGTGCAGTCCTTGCCTCTGATGTATTCGCGGGCCATCACCATGTCCTCTACGGGGATACCCTCGGTGATGCAGACGATCACCTTGATGCCCGCCTCGGCGGCCTCCATGATGGCGTCCGCGGCGAATGCCGGCGGAACGAAGATGATGCTGACGTCCGCGCCGGTGGCTTGTACCGCTTCGCTCACTGTCTCGAACACAGGGCGGTCGAGGTGCTTCTGCCCGCCTTTGCCGGGGGTGACGCCACCCACGACGTTGGTGCCGTACTCGATCATCTGCGTGGCGTGGAAGGAGCCTTCACTGCCGGTGAAGCCTTGGACGATCACCTTGCTCTGCTTGTTGACGAGTACGCTCATGTTCCGTTCTGCTTATTTCGAGGATGGGCCGCGAAACTACTGATGCGGGAGGAAACTATTAAAGGGAGGTGAAGGGGGTAAGGGGAGCAAGGAAGGTAAAGAGGGCAAGGGTAGGCGATGTCCTAGCTGACAAGGGCATCAGCTGCTCGCACCTTTCCGGCCCGCTGGAATGCCAGCACGAACAGCAATGCGCCCACCATCAGCACGGCACCGCCGATGTAAGGTGCGCTGAAGTGCAGGCCATAGAGCGCTCCGCCCAACAAGGGGCCTGCGATACGTGCCAAGGAGCCGAAGCTCTGGTTCATTCCCAACACCTGGCCTTGTTCTTTTGAGCTGGCCAAACTGCTCAGCAAGGAGGAAATGCTCGGCATCATACAGCCGTTCGCACCCGCCAGCAATACCAAGGGGATCAGTTCCCAAGGCAGAAAATGCCCCACCGGTACGAAGGGGATGCCCAACAAGCCCAGCCCCATCAGGATAGAGCCATACACCATCAGTTTCTGCTCGCCGAACTTCCGCGCCAACACGCCCACCAGGCCGCCCTGCACAATGGCCGAGCTGAAGCCGATGAAGGCGAACATGTAGCCGATGTGTGCCTCGTCCAAGCCGTAGTGCTGCTCCCAAAGCAACGCCGCGGTGATCGTCATCATGCTGAAGGCCGTGATGTAGATGAAGCTGGTGAGAAAGAGGTCCCGGTAGCGAGGATTGCCCAAGGCCTTGATGGCCTGCGAGACGGGCTTCATCTGCACCTTATGCGTGCTGTCGCGTTCGTGGTGGCTTTCCGGCAGAAAGGCCAGCACCAGCGCGAAGTTGACCAAGCTGAGGCACATGGCCGCATAGCCCACGGCATCCATCCCGTAGTGCTGCTTGATGAAGCCGCCGATGGGTGGACCGAAGATGAAGCCCAGCCCGAAAGCAGCACCGATCATGCCCAAGGCCTTGGCGCGGCTTCCCTTTTCGGTGACGTCCGTGATGTAGGCCTGCGAGGTGGCGATGTTCGCGGAGCCGACACCTGCCAAGGCGCGGGCCAACAGCAGGATGGCGATGGTATGCGCGTTCGCCAGGAGCAGGAAGGCCATGGAGGTGATCAGCACCGTTCCCGCGATCACCGGTCTACGGCCGTGCTTGTCGCTGAGGCTGCCCCAGAACGGCGAGAAGATGAAGTTCATCAACGCGTACACCGCCATGATGAGGCCCACCACGAAGGCGGAAGCACCAAGCTCGGTGGCATAGATCGGCAGGATCGGGATAACAATACCGAAGCCCAACAGGTCGATGAAGACCGTGAGGTAGAGGATGTAGAGCTTGCGGTCCATGCGAAGGTGGGCGCGAAATTATCGCGGTTGTTATTCACCACAAGAGGCACAGAGGCGCGGAGAAGAGAAGTTGGCGGTTGGAAGCCAGTAGCAGTGGCAGTGGCAGTGGCAGTGGGCATGTCTCAGCGCCTCAGCGTCCAATTGAAAAACAGCAAGTTTGCAGTAGTTCGGTCCGTATCACTATCCCCATTTGGGATCTCTCTGCGCCTCTGCGCCTCAGCGTCCCGTAGACCAATAGCAAGTTTGCAGTCGTCAGGATGAGGGTCTCTCAGCGCCTCTGCGCCACAGCGTCCGATCCACTACTCACCGGTTCCACGGACACCTTCCGCACGTAAGGCCGGATGATCAGCCGGATCGTGTTCTTCCAGCTCAGGTATTTCCACGCCCAATTGGTGAGCACCATTACGCGGCTGCGGAAGCCTACGATGCTCATAAGGTGGACGAACAGCCACATGAACCATGCGATAGGCCCACCGAAGTGGAGTTTTCCGATATCCACCACGGCCTTAAAGCGCCCGATGGTGGCCATGGAGCCTTGGTCGCGGTAAACGAAGGGTTTCCAGTCCCCGGCATCCGTTTGACCCATGTTCTTCGCCAACTGCTTGGCTTGCTGTATGGCCACGGGGGCGACCTGCGGGTGTCCTTTCGGCCATTGGGGATCGGCGGTGCTCTGTGCGATATCGCCGAGGGCGTAAACGTTCGTGGTGCCCACCACCCGGTTGTATGCGTCCACCTTGTAGCGGCCGGAGCATTCCTCCACGGAACCTTCGATGCCGGGGATCGGATCGCCTTTCACGCCTGCGGCCCAGATCACCGTATTGGTCTCCATGGTGGTGCCGTCCTTGAAGGTGAGGGTTTCCCCATTGTAGTCAGTGACCTGCTGCCCGAAGTTGACGTTGATGCCAAGGTCCTTCAAGTATTTCAGCGCTAACCGCTGGGCCGTGGGGGAGAAGTGGGCCAGCACGGTATGGTTGCTATCGACGAGGTGGATCTGCATCCGCTCGTTGTGCATCTCTCGGTACTCGTGCTTCACGATGGTCTTGCGGATCTCAGCCAAGGCACCGGCCAGTTCCACCCCGGAAGGACCACCGCCCACGATCACAAAGTTTAGCCGTTGACGCTGCTTATGCTCGTCCTCCATGTAAAGCGCAGCCTCGAAGTCCTGCAGGAAATCGCTGCGGATGTCCAACGCCTGGTTGATGCTCTTGAGCTGCATGGCCTCCTCAGCGATGCGCCGATTGCCGAAGAAGTTGGTGACCGTGCCGGTCGCGAGGATCAAGTGGTCATAATGAACGCAGTCATGTTCGGTGTCCACGCAGTTCTCTTCGGGACGCACGCGAAGCACTTCGCCCATGCGGTAGATCACGTTGGACATGGGCCCCACCGTGCGGCGGAACGGGTGCGCAATGCTGTCCGCGCCCAGGCTGCCTGTCGCAACCTGGTAGAGGAGCGGTTGGAAGCAGTGATAGTTGTTCTTGTCCAGCAGGATCACCTTGAAGGGCTTGCCGGCGAGACGATGGACCACCTCCAGGCCGGCGAATCCGCCGCCCACCACTACTACGGTGGGAAAAACAAGGGCATCAAAAGCGGCGCGGTCAGGGGTCGACATGCTAGGAGCAAAGTTGCGCATGGAACACCGAAGTGTCGTTGAGGTTCATCAGCGCTCTTAGGTTTTCCCCTCCTTTCTTCAAGGAGGGGCAGGGGTGGTGCATTCCTTCGGCGGACCAAGAATGCTTTAACCACGGATGGACACGGATCTTCACGGATGAAATGCCTTGGCCGCGATGGTTTAGCCGCAGATGACACAGATGGCACAGATGAATGCCTTTGCCGCGGAGGTGCCTGCGGCACTTTGGATGGACACAGATGAATGCACAGAGGGTTGTCATGCCGGGTCCTGCCTCCCGTAGCTACTGTGTGTACACAATTCCGGCTTGCTTTGGCAAAACCAACACTATGGCTGGAGCGAGATTTGTTGTGGACTACACAGGATTTATCGGTGATGCTCGCCTTGTGTGCAGGGGGAAAGAGCTATGG
>JBBSUV010000077.1:0-13941 GCA_038234075.1 Flavobacteriales bacterium | reverse complement strand
TTCCGTGATTACCTCTACATCCCCTTGGGCGGCAACCGCGTGGTGAAGTGGCGCTGGTACTACAACCTGATGATCGTCTTCCTGCTCAGCGGCCTCTGGCACGGCGCGGACTGGACCTACGTGATCTGGGGCGGACTGCACGGCAGCTACCTCATCCTGGCCATTGTCTGTGCCCCGCTGATGGCACGTTTCTCCGGCTTGATCGGACTGAACAGCCGTCCCAAATTGAAGCATGCGTTGAACGTCTTCATCACCGTGCAGTTGGTCAGCTTCGCTTGGATCTTCTTCCGGGCGGACAACATCCACATCGCGGAGCGGCTTGTCCATCGCCTCTTCTCCAGTCCCGTAAAGTTGGCCGACCTCGCACGCCTTTACGATGACGTGCCGCGCAGCATGCTCGATATCACTGTGGCACTGGTGGTATTGTTCGTGCTCATCGATCCGATCTATGACGCATGGATCAAAGGCGACAGGCCTATTCCGGGGAATAGATACGGTACCGCCCTGTTCGCGGCGCTCTTTGTCGGCATCCTGCTTTTCGGCTATTTCGGCTCCACCAGTTTCATCTACTTCCAGTTCTGATGGGCAGGGTGATCAAACAAGTGTGCTTTTTCCTGGGCATCTCCGCGGTGCTCTACGTCGCGATCATGGCGTTCATGAGCCATGTCCGTGTTCTGGGCCGACCCCTGGTCTTCCGCACGGGGGACTACTACAATTGGCCGGGCGGCGATTCTTGGGCACGGTATCGCACGTTCGATCCGAGCGTGCGCTATGATGCCGTGATCATCGGCTCTTCCCATGCCTACCGCGGCTATGACCCTTACGTGTTCCGGGACCGCGGTTACACGGTGTTCAATCTCGGCTCCAGTTCACAGACACCCTTGAACACCTATCAGCTCATTAAATATTACCTGGACAGCACCAATTGCCCCGTCCTGATCTTCGACGTTTTCGAGCGCGTCTTTAGGGATACCGGCCTGGAAAGCACGTCCGACCTTACACAGAACCAACCCAGCGACGCAGCTGCACTCGGTATGGCGTGGGAGCTCCGCGACCTCCGCGGGTTGAACATGATGGCCCTTCGGATGCTCACGGATCTGGACAAGCCCTACTATACCGAAAAGGACTATGTGGGGCTCGGCTTTTCCGTGTTGACCGACAGCATGAAGTATGACGCCCCCGCCCCACCCAGCTCGGTTCCTCCCCTATTGGACAGGCAAAAGCATTTTTTCGAGGCTTGCGTTAGGCTTTGTAACGAACGCGGGATCCGTGTGGTGGTCAGCAGTCACTACGAACGGCGGGATTGGAAAGGCACTGCACATGCGGACTTTGCGACTTATATAAACAGTGTGCTCAGCGGCACGGGGATCCCATATCTGGACTATACGGACACCAAAGGGGTGGATGAGCGGAATTGGTTCGGCGATAAGGCCCACCTGAATGTTACCGGCGCGCGGATCTTCACCGGTCATCTTGTGGATAGCTTGGAGAGCTTAGGGATCCTACGGCACGAACGCATCGATCAGCCAGCCGGGGACAAGGGAGGGGATAACTGATCTTGAAGTGCCTTGTGAACAGGACGGGCGGTCTTAGCGGACATCGGTCCGATACGCTGGAAACCTTGAGCTATCCGAGGAAATTGAGGATGGGGTCCATCCAAGGCCTCCCCCTTTTACACACATCGGGATAGCCAAAGTGAGGACAGGGCTACTTTTGCCGCTCCAAAACAAGATCATGCAACCGACACAAGCCATCGAATCCACCCTCACGCGCGATGCCGCGATCTTCGACATCATTGAGCAGGAACGCTGGCGGCAGACCAAGGGCCTGGAGATGATCGCCAGCGAGAACTACGTGAGCGACCAGGTACTGGAGGCGATGGGTTCAGTGCTGACGAACAAATATGCGGAGGGCCTGCCTGGCAAGCGCTACTACGGCGGTTGTGAATACGTGGACATGGCGGAGAACCTGGCCATCGAACGGGTGAAGAAGCTCTTCGGCGCGGTTTGGGCGAATGTGCAGCCGCACAGCGGTGCGCAGGCGAATGCGGCGGTGATGCTGGCCTGCCTGAAGCCGGGCGACACCATCCTGGGCTTCAACCTCAGCCATGGCGGCCACTTAACGCACGGCTCTCCGGTGAACTTCAGCGGCAAGCTTTACAACGCTACTTTCTATGGCGTGGAGAAGGAGACCGGCCGCGTGGATATGGACATGGTGGCGGAGAAGGCCCGCGAGGTGAAGCCGAAGATGATCATCTGCGGGGCCAGCGCCTACAGCCGTGATTGGGAATACGCGCGCTTCCGTGCCATTGCGGACGAAGTGGGTGCCCTGTTGCTGGCTGATGTAGCCCACCCGGCCGGCCTGATCGCTGCCAAGTTGCTGGATGATCCCCTGCCGCATTGCCACATCGTCACCACCACCACGCACAAGACACTGCGCGGTCCGCGCGGCGGCCTGATCATGATGGGAAAGGACTTTGAGAACCCATGGGGCCTGAAGACGCCGAAGGGCGCACTCCGGATGATGAGCTCGCTGCTGGACAGCGGTGTGTTCCCCGGCACACAGGGTGGCCCCTTGGAGCATGTGATCGCTGCCAAGGCAGTGGCCTTCGGTGAAGCGCTGGACCCATCCTTCAAGACCTATGGCGAACGCGTGAAGGCGAATGCGGCCGCCATGGCCAAAGCACTGATGAGCAAGGGCTACGACGTGGTGAGCGGCGGCACGGACAACCATTGCATGCTGATCGACATGCGCAGCAAGGATCTCACCGGCAAGGAGGCGGAGGCCATACTCGGATCGGTGGACATCACCGTGAACAAGAACATGGTGCCCTTCGACACGCAGAGCCCCTTCGTCACCAGCGGCATCCGCATCGGCACCCCGGCGGTGACCACCCGTGGCCTGCGGGAAGCGGAGTGCGTGCAGATCGTGGAATTGATGGACAGCGCCTTCAAGGAAAAGGGCGACCAAGCCCAGCTGGACCGGATCCGCTTCCAGGTGAACGGGATGATGCGGCTGAAGCCGTTGTTCGGTTGGTGAATCAGGATCGGTCGATCAGATGATGAGATGATCAGATGATGAAATTCCTTGGCCGCGATAGAACGCTGATGACGATGAAAGGGCTGAACTACGCTGATATGAGCAAGTCCCATCAAGTCCGATGCGTATCGGACCTCGCGCGGCGGCCCAAGCTGGCGCTCGCGTGTCGCGAGTGCCGGCCCTCGACGCATCAAAGTCCCGCCAAGCGGACCTTGATGTACGGTGCGCTCTTTTTCATCAGCGCGTTCGCGTCAGCGCAATCGGTCCCACACCTCAAGCATCGCGTCTTCGCTTACTGGGGATACAACCGCGCGCAGTTCACCACGAGCAGCATCCATTTCACGGGGAACGACTACGACTTCATCCTGCACGATGTGGTGGCCAAAGACAAGCCCGAGGGTTTCACCTTGAACAATTATTTCAACCCCAAGAACATCTGGATCCCGCAGTACAACTACCGCGTGGGCTGGTTCCTCAATGACCGGTGGAGCTTCTCGCTCGGCCTGGACCACATGAAGTATGTGATGGTACACGATCAAACGGTGCAGCTTACGGGCACCATCAGCAGGGAGCGATCGCCCACGTATGCCACTACGGGCGAGACCGGCGAGGTGCGCCTCACGCCGGACTTCCTCACCTATGAGCACACTGACGGACTGAACCTGTTGGGCGTGGACGCGGACCACTACGACCGCCTTTGGTCGAGCAAGAACGGTAAACAGGCGCTTTACCTCACAGAAGGGCTGTTCGCCGGACCCGTGATCCCCCGCACCGATGTGCGTCTGTTCGGCGAGGGCATCAACAACAACTTCCATCTCGCGGGCTACGGAGCGGGTGCCCAGGTGGGCGTATTCGCCTTGTTCCTGGACCGTATCTTCCTGCGTGCTAACGTGCGCGCCGGCTACATCGAACTGCCCAGCGTGCTCACCACCGGTAAAACGGAGGACCGCGCCAGCCAACACTTCTGGTTCATGCAGGAAAATGTGGTGCTGGGCGTGTTGATCGGAAGAGAGAAGCCCGCACCTTAGGCAAGGCGATCACCAACCATCCGAACTGGAGCCCGTTCAAAGCGGAACACTATAGCAAAGCACCACCCCGGACAGCCCTGCTGCCCTACCTTGTTCAGTCCATGCGGCCCCAAGCTGTCCGTTCCATCGTTGTGATCCTGCTCCTCTGGGCGGGCATCACGGCCATCGACTTCAACAAAGCATTCCATATCGACGACACCTTCCACCTGAAGGCGGCGCAATGGATCGAGCACCATCCCGAGCAGCCGATGTCCGGCTTTGTGAACTGGGGCATGGACCCCGAGCCGATCCACGATGCCAACCAACCACCGGGCTTCTTCTACATGGTGGCCATTACAGGGCATCTCTTCGGATATTCGGAAGGGCCGATGCACGCGATGCGGTCCTTGTTCTCCTTGCTGGCCTTGATCTGCTTTTACAGACTGGCCCGGCATCGGGCGCCGGGCCATGCGCTGTGGCTCACCGCGCTGTTCGCGCTCTGCCCGGCCTTTATGGTGAACCAAGGCCTGATGACGGACGTGCCCCTGCTGGCGATGCAACTGCTCTTCTTCAACCTCTTGCTGGTGCCTGGAGGATCCTCCACCGGAACGCGCTATGCCTTGGCCGGGTTTGCACTGGCGGGTGCCATGTTCATCAAATACACCACGGCACCCCTGCTGTTGGTATTCCCCTTAGTGCTCGTACTGCGACGGGAATGGCGGAAACTTCCGCTCACCTTGATCCCGTGGCTGCTCATTGCAGCGTGGTCCTTTTGGAACCTGCACGAATACGGGCACGTCCATCTGTTGGACCGTAAGGCGGGCGATCCCTCGATCCGCGGCGTCTTCGTAAGGATCCTCGGGTTGCTCACGGCGATCGGAGCCATGTCGCCATTCACCTTGGTCTTTCTCAGGGCATTGGTGACCAAGCATGGCGGATGGATCTTCCCCGCTTGGGTCGCCGCCATCGCCGCCGCAGTGGTGCTGTGCATTGCTGCCTACACCGGCATGATCCCCGAAGTCGCATCCGACCAGATCCTGCGCGTGACCTTCACACTGAACGGCCTGCTCGTCGTGGCCTACTGCTTCCGCTATCTGCCCCGCAACTTGGCCATCTCCTCGGCGGACCGATGGGCGCTGGCAGCTTGGGCGGCAGGGCTGGCCTTCTTCCTCGCAGGCTTCTCTCCGATGATGGCCACACGCCATGTGCTGCTGATCATCCCGGCAGTGCTGTTGTTGATCGCCCCGGCACTGAACACGGCGCCTATCCGTGAAAAGATCCTGGCGGTGGTCTGCACCGCTGCGTTGGGCGTGCTGCTCACTGTTTCCGACAAGGAATACGCGGGATTCTATCGCGAGCAAGCGCCACGGATCGCCGGTGAGATGGAAGCACGCACCACAGGCACCGTCTGGAGCTTGGGCCACTGGGGCTGGCAGTGGTATTCAGAGCAGGCTGGCATGTCCATCTACGGGCAGGATGAAAGTCGTCTGGAAGCAGGTGACATCCTGGTGATCCCGGAGGATTACGATGCGCAGCTCCTGACACCGGGCATCGAAAAAGAGCTGATCGCCACATGGGACGGGCCACCCGGGCCGGGGACCTTCTTCTGCGTGGAACAGTTCGCCGGCATGTACACCTCCAGCTACGGCAAGTTGCCCTGGAGCCTGAGCCGTTCGCACCACAAGATCATCAACGCCTATCGCGTCACCGCCGTGCATTGAGGGGATGTGGTGGAGATCATAACAAGAAAGGTGTACCGCCAAGGACGCTAAGAACACAAAGGTGGATCTTCGACACTTTAGCCAGGAAAGCTTGGGCTACCTCAACGTTCCTTACGGCTGCAACCCTTGTAGAGCGGCATGCGCTAGGATGGTCCATGCATTCCGTTGCGGTCACCCCTTCTACACTCGCATTACTATGCGCTTGAGCTCCCTTGCCTAGGCACAGCCGCTTGGGGTGTAGCACGGACTTGCACACGTTGTGGTCCGATCCGCATCCAGCCTTTGCGCTCTTACTGCCGAAGGCAGTGCTTTCTTTTCTCTTCTCTTCCCTTCCCTTCTTCTTTGCGCCCTCCCGAGAAGATCGGGATGAAGCATTTGCGTCCTTTGCGGTTGACCTCCTTTGCATTGAGGCTCCCATCTTCTTTGCGCTCTCCCGAGAAGATCAGGATGAAGCATTTGCGTCCTTTGCGGTCCACGTCTCTGCACTCACCTTTGCGCACTTTGCTGCCGCAGGCAGTTCTTTCCGTTCCCTTCTTCTTTGCGCCCTCCCGAGAAGATCGGGATGAAGCATTTGCGTCCTTTGCGGTTGACCTCCTTTTGCACTGAGGTTCCCATCTTCTTTGCGCCCTTTGCGTCCTTTGCGGTTAACCTCCCTTTCCACTGAGCTCCCCATCCAAACCCTGATGCCGACATTTGCGCCATGAGCGTTACATCTTCGTCAACCATGACCTCTTGGATCGAGGTGCCCGCCGACAGCGACTTCCCGATCCAGAACATCCCTTTTGGCATCTGCAGTTCCAACGGTCGCCCGCCCCGTCCCTGCACCCGCATCGGCAACAGCGTGGTGGACCTCCATGTATTGGCACAGGCCGACCTGTTGAACGACCTCGGCATCGATACGGCCGTGTTCACCGCTCCGGTGCTGAACCCCTTGATGAAGCAGGGAAAAGTAGCGGTGCGGCAACTCCGCCATCGCCTTATCGAGCTTTTCCGGGCGGATAACAGCTTTCTCAAAGAGCGCGGCACCACAGTGAAAGAGGCCGTGCTGCCGCTTGCCAATGTGACCATGCACTTACCCGTGGAGGTTGGCGACTACACCGATTTCTACAGCAGCCGCGAGCATGCCACCAACGTGGGCACCATGTTCCGCGGTGCGGACAACGCCCTGATGCCGAACTGGCTTCACCTCCCCGTTGGCTACCACGGTCGCGCCTCCTCCATCGTGGTGAGCGGCACGGCCATCCAGCGCCCCATGGGCCAGATGCGCCCCAACCCCGAGGAGCCGCCGATCTTCGGTGCATCCAAGCAATTGGACATCGAACTGGAGACGGCCTTCATCACCTTCGAGGGACGGCCACTGGGCGAGCACATCGAGGCGGACGAAGCAGAGGACTTCATCTTCGGCATGGTGCTCTTCAACGACTGGAGCGCACGCGATATCCAGAGCTGGGAATATGTGCCGCTGGGGCCCTTCCTCGGGAAGAACTTCGGCAGCAGCATGAGCCCGTGGGTGGTGACGCTGGACGCGCTGGAACCCTTCCGTACCACAGCTCCCAAGCAGGATCTCGTGCCCCTGCCCTACCTCCGCACCAGTGGCGAACACAGCTTCGACATCCAATTGGAAGCCGGCATCCTTCCGAAGAACGGGAAGGAGACCGTGATCTGCCGCAGCAACTTCAAGTACCTCTACTGGAGCATGCCGCAGCAACTGGCGCACCACACCGTGAACGGCTGCAATGTGCGGGCGGGCGATGTGATGGCCAGTGGCACCATCAGCGGCCCTGTGCCCGAGAGCTTCGGCAGCCTGCTGGAACTCACCTGGCGCGGCACCAAGCCCCTCAAGCTGGTGGATGGGAGCGAGCGCAGATTCCTGGAGGACGGCGACACCGTGATCATGCGCGGACACTGCGAGAAGGACGGGCTGCGCATCGGCTTCGGTGAGGTGAGCGGCGAGATCCTGCCTGCGCGATAGGGGAATGTCCGATGGCTGAAAGCGTACTGTCCTATGCAGGGACCTTGATAATCCATGTATAAGACATCGGGCATCCACTATAGGACCTTCCTCACATCCGTAAATTTGAAGCATGGCCCGCACCTTAGAAACCACTGCTGCGATCGACGTTGAGGCGGAGAAGGAACAGATCCTTCGTCGCTACCGCGGCCTGCTCCGTTCCGTGCGTGGTGAGCGCACCGCGGAGAACACGCGCTTGATCCGCAAGGCCTTCAACATCGCCTTGGAGGCGCACAAGGACCAACGGCGCAAGAGTGGTGAGCCCTACATCTATCACCCCATCGCGGTGGCACGCATCTGCGCGGAGGAGATCGGTCTGGGTGTCACCAGTGTGGTGTCGGCGCTGTTGCACGACACGGTGGAGGATACCGACCTCACATTGGAGGACGTGCGCGACATCTTCGGCGATACCGTGGCCACCATCATCGACGGGCTCACGAAGATCAGCGGGGTGAATTGGCAAACGGACAGCATGCAGGCGGAGAACTTCCGCAAGGTGCTGCTCACCTTGGCGCAGGATGTGCGCGTGATCCTGATCAAGCTCGCGGACCGCCTGCACAACATGCGGACGCTGGAGAGCATGGCGCGCGACAAGCAGTTGAAGATCGCCAGCGAGACCCTCTTCCTGTATGCGCCCCTCGCGCACCGGCTCGGTCTGTACACCATCAAGAGCGAGCTGGAGGACCTTGCGCTCCGGATCCAGGAGCCGGTGATCTATCACGACATCGAGCAACGCCTCAAGAAAGGCGAATCCGTCCGCAAGCGCTTCATCAGCCGCTTCATCCTGCCCATCCGGGAGGCGCTGGACAAGGAAGGCTTCACCTACGAGATCAAAGGCAGGCCGAAGAGCATCTACAGCATCTACCAGAAGATGCTCACCAAGAACGTCACCTTCGATGAGGTGTACGACCTCTTCGCCATCCGCATCATCCTGGAGGACAAGCCGGAGCTGGAGAAGGCCGATTGCTGGAAGGTCTACTCCATCGTCACCGACTACTACCAGCCCAGCCCGGACCGGCTGCGGGACTGGATCAGCATGCCGAAGGCGAACGGCTATGAAAGCCTGCACACCACGGTGATGAGCCCCGGGGGCAAATGGGTGGAGGTGCAGATCCGCAGCCGCCGCATGGACCAGGTGGCCGAAATGGGCCTCGCCGCCCACTACCGATACAAGGGGGAAGAGGAGCACGCCAACGCCATGGACGGCATGCTGAACAAGATCCGCGAGATCCTCGCCGACCCAAGCAGCAACGCCCTCGACTTCGTGCACGACTTCAAGTTGAACCTGTTCAACGACGTGATCATGGTCTTCACGCCGAAAGGCGAGATGCGCAACCTGCCGGCGGGCGCCTCCGCCTTGGACTTCGCCTTCGACATCCACAGCCAGATCGGCCGCCGCTGCATCGGGGCGAAAGTGAACCACAAGCTGGTGGCCATGAGCCAGCCGTTGCGCAACGGGGACCAGGTGGAGATCATCACCAGCCGCAAGCAGCAGCCCAAGGAGGAGTGGATGAATTTCGTGGTGACGGCGAGCGCACGGCATAAGATCAAACAGGCGCTGCGCGAACAGAAACGCAAGCTGGCGATCGTGGGCAAAGAGACCGTGCAGCGCAAGCTCCGGGCATGGGGCGCCAAGGTGAATGATGAGAACGTAGGCGTGCTGGAGGACCACCTGCTGGCCACCTCACCCAATGACCTCTATTGGAAAGTGGCCCGTGAGCGGCTTGACCTGGATGCCTTGGACAACCCCTCGGTGAAGAACGGCCGCTTGATCCTGACCAAAGGCGTCCGCGCCAAGGATGAACGCCCGTTGGAAGAGATCGTAGCCGAGATACGCGGCACGGAAGGCGGCACCTTCACGGTCGGAGATGAGGTGCAGAGCATGGACTACAAACTCTCGCCATGCTGCCATCCCATCCCCGGCGACGACGTCTTCGGCTTCATCACCCCGGGCGACGGCATCCGCATCCACCGTGTGAACTGTCCCAACGCCGTGCAGCTGATGAGCAACTTCGCCATGCGCATCGTAAAGGCCCGCTGGAAAGGAAAGGACAGCGTGGAGTTCCTCGCCGGCATCCAGTTCAGCGGCATCGACGCCGTGGGCCTGGTGAACCGCATCACCACCATCATCAGTCACGAGAACAACGTGAACATGCGCAGCATCAGCTTTGAGAGCAAGGACGGCATCTTCGAAGGCAAGGTAATGGCCTACGTGCATGACGCGGAGCACCTGCGCTCACTGGTGGACAAACTCCGCGACGTGCCCGAAGTGCGGCGCGTGGAGCGGATCGATCATTAGTCTGTTGTCCGTTGTCAGTTGTCAGTTGTTAGGGCTTCTTCGACCTTCGGAGATGCTTTTTGGACCTGTGGTTCTTGGCGTATTTCAGCAGGCAGTGGCGGTTGGCAGTCGCCCTACCACCTTCCGCCTCTTTCAGCAAAAGGGTTATAAGTGAACGGAAGTAGCGTTGACCACGGACCGCACGCAGCGCCCCTGACAACTGACAACGGCCAACTGAGAACTACTCCCTCGAAAACTTGTGCGGGTCGTTGTGATCGTCCTCGATCTGCATCTTGATGGACCACATCTTCAAGCCCAGCATGGCCAGCTCGCGGTGCTCGTTCTTCAGCAACCATTGAAAGGCCTCCTCGTCCCCGCCGCACTCGGCCACCTTGCGCAGCACCACCATGTCGTGCGCCTCCAACCATTCCAGGGCCTTGTTCTCACCCTCGACGCCGCGTATCACCGCCATCAGATGCGGATGGCCATGTTCCATCAACCACTTTCGCGCATCGGCCTTCAGGTGCAACGCGAAGACGAAGATACCCAGCTCCGGAAAACCGTTCTTGATCAGCCAGTCGCGGATCTGCGTATTGCCGCTGATGGCCTCACCCCATGCGAGGAGGATCTTGGCAGGGTATTCGGTGCGCATGGTATCCGATCCGGTTCATTGGCAAAGGTATCCGGTGGCTCCTCGGGGAAGGCTTGGCAGTTGATGAAGACCAAGCGGAGCTACCGTCCTCCGGCCAGTATCTTCGCAGCATGCGCTTCACGACCCTCCTGGCACTTCTGCTTATTTCCTTCTTCGGGGTCGCCCAGGCCCAGATCCCACAGGAGCGCAAGGTGCGCAGGCAGCTTGCCAAGGGCAATGCCTATCCGGCGATACGCATCGCATCGGGCGTGCTGAGCAAGAACACGCATCCGGAGTTCTATGCCTTGCGCGCCGAAGGCTACAACAGCATCAGCGAGTTCAAGAAAGCGGAGGCGGATGCGAGGTCCTCTTTGCGCCTTCTCCCGGACAGCGTGAACGGCCTGTTCCAACTTGCCGCTGCGGAACAGGGCCTGGGGCGGCTGGATAGTTCGGCCGCGCACTTCCGGCAGGTGCTGGAGCGGAAACCAAGCGTGGAAGCGCGCTATCGGCTTGCTGTAGTGGAACAGATGCAGGGCCGGCTGCCGGAAGCCATGGCCGATATCGACAAGGCCATTGCCATGGAAGGGGCAACAACGCCTTCATCGGCCCGCCTGCACCGCGTGAAGGGTGAGGTGGCGGCCATTGCGGGGGACAGCGTGTCGGCCCGTACTGAATTGGACCGCGCCATTGAACTGGCACCAAGCGATCCTGTGAATTACAACAGCCGCGGCTACTATGCTCATGCATGGCGCGGCGACCATCGCGGCGCAATAGCGGACTATGACCGGGCCATCAAGCTCAACCCCAACTACAGCTATGCTTTCAACAACAGGGGCTGGAGCAGATACAAGATCGGGGAGACGGACAAGGGCGTCAAGGACATCCAGCGCGCGCGGAAAAAGAAGATCCACAATCCCTTCGTGTACCGCAACCTCGGCGTGATCGCCTTGGAGACCGGGGATACGGCGAAGGCCTGCATGCTCCTGCGCCAAGCATTGGACCGTGACTTCACAGCGCTTTACGGCGACGAGGTGGAAAAACTGGTGTTGTCCTCTTGCAAGGGATCCGCGGACGGCAAGCCGATGGTCCCCGTGCAACCGGCCCAAGGCACTTTCGACAGGAAGACGGACCACCCTGTGCCACGGACAAATGCACCCGAATGATGATCTCCCTCAGGGTCTCACGAAATCCCACTCAGGGTCTCACGAAGTGGACCCTGAGCAGAAAATTCAACTAAGATGGAAACCGCGAAAAGCATGTTGCGCGATGGCGCTTTGGAAGGACAGGTGATCGTGATCACCGGCGGTGGCACCGGCTTGGGCCGCAGCATGGCCGAGTCCTTTCTGCGTTTGGGCGCGAAGGTCTGCATCACCAGTCGGAAGATGGAGGTGCTTGAGGCCACGGCCGCCGAGATGGAAAAAGCGACCGGTGGCACGGTACTGCCCGTGGCCTGCGACGTGCGCAAATGGCAGGACGTGGACCACTTGGTGGAAGAGGTGATGAAGAAGTTCGGCAAGGTGGACGGCCTGGTGAACAATGCCGCGGGCAACTTCATCAGCCCCACGGAGCGCCTCAGCAGCAAGGCTTTCGAGACCATCATCGGCATCGTATTGATGGGCACGGTGAACTGCACGCTCGCCTTCGGAAAGCATTGGATCGCAAAGGGTGAAAAGGAGAAGCGCGTGTTGAACATCACCACGACCTATGCTTGGACAGGCAGCGGCTATGTGGTGCCCAGTGCCTGCGCCAAGGCCGGTGTGCTTGCGCTTACGCGTTCATTGGCAGTGGAATGGGCCAAGTACGGCATCCGCACCAACGCGATCGCGCCGGGCCCCTTCCCCACGAAGGGCGCGTGGCAACGCTTGCTGCCCGGTGCAATGGTGGAGAAGTTCGACATGGCCAAACGCGTGCCCTTGGGCCGTGTGGGCGAGCACCATGAACTCACGGACCTTGCCTCTTACCTGATCTCCACGTACAGCAGCTACATCAATGGCGAGGTGGTCACCATCGATGGCGGTGAATGGCTGAAAGGCGCTGGCCAGTTCAACATGCTGGAGATGGTGGAGCCGGAGATGTGGGATTCCATTGAGCGGATGGTTCGGGGGACTAAGGGTAGTTCTTGAGTCTTGAGTCGTGAGTCTTGAGTCTTGAGTCTTGAGTCGTGAGTCGTGAGTCTTGAGTCGTGAGTCTTGAGTCTTGAGTCTTGAGCCATCGGCGTCCGGGATATTTATCGCCAACATTTCGCGATTCCGGGTCGGGCCCGGAATGACGATCGCTCATGGAGCTGCCGCTCCTCCCATGGTTGTCACCCCGGCCTCCGAGCCGGGGTCGCGCAAAGGCTGAAACGACTATTCTTGAACCTAGGCCCTCTCAACGGCAAAATCCATCAAAGCCCTTGCTGCTTAGCCTTTCCGGATGACTCCGCATTTTATCCGGGACGCAGGTGAGTCCTGAGTCTTGAGCCACGGACGTTTGCATCTGCCTCCGGATCTCTGGCACCCTCTTTGCGTTGCAGGCCCGCCAGAGGCACCTGACGCGCTTAAAACCAGCACCTGCCCATCGTCAGGTACCGATCACAACTAACCTTCTATCTTCGTACCACAAAACCAAACATGCCCATGAGGACGTTCAAATTGTTCGCTGCTGCACTCTTGATCAGTGTAGCGTCACTGGCGAGCGCCCAATCAGATAAGGAAGGCGGCAAGGCCTGCGCGGACATGGCCAAGGCCAAAGCCGAAATGCTCACCAAGGAACTGGCGTTGACCGACGATCAGTCAGCCAAAGTGAGCGAATTACTAATGAAGAATGAAGAGAGCCTGATGGGCATGCGCGGCCACTGCGAAATGATGGACGCGAAGGCCAAAAAGCAGGACGAAGCCACTTATGCTTCGATCTCCGAGCTCCTGAAGGACGACCAGAAGGCGAAGATGGAGAAGCTCCAAGCCTCCGGCAAGCTGGAAAACTGCGGTAAGGAAGGTGGCAAGGGCTGCTGCGCCGGCAAAAAGGACGCAAAGGCAAAAAAGGGAGAGACGATGAAGTCGGCCGAACCCGCTCAGAAAGCCACGGAGTGATCCGAACACTTCCTACCATTGAAAAAGGGCCGCATATCGCGGCCCTTTTTATTATCCCTTCGGGCCTTCAGGAATTGTCATCATCCATCGGGCTGCCGGATCGCGGAATGATCATTCCGCCTCGATCACCAGGTATTTGCTGATGCTCCAGAAGGCTGCGGTATCCTTGATGGTCAGGTTCTC
>JBBSUV010000076.1:0-14801 GCA_038234075.1 Flavobacteriales bacterium | reverse complement strand
TCAAAGGCTGCCGCTTCTTTCTCTTTCGTTGTCTTCTTCTTGTTCATGGTTCTGATTGGTTGTCAAACGTAGCTTGACACACTTTTCAGAATACCCTCAAGGGAGGAGCGTATAACCTACTTCACTTCCTTCACCTCCTTCACTTCCTTCACCTCCTTCACTTCCTTCACCTCCTTCTCCTCCTTCTCCTACTCCACCTCGCTCACTTCTTCTTGCACACCAGCATGGTGTGGTACTCTCCAAGCCGGATGTCCTCATTTACTTGAAGACCTGCTTGCTCGATCAGTCGCTTGAACACGCCCGATGGATACATCTTACTGTTCCCATTGGCCAGGACCGTGAAATAGAGTGAGGTCGCTTCCAGGATGAATTGGGACGCCTTGAAGGTCTGCCGGTCGGTGAAGGTCTCCACGATCGCCAGTTCGGTGTTCTCATCCATGGATCCGACACAGACCTTCAGGATCTTGAGGATCTCCTCTTCAGAGAAGCAATCCAGGAACTGGGACATCCAGATAAGATCCGGCACTGTAGTAGGGATCTGTGGGTTTTTGGAAAGCCAATCAATAGGATGGGTGGAGATCCGGTCCTGGAATCCGTTCTTCTCCGCATTTACGCGGGCCATGGCCAATTGTCCCGGCAGGTCGATGATCTTCAGGTGCACCTCCGGGTCGAACGAACAACATTGGATCGAGAACTTGCCTGTGTTACCGCCGATATCGAAGATGGTCCGAGGCTTCTTCAGGAAGATCCTCTCCATGGCCTCCTCGAAAATATGATCGGAATAGTGGTGGTCGAAATCAAACCAGGATTTCTGCTCCAACGGCTTCAGTTGCGAAAGCCCTTCATAGATCGTCTTCCATTGGCCCAATTCCTTCAGGCCCTCCGGCTTTCCGTTCTTAATGGAATCCTCCAGATGAAAGAGGCCTTTATAGCAGACATCATTGGCGAAATTCAGGTTCACCCCGGCGGTAGGGCTGTAGTTCAGGAAGTAGCCCACTTTGCTCAGTTCATACTGATGATCCAGGTTCTGTTGAACGATCCCGGATGTCTGTGCTATCTCCAGAAGGACCTCAACGCCATAGCGGCTGAGGGAAAGCTTCTCAGCGATCTCGATGGCCGTGGGACCGCCTGTTTTCCGTTGATCGAAAATGTAATCGAGGATCCCCAGCTTCCGCAGTGAGACGGAGGCTTGGAAAACAAAGGGTGCAAATGCGATCCAGTGTGCCTTTTCCAGGGCTTCTACAGCAGTCGCATCGCTTGTTGTCAGTGGCATGTTCAGTTGGTATAACGGTCAGCTTTGGTCTTGATCGGTCGCTGACGCGTTTGTGATGGTCGTAACGGAACTATAGGGATGTAAGGGATGTGGGCGATGAAGCTCCTGCTTTATCACCCGGGTCAGCATTCCGTAGTTCTACTTCCCTTGGCCCTTGCTTTCGCCGGCGGCTTTCCTCCGGGCTTTCTCAATGTCCCATGAGCCGTCCCGCAAACTTTCGAAATAGGCATAGAGCTTCTTGTACTGTGCATCCGTCAACTTGGCGTCAGCGTGGCGGCCAAGATAGAAATAGTCGGGGATGGGCATCTCCTTTTTATCCAGCTCCTCCATGGCATCCTTTGCCTGGTGATCGCGATCATAGCCCTGCACGGAACCCCAGGTCGTGGCATCGAAATTGTCCCGCGCCTCATTGATGTGGTCGTTCAACCACCAGTTCACGGGTGTGATGGCGAAGTACCACGGGTAGCGAGGTTGTCCGCTGTGGCAATCATAGCAGGACGTCCGGAGCATCTGCGCCACCTCCGCATCGGGCTTCGTCATGGCGATCAGGTCGGTTGCGGGGTCGACGGGTTCGGCGATCCTGGAGGGACGGATGAATTGCGCGATAACGATGAGCGCGATGAGGATGTAGAGGACCTTTTTCATGGGAAGGGTGGATCTGTTCCGCGAAAGCTAAGCGGATCACCTAGCTCGGGATCATGACGATCGTTGGTTGCGCCTGGGCGATCCCCTCTTTCCCGGTCTTTCGACCGGATGAGAAGGAAGGGAAGGAGGTACGGAAGCGCTTTGCGGCAGCCCCTACCGCCCGAAATAGCGGTTCACCGCCTCGGTGCGGTTCTGCACATGCAGCTTGCCGTAGATGCGGTGGATGTGCTGCTTCACCGTGCCCGTGCTGATGAACAAGCGGTCGGCGATCTCCTTGTAGAGCAGGCCTTGGGCGAGCAGTTCGAGTACGTTGTTCTCGCGCGCGCTCAGCTCCTCCTGGGTGCGGCCGGTCCCGGGTTTCCGCATGTGGGCCACCACGCGCCGCGCTACGAGGGCGCTCATGGGCGCACCGCCGTCCCTCAGTTCACGCACCGCCTCGATGATCTGGTCCGGGGTGCTTTCCTTCAGGATGTAGCCGTTCGCACCGGCCTTCAACGCCTCGAAGACACGGTGGTCGTCATCATGCACGGTGTACATCAGGAATTGCGTGGCAGGGCAGGACCGGCTGAGCTGTTGCACGCAATCGATCCCGCTCTGCCCGGGCAGGTTGATGTCCATGATCACCACCTCCGGGCATGCATTGCTCAATCGCAGTATGGCATCCTCAGCCGTGCCATGCGTGGTGAAGGTCTCCATGTCCGGGACATGGATGAACAGCGCTTTCAAGGTCTCCCGGATCGTGAGGTCATCCTCCACTATGCTCACCCGGATCCGCTCGTTCGCTGCCATGGGACGAAGGTGTTACTTGCTGCCGATCCCGGCAATAGAACCTTTGTTAGTCACCACGGCGGTATCGGATCCCACAGTCAATGGCACCACGAAGCGCACGGTGGTGCCACCGTCCCCCAATATCGCGAGCTTTCCGTGGAGCGCTTCGATGCGCTTGGCCATGTTCCGCAGGCCGTTGCCCATGCCTTCTATGGCGTTGTGCGGTATGCCATTGCCGTCGTCGTCGATGCTCACGTTCAGCAGCCCGTTCCCCTGATGGATCTTCAATTCCACCCGTCCCGCGTTCGCGTGCTTCACGATGTTGTGCGTCGCCTCCTTGATAACGAGGAAGATATTACGCCGTTGCTCGCTGCTGAACTGCACATCCGGCCAAGGTCCTTCAGCGAGGATGGTCAGTTGGATGTTGTGTTCCGCCATGTAGGTCCGCATGTAATTGGTGGCGTAGACCACCAGGTCCTCCAAGCAGGCCTGGTCCCCGTTCATCGCCCAGATGATCTGGCGCATGTTGCCGATCAGCTCACCTGCGGTCTTGGCCAAGCTCGACAGCTGGACGCGTTTTTCAGGGTCCTGTTCCACGCGCAGGGCCATCTCGCTGCGCAGTTTCAAAGCACTTAGCCCCGCACCCAGGTCGTCGTGCATGTCCCGGCCCACCTGCTCCCGGATGCGGAGCTCGGTGATCACCTGCCCCTGTTCCACCTGCGCGAGCATCAGTTGGCCCAATCGCTTTTCGATCTTTCGCTTGTTGTGCAGGAAGACCACTAAGAGCGTCAGGAAGAGCAGTATCACCAATGCTCCTGCGATCACCATGCTACGGCTGAGCCGCACGCGCTTCAGGGTCTCCGCTGCAAAGCGGGAGCGCTCCCGTTCCAGCACGAGGTCGGCATCGGTGCGATGGAGCGTGGCCTGCGTGGATAGCGCCGCGCGGATGTTGCCTTCATTGATGGTGCTGTCCAAGCGCGACCAACGCTGATGGGCCTCCAGCGCACCCTTGAGGTCCTGCATGGACTCCAGGATCCGCGAGGAGTTCCGCGCGTGGTCGCGTTCCGCAGCCAAGCCGACCTTCTCCTTGTTGCCGACCAGATAGGCGTTCGCATCCGTAAGCGCGCTGCGTGTCCGCGGTCGGTCCTGCTTGGCCGCGAATGCTTTGGCGATGCCAATGAGCGCATCCAAGGAGACATCCAGTTGTGCGGCAGCCTCGGCCACTTGGAAGGAATGCCGGAAGTGGTGCAGGGCGGTATCGGTGAGCCCGCGTGCCAGCGCCCAATCGCCCAATGCTCCATGGGCCACGGCTATGGCGCGGCGGGCGCCGGCCTGCGTGGAAAGTTCCAAGGAGCGGTTCAGGTGTATCAGGGCGCTGTCGAGTTCATTGGCCCCCGTGAGGTACGTACCGAGGTTCCCATGGATATGGAACAGCTCCGTGATCGGGTAGCGTGCAGCAGGGGCCATCGGATACCAGGTCAGGGCTTTTCGGAGGTAGGCGCGCGCGGCATTGCCGTGCCGGAAATTCTCCTGCAACAACCCTTGCAGGTTGAACACATTGGCCAGCAGCAGGCTGTCGTTCAAGCGTTCCGCGATGTCCGCACAGGTGCTCAGATCCCGGATGGCCTCGTTGTAAGCACCTTCGTAGTAGAGCACCTCGGCCCGGTAGGCGAGCAGGTAATAGCGGGGCTCGAGGTCCTTCTTCCCTTCCAGTTCCGCCATTGCACCACCGATCAGCACCATGGCGCTGTCCGAGTTGAACACGTTCATCTGCTCGATGATGCCCTGCATGTGCGCATCCAGCTTGCGCTCGAACGGCGGCAACTGGCGGACCAGGCTCTCGGGAAGGGTCTGTCCGGCCGCGACGGTATGCAACAGGATCGCCAATGCAGAAAGGGGACGGAGCATGGCGGTCGTTGGTCTATTGCTTGTCCACCTCGAGCACCAGCGCCATCGTGGTGCGCTCCGCCGGGGCCTTCGCCCCGAAGGTCCCGCCCTCGCTGTAGGTCGGCGTTCCCGCATCGATCAGCTCCTTCCCCAGCACGGCGGCCAGTTTGGCATCGAGGCCTTGCGCGGCATTCGTCTTCATCGCCTCGTTGATCTTCGGATAGTCCAGCGGCTGGTTCGCCACCAGGATCGCCATCACGTCCGTGCTGCCCACTTCGTCCGCGGTCAGGCTTTGGTCCTTCGGGAAGATGCGTGTGCCGGTGATGCCGCAATAGGGTGAATGCTTCGGCGTGTAGGGGAAGAGCACGTAGGTGGTACCATCCGTTTCCAGGCCGAAGAGGTAGGTATAGCACTCCGCGTTGTTGGTCACCTCGATCTTGAAGCGGTCGCCTTTGCGGATGGGCGTAACGGTGCGGAACACGCGGCCGGCATCATGCTTCAGCGCGATATGCTTCCCGGTGGTGTTGCCTTTCGCGTCCACCTCGGCCAGGCCGAAGCGGATGTCGAACACGGATGGTTTCACGTCCACGCCCTCGCCTTGTGGATACACGGCGTATGCTTCCTTGGCGAAGAAGTCGAAGTCGGCGTACCGGATCCAAGCGATGCCGTTGTTGCCCCATTCCGATCCCCAGCTGTTCATGACCTGGAAGGCGCCTCCGGCCTTCTCATTCTTCACCTTGTAGTCGTCGTAGCCGATCACGCACATGGCATGGCCGCCGAAGCCCTGCTGGCGGTAGTCGCTTTGTGTGGGCGTCCACAGCTCTTGTTTTTCCATGCCCTGCATGAAGCTGCCGCCCACCATCATGCCGATCACCACCGGTGAACCTTGCGCGAGCTGCTGCTTCATCGCCACCATGTCCGTGCGTTGGTCGTCGCCGCCCTTGCTCAAGCGCTGGAAGCCTTTGATGCGGTATTGCTGGGCCGCCTGCTTGTCGCCGCTGTCGGGCATCTTGCGGCAGTTGTCATCGGTGTAGCCGAATTCGCTCAACGGAAGCACGCCTCCGGTCTGCATGGTCTGCATGGCGTTCATGATGTAGGCACCTTGGCAGTCGTTGCCGAGCTTGATCTGGTTGTAGAGGAAGCTGGGGCTGAAGGCCGTGCTGTTCGGGTCCTTCTTGGTGGCTTCGGCCTCTACGATGGTGCGCGCGCCATAGGCACTGGCCCACGCCACGCACGATCCCTGCTGTCCTTGGTTCAGGCGCTTCGGTGCGAACTGCGCCAAACTGACCTGTTCCGGTAACGGCGCGTTCACATTGTCCACCAGCGGCTCGTACACCTCGGCCTTGTCATACAGCTTGGCGTCGAAGTCGGCGCCGCGCGTGGTGACCAGTTGGCCGGCCTGGTCGGTGACGGTGCCACCGCCCGTGTCGCTGGAGCAGCCGTTGCTGTAGAAGTAGTAGAGGCCGAAGAGCACCACGGCGATGATCAAGAATTTCGGACGCTTGATCAGGAAGCCGAGAAGCAAGGGGAGGAGGCTGCCCAGCATTCCGCCACCGCCGCCGCGACCGCCACCACCAAAACCGGGTGAAGGGGTGCTTCGTCCTCCGTTCCGTCCTTCGTCGGGTGTCATCCGTATCGGCATCTACGCAGGTGTTGGTGCGGTGGAAATTTAAGTCGGCGCGGCTTTCCCGCCCGGAATTCTCACCCCGCGCCTGCCCGTTACCTTCGCGGCCCATGCAGCGCATCGCCATTCCTTATCGCGCCACCGGTCGCTTTTCGCCTTTGGTGCTGGACTACTTGGATGTTGTGCCCGGCCTTCGCGAGTTCTATCGCTGGAGCGCGGACGAGGATGGGCTGCACGCCGCAGCCCAGGCCCGCGTCTTCGATCCCGGCACGCGGAGCACGCTCTGCGATGCGCTCGAGCGCCAGTACGCACAGATGGAGATCCGGGCGGAGGTGCGCACCAACCTGGACCTGCTGCGCAAACCGGACACGCTCACCGTAACCACCGGCCACCAGCTCTGCCTCTTCACCGGCCCGCTGTACCTGCCTTTCAAGATCCTCAACGTTATCCGCCTCGCCAAGCAACTCACCACCGCGAAGCACGCCGTAGTGCCCGTGTTCTGGATGGCCACCGAGGACCATGACCGGCCCGAGATCGATCACACCTTCATCCACGGAAAGCGCGTGAGCTGGCCCGGGGAGACCGCCGGCGCCGTGGGCCGCTTGAAGCTGGACGGCATCTCCGCCGTGCTGGACGAGGTGGATGCCTTGCTCGGCCCCGGCAGTAACGCCGATGAGCTCCGCGCCTTGCTTCGCCGCTGTTATCGCCCGGAACTGGACCTCGCCACAGCCACACGCCTCTTCACCGATGCGCTCTTCGGCCGCTTCGGCATCCTCATCCTCGATGGCGATGACCCGCAGCTCAAGCGCGAGTTCGCCCGCTACATGCGCGAGGAAATGCTGAACGGGGTGGCCGTGCGCAGCGTGCGCTATGCCGATGAAAAGCTCGCGGCCCACTGGCGCACACAGGCCCACGCACGGGACATCAATCTCTTCCACCTGCGACCCGGCCATCGCAGCCGCATCGAATTGCAGGAGGACCGCTACCAAGTGCTGGACGGTGGCCCGTCATTCAGCTTGGATGAGTTGCTCGCGGAGCTGGATCAGCATCCCGGGAACTTCTCGCCGAACGTGCTGCTGCGCCCGCTGTACCAAGAGGTCATCCTGCCGAACATCGCCTACGTCGGTGGTGGGGGAGAGCTGGCCTATTGGTTCCAGCTGAAGTGGCTTTTCCAAGCGATGCGGGTGCCGATGCCCGTGCTGCTGCTGCGCACCTCGGCAGCGTTCATCGGTGCCAAGGACCTGGGTCGCATGGAGAAACTCGGCCTCAGCGTGGCCGATCTCTTCGCTCCGTTGGAGGAGTTGCGCTCGCGGCTGGCCAAGGAGCAAGCCTCCTTCCCCACGTCGATCGCGGCGGAGAAGGAAGAGGCCGAGCGCTTCTATGCCGCTTTGACAGCACGTGCCCGTGCTGCCGATCCCACGTTGGAAGGGGCGGCGGAGGCCATCTCCAAGCGGGCCATGCACGGCTTGGATAACATGGGCAAGAAGCTGCTGCGCGCCGCCAAGCGGGAGCAAGAGGCACCCTTGGAGCAGCTTGCCTTGGTGCATGAGCACCTCTTCCCCGGTGGAGGATTGCTGGAGCGTCGCGAGAATTTCATGCCGTGGTATGCCAGTGAAGGCCCGGCCTTCTTCGATCGCCTGTTGACGGAACTGGACCCGCTGGACGCGCGCTTCAGTGTGCTGCCCGGGTGAGGATCGGGCTGGGATCCACTATCCTCTCCAGAGTTTGTCGGGAAATCAACACCGGCTGCGACCCCTCCGGGGTCGTGTTCTTCCTTCTCTGAATGACAAAATGCTGCGACCCCTCCGGGGTCGAAACCCGATCCCAGCAATTCATTTGACCTGTGAGGGGTCACGCCATGTTGCACTGGAATGTGAATTTCCCTTACCCGGGCGAAGCCAAACCACCGCAATGCATTTGACCCCGGAGGGGTCACAGCATGTTGCACTTGAATGTGAAATGTGCAACGACCCCGGAGGGGTCGCAGCCGGTGTTTGCTGCTTTCCTCCGGAGATCAGTGCTCACCCAAAATCTCCTCCAACCATTCGGTCATCCGCTCCTCATCCTTGTTCTTTCCGGCGAAGGCATCGGCGATGGCCTTGGCGGTTCGGGTGGTCATGTTGCGCGTGCTTTCATCGAACACGGTAGGGCGCTCATCATGTATGGCCTTGAAGCGCTTGAAGGCCGTCTGCGGCGACTGGTGCGGATCATTCGCATGATCGAAACCGATCTCGAGGGAGTGAGCCATGTCGCTGCCGACGCTGTCCGGTCGGGTTCTGTGGGCATCCACTGCTCCTTCCTCAGCTTCTTCAGCTTCTCGGTCTGCGGACATGGCGGTCGCTGGCGGCGATGCTATAGAAGAGGTGGCCGAGGCCCGCGTATACATCCTGTTTCATTCCGGTCAGTCCAATGTGGTATGCGTGCCATGGTCGGATGTCGACGCAGTGGGGTGTTCTACAAGGATGGTCCATTCCGCCGCGGCGGAATTTGACGATGGTCGCACTTCATTCAGCGGATCGGGCCCACCTTTACCACTTGACACCCGCACCATGGAACACATCCTCATCCCTACGGACTTCAGCCCGACCTCGATCAAGGCGGCCATCTTCGCCATGGACCTCTACGGCACGGAGGACGTCCGCTACACCCTGCTGAACGCTTACCTGAAGCCTGCTTACAGGAATGCGCTGCTGCCTTTAACGGTGGATACCGAGCGTGCGGCGAAGAACGGCTTACAACGCGTGGAACGGCGCTGCCGCAAACATGCGGGCAAGGTGCACATCTCGCGCATCGCCACCTTCCATGAACTGGCGAACGCGATCGACGAGCTGAACCGGGACAAAGCCGTGGACATGGTGGTGATGGGCACGCAGGGCGAAGGCAACTATGGCCGCGTCGGCCACAACACCACAACCGTGGTGACCGGCGACGTGCCCGCGGTGATCGCCGTTCCGTCACACTGGGAGCCCGCGCCGATCAAGCACATCCTCTTTGCCGATGACGGAGAGGGGATCGCGCAGGCCAGCTTGGACCCGCTGGTGGAGATCGCCAAACGCACCGGCGCAAGCATCACCGTGATGCACGTGGGCAGCACCAATGAGGATCCCCGCTCCAAGGAGCACCTGCGGAAACTATCCGTCGCTTTCGGCGCCATCAAGCACACCTTCGTCACGGTCGATGGTGCGGCCGTCACCGAGGCCATGGACAAAATGGTCGTGGAACAGGACGTTCAACTGGTGGCCGTGCTCCGCAGCAAGCGCAGCTTCTGGGACCGCATCTTCCAAGGAAGTACCTCCAAGCGGATGGCGCTGCATACCACGGTGCCACTGCTGGTGTTGCGGGAGGTGGCGTGAGCGAGGAGAGTAGGAGGAAATGTAGAATGTAGAATGTAGAATGTAGAATGTAGAATGTAGAATGTAGAATGTAGAACGGGCTTCGGTGGGGCTTTGGACTTCGGTGCATCCGGCACTTGAGCAGCACGGAACTCAACACTCCGGACTCAACACTCCGGACTCAAGACTCCAGACTCAAGACTCCAGACTCAAGACTCCAGACTCAAGACTCCGGACTCAAGACTCCAGACTCAAGACTCAAGACTCAAGACTCCCGACTCAATAAACCACCCGCGTACTCTCCACCCGCACGCCGTCGTTCATGCGCAGCAGATACACCCCGTGCGCCATGCCGTCCAGCGGCACCTTCACCAAGCCCTTGGCAGAAATGCCCGTGCTACCCACCACGCGGCCGGTGAGGTCCATCACCTCCAGCGTGCTGCCGGGGCCGAAGTCGTGCATCACGAAGAGGCCGTCAGTGCTGTAGAGCACTTGCAACGGTTGGCCTTTGCTGGCGCTGAAGAACACGGGTACGGCATCGCTCACCACGGTGGTGCCGTCGATGTCCGTTTGGCGCAGGCGGTAGTAGCTCAGGCCGTCCAGCGGGGAATTGTCCGTGTCCGCATAATCGATCATGCTCTGGCTGTTGCCCGCACCCGGCACTTGCAACAGCGCGCTGAAGTCCACCGCGTCGGCGCTGCGTTCCACCGTGAAGTATTGGTTGTTCTGCTCGCTGGCGGTGGTCCACTTCAGGTCCACCTTGCTGCCTGCGGGCTGTGCGGTGAAGGAGAGCAGCTCGATGGGCAGCGGGTTGGCGTTGGTCAGCGAGGCCAACGTCCAATAGTTGGTGGCTTGCAGGAAGGTGGATTGCGCCCCGGCGGTGGACACCGTGCCCGCAGCGTTGGAGCCGGTGATCGAGGCGCCGCCAGCATCGGTCCAGAATGCTCCGGTCCAATAGCCCACACGCATGTCCGGCAGGTTGGTCACGCCGCAGCTCGTCGGGGCTTGCCAGCTCAGGGTCACGGTGGCGTTCGGGATACCGCTGCTTCGGTTGATCGTCCAATACTCGCAGGCACTCACATGGTTCAGGCTGGCATCATGGTTCAGGCCGGTGGCGCCCAGCGGGACGGTCGGGGAGGTGTTGAAGTACTCCGCCGTGAACGCATCCGTGGCGATGGCCGCGGCAGGGGTGGTGGTGGCCGGCCGGTACACGCCGTTCTTGCCGAGGGGGAAGGTGAAGAGGGTGTTGCCGATCTTCTGCACAGGGCCGTTCACGAAGCTGGTGTTGCTCACGCTGGTGACGCTGGATGCGGACCGCATCGTGAGCAGGTCCGCTGTCGTGCTCAGCACTTGCCCGCTGAGCAGGTCAAGGACGCCGCGTACCGCGATCGGGTTGTTCAACGTGAGCACCCCTGATGGCTTGTTCACCTGGAGGTTATAAAAGACCTCCTCGAAGCTGTTCGTGGTGATGGATTGCGCGCCGCCGCCGTTGAACACCACTTGCGAATAGTCCTCCGTGAAGGCCACTTCCGTCCGTTGGTTCCAGTAGTTGCCGCCGATGTACAGGGTGCCGAAGTAGGCCGGGGTCGGGTTGTACAGGTTCAGGTATCCACCGGGCTCGATGGTCACATTCCCGGAGAAACGGGAGGCCGAGTTCACGTAAGCGGTGGAAAGTCCGGACTCATCCACGGTCGTGTTCACGCTGCGCAGGAACAGGTTCCGACCGGTGAGTGTGGCATTGTCCTTCACATAGACGGCTTGGCCGCCGGTACCGGCGGTGCGTTCCACGGTAAGGTCATTCGTGATGTTCAGTGTGCTGTTCGGTTCCACGAACAGCAAATGGCCCGTGCCATTGGAGGTGAGGAGCAAGGAGGAGCAGACCCCTGTGCCGGCGGGCGAGACCCCTGGGGAAAGACCGACATGGCAATTGCGGAGTGCGGTCTGGTTGATCACCACATCCGTGGTCGCATCCGGCACCCGCGCATCGTCCCAGTTCTTGCACTCGAACCAGTCCGTGTTCTTCGCCCCGCGCCACAGCCCGTTCGTCATGCTGCCCGCGATGATGGGCAGCGCGGGCGTGTTGAGCCAATTGTATCCGGACCCGTTGTATTGCGCGCAACTGGTATAGGAGTTCCAGTTGGCCTGGTTGTCGATCCGGATGATCCAATCCCGTTGGTCGGCGGGGGTGATGGGGCCGATGTACTTGTTGTAATCCGAGGCCAGCGTGGGCGACATGCTGAAGCATTGCACCCCGGGTGGCAGGTCGCTGCGTTGGGTGGCGTTCGTAGTGCAGGAGGCGGACCAAGGGAAGCTGGGATTGGTGGTGAAGCCGAAGAGCACGGTGCCTGAATACGTGGAATTCTGGCCACTTGGTGTTCCCGCACCCCAGACCCCGCCCTGCATGAAGAAGAGCTGATCCCCCCCGGCATTTAGTGTGAGGGAGTTCAACGCGCCGAGGGTAGTGCAGTTCCAGTACACATCCGGGGCTACGGATACGATATTGCCGGAACCGGTGATGCCGTTCTTCAGCCGGAAAGTGATCACTTGTCCCTTGGGGATCGTTGCCCCTGTGCGCGTCATCCTTACCGTGCCTTCCGTGTTGCCCCAAAGCCCCGGGGTGCAGCGCGAATAACCATTGTCCGTCAGGATCAAGGTGGTGCCATAGCCGATGTCCTGGAAGCAGAAGAAGCTCACTTCGTCATCACCATCAGCGCCGACACAACCGAACGTGTTCGCATTCACGCCCACGATGGCCAGGTCGCCGGGCGTCAGCACCGTTGGTGGCGAATTGATGTCGCTGATGAATAGAGTAGCGCTGGAATTGGGCCCGATCACACAGCCCACCGGGACCGCTGTAATGGAGAAGGTGACCATTTCAGTGGGTTCTGGATTACCATCGTTATTGGTCGATACTGTAAAACTGATCGAGGGGGTTGTGCCACTGAAGGGAATAATGAACGAGCCTGTATTGCCAACAGGGTTGGTGGTGTAATCATTCGGCGATGGACCATAGGTTACGCCAGAACCGTTCGTGATCGATATGGTCACGTTGCCGGAAGGATGAGGTGTGGGGGTAAAGTTGATCGTGTAGGTGGTGCCAAGCCCTTCCAGCACGGTTCTGCTCAACGTGCCGAACTCGATCGTGGGGGTATTGTCATCGTTCAGGATGGTGAACGTGTGGTTCACGCTGCCGCCTGAGTTCAGGTCGCCGGTGACGCCGCTAATGCTGAATTTTATCGTCTCGTCCGGCTCGGTGAATATATCGGAGACCATGTTCACATTGAAGCTAGCGCTGGTGGCGAGTGCAGGAACGTTCACCGTGATAGTGGTTCCGCCGACGGCGGCAGGGGTGGTGGTGTAATCATTCGCCGCGCCATAGGTGGCCGTGCTGGTAGCGCCGATGTTGATGATGATCGTGCCCGCGACCGTCGTGGGTTGGCTGATCGTCATGTAGATCGTTTGTGGTACGCCCACATCCTCCAATGCCGAGCTACTGGGCACGCTGAAATTCACCGTGGGCACATTGGAAAAAGAGGTCCATTGGATATCATCGATCACGATCTGGGTACCCGATGTGCGTATCTCCAGAGAGACATTACCCGACACATTGATCGCGGTGCTGTAGGCTGCTACGGTGCTGGAGTTAGCATTGACCGTGGTAGTTCCTCCGATCTGGACCCCATTGACCCAAACCGTGAACGAGCGTGTGAGAATGCCCGTAAATCCGCGCACATAATTGAACTGGAGCACCCCCATTCCTCCGGCATAGACCGGTGAGGTCACAGTGCCTGAACCATTTGTACAAATGGCCTTATTGGTTCCGGTCCCTGTCAACGTCTGGTCCGTTCGTGCGAATGTGGCCGTCCAAGTAACGCCGTCAGTCCCTAGCCATGTGCGGTTAGTATAGCTTGGAGAGGCCGTTGGAATATTCGTAAAATCCTCAGTTCCCTGCGCATTCACCAAGCCTACAATGGTCCATGCCAAAAGAAAAACCAAGGTGCGCATTCCCTTCAGTCCACCGGAAGGCACCGGTTTGACAATTCGGGTGATATCGGGGGAGTAACCCATCATCTAATACAAAGGTGGTCGATCCCCGGAATTTTGGTACTGCCGCTTGGTCATGTCTACGTTAATTTATCAGGAGCTGTTGAAAAGTGCTCCTTCCGCCATATCCACTAGGAACTATCGTGCCGCGTTGTTCCGTTCCGAACGGACCATCGGCACAATAGATACAAGACGTATCCGGTAGGGGATGGTTGTGTGGGAAGAGCGGGATTTTTTGGCGTGTGGCTTCACGCTTAAATGCCAAGCCACAAGCGGCTCGCGGACAGAGCGCTCACTCGGTCATGCCCGGCTGGAACTTCGACCGGGGCGTGAGCACGGTGACAACGGCCTCTTCATGTCCATAATCGCACTTGGGGCAGGCATTGCGGCTTTCGCGCTTATAGCGGTGGCCGTTGCTGCATTCAAAGGATTCGATCACCACGTTGGGGTCGTGCAGGTGCGGCCCGCCCGGTCCGGGCTTCGACGCGGTGAATCCCATGTCCGTCCGGGTGCTATTGCGGGTATACACGATCGAGGACTTGTTACGGGCTTCACACTCAGGGCAGTTCATGATATGCAAGTAGGCTGTTTTACGATTCCAAAGGGCTGAAGATAGCACAATGCAAGGGGGAGAAAGTTTGATCGCTGTCGGCTTGCAAAGAGTTGTTAGTTGTTGCCGGTGGTGGCTCTTGGGTTGTCAGTTGCCAGAGGTGGCTCATGGGTTGTCCGTTGTCGGTTGTCAGTTGTCCGTCTGCAATAGGGGATGTTGGCAGAGGTGGCTCTGGGGTTGTCAGTTGCTGGTTGTCAGTTGTCCGGCTGCATTGGGGGATGTTGGCAGAGGTGGCTCTGGGGTTGTCAGTTGCTGGTTGTCGGTTGTCCGGCTGCATTGGGGGATGTTGGCAGAGGTGGCTCTGGGGTTGTCAGTTGCTGGTTGTCGGTTGTCCGGCTGCATTGGGGGGCGGGACAAGCAGGGTAGGGAAGGAAAAGAAAAAGAGCTGCGCATGGCGCAGCTCTTCCTCTCATTGGACAACGGACAACTCAAACTACGGTCTACAGTCGCGGCCGATCGCGGCCAAGCCTGACAACCGACAACCAGCAACGGACAACTGCTCCCAGCCAGTCGCGGCCGATCGCGGCCAAGCCTGACAACCGACAACCAGCAACGGACAACTGCTCCCATCCAGTCGCGGCCTATCGCGGCCAAGCCTGACAACCGACAACCAGCAAC
>JBBSUV010000075.1:0-14943 GCA_038234075.1 Flavobacteriales bacterium | reverse complement strand
GCGGGTCGTACTCTTTGAAGACGACATTCCTTCGTGAAGCCATGCCCGAAGGTCGATCAACCAAAACGCTTTGTCAAGATCGAACAGCTATGGCTTTTCAACAAAACGAAAGGGGCTGCCTCCTTTTGAGACAGCCCCTTTGTTGCACATGCCGTTGGTGCACTGCAACACGCCGTTCCCCGCGATGGGCCTCCGAGCAGGGCCTATGCGGTGATAGCTTACGGAGGCTATTCAAAACCCTGTTGCCATGCCCAAGCTTGTCCAAGACCATGTGCACCGGCTGATCCATTCCATGTCGCGGGCGGAAAAGCGCTACTTCAAGCTCCATACCTCGCGCCATCTGGTGGCCGGACACAGCAACCATCAGGAGCTTTTTGACGCCATCGCCGCCATGCCGACCTATGACGAGAAGGCCCTCCGCAAGCGCTTCACCGGGGCCGCCTTCATGCGCCGCTTCTCCATCACCAAGCGGCGGCTTTATGAGACCGTGCTCGGCAGCTTGGACGCCTTCCACGCTGAAAGCTCGATCGATGATAAGCTGCGGCGCATGCTTCATCATGTGGAACTGCTGCACCGAAGAGCGCTCTATGCCGATGCCGCCAAGGTGCTGCGCAGTGCGCGCACATTGGCCCGTGCAAACGACCGGCAGGCACTGCTTCTGCAGGTAGCGGAATGGGAGCGACGCGTCATGGAACGGTGCAACTATTCGGGTATCACCGCCGGCGACCTCGCAGCGCGCGCGGGATCCGTGGCGGGCGTGGCGGAAGAATGGCAAGAGGTGGACCGGTTGTGGCAGATCAAAAGCGCCTCCTTCCTCCTGATCTACCGCAGTGGACAAGCACCCGGCCCGAAGGAGCTGGAACAACTGGAGTCGCTGGCGCAAGAACCGCTGCTTGTGGACGGCGTCGGGCTGCACAGCGCCCGGGCGCGCTTCCTGCACCATCATGTGCGCAGCGCTTTGGCATACGCGCAAAATGATCTGGTCACTTGCGAACAACAGTTGACCGCCTGCGCTGATGTGCTGCGTAAAGAGCAGCAACATTTCCAAGAAGAGCCGGACCTCATGCTCGGCGTGATGGGCAATCTCGCCCACGTGCGCATGCGCTTGGGCAGGCATCAAGAAGCCTTGGACGGCTTCAAGGAATTCCGCAAGATCCCGCTGATGATGGCCACGGTCCCCAGTCCGGACCTGGAGATGAAGCTCTTCGTAATGGGCAGCAGCTTGGAGCTTTCCGTGCTTTCCGCGAAGGGGGAGTTCGGCAAGGCCGTGGAACTGTTGGTTCCCCTGGAGGAGGGCTTGAGGAACTTCGGCGACCGCGCCAGCACCGTGCGACGTGCCGAACTGGCGCTGCAGGCCGCTTACGTATCCTTCGGTGCGGGGGAGTACGACCGGGCACTGCGTTGGTGCAACCGCCTCCTGAACGAAAAGAGCATCGAGGCCCACACCGAGCTGCACGCACTGGGCCGCATGCTCAACCTGATGGTCCTTATGGAACTTGGCAAGGGGGAGCTGTTGGCCTACTTGGTGCGCAACACGCAGCGCGCATTGAAGCAACATGGCGGCCCGTTCACTTTGGAGCTTGTCCTGCTGGATCATGCACAAGCATTGGGCAAGCCGGGCCACTCGAAGCTCCGGAAAGGCCTTTGGCAAAACCTGCTGCTGGAGTTCGCGGCTGCAGCGAAGGAGCCTCGCGAACATTCCGTGATGGACCAGATCGACCTTCTCTCATGGGCACGTGCCAAAGCGGAGGAAAGGGACTTCGCTGAATTGGTCCGGGAACAATGGAGCGCGTCGGCCAAGATCACGGGTACCGCATCGAAAAAACCCGCTCGGCGTAAGGCCGCATGAAGTCTTCCATGCGGGCTTGATATTCCGGTGATCCCTCCTCGCATTACCTTTCCGATATGATCCCGCCACATGTACGCTATACAGGCATCCTGCTCCTCCTCCTCGCCATTGGCACTTGGTCCGGGAAAGCCTGTGCCCAAGCTCCTGTTCAAACGACGGCCCCAGAGCGCAAGGGTGTGTACATCGGCGTAGGGTTCGGACAGGACTTGGGCGGCTTCTTCGGGTTCGGGGTCACATACTGGCCCACGCCGTGGCTTTCCGGTTTTGTAGGTGGTGGCTGGGCCATCGCGGATTTCAGCTACCAGACGGGCTTGGAGTTCCGCCTTCCGACGCAGTCCCGCACTTCCGGCTTTCTCACGGCCATGTATGGCTACAATGGCGCTATCCATGTGAAGGGGTTGGAAAAGCTGGACGCGGTGTACACCGGTCCTACGGTCGGCGGTGGCGTCATGCTGCAGCAACGGAGAAGCCGCAATTATTGGCGCTTCTCGGTGAATCTCCCCATACGCTCCCAGGAATTCCTTGACCATTTGGACGCTGTGAAAAAGATGCCGAACGTAGAGATGCAACAGGGCCTGCTGCCGGTCACCTTTGGCATCGGCTTCCACCTTGGACTTTGACCTCCGCTGTAGCATTCGATCAGGATCGGAGATGGCCGCGTGAAAAACCTGCTGCAAACTCCCGATTGAAGGAGGCGTACTTTCTCTGCATGATCGACCGCACCGCTCAACGACCAAGCTATCTGCTCCGGGTACTGGCGATGATCAGTGGCCTCGCGTTCGTCCTTACCACCGTTGGACAGGTGTCCTGTATTCCGTTGAACGAAGGTTGGAATTTCCGCCAAGCCGGAACGGAACATTGGTATTCCGCAGAAGTGCCCGGCGTTGTGCATACCGACCTCCTGCGCCATGGCTTGATCCCGGATCCGTACGTCAACTTCAATGCGGACAGTGTGCAAAGGATCGAGAACAAGGACTGGATCTACACGCGCACGATCAATGCAGATCGCGCGCTGTTGAGCCCTGAGCACATTGACCTTGTCTTTAAAGGTCTCGACACCTTCGCGGAGGTATACTTGAACGATGAACTGCTTGGCAAGGCGGACAACATGTTCCGCTCGTGGGAATGGCCGATCAAGAAGAAGTTACGGCGCGGATCCAATGAATTGAAAGTGATCTTCCGAAGCCCGGTTGCCGAAGGGCGAAAGCTGCGTGATGCATACGGCCTGCAGTTGCCGCACGACAGCGACCCCAGCGGTGAAGGTCCGTACATCCGGAAAGCCGCGTATCAGTTCGGCTGGGATTTCGCGCCACGCTTGGTGAGCTCAGGCATTTGGCAACCGGTGGAATTGCGCTGTTGGAATGAGGCTCGCGTCACCTCCTTGCAAGTGCGACAGCAGTTTGATGTGGACAGCATCCGCGCGACGATCCACGCCCGCGTCCGTTGTGACAAACGTGCGTCACTTCACTATTTCCTCGACGATCGACTGATCGGCGAACGCAAGATCGAGGCATCCCGACCGGACACGATCGACGCTCCGTTCCAATTCGCTGTGGACAAGAACGACCTGTGGTGGCCCGCGGGATCCGGTAAGCAAGCGCTGCATCGCATCCGTGTGGAAGTCCGCAGCACCAAAGGCAAACTGCTCGACGAAGCACAATGCCGGATCGGCTTCCGAAGTGTTGAACTGCGGCAAGAAGCGGACAGCATCGGTCGCTCCTTCACCTTCGTGATCAACGGCGTGCCCATTTTCATGAAGGGCTGCAACATTGTTCCGCCGGACATGTTCCCCACCCGGGCAGGTGACTCCGCCTGGGTCGCGTTGGTGGCTGATGCACAGCGAGCGAACATGAACATGGTGCGCATCTGGGCTGGTGGCATCTACCCGCCCGATGCCTTCTTCGATGCTTGCGATACGGCGGGTATCCTCGTCTGGCAGGACTTTATGCTGGCGAACATGGTGCCTGCGGAAGGCGCTTTCTTGGACAACGTGCTAGAGGAAGCACGCGAGCAAACGGCTCGGTTGGCAAACCATCCGAGCGTTGCGTTGCTCTGTGGGAACAACGAGCTTGCTGTGGCGTGGAAGAACTGGGGTTGGCAGAAGAAGTATGATCTGCACGGCGCTGATTCCGCGCGTGTCTTCCAAACGAACCACGATCTATGGGCGCGCCAACTTGCAGAGGTCGCACACGGTGCGGGACTACCCTACACTTGGACCAGTCCGCTCAGCAACTGGGGAAGCGCGGCTGGCCTGCGCAGCGGCGACCTGCACTATTGGGGCGTGTGGCATGGCGATGAGCCCATCGCGGCGATGGCGGGCAATGTCGGGCGATTTGTGAGCGAGTATGGTTTCCAGAGCTGGCCGGACAGTGTGTTGCTCGCGAAGTACATCGAACCGCAGGAACTGTATCTCGGCAGTCCGGCGCTCCAATATCGCCAGCGCAGTTACAAGACCGATGCTCCGATCTGGAAAGCGATCAAGGAAGAGTTGGGCGAAGAACCGAAGACCTTGGGCCGCTTCATCAAGGCCAGCCAAGAGGTACAGGCCAAGGCTTATGAGATCGCGATCGAGGCACAGATGGCCGCGCAGCCGCGCTGCATGGGCACGCTCTTTTGGCAACTGAACGATTGCTGGCCAGGACCGAGTTGGAGCCTGATCGACCACGACGGAGATTGGAAGCCAGGGATGTATGCGGTGCAGCGGCTCTATGCGCGTTGAAACCTAGCCGGATCAGTTAATCGGGAGTCAACCCGACCACCTTTCCATCCACCATCACCCACACTTTGGTGCCGTGCATCTTGGCCATACGGCGAGCTTCCTTGGCAGCGCGTTTGAGCGCCTTAAGGATCACCTCTGTCTTTAGTTCTCCGTTCTGGGAGTTTGGCTTCTTCATGGATGCTTCTCCAAAAGTACTGGTTCGGCGCCAGTCGCATCAAATACCCACCAGTTATCGGCCAATCCGCGATAGTGTTCCTTGAAATTCGCCCAGCCCCGGATATTCCTGCGCACCACATCTTTCGCAGGAACATCATGTCCTCCTTGCTTCACTCGTGCAGCCACCCGCGAGATGCAGATCTTCGAATCCTCAACCCTCAAGAATACGATCTCGATGTGATACCCACTCCTTTTCCATCGTTTGAACAGTTCCACATAGGTGCGACCGCTTAGCGTGCTTTCCAAGGCGAACGATTCTCCGAGATCCGTAAGTCGATCAAGTTCTTCCAACATAATGCGTCCAGCAGCACGTGCTGCCCGTTCCGGCATTAAGGGCGAAAGCCCGGATGCTATTAGGTCAGCATTGATGAAGTTGACAACATGGGCATCAGGAACAAGGAAGCTCTTGGCAAAAGTGGTCTTCCCCGCACCGTTGGGACCGGCGATGATGATGCAGCGGGGAAAATGCTTGCCGCGCATTTAACGCACGATTAAACGCAATGACGCGATCTCGCTTTCACGCGAGTCCGGGAATTTCACACGGATCTCTGAGAATCGTAGCTGATCGTCGCTTTCAAGATGTTGTAGGAACGACTTCATGATCACACTGAGTTCAGGACCCTCCGTTGTGCCGGAAAAAGCCTCGGTACAATCCCGGAGGACTTGGAGCCTATAATGAACTACGTCCATCCTGTAATCGAAACCAAGACCCTCTAATCTCGCAACGACGCCTTGTGCGGCGGCGGCATAACGAACCGTTATCGTGTCAAGATATGAACAGGCCCCGGCAAAACAGGCTTGAGGCAATGGAATATCCTTGACTCTGAACTCAACAGAGGACGAGTGCTTGCCGTCGGCTCCCACCCATTTGGCCTCCATGGTTATCGAGGTTTCCCTTTTATCCCCCGGATGGATCATGTATGCACAGCCATTACCTTCCAAGCTCCCTTGCGATATGGAGACTTTCAGGTCCTCGCATTTGACACCCGGCACGGCAACATCGACTGGATTATCTATGCCGCGATAGAGTATGTTCATGCGCGTGGGAAACGCTACAAGCTGAACATCACCGTGATCCTGTGCAACACTGCATCCTGCAAAGCCGATGACAGCCATTACTGCTTGTGAAACCCGAAGGCGGAGTGACTTGGCTGCAACGCTCATTCTATTGTTTTGGGTCATATTGAGGCGCACTCCGACATGCCCCCGAAGCTCGAGCGAGATATGATGATACAGCGCAACACCATCAGTCCTTATTGCTTCTGCCTCACAACGAAGTGCAGCTTAAGGCCATCTTGGTCGAAGAAGACAATGCTGATCATGGCCCCATCAACCTGCCATTCAGCTCTGTATTCACCGGCCTCAGACGTTTCCTCTTTGGTGGGAGGGCCACACTTCCGGAGCACGTGTTGCTTGATGCGGATCAGGTCGCTATTCGCGATGTCATCATCAACGGCCCAATGCTCGATCGAGCGGAATGAGGTTTCCCCGATCTGCCTTTCCTGACCCTCGGAAACCGTTCGTAGATCAAGTGGCAATCCGCCAAGTATGTCGTGCTGACCCCAGTGATAGATGGTCCTATCTCCGGTATCCTCATATCGAGCGGTACGATCCCGCATGAACGAGGACATCTTCTCGCCCCAGATCAACAGGGTATCATCATCCTCGAACCGGATCCCTGCGCTTAGGTCGAGCATGGCTCAAGCGCTCACGCCCACCGTCCGCACACCCCTGGCAGGAAGCATCTCCTTCACCGCAGCCATCAGTGCGGCCTCGTCGAAGCCGCATTCTGCATAAAGTTCCTGCTGCGTGCCGTGTTCAATGAAATGGTCCGGTATGCCGAGGCGCTTCACCTGGGCTTGGTAGCCGTGATCGGCCATGAATTCCAATACCGCACTGCCCATGCCGCCAACGATACAGCCGTCCTCCATGGTGACCACATGCTTGAACTTGCCGAATACCTCGTGAAGGAGTATCTCGTCGATGGGCTTCGCGAAGCGCATGTCGTAGTGCGCCACGCTGTAGCCTTCCGCCTGCAGCGCGTCGATGCCCTTGGCGGCGATGTTGCCGATGTGCCCAATGGTGAGCACTGCGATGTCGTTGCCGGAACGCACTTTGCGACCGGTGCCGATGGTGATCTCCTTGAAGGGTGTCTTCCACTCGGTCATCACGCCTTCGCCACGTGGGTACCGGATGCTGAAGGGGCCGTTGTCGCGGAGCTGCGCGGTGTACATCAGGTTGCGCAGTTCCTCCTCGTTCATCGGCGCGCTCACGATCATGTTCGGGATGCAGCGGAAGTAGGCGATGTCGAACGCGCCGTGGTGCGTCGGGCCGTCGGCACCGGCGAGACCACCGCGATCGAGGCAGAGGACCACGTGCAGCTTTTGGAGGGCCACATCATGCACCACCTGGTCGTAGGCGCGCTGCATGAAGGAGCTGTAGATGTTGCAGAACGGGATCAGCCCTTGCGTGGCCATGCCAGCGCTGAAGGTGACGGCATGCTGCTCAGCAATACCCACGTCGAACGCACGGTCCGGCATGGCCTTCATCATGATGTTCAGCGAACAGCCGCTGGGCATGGCGGGTGTTACGCCGACGATCTTCGGGTTCTTCTCGGCCAGTTCCACGATGGTGTGGCCAAAGACATCCTGGTATTTCGGCGGCTGTGGGCTTTTCGGCACCACCTTGATGATCTCGCCGGTCTCCTTGTTGAACAGGCCGGGTGAGTGCCACACGGTCGGGCTGCCTTCTTCAGCAGGCTTGTAGCCCTTGCCCTTCATCGTTACCGTGTGCAGGATCTTGGGGCCGGGGATGTCCTTCAGGTCGCGGAGCACCTTCACCAAGCGCTCTACATCGTGGCCGTCAACCGGGCCGAAGTAGCGGAAGCGCAGGCTCTCGAAGAGGTTGCTCTGCTTCAGCAATGCGGCCTTCACAGCGTTCTCCACCTTCTGTGCCACGGCCTGTGCGTTCGGTCCGAACTTGCTGACCCGGCCCAAGAGGTGCCACACCTCGTCCTTCACCTTGTTGTAGCTCCGGCTGGTGGTGATGTCGGTGAGATATTCCTTGAGCGCGCCCACGTTGGGGTCGATGCTCATGCAGTTGTCATTCAGCACCACGAGCAGGTCGCTGTTGGCAGTACCGCCATGGTTCAGCGCTTCGAAGGCCATGCCGGCTGTCATCGCGCCGTCGCCGATCACGGCCACGGTGTGGCGGTCCAGTTCGCCCTTCAGCTTGCTGGCCACGGCCATGCCGAGCGCACCGCCGATGGAAGTGCTGCTGTGACCCACTCCGAAGGTGTCGTACTCGCTTTCGCTACGCTTGGGGAAGCCGCTGAGGCCTTTGTAGAGCCGGTTGGTGTGGAACAGTTCACGCCTTCCGGTGAGGATCTTGTGCCCGTAGGCTTGGTGCCCAACGTCCCAAACCAGCTGGTCGTAAGGCGTATTAAAGACGTAGTGCAGCGCCACGGTAAGCTCCACCACGCCAAGGCTGGCGCCGAAGTGGCCGCCCTTCACGCTCACCACATCGATAATGAAGTCGCGGAGTTCCTGGCACACTTGGTCGAGCTGCGCTTCGGGGATCTTACGCAGGTCAGAAGGGACGTTGATCCGCTCGAGCAATGGATAGGGGCTGATGATCTGGCTCACGAGATGGAAGTCAATTGTTGAACAAATGTAAAAAATGCTTGCCTAAGAAGTGGCGGCGAGTGACAACGGCGTTTGAGACGTTTTGCGTATCCCAATAAACCACAAGATCAGATCTGACTTGCCGGATCGGGATCAGATCAGTGGTAAAAAGCGCGGGAAAGTGAATAGAGTAACGTATCCCGTGCAGATAAGGGTATCGCACCGACTTACTTCAGCAACGCATCCCAGCCCTGCGCCTTCAGTTCGTGCTGCCCGTTCTGGCGATCCACTAGTTGATAGCCACCGGCCAGGTCGGTCATGTGTCCGATCACGGTAAAGTGCGGTGAGCCCTTCACCTTATCGTAGTCGCTTTGAGGGATGGTGAAGAGCAGTTCGTAGTCCTCGCCGCCGTTGAGTGCGCAGGTGGTCGGGTCCAGCTTGAAGTCACGGGCGGTGCGGTAGGTCACCGGGTCGATAGGGAGCTTATCCTCATAGATCTTCACGCCCAGCTCGGAACGGCGCGCGATGTGGATCGCCTCGCTGGCCAAGCCATCACTTATGTCGATCATGGCTGTTGGCTTTATACCCAGCGTCGTGAGCATCTCGACCACGTCCTTACGCGCTTCAGGCTTCAGTTGGCGCTCCAGGATGTAATCGAAGCCGACGAGGTCAGGCTGGACATTGGGGTCCTGCTTGAAGACCGCCTTTTCGCGCTCGAGCACCTGCAGGCCCATGTAGGCCCCGCCGAGGTCGCCGCTCACCACCAACAGGTCGTGCTCCTTCGCTCCATGGCGGTACACGAGGTCCTCCTTCCGCGCAGCACCGATCGCGGTGATGGACAGCACCAGTCCACTCGTGGAAGAGGTGGTATCGCCGCCCACGAGGTCGACGCCGTAGGCATGACAGGCGGCGAGCATCCCTGAGTACAGCTCATCCACGGCTTCCAAGGAAAAGCGGTTGCTGATGGCGATGGCCACCGTGACCTGCTTCGGCACGGCGTTCATGGCGTACACATCACTGAAGTTGACGATCATCGCCTTGTAGCCAAGATGCTTCAACGGCACATAGCTGAGGTCGAAGTGAACGCCTTCAACCAGCATATCGGTAGTGACCACCTGCATGAGCCCTTGCGGGTCGATCACCGCCGCATCGTCGCCGATGCCTTGCAGGGAAGAGGGGTTCACCAGTTCGATCGCGGAGGTCAACCGGTCGATCAAACCGAATTCGCCAAGCGCGGAAAGTTCCGTGCGGGAAGAGTCTTCTAACATGGCGGCGAAGGTATCTGCTTAGTTGTCAGTTGTCGGGTTGTCAGTTGTCCGGCTGCCGACCGTGGCCGCGCCGATAAAGCGCGCAGCAGTACCGCTCACGCACGGAAATGCAAAGTTCCGACCTGACAACTGACAACGGACAACTGAAACTCCGATCACCGGTTGTGCGCGAAGTGCTTATTCTCCTTGAACTTCAACACAGCGGCAGGCTGGCGCTTGCTGATGTCGATGCGCTTCTTGGGGTCCATCGGCTCCACCAGTTCTTCCTTGGTGAAGACGAAGGGTTTGCGCAAATAATCGCTCTCCACGATGCGGTCGGTGAGGAAGATGGCCTCTTTCGGGCAGGCATCCTCACAATCACCACAGAAGATGCAGCGCAACATATTGATCTCGTAGGTCACCGAATACTTCTCCTCTCGGTACAAGAGCTCCTCTCCTTTCTTGCGCTCACCGCTGGTCATGGTGATAGCCTCCGCGGGGCACGCCACGGCGCAAAGGCCGCAAGAGGTGCAGCGCTCACGGCCTTGGTCATCGCGCTTCAGCACGTGCATGCCGCGGTAGATCTTACTGAAGGGCCGCTGCTGTTCCGGGTACTGGATCGTAGGCCGCTTCAGGCGGAAGAAGTGCTTGATGGTGATCCACATCCCGGCAAGGACCGCCGGTATATAGATGCGCTCCATCAGCGTCATCCTCTTATCGCTTACCTGCTTACCGCGGGAGGTCAGGGGTACAAAGCCGCCAGGGGCGGGCATGTTGCTCGTCGTGCTCATGGCTCCAATTGGCCTGTGGCGAGCATGATGCCGCCGGTGATGAGGATGTTGACGATGGCTAAGGGTATCAGGCCTTTCCAGCCGAGGTTCATCAGCTGGTCAAAGCGGAAGCGCGGCAAGGTCCAGCGCACCCACATGAAGAGGAAGATGAAGAAGAAGGTCTTGGCGAACATTGCCGCCACCCCGATGATGGTGATGAGGTTGGCATTCCAGCCTGTGCTCGCCAAGCCGGGAACATCGTAAGCCCCGAAGTACAGCGTGGCCATCACAGCGCTGCTGATGAACATGTTCACGTATTCGGAGAAGAGGTAGAAGCCGAGCTTCATGCTGCTGAACTCGGTGTGGAAGCCGCCCACCAGTTCGGTCTCGCACTCCGGCATGTCGAAGGGGGAACGGTTGGTCTCGGCGAAGGCACAGACGAGGAAGATGAGGAAGCCCAAGGGTTGGCGGATGATGTTCCAGCCATGTTCCACCTGGTAATCCACGATACCGCTGAGGCTGAGGGTGCTGGTCATCATCACCAGCGCCACGATGCTGAGGCCCATGGCCAGTTCGTAGCTCACCATCTGGCTAGCCGCGCGGATGGCGCCGAGGAGCGAGTATTTGTTGTTGCTGGCCCAGCCGCCGAGCATGATGCCGTACACGCCGATGCCCACCATGGCAAAGACGAAGAGGATGCCGATCTCCGGGTCCATCCCTTGCAGGCTGAGGCTGACATCACCGAACTGCAGGGTGCCGCCCCAGGGGATCACCACGCCGGTGATCAAGGCGGTGGTCATGGCCACGGCGGGGCCGAGGAAGTAGAGTGTGCGGTTGGCGCTGGCGGGCACGAAGTCCTCCTTCATGAACATCTTGCCCCCGTCTGCCAAGGGCTGGAAAAGGCCGAAAGGGCCGGCGCGGTTGGGACCGATGCGGTCCTGCATGAAGGCGGCCACCTTGCGCTCGCCGTAGGTGGAATAGGCGGCCACCGTGAGGGTGACCACGAAGAGCACGAGCAAAAAGAGCGCGGTGGGGATCATCGGTTCTTCTTGGCTTGTTTCGGTTCGGTCAGCTCGGGCACGTTGGGCGCGGGGTTGTCCAGCACCTTCTGCTCGGTCTTCAGCACATAGTGTCCTTGGGAGATCACGCTGTGGCGGTCGATGTTGCGTGGGCCTTCCACGACCCAATCACTGAGCTGCTTCTTCACGAAGCGGCATTCGTTGCAGATGAATTCCTCGATCTCGCCCCATTGGGTCTTGCGACCGGTGACGCGCAGCACCTCTTGGCCCTTCAGCCAAATGGTGGTCTTGCCGCTGCAGGTGGGGCAGTCGCGGTGGGCGTCCATGGGCTTCGTGATCCAGACGCGGGCGGAGAAACGGAAAGTGCGGTCGGTCAATGCGCCCACGGGGCACACATCGATCATGTTCCCACTGAAGTCGTTGTCGATGGCCTGCTGGATGTAGGTGCTGATCTCGGCCGCATCGCCGCGGTTGATCACCCCGTGTACACGGCCATCGGTGATCTGCTCGGCCACTTTCACGCAGCGGTAGCAGAGGATGCAGCGCGTCATGTGCAGCTTGATCGTCTCCCCGATGTCGATGGGGTCGAAAGTGCGGCGCTCGAACTGGTAGCGGCTGGTGGCCAGGCCGTGCTCGTAGGAAAGGTCCTGCAGGTGGCATTCCCCCGCCTGATCGCATATGGGGCAGTCCAACGGATGGTTGATCAGCAGGTATTCAGTGACGCCGCTCCGGGCATCGAGCAGCTCGGGGCTTAGGGTGTTCTCCACCACCATACCGTCCTGAACGGCCGTGCGGCAGCTGGCCACCGGCTTGGGGATTGGCCGCGGGTCCCGCGTGCTGCCCTGCGTCACCTTTACGATGCAGGTGCGGCAATAACCGCCGCTGCCTTCAAGGATGCTGTAATAGCACATCGTGGGCGGCACTACGTAGCGCTCGGCACTGTTGCGCTCGCCGATCATACGGGCAGCTTGGAGGATCGTGGTGCCCTCGGGGACCTCGATCTCAATGTTGTCTATGGTGACCTTTGGCATGGACGGGCCTTATATGGAACGTAGGCCCATGGAGCGCAAAGAAACGCAAGCAAAGGGACAAAAGCGAACCGCTCAAGTTTTAACCGCAAAGGCGTTCTATCACGAAGGACACGAAGTACACAAAGGGGAATGCGAAAAGGGGAACCACAACGAGCGCAACGGGCGCAACGGTGGCGAAGCGAAATGCGTGATCAACCGCAATGACATGCATTTGGCAGCCGCGCCTCGGCACGCTCTCCGCGCGCTTTGCGGCTAAGGACGCTCTTTGTGCTCTTGGCGTCCTTCGTGGTATCTGCCCTATCGTGCTCCGGTAACCAGTTTCGCCACTTGCTGCTGCATGTCTGTCAGTAGCTTGAACTGTTTCTCCTGTACCTCGGAGATCGAGCGGATCTCGTCCTCCAGCAGCAAGTCCATCTTCTGGTGCAGGCTTCGCAGCTCCAGTTCAGCTTTGAGGTTGATCAGGTAATCGTTCTCACTGCGTTTGCGGTCCTTCTCCTCCTGGCGATTCTGGCTCATCATGATCACCGGCGCCTGCAAGGCCGCAATGCACGAGAGCACCAAGTTCATCAGGATGAACGGGTAGGGGTCGAAATCATCACCCTTCTTGGCCATGGTGTTGAACAGGATCCAGGCTGTGAGAATGATGAAGAACGAGACGATGAAGGTCCAACTACCGCCGAATGACGCCACCTTGTCCGCCAAGCGCTGTCCGCGTGTGATAGCCTCTTGCGGCGGATTGGCCAGGTTGTTAATGATCAGTTCCTGCTCATCGATCGCGTCTTTCACGATCCCTTGCAACTTGTGCATGCGATCATTCCGGGCGGTCAGGAGTTTGTCCAGCTCGATATTTTTCTTCGTCCTTGCCATGGTGATCGTGTCCGGTGAAAAGTAGACCACAAAGGACACAAAGAACACAAAGGTGAATGCGAAGTGTGGAACCGCAACGGCGCAACTGCTTCATCCCGATCTTCTCGGGAGGTAGCGCAACGGAACGCAAGTTTTTGAACCGCAACGTTCGCAACGAGCGCAACGGGGGCGCAACGGAACGCAAGGTCAACTTCAACGAAATGCCTTCGTCAGCCACCCTCTCTGCGGTTAACCTCTTCTCCGCGCGCTCCGCGTCCTCCGCGGTTAAACCCTCTTCTTCGTGTTCTTAGCGTCCTTTGTGGTACAAGCTTCCTTCCATGTGCCGCTTCCTATCCTACCTCGGTGCCCCCATCAGCATGGGCGAGCTCCTTTACGACCCCTCAGATTCCATTATCAAGCAGAGCTATGCCGCCCGCGAGATCGAGGAACCGCTTAACGGCGATGGCTTCGGCGTGGGCTGGTATCACCACGATCGTAGCCCGGATCCAGCGGTTTTCGTGAGCGTAACTCCCGCCTGGAGTAATCGCAACCTCCGCTCCATGGCCCCGAAGGTGAGTTCAAATTGCATCGTGGCCCATGTGAGGGCAGCCAGCGTCGGGGCGGTCGCAGAAGCCAACTGCCATCCGTTCCAATACAAGGACCGCCTGATGATGCAGAATGGCGGCGTGGAGCATTTCAGCCGCATGAAGCGCGACCTCTGCAGCCTGCTTTCCGATGAAATGTTCCTATGGGTCAAAGGGGAGACCGACAGCGAGCACCTCTTCGCCCTCTTCTTGGACCACATGGCTGCGCACGAAAAGCCCACGCCCGACCAAGTGGCCGACGCCTTCGAGGCCATGATCGCTGACCTGAAGAAGTTGATGCTTAAGCATGCCATAACCGAACCGGCCTACCTCAACATGGTATACACCGATGGCCACATCGCCGTGGGCTTGCGCTACGTCACCGACCGAAGCCCGGCGCTCACCATGTACTACAGCGAGGGTAAGAAATACATCTGTACGGACAACGTGTGCCGCATGGTGCGTGGCACCGAGAAGAAGGAGCACGCTGCGATGATCGTCTCGGAAAAGCTCACGGACATCGCCGATGATTTTATCGAAGTGCCGGCACACCACTTTGTGTTGGTGGATGTGGACCTCGGGGTGAGGGTGCGAGCGGTCGTGGGGTAGGGGGATGTTTCAGTCGCCACGACCTAAGGAATAAAGGCAGACTGCTCCGACTTTAGGGTCCAATGCGTCCCACCTGCACATTCTCGCTGATCACGCCGTCATCGGTAAGGATGCGCAACACGTATTGGCCTTCCGCGATGTGCTGCACGTTCAACTCGCGTTGCTGTGGGCCAAAGGTCTTAATGAGCGCTCCTTGCAGGTCGTACAAATCAAATTGCTGAATTTTCATACCCAGCTCCGTCTCAACCTTTATTCTCCCCTGGGAAGGATTTGGATAGAGCCTAATTTTTTTTTGGGTTAATGGACAAAACGAATGGCGCAACCTTCGGTATGCCTTGCCTGGCTTAGGTTAGGGTCGATTCAAAGGTCATGAACAAAAAAACTGCTCTTGGTGTGATGGTCGGGTTATCAACAAATATGGCCAGGTCCG
>JBBSUV010000074.1:0-14977 GCA_038234075.1 Flavobacteriales bacterium | reverse complement strand
AGGATCACCACCAAAAAAAGGTAGCCCGGAACAATGCCCAGGCTACACAGGATAGTGCTTTGCAGCAACTTCCTTTGGAACTCTAAAGATAGTCGAAAATAAATCGACAGGACACTTGCATGTTAACACAGTACCTGCGTTAGATGGTCGATGACAGAGGTCCCGAGGCGGAGAACCTGCGGGATAGTAAACCAGGTCCCTATAAGCGTCATAGGCCATACACCTCTCGCGCCGGCTGGTTCACCCGTTGTCCCGCTCAGTCCACTTCATTGATCTATCGGTGGAAGTCTAGAGTCGCGCCAGATGTAAGGGTACACGCTCCGCAAAGTCAGGTGACAGGGTGCCCGGTGAAGTGCCAGATCAGAAAGCCGAGCGCTCACTATGGAGCCGCGCGCCGGATCGGTCGGCGCGGCAGCGTGAAATGGAACACGGCTCCTTTGCTCTCCCCGTTCTCCACCCAGATGCGACCGTGGTGCTGTGTGATGATGTTCGCCGCGATGTAAAGCCCAACACCAAGACCTTGGGTGTTCTTGTCCGAACCCGGACTCCGATAGTAGCGCTGGAAGATGAGCGCCTGTTGGGCCTGCGGAATGCCAACACCTTCATCGGCCACGGATACGTGGACGTGGTCCACATCCTCCGAAAGTACCACTTGGATCGTGCGACTTTCCGGGGCATACTTCACCGCATTGGTCAGCAAGTTCATGATCACCTGCTCCAATCGGAGGGGATCGGCCATGACCGAGGATCGGATGGAACCGGAGATGGTGATGGAATGCAAAGGGTTCTGAAGGCAGACCTGCTCAACCAGTTCCTCCATCAACTGCTGGAGGTCCAAGGGAGCCAGCTTCAAATTCATTTGGCCTTGATCCGCGCGGGCAACATCCAGCAGCTCGCTCAGCAGGGTGCTCAAACCGCGAGCATAAGTAGTTGCTTTGGTCAGCCATCTTTGCGAGGGATGCTCCGGCTGCGCTTCAAGCTCTTCCTGCGCCACGCTGAGCGAGAGATGCAGGTTGTTGAGCGGATTGCGTAATTCATGCCCGACAATGGCCACGAATTCCCGCTCCCGTTCCGCCTCCCGGGTAATGGAACGCAACGCCGCGATCCGTAGCTCCATCTCATCCATCACCACCGCGGCAAGGTCCTGGAGGGTCTGTTGTTCGGCCGCACTGAAGCTGCGCGGGCGTTGGTCGATAACACACAATGTGCCCAGCCCGAACCCATCGGAAGTGGTCAGGGGTGCTGCGGCATAAAAGCGCAAACCCATACTGCCGGAGACCAGCGGGTTGGCAAGGGTCCGGGGATCGAATTTCGCGTCATTCACCACATAAATGTCCGGTGAAAGGATGGCCGATGCGCACAAGCCCGGTTCACGGTCGATCTGCGCGGCGTCCAGTCCGTAGCGTGATTTGAACCAGATGCGGTCGTGGTCCACCAACGTCACCAACGCAATGGGCATGTCGAACATCCGGGCGCAAATGGCCGTGATGCGATCGAAGCTCCCATCCGGCGGGGAATCCATGATCTCGTATCGAGCAAGCGCCCGTAGTCGAGCGGCTTCCTCGGAATGAATGGAGCCAATGACCTTTGCGGTGTTCATGCTGAGTTGTTGGGCTTACAAATATATTCCTCGCTCCGGAACAGGGCGGGTGAAGACCGAAGACTTCTCGGAGAGTACGTCGATGGTTGCATCACAGCGCCCACGCATACTTCCGCAGATCCCGCCTCAGGACCCTGCCTCACCGGCGCCTGCGCAGAGTCCTCTTCGTGAGACCCTGACGGAATGAAGGGGTTTCTTTAGGCGGCTGGAGTTCGGTGAGGCCTACTTCCGCTGCGGGACAGCTTGGCCAGCATGAAGCAAACATCAGGAATCAAGCCAGCATACCCGAGCACACCGACCAGCTGAAGCCGCATATTCCGCTTTCGTAGCATCGGCCCACTTCTGGTCCTCATTCCTCATCCAGCTTCAAGGCATTTTTCGGCCCATCCGTTTCCATTAGGCGGCAACGTCCATATCCAGGGACGAGTGATAGTAAATGCTCCGAATTTGTAAGGCGCTGTGGGGGAGCTGAGCCCAGCGGCCCCAAGAATACAGGTATCCCACCTGCTGTGAGGGATCCTAAATGGCAGACAACTTCGCAACAAATAAAAGTCCATGCAGTTGCCTGCCCCGCATTACCTTATGCCAATGCGGATCGACAAGTTCCGCGTCGATCCATGAACGAAGACCGACTGACCGAAAAACTCGCCGTGCTGGCCGATGCGGCGAAGTATGATGTAAGCTGTGCCAGCAGCGGCAGCACGCGCAGCAACCACAATGGCGGGCTGGGCAATGCGAGCAAGATGGGCATCTGCCACAGCTATACTTCCGACGGACGCTGCGTAAGCCTGCTGAAGATCCTGCTTACCAACCATTGCATCTTCGATTGTGCGTATTGCGTGAGCCGCCGCAGCAACGATGTAAAGCGGGCCGCCTTCACGGTGCAGGAGGTGGTGGACCTCACCATGAACTTCTACCGGCGCAACTACATTGAGGGCCTGTTCCTCAGCAGTGGCATCTTCAAGGATCCGGACACCACCATGGAGCGGCTGGTGCGCGTGGCCAAGGAGCTACGTACGGTACGCAAGTTCAATGGCTACATCCACCTGAAGACAATTCCGGGCGCCAGTGAGCTGCTCATCCACGAAGCGGGACTTTGGGCCGACCGGCTCAGCATCAACATCGAGATCCCCAGCGATGCGGAGCTGCAACGGGTGGCACCTGAGAAAACACACGAGCAGGCCATCAAACCCATGCGCTACCTGCACAAGACCATCATGGGCCTTAAGGAGGAGCGCGCCGTGGTGAAGCGCGCACCGCTGTTCGCACCCGCTGGGCAGAGCACCCAATTGATCATAGGTGCCACTCCGGACACCGACCATACCATCCTCGGATTGGCACACGGCCTTTACCAACAGCATGGACTAAAGCGTGTCTATTACAGTGGCTATGTGCCGATCAGTACCGATGTGCGTATGCCCGCCACAGGCAGCACGCCCATGGTGCGCGAGAACCGCTTGTACCAGAGCGACTGGCTGCTCCGCTTCTACGGGTTCTCCGTGGAGGACCTGCTGACCCCGGACCATCCGCAGTTGGACCTGGACCTGGACCCGAAGACGGCATACGCGCTGCGCCACCCGGAGCTGTATCCGGTAGAGGTGAATGAAGCGCCACCGGAACTGCTGCTGCGCGTGCCGGGCATCGGGCAAAAGAGCGTTCGGCTGATCCTGCAAGCGCGCCGCCACGGCAGGGTGCGCATGGAACACTTGAAACGGATGGGCGTGGTGCTGAAACGCGCGCGCTACTTCCTCAGCTTTAATGGAGCGGCGCATGCCTTGGTCCATCGGCCGGACCGCTTGCGGCCCCAACTGATCGCGCCCTTGCGCCAGAAGGCCGCACAATTGGACCTCTTTGCATGAGACCCGCTTGGCTGAAAACCGGTGCGCGCCACTATGTGTACGACGGCTCCTGGCCGGGGCTGCTCTCGGTAGTGTTCACCCTGTTCAGTGAGAAGCGGCCTGCGCTATCGGTGGTGCGCGACCGGGGACACGTGGCGGACCTGTTCCATGAGGTGCGCGAAGTGATCGCCGATGAAGCGCAGGCCAAGCGTGTGCAAAGCCGCGCACGCGGCTTGCTGGGGGCGCGCCGCATGCGGGACCTATGGACCTGCCACTTGGCCGAACGGGCCGAGGTGGACCGCCTGCTGGTGGAACTCTTCACGATCGCTTTTACGGGAGGTGCCGTGACCGACCCGCGTGATGCCACGGTGCTGGGCCTGCGGCAATGGCGCAAACACGTCAGCCACGAAAAGCACCAGATGGAAGCTTTTGTGCGCTTTCAAGAGAATACGGATGGCATATGGACGGCCACCATTGCACCGGCCTATAACGTGCTGCCGCTCATCGCCACGCACTTCCGCAAGCGCTACGCGGACATGGAATGGGTGATCGCGGACACCCTTCGCGGGTACGGACTGCACCATCGCGCAGGGCAGGTGGCGCCCGTAAAATTCGTGCATGCGAAGGAAGCGCTCTTGCCCGCGCCGCACATCGAGGCCGCTCCCGATGAAAGCGCTTACGTGGCCTTGTGGAAGACCTACTTCCGCAGCGTGGACATACCCGAGCGGCGCAACCTGAAACTACAGATGCAGCACATGCCCAAGCGGCACTGGAAGCACATGGTGGAGATGGTCGGCAGTGTGTAGCGCGGGACAGAAGAACTTCCCCCTCCCGCCGGTATTTTCTGCCCATCGGAATGACCCGGATCAAGAGCTGGTCCTGGTTTTCCCACGGCGTTCCAGTAGCGATGGTGCATGCGGCGCGCCAAGCCCAAGAGGTCTTCCACGGAAACGGCCTCCGTATGCAACTGGATCGCGCGGCGCTCTTCGAAAACACGCCCTTCTTCGTCCACGGTGTACACCCCGGCGTACGGCGGCAATTCCACACCCTTCAGTTTGCGGTAAACGGCGCACGGCATCGCGAACACGAAATAATTGGGGCGGCGGCAGGCGGTCTCGCCCCGGGCACGGCGCTTATCCTCCACCAGCTCATTCGGCGTGGTGCCCTTGGCGTTGCGCTTGTGCATAAAGCTGCCGTTCATCAACATGCCTTGGCTGTGCTTGGGCTTCTTCAAGTCGTTCAATAGATCGCCTCGCGAGATCTTTATCTCCACCTCGCACACGTGGCGTTGCGGTGTTACGGTAAGCAGGTCGCTTTCCCAGGCATATAGCATCGCGTTGGGCGTTACCCGATCATGTCGCAGCGCCCGTGCATGCTGGTGCATGTGCCAAGCGAGATCTTCACTGGTCATGATAATTTAAATGGATCGACGTGCTTTTTGGCAGCCGCGCGATCGCAGTATAAGGTCCATTACCCCGCTCTCGCAAGTGTTCCCTGTGCAACGGGGATATTTGCTCCTGATCGAAGAGGCAGCGGTCAATGGTGGCCTGCTCCTAGCGGGTGCTTAAGGCATAAAGCTTGCGGCGGTCTTCCGACTGCTACATTCACCTTTCTTGGAATGGCATGCCTGCCCCGGATCAAGAAGGTTGCCGGCATCCGGTGCTGGGACTTCGGGCTGTGAGGTACGAAGACTTCGCTGATCCGCATGGATGCAGCCATCGTACAGCACCCACACGAGAGGATCCCGCGGAATAGTTGTTCTATCAGGTCCGATATGCATAAGGTCCCGAGGCGGGATCTGCGGAAGTATAACCGAGCTCCGAAGGCCTATTCAGCGTTGCAACCCACGCCACACCCCCACGACCCATGGTGCCAGCAACGTTGTGAGTAGTACCAGTACCCAGATGCGACCGTTCAGGAGGTTGTATTCGGCGAAGAGGTTTGACCACGGGTGTTTGAACAGGAAGTGCCCGGCCCCGAACTCGAAGGCTATCGTCAGCGTCGTCCAGAATATCCCGATTCGCCAAGCGTCGTGGGTGTTCTGTGGCCCCATCCAATTCAGTCCGACCCAAGTGGCCAGTAGGATGAATGCACAGAGCATGAACGTGCTGATCCAATGGCCGGTGCGGTCGCCCGTGAGCGGGGTGATGCCGTATTCGCGCACCGTGCCATTAAGGATGGCGAGCACCATCAGAACGAGCCAGACAAGGAGCGCGCGCGGGAAGATCATGTTCCATCAAAAGTGATGGCTGGAGAGCCTGCTGGAAATGATAAAGATCACCTCCAAGGCACGTACTTCCGGAACCGGAGGTCGGGTACTTGGCTGATCCAACACGCATAGGCTCCCGGAAGGAGGAAGTGGGCTTCATGGAAGGGCCCCGGCAGAAGCTTGAGATGAAAGACCGGTACTCGATATTGGACTTCATAAAACCGGCTTTCGGTGCCGAGCTGAAGGACGGCGAGAGTGAGCGGGTCCCGGTGAGCTACAAGGGCAACCCGATCGTCATCTCGCATTCCACAACCAACAAGGACTTCAGTTGGGAGATCACCATGTTGGACTCGACAACGTTGGACCAGGCCTGGTCCGCCACCTTGGTGAACGTTCCCAATGCCGCGCCCTTTTACTTGGAAGAGCCCTGTTCCATGTGAACGGCGAATTGCTGTTGGTGCAGACCACCACGGAGTTGAGCCGGTTCGATGCGGCCACGGGAAAGCTCAATTGGACCGTGCAGGTGCCCTGAATGCGTGGGTCAACCCCGGTTTACTGAAGGCACGCGATAGGTGGTTGCGAAGCGCAGAAGCGCGATCAACGCGGGGTCTTTCAGTTGCTCCGCACTGCTGATCTTGACGTGCCGGAAGAGTTTACCGGTCCCTTCCAGAAGTTGCGCGGGATCGGGAAGTTCAGCACCGTAGTTAAAGCCAAGCGTTACATGCTTGGTAGCGGGCATGAGCCAACAGAAGTGTTCGGTGCTCTTCTTGATGCCCGTTCCGAAGCCGATGTTCTTCTGCTTCACCCAGGCCACCTCCACCACTTCGGGCAAGATGCGGTGAATGAGCTTCCTAGCCTCCCGGGCCAGTGACCGGGTCGGAACTGAAAAGCTTTCAATGACCTGCTCGAATTGGGCGTCGGTTGTTCCCATGGCTGCGAAAGATAGGATCGTGGGAGAACCACTGAAACGGAACGGGCGCGGAGGTGATGCCTCCGCGCCCGCGATCAAAGGGCTTCTACGATCACTGCAGCACGATACGTTCGGTGCGCACTTGGCGATTGAACTCCATGGACACGATGTAGGTGCCGCGAGGCCATGCGCTCACGTCGATATCGGTGGTGTTCGCAACACGGCCTTCCCATTGGCTGCGCCCCGTGATGTCCAGGATGCGGACCACGCCTTCGCCCACGCCGCTTATGCTGATGCGATCGCTGGCCGGGTTCGGCAGTATACGCGCGTCGGTGAACAAGCTTTTATCCACAGTGGTGGCGATGTCGCCGACCACGCAAATGGAGAATGTTGTGGTATAGGCCAGTTGAGAATACCAATGGAACACGCGCACCTTGTAAACCGCGTTGGGGGTGAGGCCGGGGACCACCATATGCTCAACACCTCCAGCCAACGTGGCATCGGAACAAGCGATCGGTGCGGATGCGCAATCCTCAGAGTACAGTTCCATCACCGCATCCAGATCACCATCGCCATTCATGTGGATGGTATGTTCAGTACCGGTGGCGGTAAAGGCGAACCAGACGTCATCGTTGGCATAGCCCGTGTTCCCGGCGCATGTGTAATTCGGCACATCGGAAGGTGTGGCGTGGTCCACGTTGCCGATCACGCTCACGCAAGTGGTGTTCACGTTAAGTGGGGTAGCGGTTGCGCAATCGTCGTTCACAGGCCCCGGCGTACATGCGGTCGCACTAACCGCGATCTCGTATGCCCCGGCGCCCGCAGCACTTTGGACCGGCAGGTAGTAAGTACCTGCAGGCAGGTTCCGCCATTGGATCCCGAACTGGCCGTTGGTGCAGAAGGTACCGAAGTTGGCATAGGAGAAGAAGACCTGTTCGTCGCCCGGGCAGGTAGTGGTGAGGAAGCTCCATTGCGCGGTGGCCGGGAGGGGAGTGTTGCAATAAAGCGCAATTACATCGCTGCACGTGGTGGTGGTGAAAGCGTGCCACACCGAACTCGCGCCGGCGGTGGTCACCAGTGCATGCCCGGCCACGCCATCACCCGTGCTCGTGGCGCCGGCCCTTGTGCCAGTGAAGGTGAGCGAGGACCCGACGGCCAGATCCTGGACTGTGACACTGGAACACAGGTCGTTCACCGGTTGCGCACAGAGCGCTATCGGAAGGGCAAGGGATAGTAGAATGGCGTAGCGTTTGCTCATTGTGTTTTGTTTCACGCAAAGCAACCGGCGGCAGGGCCTTTCGGCAATAGAACGAAGGTTATACAGCTATGCCGGTACTCGAGCCTCGCGAGTACCGCCTAAGACTCAGTTATGCGCCACGGCACGGCTAAGCCGGTCGATCCGGCGCAGCACCAGCCAAAGCGGTATGGCACCGAACACGCCGAACGATGCATCGATACAGCGCCAGAAGAACGGGATGCCCCGCACCGGTGCCCAGAAGAAAGCGAGCGGAAGCACAAGGAGGCAGCACCAAAGGCCCCATTGCACCACCCATCGGTTGCGCACGGGGTCGCGGTAGGGGCCAATGAACGCCAGACCGATCACGATGTGTGCGAAGGCCAGCCAGTCCGTTCCATAGAACAACATGGGATAATGTGCACCCACGTAGCCGACCGCATTCGCGGTGTCGGCGGTCCAAGAGGTCCATGGCTCGCCCCAGTTCGCACTGAGGTCCGCGAGCCACTGAGTGCCCCATTCCAACGGAACCGCGGTAAGCCCGCTGATGAACAGGCCCACGATGAACAGCACCAGCCAAAAGCGGATGAAGCGGAGGTCGGAAGCGGTTTGGTCGGCCATGGTGGAATGTGGATCCGAAGGTAGATGGCACGGGTCAGAGCTAATGGTGATCAGCCCATTTCTCGATCACGTGTGTCAAGGATGATCATGTACATAACACTTTCGCGATTCCGGGTCGGTGCCCTGAATGACATGGTCCATTGTGCACGCGAGCACCAGCGACCACGTTCATTATGCAGGTGCTCGCGAGTACCGGTCCTACCTCAAACTTACCGCAGTCGATAGCTTAAGCTCAGCATCACTCCTTTCGCGGAAGCACGTCGCGATAGCTCACCGCTGCCCAAGCTGTTCATCAACTGTCCGCGCATCGCCGGTTGGATACCGATGGACCATGCCGCATTGAAGCGAAAGCGCACGTAAGCTCTGGCGGTGTAGCCGAAGACGAGCTGCCGGAAAGGCTCATCGGTGAAGCTCACGTAGCCTTCACTGTCCGGTGCTGGCACTGCGCCGCGACGGCCGGTGAGCAAGCCGAGCGTCGGCCCGCCACGAAGGCCGAAGCTCCAGCGGCCTTGCGTCAGGTGTGCGTCCAGCAGCAACGGAACTTCCAAATAGCTCGCGCGGTTCAGCTGGGTGCGCGCTTCGCGGGTCCGTTCCGTGGTGATCGTGGTATCGGTGCCTTGTGTCAGCACGTTCACGGTGGTGTTGGTGGAAGTTCCCGTGTACGTGGGCGGATCGCCGGCGATCGTGTCCGTGATCACGAGGACCATGGTGTCCACGGCCATCAAGAACCAGAAGTTGTGCAGGGTTGCTGTGGAGCGGTCGAAAGCGCCCACGCTCAACTGTTCCGCATACGTGCTGTAATGCAGTCCCGTCCCAATGCCGAAGTTGCGGCCCACGTGCATCAGCTCCGCGCCGATGCCGATGCTGTTCTTCTTCCCGATCCCCGCATTCCAATCCTTGCTGTTCGAGCCGGAGTATTTCGTGGAGGAAGAGAACAAGCCGCTCATTACGCTGACCTCCCACGGCGCTCGATCAGGCACCAATGGGGGAGGCGTGCCCGCCACAGCTGCGGCGATGGCGGAGTCTCCAGGCGGCGTGATGGAAGCCGCGTCCATGATCGTGGTATCAGAGGGGGATGAAGCCGTTCCGGCCTTTGGCTGAACAGGTGCTTCTGGCGTTGCGATGGATGGTGGGGCGACTTCACTTGCACTGTCAACAGTTGGGGTCTGAACTTCAGCGGCTATCAGTTGGTCGTCTGTATTGCTGTTGCCCGTTTGCTCGATCCGCTTGTCCGGTTGATCCGCTATGGTCACTGGTATCACATTTGAATTGACCGGTTTCTGCTGCGTGGACATCACTTCTGGATCATTGGGTCCGTCCTGAGGGCTTTCGTTGCCCGAGTTGGACAGGGATGGTGTTGCTGCTTGCACTTCAGGTTTAGCGACGGTGGGTTCCAATGGACTTATGCCCTCCTTCGTTTCTTCTTCCGGAACGGCAGCTTGCGCGGTGTGTGGCGTGTTCTTTTTGGAGGGAATTGCCTTCGGCTGATCGCCTTTGGCCGTGTTCCTCTCTACGCGGTTTCGAGCTGTACTCTTTTTGGCTGTGGTGTTCGTAGCAGTGGTTGCTTCATTTGGCCGGTCCACTTGATGGACCGGATCCGATATGTATCTGATGGACTGGATGGACAGTGCCTTCACGTTCGTGGCTGATGCTGGCTCGATCGCTTTTGGTTGTGCCTCCGGGGTTGGGGCCGTTGTGTTTTGTACTGGCTGTTCAGCTGCGAACGCATTTGTTGTGCGCGGTGCAACTTGTTCGATGGCAGCAACGGTTCCTGTCGTACCTGTGGAGCTTGTTCCATACCACACCAGGCCGCTGATCAGCAACAAGGCAACGGCGCCGACGATCCAAGCACCGCGGTTACGACCGCCGCGTTCAGCGTCGATCAGTTTGCGCGCAGCCTGCCAATCCGCTTCCTGGAAAGCGACTTGGCGCTCTTCCAGCTTGCGGCGTGCCAGCTCGTCGAATTCTTCGTTGTGGCTCATGGCAATGCGATCTTTATGGTGGAGGCCGATGCGATCCGGGCAATGGCCTGTTGCAGGGTTTGTCGCGCATGCGAAACGTGCCACTTGGATGTACCTGCACTGATGCCGAGCATCTCGCCGATCTCCGCGTGGCTGAAGCCATCGATGGCAAAAAGGTTGAACACTTTGCGCGACATCTCCGGCACGTTCTGCAGCAATTCCATGAAGGCTTCGGCCTCCATCTGGCGCAGGTATTCGTTCACTTCGCTACTTACGTGTTCATTCACCGGAACATCCATCGTTTCGTGTGCTTTGCGTTCGCGCTCCTTGCGGAAATTGTCGATCACCGTGTTGATCATGATCCGCCGTGCCCACGCTTCAAAGGGTACTTCGGGCCGGCGTTTACCCAAGTTCGTCAGGACCTTCAGAAAGCCTTCGTTCATCCGGGCCGCAGCATCCTGCCGGTTGTGTTCGTAGCGGGAACAGATGGACATCATCATCGGGTACATCGCTTTGTACAGCTCATGCTCCGCCCGCGGATCCCTGCGGATGCATTCGGCCAAGAGCGATTCGCGGAACATGGTTGTTATGTGCGGAAAGGTGCCCGCCGAATTGCGGGCACCTTTCCAAAGCATTCGTGCGGTGCTTAACGCACCTTCATAAAGCGCTGAGTGATACTCCGTGCATCGTTCCCGATCCGTACCATGTACAGCCCAGGCTCCAGGGTGGAGGTGGAGATCCGGAAGGTGTTGCTGCCGGTGGTGAGTTGCTGGCTGTCAGTGATCACCGTGCGACCGCTCGGGTCGATCACGGTAACGGGTACCGTGCCGCTCAAGCTGGTGTTGAAGCTCAGGTTCAGCTCGTTCAGCACCGGGTTCGGCCAGGCCTTCAGTTCCGCGAAAGCAGGGATCTCCGTGACGCTTGTGGGAATGTGCTGGATCACGTTCAAGGTGAATCCGCCGGAACGGTTTCCCGTAGTGGCTTCATGCACATTGCTGTTGCCGCCACCGATCACAAGCTGGTTCAGGATGCCGTTCGCGTCCACGCTCACACTGTCGCAGTAAGTGTTCGTGCAGCCGCCGGAATACATCGTTAGGCAGAGATTCCACGGGCCGTCGCTACCGTAAACGTGTGTGGGGTAGGCGTCGGTGGAACTGGTGCCGTCGCCGAAGTTCCAGAGGAACTGGTAGTTGCCGTTCCCGCCGCTGCTGAGGTTCCACACCCATACCTCGTTCGGGATCGGCTCCACGCCGGTGGCCGTGCTGTCATAGGCTTGGATCACCCAAAAACTGGAGGTGCAAGGTTGTGGTGATATCGGGTTGATGGTGCCGTCAATACCGACAACAACGGAGTCGCAGATGTGGCATTCAATACCATTGGCATCTAGGATGTTCAAGCAGGCGATGTATGTGCCTGGACCGGGATAGACCAGGGTGATCGAATCCCCGTCTAAGCCTCCGCCGGGAGCGAAATCCCAGATGATATCGAACGGCGCCGTTCCACCGGTGGAGCAATTGGTGAACAATGCAGTGAAGGGTGCGACCTGCGTGATGGTATAACATGCTTGGCAGCCGGTGATGGTCGTGTCGGCAATGCAAACGCAACCGGTGCTCCAAGTGCCAGCTGCACCCGATGTATCCGTGCAAGCTGTGCCCGGGAGGTTGGAGCCGCCGGGTATGCTAAGGCAATCCAGGAAGGTGCCGGGCTGGCAAATACAGTTCGCATCCCAATTGCCAAGGAAGCCCAAGCCCCCAAGAGAATCCGTGCAGAATGATCCCACAACGTTACTACCTCCCGGGATGCCGAGGCAGTCCACAAATGTCGAATCAGTTCCTACGCATACGCAGTTGAAGTCGAGGTGATCATTGCTGGTGAGCGGGTTGCCGTCATCGCAAACGGAACCGATAGTGCCGAGGATGGATGGGCATTCATCATAGGCGTTGCTTACGTAACCAGCCGGTTGCGTGCAGGACTGGATCGTAATGTTCGGATCACCCAAGCCATCGCCGTCCGCATCGCCGTACCATGTGGTTGTCCCAGTGATGGTAACTGTGGCCGAGGCATTTGGGCAAGGAGCTGTTCCCACGACGGTATGAACATACACGCCTGGTAGATCCACGGCCGGATCATAGAAGAGAGAATGTGGGGCCCCGTTGATGCTCCATACGCCGCCGACATCCGGCGATCCATCCAATAGGGACACCAAGAGTACGGGCGCAGTGGCGCCGCAGAGCGAAGTATCCACGGAGATCCCGGCATCCGCAGCCTGTGTGATAGCGACCGGTATATCGGCCTCCGCCGTTCCGCATGCATTGCTAACGGTCACGTGGTAGTTCGTCCCGACATTGCTCTGGATATATACGGAGGCGGAGGTATTATTCGGGTAAAACGTTCCAGGTCCGTTCCAGTTGTAATTAAAGGGAGCGGTCCCGCTGGTGGTGATGGCCAGATGGAAGGTGTCCGATGAGCAGGCCGACAAGGCTTCAGTGATAGGTGTAATGGTCGGTGCAACACAAGGTCCACCGCCACAGTTGAGGTTCGCCACGATCGTATCGACAGGAGTTGAATAGGCGGACGAATCCTCCACCCCCCAAGTAATGCCACCATCGCAGGAAGTCACCACCGCTATTCCTCCCGAAGTATTGGTGGGGTGGAACGTATAAAAGTAGGAGCAGCCTGCGCCCGTGCTGATCACAGTGTCCACCAAGGGTGTGGTGCCGGGGTCGCTGAAAATGTGGACCGGGTAACTGATGCCGTTGCATGGAACTACCGATCCCATGACGGTAATGGAGTTCTGGGCCATGGCCGTTAACCCACTTAGCGTGAGAAGGCCGAGATAAAGGGTTCGAAGGGTGGATCTCATGATTTTGTGATTTTGGGACCAGGTGTTCACTCCCATACACGCAAGATCGGGCTGGTGGGTTGGGTGGAGTTGAAAATAGTTCCGAGGTTATGACTGGCCCCAAAGCCGAAAGGGTGCCTGCGGACCCGCAAGCACCCTTTCCATGAAGAGAACGGACGATCAACGCACTTTGAGGAAGCGGTGCGTCACGCTGTGCACTTCCTCACCGATGCGCATCATGTACAGTCCCGGGGCGAGATCTTGGGTGTTCAGCCGGAGTGTATTCCCACCGAGCGCCATGTTGAAGGCTTCACGCAGCACCACGCGGCCGTCCGTTGCCATCACCGTTATCGGCATCGCACCGGCCCGGACACTGTTGAAGGATATGTTCAATTCATCCTGCGTTGGGTTCGGCCACAGATTGAAGTCGGCCACGCCGGGAAGCTCGGCGACACCTGTTGGAAAGCCTTGGAGCACGGTCAACGTGAAGCCTCCGGAGCGCTCGCTCGGGTGTGTGGTGGCCGTGTGGGTGCCGGGGTCGGTAGCCATCCCGTTGAGCAGTCCTGCTTCATCCATGCTCACCGTGTCGCAGAAGGTGTCCGAGCAGCTTCCGTTGCTGATGGTAAGGCAGAGCTGATAAGGTCCGGGGCCAACGTACGTGTGTGTGGGATAGGTTTCCGTGGAAATGTTGCCATCACCGAAGTCCCATGAATAGGCATCGATGCCATCGCTCGCGGAGCTGAGGTCCAGGACCCACACCTCGTTGGGGACCGGTGCCAGAAAGCTTCCGCCGTTGGATGTATCCGCATACGCCTGCACCATCCAGAAACCGGCCAAGCAGGGCAGGCTGCCCGGCGGGTTGATGGTGCCGTCAGCACCGACGAAGACGGTATCGCAGGCCGCGCTGGTGGCGCCGGTGTTATCGGAGCTTTGCAGACAAATGCCATAAGCGCCGGGACCGCTGAAGGTGAAGCTCGGCGCCGGACCGATGGTGAGGGTGCCGTCGGGAAGCAGCCAGCCATCCAAGTAGGGTGGGGTCCCGCCGCTGGTGCAACTGGTGAACTGTGCGGTGAAGGGTGCGCTCTGTGTGACGGTGAAGCAGGCCTGGCACGCCGAGGTTGTGTCCGACCCGCACGAGAGTTGTAAGGTGATGTCCGTGGAGCCGCTCGGTCCACTGAAGGCGTATGCGGATGAGTCAGCGGTGACCGTGCCGTTGCCGCAGTTGGATAATGCAAGCACTCCGCCCGATTGGGAGTCGACGCCGAAGTCCGCCGAGAAGGAACAGTCCGTGGCCACCGCTGCCGTCGCCATTTGCGCGGGCAGTGTGCCGGGCATGGTCTGCAGGGTGATCTGCTGCCCGGTGGCGCAGCCTTCGAGCTGACCGGAAATATGGAGTGAGTAAGGGGCTTGGGCACTAAGATTGCCAAAGAGCAACATAGCGGCACCGATGGGTAAAAGGCGTAAAGCTGATCTCATTGGGATGGGGTTTGGGTTGAACAGATCCGTGTTGTATCGACATCGAATGTAAGGTATCCGAAAAGCGATGAGGGATCTTATTCCAATAGAATTGGTGTATTGTATACAGGTCCAACGGGCTGTCGTGGGCTTATCTACGGATGCGCGCGCTTATTCTATGACATCTCCAAACGCTTGTTGAGTTTTTTAAGGCATGAGGAACTCCGGGCTTGAGCGGGAAGTTTTCTGGTCTTCCCGCCCTTGGCCGAAGCCCGTCGTTCGTCGGGTTTATCCCTAGCGGGTTGCT
>JBBSUV010000073.1:0-15646 GCA_038234075.1 Flavobacteriales bacterium | reverse complement strand
TCACCATCAGTCCGGTCCGCACCAGCCTTTACCCCATGGCCTGGTATTTCGATAGCGAAGGGATACACGGCGTGCAGATCGATGCGGAAGGCCCGATGACGCACCTGCGGCCGCATGTGCTGGACCAGTACCGTGCCCGCTATTGCCCGACCTTAAATGTGCAGGACGCCCTGCGGCAGCTGCACTGGCAGAACTACGACAAGGCCAGTGTGCCGCGCACTTACAAGGGCGCGCCTTCGATCGCGAGCGCGGTGGAGCATGGCTTTTTGTTGGGGCTGATGGTATTCAGTGATACCGTGGTGGACATGCACACCTTCTTCGATGTGGAGATGGGCATGCAGCGTGGCAGTCTGCGCTCGATGCGCCAACTGCTCGAATGGCGCCGCTACTATGTGGCCATGGCCCCGAAGGTGATCAGCACCGAGACCGACCGCTACAAGAGCTGGGGCTTGGGCTTTCCGCTCCGCTTGGAGCGTTTGAAAAAGGCGGCCTGAGCCGGAGCTGCCTAGGCGCTGAAGGGCCACTCACGGGTACTCCCGCTCTTCTACTGCTTATCGATCATCGTGCCCATCCCCGGCTCTCGGCCCCGGAATGAGACCTGCCTTTTCGCGTGCGCCGAGGCAGCGAAATCGAAGGTTCCCGCGTCTACTTGCTATGCCGCAAATTCCTACCCGCAAGACCGCGACCCTATGAAACAACTCCTGACGCTGGTTTCCCTGTTCACGGTGTTGGCTGTTCACGCGCAATGGACGCAGCGCACCAGCCCCACCACCCAGCCGCTTTATGCCGTGCAGTTCCCGAACGACACGGGCTATGCGGTGGGCTATTACGGCACGGTGATCCGCTCCACGGACCGCGGCCTGAGCTGGGCCGCGATGCCATTCCCCAACAGTGGCAACTTGCAAGACGTGTATTTCCACGACGCGCTCAACGGTTTTGCTGTCGGCGATAGCGGGCTGTTCCATACCGTTGATGGAGGCCTTTCCTGGGGCACGGTGGCCACGCCGCTTCCGGGTCCGTGGGGCTGCATCACCTTTGTTTCTCCGCAGGTCGGTTTCTGCGGTGGCGGCTGGTTCGGCACGGGTGCGCTGCTGCGCACGCTGGATGGCGGGGCCACGTGGTCCGTTGTGTTCAGCGGTGCAGCGAACCCCGTTTCCAACATCCACTTCCCCACTGGCGGTACGGGCTACGCGATCGAGTACGGCTACAGTTGGGAGGTGTTGAAGACCACCGACGGCGGCGCGAACTGGACGGCCTTGCCGATCCAGCCCATGAGCAGCCTGACCAGTTTCGAGGGACTGCATTTCCTGGACGCCGACAACGGTTATGCCGGTGGCTGGTACCTCCCGACCTTCATCCACACGGTGGATGGTGGCCTCACCTGGAGTGACGTGGACCCGGACCTGTCCATGAACGTGTATGCCATCGACTTTGCGAGCCCGCAACACGGGATCGCCGTGGGCACGTTAGGCGCCATCCTGCATACCTACAACGGCGTCGATTGGTCGGACGAGGCCTGGGTCGGCTCCACGGAAGGCAATTATGCCGTGGACCTGCTCGACGATACGACCGCCATCGTGGTGAGTGGCGGCGGCCAAGTGCTCCGCTGGAGTGCCGCCACCACCGGGCTACCCGCGATCACCACGGAGCACAAGGAAATAACTGTCCATCCTTCCCCCGCCACCGACTGGCTGGTACTGGATGCTGAAGCACCGCTGCCCGACGGTGCACGCTTCGAACTGCGCGACGTGAGCGGCACGGTGGTGTTCAGCGCTGCGGCCCGACCCCATGCGCGCATGGAACTGGGGGATCTGGCAGCAGGCAGCTACGTGTGGCGATGCGCCGTGAAGGGCCGCACATGGGCGAGCGGCAAGGTGGTGTTGGCGCGCTGAAAAATCTCCCTGATCGGCGTATCTTGTCGCTATGCCCATCGACATCGAGATCGACAAGCTCACGAACTCCATTCAAAATGTGCGCACGGGTGAGGTGTTCGATACGCCCGTTACCGTTTTGTCAACTACCGATCGCCGCTTGAAGAAGAAGGATTGGCGGTTCAACTGGAAGCTGGAATTCTCCGAACCCGTCCATGAGGTACTTGCGTTGACCACTGTTGCTGACGATAGTGTGATCCAAGGGTTGATCAGCATTGAGGACAAAGGCGATCACGTATTCATCCATCTCGTTGAGAGCGCCCGTTTCAACCAAGGGAAGGAGAAGGTCTATCAAGGTGTCGCCCCGAACCTCTTCGCGTCCGCATGCCTTCGCGCGTTCGACCTGGGTTATGCCGGTGCCGTATCTTTCGTATCCAAAACTGCTTTGAAAGACCACTATGCCCAAATGCTCGGAGCCACGATCCTTTATGGGGATGCGATGGCCATTGGAACCAAGCAAGCTCGATCACTCGTGGACCGTTACTTTACTGACCGCCGATGAAAGCCCCTATCAAAGAACTGCTCACTGTGGACTTGGAAGTAGTTCCCAGGGAACTCACGGACAAAGAAGCCGAGAGCCTGAAGGTCTTCTTGAAGAAGAACAGAAAGAGCGCGCCACTTAAACGTGCAGGAACGGCACGTCGACGCGTAAAGCGCAATAGCGAAAAGGCGTAGACGATCATTGGCCGTGCGGAGTATCCCCGAGTATTAAAGCACGCCGTACAAGTCTTCATCCTCCCCCGACCGGCGCTCGGGCCCCGGAGCCCCATCCGGGGTCCCGAGTGCCTAGCTTCTTATCCGCCTCAGGCGGGCTCCGCCAACCTTGTCATAGCGTATGAGCAGAGCATGCTCTACGGCCAGAGGCAGCAATACTGGGCACTCGGGAAAAACCCGATCGCCGGAATGAAGGCGCTACCCCCATCAGTCCATCCGGAAAGGCCCGGTCGCAGTGCGCTCCATGTTCGCCCCTGTGAAGACCAAGCGATAGTTCCCCGGCTCCAGTTCGCCCTGTCCTTCGCGGGAGTTCAAACGCACCCATGCTGCGACCGGGATCATCACCGCATGGTCCGTCCAGTCCATCCTCGGCATACCGCAATCCAGCTGTAGCGCGTTGAACGGGATGCGTTCCACCCAGCCGGTATCGGTGCGCATCTCCACGCTATAAAGCGGCATCATGCTCGCGCAGCCACCGTTGAGCAGCACCCTTCCGCTGATGCGTACCCACACGTTGCCCGCAACAACGCTGTCCACTTTCACTTCCCACAACCCGGGTTCTTGCGCGATCCCGCGATCGAGATCCACATGGGTCGTGGTTTGCCGCGGTTCCGCAGCATCTTCCGCCAGCGAGGAATTGAACACCGGCAGACCGGGCTGTGCGAAACCCTTGGCCGCAACAAGCAACAGGAGAAGGAAGAGGGATCGCATCGGAGTGCAGTACACGGCTGATGGGGAAAGGTAGGTCCTCACCGGCGCTCGGGCCCTGAGGCACTCGAAGGGTCCCGAGTACCTAGCTTCCTCATCCGCAACAGGCGGGATCCCCCAACCTTCCTCACGTAGAGTCTCCGCCTCGTGACCCTGCGCGAGCATCAACGGGCTGAAGACGCATTAACCGTTGGGCCGAGGCGGGGCTATGCGCTGCGCTTCTTTACTTTGTGCCATGGCAAAGAAGAACACATCCACGCCCAACGGCCCCGGCCTGCGAGGCATAGAAGATCTGCAGCGGCTCCTTGCCAAGCAGGACTTCAAAGGTGAGAAGGACATCCAGGCCTTTTTAGAGAAGATGATGGAGGAGGGCATCCCGGGCTTTGAGCCGGACGGCTGCATCGAGGATGCCGAGGAGCTGGTAATGGAGGGGTATGCGAGCGACACGCCCCACGCCATCGAACTGGCCCGGCAGGCCTTGGAGCTGGACCACGATTGCCTCGGCGCCTACGACCTGCTGGGCCGCTGTGAGTCCTTGGTCGCTGTGCGCATCGCCTACTTTAAGCGCGGCATCGACGTGGGCAACGAGCTGTACGACGCGGCATTCAAGGAGAAGCACCGGGGCCATTTCTGGCAGCTCCACGAAACACGGCCTTACATGCGCTGCATGCAGGGGTATGCGGAAAGCCTCTTCTTCCTCGGCGACCCGTACGGCGCCATCGGGGTATGGATCGACATGATCGAACTGAACGAGAGCGACAACCTCGGCATCCGCCAGTTCCTGTTGCTCACCTTCGCCGGCCTGGTGATGGAACAACGCTTCAAGGAGATCGACATGAAATACAAGGATGATGCCTTCTCCAGTACGCCGTACAACCGGGCGCTGATGGCTTTCACCACCCAACGCACGAACGCCGACAAGCTCCTGCGCGATGCGATCCAACGCAACCCGCACGTGGTGGATCTGCTGCTGGAGGAGGATGGGTCCGATAAACCTGCACCGGGGTCCGTGCTATTAGGCAGCCGCGAGGAGGCCATGGTCTACACGGAACTCGCATGGTCCATTTGGCACAATGTGCCCGGCTGCATGGAGTGGGTGGAGCGCGTGGCGAAGGAGCCGCGGCAAGGGACGATGAAGTTGCTGTGAAGGCGATCTGCTCTCGCGCAGACCCTCGAGACCCTCCGTGACCGAATAGCTTACGCAGGGTCTTCTTTTCATCCTCCCGCAGGGACTCCGCCCAGGGTCCCTGCGTCATCGACCAACTACGCAGGGTCCTCTTCGAGAGACCCTGCGCGAGTGTCAAAAGCATGTGCTGTTATCAGGTGAAGGCGCTGCCCCCATCAGTCCATGCGGAAAGGCCCGGTCGGCATGCGCTCCATGTTCGACCCCATGAACACCAAGCGATAGTTCCCCGGCTCCAGTTCGCCCTGTCCTTCGCGGGAGTTCGCACGCACCCACCAAGCCAAGGGGATCATCACGGGGTGGTGCGTCCAGTCCGCCCACGGCATGCCGCATTCCATCTGTATCGGCTCGAAGGGGATGCGCTCCACCCAGCTGGTATCGGTGCGCATCTCCACGCCATAGAGCGGCATCCCGCTCGCGCAACCGCCATTGAGCATGACCCGGCCGCTGATGCGCACCCATACGTTCCCGGCACCAACACTGTCGACATTCACCTCCTTCAATCCGGGGCGTTGCGCGATCTCGCTTTCGATCTCCTCTTTTGTCGGCGTGTGTGGTGGCTCCGAGTTCCTCGGCGGCTGGGGAGTTGGCTGCGAGCGGTAAGAGTCCTCTTGCTCCTTCAGTTGGTTCTTATAAGCGGCATCCTCCTCGGCGATCATCCGCAACGCTAGACCGTTCGCGGCCCGGGTAGACCAGGCGTCCTTTACCAGTTCCTCCATCGTGGCCCGTCCGGGGCGGAAGCGGACCACCTCGGGCGTATCGCGGTCCCAACGTGCGTAGGCGCGTTCCCGCAGCGCATCCATGCGATCCGGCAGATCGATCCGCAGCGTATCCGCACCCGCGATCACCAGCACGAACGACTGCACGATCCCGTCCTGGACCGGAGCATAGGAGAGCCAAGACGCGGCCGTATCCTTGAGCAGCACAGCGCCCTGCAACGGGACGATCGCCTCAGGTCCCAGGAAGGAGCTTTGCGTCCCCACGATCCGCAGTAGCTCGCGGTAATGCTGCTCCACGCGATGTTCCTGCGTGAACGGGCGGGGCTCCGCAGCCCCCGACGCCAGCGTGAAGGTGAAGCCCGGCAGACCGGGCTGTGCGAAAGCCTTGGCCGCAACAAGGAAGAGGAGAAGGAAGCGGGATCGCATCGGAGTGCAGTACGCAGCTGATGGGAAAGGTACGTCCTCACCGGCGCTCTGCCTCGGAGCCTCATCCGGGATCCCGAGTGCCTAACTTCCTCATCCGCCTCAGGCGGGCTCCGCCAACCTTTTCATAGCGTATGTGCAGAGCATGCTCTTCGGCCAGAGGCCGGCAACACGGGGCACTCGGGAAAAACCCGAGCGCCGGAATGGAGACCCTGCGCGAGTATCAATGGGCCTACGCCCCCGCTCACGCTTTGGCCTTGCGCCAGATGGCCCCGTTGCGCGTATCGAGGCGCTTCAGTTTCCCTGCCTTCACTTGGCCATCGAGTTGGCGCGTGGCTTCCGCCGGTGCGATGTTCAGCATCAGGGCGGCTTCCTGCGCGCACCAGCTGGGGTGCAGGGCGAAGAGCGCATCCACTGTGGTGGGGAGTGCGGCAGCGGGGACGCCCGGCGCGAGTTGCTTCAGGGCATCCACCATATGCTCGTAGGAGCGGGCACCGTACACCACCTGCCGCTGGCCTTCCGCGTTGCTGAGGAGCATCGTGGGGAAGCCGCGCACGCCGGAGGCCCGTGCCAAGGCGAGGTCGGCCTTGAAGAGGGCATCGCCCGCGCCCTTCATATCGCTTTCCAAGCGGACGCTGTCCAGCCCCACTTGGGCCGCTGCTTCGTTGATCACCTCCTGCCGCGCGATGTTGCGCTTCTCCATAAAGACCATTTCGCGCATGCGGCGCATGAAGGCATGGGCCAGCTGCTTGTCCTGCAGTTCCGCGGCCTTGAAGGCGATGCTGGGCGGGTAGCTGCTGGCCAAGGGATCCTCCAGCCACACATCGCCGATGATGGGCATTTTGTAGTGCTGGCTCATTTCATCCCAGTGGGTGGCCACGTCGCTCGGCTTGCTGATGCCGCCGCCGTTGAAGCCTTCCCAGCCGGGCAACAGGCCGCCCATGTGGTATTCAACGTTCACGGCCGCACCGTACTCCACCGCTAGGCGGCGCAGTTGCGGCTCGATGCCCCAGCAGCTGGAGCAGATGGGATCGGTGAAGTATTGGATGGTGACGGTGCTGCCGATGTTGGGCTGCAAGGGGGCTTCGTTCACCGCCTCCTGCGTGGCGGCACCGGCGACCTCACAGGTCCCGGTCTCGATATCACAAAGCAAGGGGTTCCCGGTTTTCATATGCGTTGTCTTGGGTTGGGCGCAAGCGCCGAACGTGGTCAGTAGGAAAAGGAAGAGTATGCTGCGGGCCATGGTGTTAACGTGCAGACAAAGGTCGACAACCCGGTCGGCAATTCAATAAGTCAGAAAAACTGCCACTCAATTTGATCCGTGCCTACTCGCCTCCGCGTAGCGCTTTGGCGAAGCGGGGTCGGTGTGCATCCGTGGTTCCTGAGCGACGACGAAGGGTGGTTCATTCGCATTCACGCATAAGCGCCGACAGGCGCGGGAGCAAGACCCGATAGCACTGGACTGCTCCCCATCCGCTTATCGATCATCGCGCTCAGCAATAGCCCGATGATGCAATAGCCGGTGAAGAGGTAGAAGCCCGTCTGCAGCACGGAGTTGTTGGTGGTGAACACCTGCACGTTGCTGCTGAAGGCCGTGATCTGCGTGAGCTGGCTGTTGATCACGCCGTTGAAGCCGATGTAGGACATGAAGATGGCCACCACCATCACGTCGGCCATGCTCCACTTGCCGCTCTTGAACACCAGGAAGCGGTGCAGGGCATTCGCCGGTGGGCGTCCGCTCTGGATGGTGAGGATGGAGGCGAGGAGCTTGGCGAACGGGATCAGCACGCTGAAGGTGAAGACCAGCAGGGCCACCAGCACCAGCCCGAAGCCGCCGTTGGAGATCAGCAGCCGCACCACCTGCAGGATGCTCTTGCTCTGGAAGAAGAGCACCTGGTCCGTGAACTCCACCGGCTCGCCCATCAGCTTGAAGGAGAAGCTGGCGATGGTGGCTTCGATGTCGATCATCGGCAAGGCGAGGCCGGTGATCAGCAGCGCGGTGGCACAGGCCGCCATGGTCATTAGTTCCGCCGTGCCGTAGGCGCCTCCCGAGAGGATCAGCATCAGCAACGCGATGCAGGCCGCGGCCAGCAGGATGAAGAGGAGCTGCTCGTGCCCTTGGATCTGTTCGGTGCCTTCCGCGATGCGTTGTAGGCACTCCGTTCGCTCCGTTGTCCCGTACTTCAAGAGGATGGCATCGTACTCCGTGTAGTCCACCTCCCCCACTGTCTTGTCCGCCAATTCATTGAAGCGCTTGATGAGGTTCTTCTGGAGCGCGGCCTTGTTGGTGGGATCCTCCAAATAGTTGAGCAGCATGTCGGCGTAGTCCGGGATGCCCTTGCGCACATCGGCCATCACGTCGAAGATGTCCATGAAGCTGCCGCGCACCCAGCCCTTGATGCCGCGGCTTCCGTTCTGCTTCTTCATCACCTTCTCCACCTCGTCCAGTAACTTGCCCAGCACCTCCTCCACCTGCTGTTTCATCTTGGGCCGGCTGGCCTTCGTGATCTTGAACTCCTGGATCTTCTTGGTGATGATCTTGGCGATGATGCGCTTCCATTCATCCACGCTGAAGAGCCCGTACTTGATGTGGCTCAGCTCCACGCGGTCGCGCTTCAGGTCGGCCTTGGTCCGCTCCAGGCCGACGAGCCGGATGCAACTGAAGACCATGACGATGAGGATGACGGCCAGGGCGATGCGCTTGATCATGGGAGTGAGGATTAGGTCCGGTGAAAGATGCTCACTTTCCGCCTTCCGCCGATCCTTTTCCGCAGATGACGCAGATAATGCAGACTGCTGCCGATGCTTTTCCGCAGATGACGCAGATGACGCAGATAATGCCGGCTAACGCCGATGCTTAGCCGCAGATGGCGTAGATGACGCAGATAATGCCGGCTAGCGCCGATGCTTTTCCGCAGATGACGCAGTTAATGCCGGCTAACGCCGATGCTTAGCCGCAGATGTCGCAGATGACGCAGATAATGCAGACTGCCGCCGATGCTTTTCCGCAGATGTCGCAGATGACGCAGATAATGCAGACTGCCGCCGATGCTTTTCCGCAGATGTCGCAGATGACGCAGATAATGCAGACTGCCGCCGATGCTTTTCCGCAGATGACGCAGATGACGCAGATAATGCAGACTGCTGCCGATGCTCAGCCGCAGGTGGCGCAGGACCTGTTCCGCCATAGCGGAAGGACGCAGCACCTGTCCCGCCATAGCGGGATAATGCAGACTGCTGCCGATACTTGGCCGCAGAGGACACGGTTAAGATCCCCCGTGTACACCTACCGAGAACACAAACCTGCATCTGTGTCATCTGCGTCATCTGTGGAAATAACCCTGTGGATATCCCGGCCTGCTATACGCATGAGAACGCCCCCTGCTTCAAGGGCAGGGGGCGTTCCAGTAGTACTAGGCTGGCCCGTATTCAGGGCTTGCCCGTGGGGGGCGTGGTGGTGCCGGTGACACCTGCGGGCTGGGTCGGTGCGGTGCCTGGGGGCTTGATAAGGCCACTTCCTGCTGGATCGGCGGGTACGGCTTCCGTCGGCTTGGTCGTTGGAGCCTTTGCGGGCCTTACGCCGTAGGTCGCATTCCATTTATCGTATTGCTGCGGCGTGAGGATGGACTTCACATCGGCATTGCGCTGCTGGGTGAGCGCCTCATAGCCGGGGTTCGTCCAAGGGGTTTCGCCCAGGCCGACATACTTGTCCTTATAGCGGCTGTCCACCTCTTGGAGTTTTTGAAGCTGACCGGACTTCAGGTCCAAGCCGCTGCCCATGTTATCGTCGAACATCATCCAGCCTTTCGGCGACTGCATCGTGATCGGTTGCTGCGTGGAGCTGTGCGCATTGTTATTCGTTTCGGGGGCAGCCGTGCTGGGCGTGGTCTGCGCGAAGAGCATGCCCGTGGTCATCAGTGCAACTGCCACCAGACCGGTTCGTGCCTCCATCAGCTCACGCTTCCTTTTCCGTTGGGGTGGATCAGGCATGGTCCCCTCTTCCTTCCGTGGATCTTCGTTGGGGCTGGTGGTGTCTTGATCATTGCTGTTGCTCTTCATGGGTCAGGTTCTTTGTTCATCCTCTTGCCAACACAGGGCCGAGGATCGCCCTTTTCTTCCCCATCCGCGGCGATCGGGCGTTAGCGAAGGTTCCACGCGATCGGCAAAAAGATCGGTCTGTGGCGGGTCCGCCCCAACTAAAGCATTGAAGGTGATATTCTTTCTCTGTTGGCATTGGTCAGCGCATCCCGGACCTCGCCCGTTGTTTGTGCGATGGACCACCACCGACCAACAGTCCGTGCGGGAGCTAGGAACGACGGTCCATTTTGTGTGCAAGCCGCTTCCCGGGATCTTTTATGTCCCTGTATCTTCGGCGATCTTACCCTATATCTTTCCCCCATGGATCGGCTTCACGCCCTGTTCTCCGCGCTTTTTCTGAGTGGCCAGGTCGCATCGAAGTGCGGGGAGGACCCCACTGCCCACAGCCGGCAGTACGGCAGCGCACATCAGGGAAAGGATACCAGGATACCCCGCACATGGAAGCGTTGAAGGATATGGACCTCGCGCAGCTCACGCTCTTTCACGGACTTTCCGTGCGGGCAGTGCATGTGTGCGAAGCGGCCGAGCTCGCACGGCTTTCCGATATCCGTGCATTCCATACGGCGAATGGGGGGTTCGCGAAGTTGCCCAACTGCGGACAGAAAACGGTGCTGGAGCTGGAGACCATGCTCGCGAACCTGGACCAGCTCTCGGAAAGCGTAGGCAACGCGCCGACAAAGCGCCTGCCGGAGAAGCTGGTGGTACAGATCTATGAAGGGCATTTTCAGCGCCTGTCCGCGGATGCCCAGCACGTCCTATGGTCGATGTTGGGCACCTCGAGCGTGCATAGCGGCGTCAGCTTTTTCATGCGCCACGGAGCATACCCCGCCCAGCTGGCAGCACTGAGAGGACCGTGCCGGCGCGAATTGCGACGGATGAGCACCTCGCTGTTCAAGGATCTGGAGCAAGCACGGCAGGTCATGGGGGAGGATGTGGAGGGTACCCATGGAAAGGAACTGTACCGCTGGGCCTTGCACCATTCCGTGTCCACGGCCCATATGAAGGAGCTCTTTGATAGCAAAGGCAGCATGACCCTCCTCCGCTTCATGACAAACTACCTGCAGGACCTGGACCGCAGAACGCCGCACCGCATCGTGTTCGCCTACTTGGGCTCACGCGGGAACGTCGGTTCCATGGCAGAGATAGCCGGACGGTTCGATGTGACCCGGGAATATGTGCGGCAGGTCCTGGCCGATGAACGGCTGCGTTCAGCGCGTCTTTTCCGACCGATCACCACCCTGCCTGATGTGCGTGCACACTACCCGGATCTGCAGACCTCTGCTTCCGCCTTCGTGATGGACCACCACGTGCTGGACCGCTTGAACGCAAGGGAGAACACCCACTGGTCGCCGCTCTTCGCCTTGCACATCATGCAGGCCATCAGCCAGCACGATCATGTGTTGGGCTCCTGGACCACCCTCTTCGGCAAGAGCCATTGGAGCAAAGGGCTGGACCTGCAGCAACCCTTTTTGATCACCCGCGGAATGATCGCACCGATCATCCCCTTGCTCACCGAGATCGAACGGCAGTACGAGTTGGAGCGCATAGCACCGCAGGAGGCTGACCTGCGGGCCTTGTTGGAGGTCCAGGACCCTGCCATGCGCCTCAGCCTATTGGAAGCCTTGAAGGTTTTGGTCAGCACCTGTTTCCCGGGCATCCGGATCACTGACGAAGGGTTCATCCTTCCGGCGAACAAGACCCAGTTCAACGAGGACCGCCTGATGGAAGTGCTGGAGAAACTCGATGTCCCTTCCCACGTGTCCGTTGTGCGGGAGGTGTGGAACAGCACCTTTCCCGATCATCCGATCAGCATCGGTGGCGTAAGAAGCCTGGCTTCGGATCACAAGGACCTGTTCATGTCCATCGGCCGCGCAAGCATTTATGGGCTGAAGCGCTGGGAGGTGGAGCGGCCCGGGCTGAAAGCCGGAACGATCCGCAGCATCATCGCGGAACAGGTGGGCATGGTGGACACCCCACTGCACGTGGAGGATGTGGTGACCTTGGTGAAGCAGTTCCGCCCCGATGCGAACCTGAAGAACATCCTGCAGAATCTGAAGCTGGCCCGTGAATTCAAGATCCACCCCGGCGGATACGTAGGCCTTTCAGGCAAGGTCTATGCGAAGATCCCGGACCCTGCAGTGACCGTGCCGGGCAGCCTGATGCGGGATCAGACGCTGATCCGCTTCATCGATCAGCCCAGAAGCGAGCTGTCGGCGTTCCTGGCCTCCAAGTGCCAAGCCGCTCCACCACAGATCGAAAGCGTGATCGATAAAGCGGTGGCCAAGGGACGGCTGGTGATCGATGCCTGCGGCGTGATCCGAGAGGTGCGCCAAAACGGGAACGCATCCGCGGTCTTGATCACGGCACTGCCTCCGTCCGCCTAAGGCGGGGCCGCACCAAGGCTATCGGGTCTTCCTCCCGCGCCTGACGACGCTTGTGCGTGAATACGAACCGTGCTCCGCGCGTCGGCGCCGAAGCGCTTTGGCGAAGGAGCCCGAAGCGGCTAAGCCCAGGCGAGTGAACCACGGATGCACACGGATAGGCACGGATCAAATTACGATCGCACAACACCGTCACCATCCTGTTAGCAACACGCATATTGGCTATCCGTGTGTATCCGTGTGCATCCGTGGTTGAAGAATTCTTTTGAAGCCCCGCCCAACGGGCGCATAAGACCCGATGCCCTTGGGGAGCACACCGCGGTCCCACCGCTCTGCAATACCTTCCGCGCCTCCTTGAGTTCCGTGCGATGATCCCTAAGACGTGGGCGCGATACCTGCTTTCCGCCATCTGGCTCGGCAACGGCCTGTTCTGCAAGGTGCTCGGCCTGGTGCCGCGGCACGAGCAGATCGTGGCGCGGATACTCGGCGAGGCCCATGCCCATCCGTTCACCGTGGCGATCGGTTGGTCGGAGACGTTGATGGCGCTGTGGATCCTTAGCGGCTGGCGCTACCGCTGGTGTGCCGCCACGCAGATCGCCGTGATCGCGTCGATGAACCTCTTGGAATTCATGCTCGTGCCGGACCTCTTGCTCTGGGGCCGCTTCAATGCGCTCTTCGCGTTGTTGCTGGTCCTGTTCATCTACTGGACCGCTTTCGGGATCCACCGGAAAACGACCACACATGCTTGAGGCCTTGAAGAACCATCCTTTCGGTGTGGAGGCGAAGCTGGAACGTACGGTGGTGCTCGCCTTCGCTGTGCCGCGCGCGGAACTGCAAGCACTGCTTCCACCTTACTTGGAGCTGGACACCTTCCAGGATGAATGGGGCTTCCTGGCCGTGGCGATGGTGGAGACGCGCGCGCTGCGACCAAGCGGGTTCCCGGCATGGGCGGGCCAGCACTTCCTACTGTTGGGCTATCGCATTTTCGTGCGCCACACCAACGCGCACGGCAAGCGGTTGCGCGGGCTCTACATCCTCGGTTCGGAAACGGACAAGCGCAGCATGGCGTTGCTCGGCAACCTGTTCACCCACTATCGCTACGTCCACAAGCGCATCAGCAGCACACAGGAAGGTCACACCCTTTGCATTCGCGCGCACGACGGCAGCACCGAGGTGGTATGGCGCGACGACCCTGCCCATGAAGCAGCATTGCCGCAGGGTTCACCGTTCCCCAGCTGGAATGAAGCCCGGCGTTACGTGGGTCCTTTACCGTTCACCTTCAGCTACGATGCGCGGCACAAGCGCATGCTCACTGGGGAAGGCTCGCGGGTGAACTGGACGCCGCGGCCGGTGCAGGTGGAACGCTGGCACTTCGCTTTCCTGGATGCTCTCGGATTCAGCGAACTGCGGCTCGCGAATGCGTTCATCATGGAGCAGGTGCCCTACGCTTGGAAGCGCGGAACGCTCGAGGACATGCGACCATGAGAGGGCGGTATGAAGGTGCGTGGAACGTGGTGCGCTTCAACTGGCCGAAGTACGTCGGCGGCTTGCTCATCGTGGTGCTCTTCGGAATACTCGCCGCGGAGCTGACCGGTGCAGGGCGCATTGCATTCATCGTCCTCACCGCGCTGGGTTGCATCGCGTTGCTCTTGCCGCTGCTGGCCTCGCACCTCATCTACGACCGCTCCGCCTTGTACCGCATGCCATGGCTCGACCTGCTGCCCGACCAAGCGTCGCGCGCGGTGCTCAACCTCAACGCAGGCTTCGACGAGATCAGTCCGGCACTGCAACAGCGCTTCAGTGAATGCACCTTGCATGTGCTCGATTTCTACGATGCGGCCTTGCACACGGAAGCATCCATCGAGCGGGCGCGGAAAGCCTATGCACCCTACCCCGGCACCCGGCCCGTGCGCACGAACGGACTTCCCTTCGCAGCAGGCACGCTCGATCTAGTGGTGGCCTTCCTTGCATTGCACGAGGTGCGCGACGCCAATGAGCGGCTGCGCTTTCTGAAAGAGATCCATCGCAGCTTGCTCGCGGACGGGCGCTTGGTGGTGACCGAACACCTACGCGACCCGGCGAACTTCCTGGCCTTCAACCTCGGCTTCCTGCACTTCCACGCGAACGCCACGTGGCTCAAGGCTTTTGCGGAAAGCGGCTTCCGCGTGGAACAACGGATCCGCACAACGCCCTTCATCACCACGTTCATTCTCTGCCCGCAATGATCACGCACCTGTACCTAATCGGCTTCCTGTTCGTGTTGCTGGCGCTGCTCCATGTCGGCTTTCCACGCTACTTCCAATGGAAGGTGGAGCTCGCCTCACTGAGCCTGATAAACCGGCAGATGATGCACATCCATGCACTCTTCATCGGGGTGGTGGTCTTCCTGATGGGCCTGCTCTGCCTCACCTCGGCACACGACCTGATCAGCACGCCATTCGGGCGAAGGATCGCTTTCTTTCTCGGTCTGTTCTGGGTCTTCCGCCTGCTGGTGCAGCTGTTCGGCTACTCGCGCGCCTTGTGGGTAGGGAAGCGATTGGAGACCGGGATCCACGTGCTCTTCACCTTGCTCTGGTGCTATGTGAGCGCGGTGTTCTTCTGGGTGGCGTTCGCGGGATAGGTGGGATCGGGGATGCCCTGGATTCAAGGCTTCAGCGGCGGCCCCACCACCTCCATGCCGTGCGCGCGGAACACCCGTGCGATCTCCTCCCTGTCCGGCGGGGTGGCCCATTGGGCGGTCTCTTGGAAGAAAGCCTCCATGTCCCCGGCAGGCTGATAGGTCACCAGCATGCGCGCGGATGTGCTGAGCTGGATGAAGGCATGCGGCACCCCGCGCGGCAGGAAGATGGTATCACCGGTGGAAGCAGGGAACTCGTCCTCCCCCACCTGGAAGCGATAGTCGCCTTGGATCACGTGGAAGAACTCATCCTGTGCGGGATGGATGTGCAGCGGCGGACCGCCGTTGGGGCTTTCGCCGATCTGCTCGAACACGGCCATGCCGCCAGCGGTGTCGGCACTACCGATCTTCAGGTCGAGCGTATTGCTGGTGACACCTTTCATGGCGAGGTGTGTGCCGCTGCGGGTCTCGCCCCGGCGCACGTTGAAACCTTTGGTGATGGACATGGGGAGGAAGTTGGAAGCCTTGAGCCAGCCAACAGCAAAGAGCGATGCGATGGCGCTCAGCAGGAAACGGCGGCGATGCATGCGGACCGGTTTGGTCCATCAATACTACGAAGACCCGGACGCTTTTGGATGCTGATAGGATCATGACCCGGATCCTCCTTTCAACGGATCGCACTGCTACCATAGCTCAACTTCCGCAGAGAATTGAACCGCAGCTGACGGAGGTAATACCATTTCGAATTAAAGGATCGTCCAAAGGTTCTGGGCCGGTAAGAAGTAGTCAAACCCGCAGATGGAGCGCACGGATGACCGTTCGAGGCTCTTTACCTGCTGTTCGATGAATTTGCTCACCTGATCGAGGGATTC
>JBBSUV010000072.1:0-15665 GCA_038234075.1 Flavobacteriales bacterium | reverse complement strand
CGGTGTAGCGGAGTGCTCACCTAGGGTCCCATGGCCTTACACGCCGAGGCGGCACATCATGTATGAACATCAATGTAACCACCCCGATCGGACTGAACGGAGAACTCCGTCGTCTTCACTGCGGCAAACATAAAAGGGTCCTCGCTATCGCGCACTGACCGTTCCGGCCACGGCACCGGACATCAACCGGGCGATGACCCGGGTCCTGGGGAATTGCTCTAGGATGATCTTCAGGAATACCGTGATGGGTATGGCCATGATAAGGCCGGGGATACCCCAGATATAACTCCAGAGCATGAGCATCACCAGCACCGTGATCACATTGATGGAGAAGGTCTTGCCGAGGAATACCGGTTCTAGTATGGACCCCATGAGCACCTGCACGCCGATGATGACCAGGATAAAGGCCAGCAGGGTACCCGACGTATCGATCTCCACCATGGCAAAGAGGCTCAGCAGAACAACGGAAACAATGGAGCCCACCATCTGAACGAAGTTGATCAGGAAGGCAAAGAGCCCCCAGAGGATCGGAAAGCTCACATCGAAGAATAAACACGCTAATGTGAACCCGAGACCGGTGAAGAAGCTGATGATGAACTTGACCCGGATGAACTTGATGATATCCTTTTCTATTCTCCGGAACACCTTGATGGAAGCGTACTTATCCGGAAAGATCGTGGTCTGAAGCACGTCCTGCAGGTTGAGGGAACCGGCCAACAGAAGAACGACATAGAACACGGTCATCAAGGTCATGGTGAGTGTATCGCCCAGCATGCCGATCACCGGACCCAAGTTGTCCACCAGGTCGAAGTCCTTGAGGTAATGACCCACCACATTCACTCCCACCACGCGCTCGATGCCGAAGAACGATTCGATAGAGACCACGATCCCCAAAAGTTTAGCCTCGGCCATTGCCACGATGGAGCCGTCCATGGAAAGGACCTCGCGAACAGCGATCCTGACCAAGTGACCACCGAGGTATAAAGTGGAAATGATGATGCCGACAACCGCCGATACACTGAGCGCGGCTGGCACATTCTTCTTCTTGAACCACCGCATGAGCGGAAGGAACAGCAACGCGAGGAACATGGCGACGAAAAGCGGCACGAAGAGGAACGCCAGCTCCTTCAGTAGGTAGAAGATGAAGGGAACAACAATGATCAATAAGAGCCTGTTCGTAGTTCCTAAGTCCTTCATCACCACTATCGGATGCGCCCCGGTTTTTTTTGTTCGTCCTGAACCCCTGCAAGGTCGTGAACTATTTCCCGCTCTCAACCGCGATCGTTGCAGTTATGTCTTTTTGGAGCCAAGAACACGCATCTGCACCACATCCACGAGGAAGGCGAAGGCCATAGGACCGTAGATATATCCTTTCGGCAGGTGGTGGCCCATTCCTTCGGCTACCAGCGAGACGCCGATGACCATGAGGAAAGAAAGCGCCAGCACCTTGAAGGATGGGTGCTTAGAAATGAACTCGGCGATGGGTTTCGACGCCACGAGCATGATGACCACCGTGACCACCACGGCCACATACATCACCCATAACTGCTCGACCATCCCGACAGCGGTGATGATGGAATCCAAGGAAAAGACCAGATCGAGCACGAGGATCTGCGCGAGCAGGGAACCGAACGTATGGCGTTTCGTATCCTTCTTCCCTTCCTCAACGGTCTCGGTCATGTGGAAGATCTCCCGCGTGGATTTGTACAAGAGGAATATGCCGCCTACGAGCAGGATCATCTCCTTGCCACTGAATCCCATGCCCCCGATGGTGATGAGGTCCGTCTCCAGTTTCATCACCCAAGAGATCACCGTAAGCAGGCCAAGGCGCATCACCATGGCCAGCCCGATGCCCAGCCGCCGGAGCTTGTCGCGCTGGCCTTCCGGCAGCTTGTCCGACAGGATGCTGATAAAGATGATGTTGTCAATGCCGAGCACCACCTCCAGAGCGATGAGGGCCATCAGGGATACCAGTATATCGAGCATTTCCATGCCGCGAAGATCCGCTAAAACACGTTCGGGCCAGAGCCGATATCCGCAGAGCACAATATCCGCGCAGTGGCTTGCCCCCCGAACATTAGCGGCGTCTTCTGGGGCTGTTTCGCAGCTACCATCCTAGGCCCCTGAAGACTGCCTGGCCGGAGCGGATGGAACTATTCCTCTACAGGTCCGCTGGACGCCCTTTACGGAGTTGGAGGCTAAAGCCTTATTGACCTGCCTTAGCCGATCGATCGTAGCCACCTCCGATGGACGGATCATGGTATCCCGTGAGTCGCAGGAAGTGGGGGAAGCCGTAAACATTCTGCTTGCCCGCTTCTGATACGACAGCGGGGGGGGGATCACTACACCTTCTGTGTTGAAGATCAGCGCTTTCTTGGTGCCGGCACTGAACACGCTCACCCTGGACCGTGACCGACCTTCCCCACAGGAGCCCTCAGTGAGGTCCGCGTTGCTATCGGCCGCATTGTCTCAGTGAGATTCCAGCTGAGCGGTACGCGTGTTGTTCTGGACGTAGCGCACCTTTCTGCTGGTCTTTACTCGGTCTCGATGGGTGCCTCAGTCGAGCGATCCGTTGGGTGTTTCCTGAAGGGAATGAGCAACCCGGCGTTCACGGACCTTGGGTAACTTGGTCGCTGAAATACTCCACCCAGCCACACCCCGGAACATGCGCTTTCTACACAACTGCCTTATGGCCGGTATCACTATGGTCGCCGCGACACCGGCCCTGCTCGCTCAGGATAGCCTTCTCATTCCCTGCAATGGGGCCACCTTGGGTGATACCTATTGCTATGCGGACAATGATGAGCACGCTTGGTTTTGGCAAAGCGAATGCGGCGCTCCGGTCATCCTGGAATTCACTTCAGGGATCATCGAGTCGAGTTTATATGACCACTTGACGATCTACGATGGACCGGACGAAAATTCGCCCGTTGTTTACATGAATGGAGCAAACCTGGGCAATGTCGACTTGACAGGGTTGCAGTTCGTTGGTAGCAGTGGGAACCTTTTTATGAAAATGACCTCGAACGCCACGAACTGTTGCGCGACCGATGGCTTCCGCGATACGGGATGGGAGTGGGCCTGGTCCGTGAGCAGCGGCTCTGTAGGGGTCCACGAGCTACAGGCGGGGAATTTCACCATGTACCCGAACCCAGCGACCAGCGAGCTTCACCTGCGCCTGCAAAGCCCAACGGACGGGCCCTCGGAAATGCGCGTGTTGGATGTCACAGGACGTGTGGTGTATGCGAACAGCTTCGTGTCGACCGGAGCTGAGGCGAACACCATCGACCTGCACGATCTGCAGAGCGGCAACTATAGCGTGGTGTTGACCACTGCGAGCGGGGTGAAGACCCAGAAGCTGCAGGTGATCCGTTGATCGCGCCTCTTTGGTTCGGATGGTCGATGGCGCTCGGCCACCGGAGCTTCATCCGGGGTGCCGGATGCCTTGCACGGCGATGCGCTATTCACGGATGGGCGAGGACGTAAAGGTTTTCGGGAGCGGAGGCTTCACTGAGCATCTGCCACCTTCACCATCTGCTTGCCTATGTTCTCACCCTTGAACAAGCCGATAAAGGCAGTGGGAAGCTTCTCAAAACCTTCCACCAGGTTCTCCCTGTATTTCAGGTCGCCGCTATTGTACCATTCAGCCAATTGCTTTTTAGCTGCTTCGAACCGGTCCCTGTGATCGAATACCAAAAAGCCCTCCATGCGCGCACTTTTCTTAATGAGCTTTTGCTGTGGCCGCGGCCCTTGTTGCGGATCCGGGCTATTGTAGCCAGCGATCTGGCCGCAGATCACGATGCGCGCTTTCCAATTGATATTCGCAAATACCGCATCGAATAACTCACCACCTACGTTGTCAAAGAAAACGTCGACCCCGTTCGGACAAGCTTTCCGGATGGCTTCTTCAAGATCCCCGGCCGCTTTATAGTTGACGCCTTTATCCAGCCCGAGTTCTTGTTCCAGGTAGGCGATCTTCGTTTGAGAGCCTGCAATACCGACCACGTGGCAACCTTTCATCTTCGCGATCTGTGCAGCCACACTGCCCACCGCTCCGGCCGCTCCTGATATGACGACGGTCTCACCTTTTTGAGGTTGGCCGATGTTGATCATCCCGAAATAAGCGGCAAGGCCTGTAACGCCCAAAATGCTCACTGAAGTGGCGATCGGTGCTAGACTAGGATCCACCTGCTCAAGGCCATCCGGTTTTGAGGTCTGGTATTCCTGCCACGCCAAGCGGCCGTGTACTATCGTGCCTTTCGGAAGGTCATCGTTCCTGCTTTCCATGACCTGCGCGACACTGCGGCTGGTGATCGGCTTGTCCAATTCGAATCTTATCCCAGCACCGTCATCCTTGCCTTTGTCCATGAAACCACGCATCCCGGGATCCACTGAGATATAAAGGCTTTTGAGCAGGACCTCACCGACCTGGGGTTGAGGCATCCCGATATCCCTCATGCTGAAGGTATCCAAAGTGGGAGTCCCTGAAGGTCGCTCAGCGAATACGATCTCCCTGTTCTGTTGCTCTCCTTTCATCGATGAGCCCCATTACCGGGCCGATGCTGGAACACACAACGGGTGTGCTCTGTTTGGACAAAGTCGCCGCAGCCCCGGAAGGCAGGCCCGCTCTATGGCCCGGTCGGAGGACCTGATGGAGCTTGGGCGAACGGCACGGACCTACTTGGATGGCTCTTCTTCAGTGTGGGTCCTACGCATTGTCGGCTTCCTCTTCATCCAACAGCTTCAGCATCGGCTTCTTCTTGAAGGCGCGCGTGGTCAACCGCTTGTTGAATGAAAGCAGCATCGCGGGCAGCACGAGCAGGTTGGTGAGCATAGCGACCAGCAGGGTGATGGAGGTGAGCGTTCCCAATGCGCGTATGCCGCCGAACTTGGAAGCGGCGAAGGTGATGAACCCGCAGAACAGGACCACGGAGGTGTAGATGATGCCTACGCTCACTTCGCGCACGGCCTTGTCCACGGAGCGCGCCAGGTCCTGGCCGGTGAGCTTCAATTCCAAGCGGTAGCGGGCCAGTAGGTAAATGGCATTGTCCACCGCGATGCCGAGCGCGATGCCGAAGACCAGTATGGTGCTCGGCTTGATGGGTACGTTGGTGAAGCCCATGAGCCCGGCCGTAAGGATCAATGGAATAAGGTTCGGGATGAGCGAGACGATGAGGATGCGCACCGAGCCGAACAGGAGTGCCATGAGCCCGACGATGATGACGATGGCCCAGAACAAGCTTACCGCGAGGTTGCGCACCAAGTAGTTACTGCCCTTGAGGAAGACGATGCTGGTGCCCGTGAACGTAACGGTGTACTTCGCAGGATCGAAGATGCTGTCCACTTGTGGCGTCAACTTCTTCAGCAAAGCGTCCATGCGGGTGGTTCCGATGTCCGCCATCTGCACGCTGAGGTGCGTGATCTGGCGCGTACTGTCCATGAAGGCTTTCGCCATGTTCTGATCCGCGTCCGCCCCACCGAGGTAGGGAGCGATGAAGGTCTTCTCACTACTTTTCAACAGCGCGTATTTGCTCGGGTCGCCGCCGTAGAACCCTTGCCGCATGAATTTGATGGCGTCCACGATGGCGAGCGGGCGCGAAAATTCGGGATAGGTGGCCAGCGTATCCTCCAGCTTCTCGATGCGCAACAAGGTGGCATCCCTCAGAACACCCCCTTTCTTGTGCGTGTCGATGAGTATCTCGAGCGGCATCACGCCATTGAAGTTGTCTTCGAAGAAATGCAGGTCCGCCAGCACCGGATTGTTCTTGGGCAGATCGTCCACGATGCGGCTTTCGTTCCGCAGCAGGGACACGCCGAACAACGCCACGGCAACACACACGGCGGTGACGACGTAGATCGCGGTGCGCCGCTTGTTCACCAGCCATATGATGCGCTCCACCACGCGGTCCATCCAAGGCCGTTCCAAGTGGTGCAGTTCGCGCGCCTGTGGCGCAGGCAGGTAGCTGAAGAAGATCGGGATGAGCACCATGGACAGCACATAGAGCGAGAGGATGCCCAAAGTGGCCACCAGACCGAACTCCTTGAGCACGGCGCTGTAGGTGACGATGAATGCGGCGAAGCCGGCGGCCTTGGTGGCGTTGGTCATCAAAGCGGCCACGCCCACACGTGAGATCATGCGGCTGAGCGCCTTCATCTTGTTGCCATGCCGCACGTATTCATAGTGGTAGTTATTGATCAGGAACACGCAGTTCGGCACGCCGGTAACGATCACCAGCGGAGCGATCACCGACATGAGCAGGGAGATCTTGAAGCCGAGCAGGCCGATGAAGCCGAAGGCCCAGATCACCGCCACGATCACCACCACCATACAGGTCCATACCACCTTCATGGAGCGGAAGAAGAGGTAGAGCAGGATCGCGGAGACCAACAGCGAAAGGAAGAGGAAGATCGGCATCTCCGCTCGGACCAGCGAGGTGACCTCCATGCGGATGTAGGGCAGACCACTGTAGTGCAGCTTCAGGCCTTCCTCCTGCTCGAACCGCTTGGTGCGTTGCAGGATGTTGGCTATCATAGCCCCGCGTTCTTCGCTGTTGAATTTCACCGGGTCCACGAACACCATCATCAAACTGGCCTTCGTCTTCTCATTGTACAACAGGCCCTTGTAGAACGGGAGGGCATGCACGCGCGCCATCAAACTGTCCATCTCCGACGTTGTCCGCGGGGGATCCTTCATCACCGGCACCACACGGAAGCGCATCAACGAGTCGTCGCGCAGCAACGTGAACATGTGCGCCTCGCTGAAGACGGAATCAACGCCGTCGATCGCTCTCAGGTCCTTCCCCAAGGTGCTCCAAGCGGTGAACGCCTTCGGGGTGTACAACCCTTCGCCCTGAACGCCCACCACGATCACATTTCCATCCTCGCCGAACTGCTTCCTGAAGTTCTCGTTCTCCACGTACGCACTATCCGTCTTCGGGAGCAGCCCGCCGTGCTGGTAGCTCATGCCCACCGTAGTGGCCTGGTAGCCCATGAACCCGGTGATCAGGGCGATAGCGATCAGGATCGCCCTCCGGTTGCGCAATACACGGCTTGCAAGCCAATTCCACATGTGGGGTCTCTCTTGTAAGGCGCTGAAGTGGTTACGCGGGAGCGCTCGCTTTTGGTCAGACCGTTGTCCAACCTTTCTTGCAGGCATTGGTCAACAATGGAGCAGCAGAAAAAGTTCGTACAGCTTCATCTTTCCATTGGTTCCCGCAGGCGCTCGCGTTCCGGTTCGACAGTGCGCTCCTCCGCGGATGGCCTGGACGACTTGTAAATAAGGTCCGATGGCTACATTCATGATTATCCATAACGGGTACCTCGAAGAACCTCGAACCGATGGCACAAGCGCTTATCGTTCGAGTCAGCCAAGGCGCTCCGAAAGGAAGTTACCCGCAGGTAACCGACTGAGGAGCAACGCAGGATGACCGAACGAGAACGCTTGCCCGAAGGGTAGGCACATAGTGCCGATGACGCGGGAGCGAGGTTCTTCGAGGTACCCTAAGGTCTCCGTACTTCACACCATGAGAACCGGCATCGGAAGCCAAAGCGCTTCGTGATCGGTACCATGCACACCGTTCCAAGGATCACACGGTAGAAGTGTGAAGATTGCGGCAGGCTTCAGTGACTTGAGCAACTGCAGAACCCAGGTCCGTAGGTCAACCGTCCTGTTCGTCAAGAGCCATTTCCCATGGCTACGGGCATATATTTCTGGCAAGCCCTGCATTTTCAATGTTGAAAATACTCGCTCGGCTCAGCTCATTCACTTGGGAGATCCCAGCGGCAAGGGCCTTCACGTCCAACTCCAAGGAATTCCGGTCCGGCCAAATTCTGCCCGAATCCTATCGTCAAGCGATCGTGGAATATCGTCCTATCCCATCGGGATGCATTTCCACAGTTTCACGCCTCAAGTTCGTTCTCCAACACCTTATCCATGAGGAAAACCCAGAACTGTAGGCGGGGAGATGATGTGGTACGCAATATGCAGATGGGCCATCGAACCTTACGAACCTTAAAAAAAACCTACGACGATGTCCACGCAGAAAACACTTATCGCACTCCTCGCGGGTGCAGCCTTAGGAGCGGTTGCCGGTGTATTGCTCGCCCCAGCTTCCGGCGAACAGACCCGGAAAAAGCTGAAGACTAAAGCGGGAGACCTCCGCGGCCAGCTCACGGATCTGATCGATAAGGGAAATTCCTTGGTCAACGATGCGAAGGATGCCGCAAAGGATGCTTCCGCGCAAGCGAGCAAAACTGTGAAGCATACCATGGACGAGGCCAAAGGCTCTTACGACCATGCCAAGTCCGCCGCGGCCAAGGCCTGATCGGTCGCTTGAACAACATCCACTTTAACTGGCGCGAGCATTAACGCTCGCGCCAGTTTTTCATTGTAGGCTGATCTGATCAATGACGGATCAGCAGTTGAATGATCCCTATGTGGCACCAAATACCATCGGATCCGGTTCCGGAAGGAATGAATGATCGGGGAGCGGACAAAGGCTCTTGTAATGATCGTGCAGTCTCCTTCTCACCCTCGCAGCTCCGCGCCCACCTCTTTCTCCATCGCGCCGCGGATGCGGCCCATGGCCTTGTCCACCTGCTCGTCGGTGAGGGTCTTCTCGCTGTCCTGCAGGATGAAACTGAGCGCATAACTCTTCTTACCTGCGGGCAGCTTGTCGCCTTCGTAAACGTCGAAGAGGTCCACTTCACGGAGCAGCTTGCGCTCGGTCCGGTAAGCGATCTGTTCCAGCTGTGCATAGGCCACGGAACGATCCAGCAGCAGGCTGAGGTCGCGGCGCACGGCGGGGAATTTTGAAACTTCTTGGTAGGTAGTGCGACGATCGCGCAGCAGGGCCACGAGCGTTTCATCGTGGATCTCCGCATAGTACGCGGGTTGATCCACGTCGAAAGCCTTCGCAACGTGGCTGGCCACTTCGCCGAGCAGCGCCACGGTCTTCTTCCCGACTTTCACCTCTATCGCCGAGGAAAGCAACGGACTTTCACTCACGCTGAATTCCGTGTTCCCTCCCAGCCCCATGCGCTGGAGCATCAGTTCAAGTTCTTCTTTCACATCGGCGAGTTCGCTCTTGCGGTCCGCGCTGCGCCAGTTGTCGTTAGAGCGCTTGCCGGTGATCAGCATGGCAACGCGTTCCTCCTCGACGACCTTTCCGTTCGCGACGGCATAGACACGGCCCTTTTCGAAGAGGCGCAGGTCGCGTTGCTGGCGGGCCATGTTGTGCGCGGCGCTCTGCAGCAGGCCGAAGACCATGGTGGGGCGCATCACGTCGAGTTCGGCGCTCAACGGATTCTTCAGGCGCACCAAGGCTTCTTCATCTGCAGCTTTCAGCTTCACGGTGCGGCCACCGTTCACCAGCGAGGGCGTCATCACCTCGCGGAAGCCGCGCGATGCCAAGTGCTGCGACAGCCTTTGGCCGAAACCCTCTGCAGTCGTTTCCGGCTGCTGGACAGCGGGCACCATCAGTCGCTCCGGAATGGGCACACGATCGAAGCCGTGGATCCGGAGAACCTCTTCGATGAGGTCGGCTTCACGCAGGACATCCACGCGATACGGCGGGACCTTCACATGCGCTGTTGTATCAGTGCGCGCGCTGATGCGGCAATCCAACATTTCGAGGATATGCACCACGTCGTCCGGCGCGATGGCCACGCCGCAGAGGCGGTCCACGTTTGCGAATTGCATATCCACTTCGGCCCAAGGATGCGGCTGCGCGATATCGATGATGGCGGAGCTGATCTTCGCTCCAGCAACTTCCTGAAGCAGCAACGCCGCACGCTTCAGTGCATAGACGGTGATCTCCGGGTCCACGCCCCGCTCGAAGCGGAAGGAGGCATCCGTGTTCAATCCATGGCGGCGCGCGGTGCGGCGGATGGTGACGGGGTCGAAGCACGCGCTTTCCAGGAAGATGGACGTCGTGCTATCCGAAACACCGCTGCTCATGCCGCCATGGACACCCGCCAAACAAGCACCGCCTTCCGCATCGGCGATCAGCAGGTCCTCGGCGTTGAGTGTGCGGTCCTTCTCGTCCAGCGTGGTAAGGTGCTCGCCTGCCTTCGCCTTGCGCACGATGATCTTCCCACCTTTCAGCTTGTCGGCATCAAAGGCGTGCAAGGGCTGGCCCAGCTCGTGCTGCACGAAGTTGGTGACGTCCACCACGTTGTTGATGGGCTTAAGGCCGATGCTCTTCAAGCGCTCCTGCAGCCATGCGGGCGAAGGCGCCACAGTGATGTGCGTGAGCGTTAGTCCCGCATAGCGCAATGCGGCTTCGGGAGCTTGCACTTCCACTGCGGTGGTGCGCGCATCATCGTCCTGCATGAAGGCTTCCACGGAAGGCAGCACCACGTTGTGCTTGCTACCGGTTCGGTGGTTCAACGCGGCGATGAGGTCGCGGGCCACGCCCCAATGGCCCATGGCATCCGAGCGGTTCGGCGTAAGTCCGATCTCGATCACATGGTCTCTTTTCAGTTGCAGATATTCGGCAGCAGGAGTTCCTGCTTTTGCGGAAGCATCCAGCACCATGATGCCGTCGTGATCGGTGCCGAGGTCGAGCTCATCGGCAGCGCAGATCATGCCATTGCTCTCCACCCCTCGGATCTTCGCCTTCTTGATGGTGAACACATCCGCACCACCGGGATGCAAAATGGCCCCGACGGTCGCGACCAGCACCTTTTGTCCGACAGCCACGTTCGGCGCACCGCAGACGATCTGTGAGGGGCCGTCGGCACCGATGTCCACTGAGCAGACCCGTAAGCGGTCGGCATCCGGATGCTTGGCGCAGGAAAGCACTTCGCCCACCACCACGCCGGCCAACATGCCGGGCACGGACTCCACCAGTTCCACGCTTTCCACCTCCAGACCGGTGCTGGTGAGGATATCCGCCGCCTCGCGGGGCGAAAGTGCATCGGTGTCGATCAAGGTTTGGAGCCAGTTCCAGGAAATGCGCATGGGAAATGAATAGGCCGCGAAAGTAGCCACGGGGCCTGCGATGGAAGTCGCCCCGGATGGCGCGCCCGCTTACCTTCGGCACTTCATGGATCCAAAAAAGAACCTGATCCTTAACGGCGGCATCTACACGCTCGCCCTGATCGGCACGTGTGTCGCACAGTTGAAGGGACTGCACACGCTGGAATGGGTGTGCAAGCCGCTGTTGATGATCATCCTTTCCTCTTGGTTCTTTTTCAACAGCCGCCGGGTGGGTGACCGCTTCACGCTACTGATACAGGCCGGTCTGTTCTTCTCCCTCGTCGGCGACATCATCCTGATGTTCACCTACATGGATGACTTCAACTTCCTGGTCGGCCTCGGGGCCTTCTTCCTGGCGCAGCTCTGCTATGCCTTTGCTTTCGCACAGAACATCAGCGAAGTGGGTGGTATGGAGGGCCTGTTGGTGCCACTCCTGATCGGATTCGGCATCGGTACCTATGCTTTCTTTTTCGGATGGGACCTCATGCCGCACCTCGACGACGGCTTAGGCGTTCCCGTGATGGCTTACTTGGTTGCCATCTCATTGATGGGCATCCTGGCCGCGTTCCGTTATCGGCGCACCTATCCACGCAGCTTCTGGCTTGTGCTGATGGGCTCGTTGTTCTTCATCGCCTCGGACAGTATGCTGGCTTGGGACCGCTTCCGCTTCCCGATGAAAGGGGCGCAGGTCTGGATCATCATCACCTATGCGATCGCGCAGGCCATGATCGCCGGTGGGGCCTTGGCGCATGTGCTGGACCCGGACCAGTTGCGGCGGAAGGAGGCACTGACGACGTAGGGTTGGACGCGGAGGCGCAGAGAATGCATTTGATCTCCGATAGGATGGACGCGGAGGCGCAGAGGCGCGGAGGATGCATTCGTCTCACACAAGGCTGAGCGCCGAGGCGTGTAGAATGCGTTTTCACTGATCCGGCAGGCGTCGTGTTGACCACATCGGTATGGCTTCTCTGCGCCTCCGCGCCCAAAACCCATCCTGCTCTTGGATCGCTCTGCGCCTCCGCGCCTCTGCGTCCAAATAGCCATCCTGTTCTTTCATCTCTCCGCGGCCCAAAACCTTAACGTCTTCTTTTCACCCGATCCTCCCCCACACCGCCTTCTCCTTCATCTGCTCCCGCAAGGTACCCGCGATAGGTGCGTTCCCCGGATCCTGAAGCTCGGGGTCATCGTCCAGAAGCCGCTGTGCCACTCGCCTGGCCTGTTGCAAGAGGTCCGCATCCTCGTCCAAGTTGGCCAAGTGCAGCTGCGGAATGCCGCTTTGCTGTGTGCCCATAAGGTCGCCCGGGCCGCGGAGGCGCAGGTCCACCTCACTGATCTCAAAGCCATCCTGGGTGCGGACCATGGTGCTGATGCGTGTGCGGGAGTCGTTGCCCAGTTTGTCACCGGTCATCAGGATGCAGTAGCTGTGCTCGGCCCCACGACCCACCCGGCCGCGCAACTGGTGCAACTGTGACAGCCCGAAGCGTTCCGCGTTCTCCACCACCATCACACTGGCGTTGGGCACGTCCACGCCCACCTCGATCACGGTGGTCGCAACGAGCACGTTCGTTTCGCCTTTGCTGAAGCGCGACATCTCATAGTCCTTCACCTCCGGGGTCATGCGGCCATGTACAATGCCCACGGCATACTTCGGCAGCGGAAAGCGACGCGACAGGCTTTCGTAGCCGTCGGTAACGTCCTTCAGGTCGCTCTTCTCGCTCTCCTCGATCAACGGGTAGACCACGTAGATCTGTCGCCCCTTCTCGATCTCTGATCCCAGGAAATCGAATACGGCATTGCGCGCATGATCATCGCGATGTACGGTCTTGATGGGCTTGCGTCCGGGCGGCAGCTCATCGATCACGCTCACGTCGAGGTCGCCGTAGAGCGTCATCGCCAGCGTGCGCGGAATGGGCGTTGCCGTCATCACGAGCACATGCGGGGGCACCTTCGCCTTGGCCTGCATCCGCGCGCGTTGCGCCACGCCGAAGCGGTGCTGTTCATCGATCACCACCAAGCCGAGCTTCTGGAACACTACGCGGTCTTCCAGGAGTGCGTGCGTACCCACGAGAATATGCACCTCACCCAGCTTCAACGCCATGAGCAAGCTCTTGCGCTGGGCGGCCTTGGTGCTGCCGGTGAGCAAGCGCACCACCACGGGCAGTCCTTCCAGAAAACGCGATAGGCTCTTGTAGTGCTGCTGCGCGAGGATCTCCGTTGGCGCGAGCATCGCCGCTTGGAAACCGTTATCCAGGGCGATCAGCATGCTGAGCAGGGCCACGAGCGTTTTGCCGCTGCCCACATCGCCTTGCAGCAGGCGGTTCATCTGGTGGCCGGTGCCCATGTCCTTGCGGATCTCCTTCACCACGCGCTTCTGTGCACCGGTGAGCTCGAAGGGCAGGTGGTCCGTGTAGAACGAATTGAAGTGGTCGCCCACATGGGCGAAGACATTCCCCTTCACGTCCTGTTGCATCAGCAGCTTCTGCTTCAGGAGCTGGAGCTGGATGTAGAAAAGCTCCTCGAACTTCAAGCGCTTCACGGCCAGGTCCAGGCCTTTCTGATCCTGCGGGAAGTGGGCCTCGATCACGGCCTCCTCCCGGCTCATTCCGCCGAGTTGCCCTACCAAAGTGGCACTGAGCGTTTCCGGCAGTGCGCCTTGCAATTGCGGCAATAGCGCTTGGACCAACTTCCCGATACCGCGGCTGTTCAAGCCTTTCGCCGAGGCCTTCTCGGTGGTGCTGTAAACGGGTTGTAACGGCGTAGCTGCACCTTGGTCCCAGGTCAACGCGGATTCGATCTCCGGATGGGCGAGATTGAAGCGGTCACGGAACCAGCTCGGCTTGCCGTAAACGATGTATTCCCCGCCGTCCTTCAGGATCGGCTGCAGCCAGCGAAGGCCCCTGAACCAGACCAGCTCAATGGTGCCGGAAGCGTCCGTCAGTTTTGCCGTGAGCCGCCGCGCCTGCTTCTCGCCGACCATGCGCACCTCCTTCAGGATGCCACGCAACTGCACCGTAGTTCCCTCATCCATCGGATCCCCCACACCATTGAAGTGCGTACGGTCCACATAGCGGAAAGGATAGTGCAACAGCAGATCGCCGAACGTTCCAATGCCCAATTCCTTGCGCATCAGCTCCGCCCGCTGGGGGCCCACGCCCTTCAGGTATTCGATGGGTGTTTCCAGCACCTGCGCCATGGCCCGAAAATAGGCCCGTTCACCGCTTCCCGCTTTCGGACAGGCAGACTTACTTTACCCCCGAATGAGTACGTACACCACCCTGGTGATCCTCTGCGGTCTGGTCATCTTCTCCTACCTCTTCGACCTGTTCGCAAAGCGCACGCGGTTCCCGTCCGTAGTGCTGCTGATGCTGCTCGGGATCGGCATTTCGCTGTTGACCGGATACCTCGGCTTCAATATCGGCGATACCAGCAAGCTGCTGGCCGTGCTGGGCAATGTCGGCTTGATCCTGATCGTGCTGGAGGGCGCGTTGGAGATCCATTTCGACAAGGGCAAGTTGGGCATGCTGCGCCGGGCCTTTCTCTCAGCACTCTTCGTTCTCTTGGCAACGGCCGTATTGATCGCCATTATATTGAAAATCCTGAGCGATGAAGGCTGGTACATCTGCGTGATCAACGCCCTTCCTTTCGCGGTGATCAGCTCCTCCATTGCGATCCCTAGCGTGGCACACATGCGCAAGAAGGACCGCGAGTTCGTGATCTATGAGTCCTCCCTTTCCGACATCCTCGGCATCGTGGTGTTCGACTTTGTGCTGTACAACGATTCGGTGACCTCCAAGTCCATCTTCGTGCTTGGTGTGGACATGGCGTCCATCGCGCTGATCTCCGTGGTCTTCTGTCTCGGCCTGCTCTTCATCATGGGCAAACTGAAGCACCACATCAAGTTCTTCCTGATCATGTCCGTGCTGGTGCTGGTCTATGCTTTGGCGAAGCAGTTCCACCTCAGTTCGCTCATCATCGTGCTGGCCTTCGGGCTGCTGCTGAACAATGCAGACCGCTTGCATCACCCCGTATTCGCACGCATCTTCCACTACCCCAAGATGGGTGCCGACCTGGACCAGATGAAGACCCTCACAGCGGAAAGCGCCTTCTTGATCCGCACCTTCTTCTTCCTCTTGTTCGGCTTCAGCATCGTCTTGAAGGAACTGGGGCAATTGCCTGTGCTCGCGCTGGGTGCGTTCATGATCGCGGCGATCTACTTTGCTCGCATCGGCGTGATGGCCTTGGTGGCCGAGGAGGAACGCCCGCACGTGCAGCTCATCGCACCGCGCGGCCTCATCAGCATCCTGCTCTTCTTCAGTATACCAGCAGTACATGCGCACCCGCTGGTGGGCAACGGCGTGCTTTTTGTCGTGATCATCTGCAGCAGCCTGCTGATGTCCTACGGCTTGCTGCGGGCGAAGAAGGAGGAACCGGGGCAGTAGCGTAAAGTGGTTACCGCAGTGACGCTACGGCGCAACGGGGTGCGTAACGTTCCTCGCGTGTTGCGAGTGCAAGAACGTTTTCGCCAAGGCTGTCGCTCGCGTGGCCTGCCTCCCGTAGCTACTGTGTGTACACAATTCCGGCTTGCTTTGGCAAAACCAACACTATGGCTGGAGCGAGATTTGTTGTGGACTACACAGGATTTATCGGTGATGCTCGCCTTGTGTGCAGGGGGAAAGAGCTATGG
>JBBSUV010000071.1:0-15670 GCA_038234075.1 Flavobacteriales bacterium | reverse complement strand
GGTTAAAGAGCTGATGTTGGTATTGGACGACACCGTGCGGAAGAAGCGGTATATGATCGAGGCATCGCGGATAGTGGATGTCAGCGAGGGACTATCGCGTGCGAAAGTGCTTTTCCAAATGCCCATTGGTTACGGTGGGATCATTACGAACAACGCGATCCTTGACAGCCAAGGCAGGATCTGGTTCGGGTTTTACAGAGGGCTGTTCCGGTTTGATCCGCGCACAGGAGCTATGCAGAAGATCACTTCCGTAGCGCATGATCAACGCACGATGGTGGAACAAGGTGGAAACCTGTACCAAGATCGCAATGGCCTCATCTGGGAGTGTACGAAGGGCTACGGGGTGTTGACGTTTGATCCACGTATCGATCGGTTCCATTCGGTTCCCGGTCCTAGTGTCGGGTCGCTTTCGCCGGGAACTCATGGTACGGTTGTTATTGCGCGCAACGGAGCCTTCATAGAAGTCTACGATCCTGAGGAGCGCAACTATGCGTTGGCCATGGACGGGAAGCGCTATTTCGATCATCCTGCCATGCATATAGCGAGCGCTTGGGGAATGCACACCGTGCAGGATGTGTCCGGCACCTACTGGTTCAATTATGCAGGATTAGTCAGCTATAAGCAGGGAGATAGCGGCCCGGTATCCCATCGCCCGTCGGCTCAGCAGGCTCTTCCGGATGAGGTCAGTACACTACCACTTTTGGTGGATGGCGACTCGCTGATCTGGTTCGGTGGTGACCGTGCTTTCGGGCGTTATGATCGGCGGAATTCTACCTATACGTATTACAATTGTCCGCTGATCACCACGGATCCTTTCGGTCACTTTGCGACTGTTATCCATCGCGATGCGAATGGGGTTTTCTGGATCGGTACACCCAATGGCCTAGTGCGATTCGATCACAAAGTGGAACAATGGGAATTATTCGCGCATGATCCTCAGAATGCGAATTCGCTGTCGGGTAATTCCATTCTCTCCATTGAGCCCGACCCGCGCTCCGGTGATGTGCTGTGGTTGGGTATCGATGGTGGCGGTCTGAACAGGTTCGATATGCGAACAGGTGAAGTGGTGCGCTATTCCACGAAGGACGGATTGCCGAACAACGTGGTGTACAGCGTGCTGGCCGATGGACCTGGTTCGTTGTGGATGAGCACGAACAAAGGCATTTCCAAGTTCGATCCCGTGGCAGGCACCTTCCGCAATTACAACGCGAGTGATGGGCTACAAGGCGATGAGTTCAATAGGAATGCATACTGTAGGCAAGTGGATGGTACGCTGTTCTTCGGTGGTGTAAAGGGCTTCAACTATTTCAATCCCCGTGACCTGGAAGTGGATAGCACCGCGAGCGGGATACACATCACCGGAATAAAGTTGATCAACCGGCGCATCGATCACACCGACCCGGAACCGTTGCTTACGAAACCGGTCTATTTGAGCAGCGAATTGAGCATTCCATACAGCACGAACATGGTCACCTTCGAGTTCGCCACGATGGAATACAGTGCACCGGCGAACCATCGGTACCAATACAAACTACAAGGGTTTGATGCGGATTGGATCATGGCCGGCACGGACCGGAGCGCGATCTACACCAACCTCGATCCGGGTAGGTACACCTTTCAAGTGCGAGGCGATAATCGCGATGGTGTGTGGGATGCGGAAGGCACTTCGTTCCAGCTGATCGTGTTACCGCCGTGGTGGCGCACGTGGTGGTTCTATGCACTCTGTGTGCTTGCGCTGGGGGGCGCGGTGCTCGGCTACCTGCGCATGCAGCGGCAACGACGGAATCGTTTGGAAAGCACGGTTGTGGAGCGCACATCGGAACTAAGTACGGCCAAGGAGCGCGCCGAACAGAGCGAACGGATCAAGCAGCAGTTCCTGGCGAACATGAGCCACGAGATCCGCACGCCGATGAACGCCATCGTGGGCATGAGCAACGCCCTGCGCCGTGATGCGCCTACTGATCCCGGCACGCGGGAACGATACGTGGACGCGATCGCCAGCAGCAGCGAGAACCTGCTCGGCATTGTGAACGAGATCCTTGACCTGAGCAAGATCGAAGCGGGCCGTTTGGAAATGGAGAAGGTCCGTTTCTCACCGCGAGCGATCCTGGAGGAGGTGATCACCGTGATGCAGTACCGCGCAAAAGAGAAAGGGTTGATGCTCTCCTCCCGCGTGGATGCTGAGGTGTCGGAAGCGTTGATCGGCGATCCCACACGCTTGCGGCAAGTGCTGATGAACCTGGTGGGCAACGCGATCAAGTTCACGGAGAAGGGTTCCGTGGAAGTACACATGGAGGTGTCGGCAACGGTATCTGTTGGAGATGCAGCAGCGGGTGAGATGATCGGTCTGCGGTGCACCATCACCGACACGGGCATCGGCATTGCTCCCGATCGCATGGCGCGCGTGTTCGATGAGTTCATGCAGGCGGAGAGCGATCACACGCGGCGCTTCGGCGGAACGGGCTTGGGCCTCACCATCTGCCAGCGCTTGGTCGACATGCAGGGTGGCACCATCGGTGTGGAGAGTGAAGTGGGGAAGGGCAGTGCGTTCACCATCAACATCCCGTATGCGCTTGGTGTTGCAGATGTGGAGATCGGGCGGCGATCCGTAGGGGCGGATGATCATCCGTCCCTACGGGATCTGCGCATCCTCTTGGTGGAGGACAACAAGCTCAACGTGATGGTGGCGCAGGTTGAATTGGGGAACGCGATCCCCGATGTGCGGATCGATGTGGCGGTGAATGGGCAGGTCGCGTTGGACATGCTGCAAGCGAACACCTACGATCTCATCCTCATGGACGTTCAAATGCCCGTGATGGATGGCTACGAAGCGACGCGCGCCATCCGCGCTTTGCCGAGCATCAAGGCGCTCACGCCCATCCTCGCGATGACTGCGAACGTGCTTCAGACCGAAGTGCAACAGTGCATGGATGCAGGCATGGACGGTTTCATTCCGAAGCCGTTCAAGCAGGAAGAGCTGTTGGCGGCGATACGGAAGGTGTTGCGGTAATGAGTTCATACACTGGTTGGGAGTGAGTTGGTCGTTCAGGGAGCTGGAACACGATGCCGTTCGGAATAGCCAGGGTCATTCCATTTCGAGATTCCGGGTCAAGCCCGGAATGACACTAGACATGGAGTGGATACGGGATCAGCCGCGCCCAGCGCGGATGATCCCGTATCCACTCCTTCCAGGGTTGTCACCCCGGCCCTGAGCCGGGGTCGCACTCAGCAGGCATGCCATTGTCTGATCGTCTGATCTTCTCATTTTCTGATCCTCTCCAGAAACCGGTATTTCTACGAGGTGCCCACTAGCGTTACCGTTCCACTTTTGAAGCAGCTTCCGGCCACGTCCACATTTAGCGGGGCCTTGGACCCGCCAACACCATAGTTCGATGCGCAACATCACATCCTTCCTCCTCTGCCTTTTCCTGCTGCACGCCGTTCCCGTGCATTCCCAAACCATGGAAGAGATCCTTCCCCAGCTGGACAAAGAGAAGAGCGACAGCGCCCGGTTCTATCTTGGCTTCAGTGGCCTCACCATTTCGGAAACGAACCCCGTGCTGGACATGCACAATGCGGATGTTCTGCTGGTCCATGGGCAGAAGACCGGCGACAAGGTCTCGCAGGTGTTGGGCTTGCTCTGCTTGGGCTATGACTACCGCGAGTTCGGTAGCACCGCGAAGGCGCTGGGGTACAACATCAAGGGCATGGAGGTGGCCGAAGAGACCGGCGATCCACGGCTGCTCGCAAGTGCTTATGCAGGCATCTCCACCAATTACCTCGACCTGCAGGAGTACCCCAAAGCCATCGCATACGGCAAGAAGTCGATCGCGAACGCGGCCAAGATCGAGGTGAACATGTTCACCATCGTAGGCCCCATGTTCCTGGGCGAGATCTACCTGGCCGATGGCAAGTTGGACTCTGCGCTCATCTACACGCAGAAGGCCTACGAACTCACCATGAGCAGCGGCATCAAGGACTACCTCGGTGCCATTTACGGGCAGCTCGGCGTGATACAAGCGCGCATGGGCGATGCGCGGCTCGCCGAGAATTACTTCCAGCTCGCAGTGGAGGAAGGCCAACGGATCGGATCGCCCAAGTACCTCAATATCCCCTACACGGCACTCGCTGAATACCACGCGGCTGCGGGCCGGAACGATTCCGCCATCGCCTATGCGAAGAAGGCAATCGCCGTCGTGCAGGGCACGCCCTTCTCCACCATGGTGATGAAGCCCGCGCAACTGCTCACGGACCTCTACCGCAGAACGGACGTGGACAGCGCCTTCAAGTACTCCGAGATGTACAAGGTCGCCAACGACAGCCTTTACAACTTCAAGGCGATCCAGCAAACGCAGCTCATGACCTTCGAGGAGGATGCGCGTCAACAAGAGCTTGCGGTGGTGAAGGCTCAGGATGACGAACAACGGCACGAGAACATCCAGTATGCATTGATCGCATTGGGGATCGTGGTTTTCATCCTGCTCTTCCTCATCCTCAGTCGGAGCTTCATCGCCAGCGCCAAGGTGATCTCCTTCCTCAGCGTAGTGGCACTCTTGATCGTCTTCGAATTCCTCAACCTCGTGCTGCACCCGGTGATCGGTTCCATCACGCACCATTCTCCGCTGCTCATGTTGCTGGGTCTGGTATGCATTGCCGCCTTGCTGGTGCCATTACATCACAAGTTGGAGAAATGGGCCACCAAGCGCTTGGTGGATAAAAACGTGGAACTGCGCTTGGCCAAGGCGAAACGGACCGTGGCGCAACTGGAGCCGGATCCAGCGCAATAAGGGTAGTGAACGGGTAGGGATGGCCGTATTCCCGCGGTCCTATCCGCCATGTATGCCATTCCATTCATTTGAAGAGCGCAACTGCAAGAAGGCACGCGCACTTTAGCCTATTTAGTGGCGAGGGACCTATCGGAACGGAGCATCAAAACCCGTATTTCCACCAGTTGCTGCATGGCAAGGCAAGTAGACTTTTACCGCCGGAGAAGAAACTCCTTCAACTATTCGATCAACCACCTAAAACCCGATATGATGAAGACGATGAAGACCCTCGCCCTTTCAACCTTGTTCGTAGCCCTTTGCGGCACCAGCATCAGCGCCGTCGCGCAGGACAAGCCCAAAGTGAACTACGTTACGCAGACCACGACGAAGTTCGCAGTGCCCGAAGGCGCCACCAGGGCTGACATGCAGGCCACCTTCCAGGAGTATTTCGACAAGGTGATCGCGAAGAGTACCTTGATAAAGCACTACTCCCTTATGATCCACGCCTGGGGCAGCCTTGGTGGTTCGTTCGTCACTACCATGGAATTCGCGAATTGGGAGGACCTCGGCAAATACAGCGAGGAGCTCGACACCATCGCCAAGGCCGCTTGGCCGGATGAGGCCGCCCGGACAGCTTTCTTCAAAAAGCTCGACAGTTACGACGACATGCATCACAGCGACGAGATCTACACGGTGATGAAGAGCATGCAGAAGTAGTGCATGGGTCCACCACCATGGGCGCAATGCGCGACAGGGGGCCTTCAGGCCCTCTGTTTATTTTTAAAGTGCGCTCGTTCCTTGCTTATTTCGCACGCATCCGAACAACTTTACTTGGAGGCACGAGCTTTGCAACGGGACAATCAAGAACGAACAACATGAAAGCCATACGGATCGCCCTTTTTTTTGCACTGCTTTCGCTTCTTGCGAACGCTCAAGCACAGTCCATTGATGCTTCCGCTTCTAGCGTCACCTTCAAGATCGGGAACATGAAGATCAATACAGTGGATGGCAAGTTCTCAGGGATGAAAGGGAGCGTGGCCTTCGATCCGGCTGATCCCGCAAGCGCCAAGTTCTCGGTTTGCGTGGATGCAGCGACCGTGAGCTCGGGCAATAAGAGCCGCGATAAGAGCCTGCGATCCGACAGCTACTTTGATGTGGAGAAGTACCCGACGATCTGTATCTCTTCCACAACGGTTGAAAAGACCGGCACGGGTTTTCTGGCGAAAGGGAAGTTGACCATGCACGGCGTCACCAAGGAGGTGGACATACCATTCACCTATGCGGATAGAACCTTTACAGGCACGTTTACCTTGAACCGCATGGATTTCGGTGTAGGACCGAACGGCACCTTCATGGTGGATGAAGAAGTGGCGGTCTCGATCGTCTGCAAGATGAAGTGATCGGCTTCTCGTAATAGCTTTCCGGTGTGGAGATAAACGCCCGAAGCTTGCTCACGGCGGAAGACGCCATAAGCAAACCTGTGATCGGCTAAGCGGTTCAAGATGCCGCCCCTCATGCGCATCAGTGTCATTATTCCCACCTACAACGAAGCCGAGCGGATCGCGGACACGGTGAAGCACCTGCGGCACGCCGCGATCCATAAGGATCTGGAGGTGATCGTCAGCGACGCGGGCAGCACGGATGATACCTGCGCACTTGCAACCGCGGAAGGAGCGGCGGTGCGGGTCTCTCCGGTCAAGGGCCGCGCGGGGCAGATGAACCACGGAGCGAAGCACAGCAGCGGTGACGTGCTCTACTTCGTCCACGCGGATACACGCCCGCCGAGCACCTTCCCGAAGGTCATCGCCGAGGCCATTGCTGCGGGCCATGATCATGGGAGCTTCCGCACGCGCTTCGATTCCGATCGCTTACTCCTGAAGGCCAACGCATGGTTCACGCGGTTCGACAAGCCGTACTTCCGAGGCGGCGACCAAAGCATCTGGGTGACACGCGAGTTGTTCGAGCTAAGCGGAGGGTACAAGGAGGAGATGCTCATCATGGAGGAATACGATCTATTGGACCGGATGCGGGTGCTTGGGAATTTCCATCTTTCCACGGAAGGCACCACGGTCTCGCCGCGCAAGTACACGGAAAATTCCTGGCTGCGCGTGCAACTCGCCAATTTGAAAGTGGTGCGCATGTACCGTCGTGGATCTTCACAGGAAGCGATGTTGCGGACCTATCGCGAGATGCTGAACTACCGCAAGAATGCCTTCTGAGATCGAGGGGTCTTGATCACCGCGACTTCTTTGCTTCCCGTAACGCTCCTAGTGCTCAGCGGAGGTTGAATGATCGCAACGTGGACAGGGTGATGGGTGCCACGGCGATCATGGCCAAGGACCACCAACCAAGGCCAGCAAGGGCTGCGATGGCGACCACTACCAGCAGCCATATCGGATACGTGAGGAACAGCACGCCGAACAGCACCGAATCGAAGAACACCGTATCACGCGTTCTCCCACCTGTGAATGCGCGCATTGGGAAATACCAAGGTGCGTGAAGAAGCAGTCCGACAAGGGCGGGCAGTGCCAAAAGGATGCGGCGGATCGCACGCATTGTACCGGGTCGCGGTGGGATAGCCTGCGATCGCCGGGCCTCCATATCGGTCGAGGTTTTCAAAAGGCGTTCGCGCAGCTCCGCATTGAACCGGCGCAAGGATACGGCCTCCGGCGCGGCATCTGCAGCGCTCTGGTACATCACTTCACCGGTTGCAAGGCTCACTTCCATATACGGCCGATGGAAGGTGTCATAGCGCAACCACACAGGCAATACCTGCACGTTCAAGCCGCTCATCCAAGCGCGATGGGCGATCCGTGCCGTGCCTTTTCCCAAGGGCCTTAGGCCGAGTTCGTTCTCTGAATTCCCTTCAGCGAACACCAGCACGGAGCCGCCATGCTCAAGGTCTTCCTGTGCTTGATCAAAGCTATCCGCCGTGCGTTTCATTTCGGTGCGGCCTTCGCTCATGCGATGGATCGGGATCATGAACAAAGCCCGCAACACCTTCGCCGCTCGCGGGTCTTGGAACGCATCACCGCGCGCCAGAAAGCGCATGCGGTGGGGAAGGTGCGTAGCGATCACCAAGGCATCGAAGAACGAGTTGGGATGGTTGCTCGCCAGCAGAAGCACGGCATCAGCGGAAGGTGCGGAACGCACATCCACCCGGATACGACCACAATACAGATGCAGCCCGGCCCGGATACTGGCTCTCAGCGCGCGATACATCCGAAGTGCGGCAACAAGGTCATCCGCCAAAGATGATGCAGCTATGGTCAGTTGACATGGAAGTCGAACAAACTACTCACCCGACGGATCATAGACTCGAGACTCCAGACTCAATGTCGTCCGGGATAACCATCGCCACGTTCTTTTGCGATTCCGGGTCTTCGCCCGGAATGACATTCGTTCTTGGAGAGGCCTCTTAATAACCGCGTTGGGCGCGGTTATTAAGAGGCCTCTCCTCCCGTAGTTGTCACCCCGGCCCCTGAGCCGGGGTCGCACTCGAACGGCATTTTGCACACTATAAAACCGAGGGCTCAAAATTCGATATGTGCAATTCATTGAGTGATAACGGCACATTCCGAACATCGTCCGATATTATCCCGGACGCCAGTGACTCCTGACTCAAGAATCCAGACGCCCGAGTCACTTCTGCTCGTTCAAGCTCCAGTCGTAGTCCATATAGCTCAGCTCAGCATGAGCGTCCAGCTTCACCTTACTGTACTTGTTCAAGAACTCGATAAGCGTACCGTGCTTCTCGAAATCCCCGCTGAACCAGCTGAAGATCTTGGAGAGTTCCGCCTTGTCCTTGGTGACCTTGTTGTAACGCGGGTTGTTGATGAAGTTCCGCGCTTGGTCATCCAATTGCTCTTGTACGCGGTCCCCTGTGAAAGCCTCGTTCCGCAAGGGTGGACAGCTCATGGATGCGCAATTGATCGCGAAGTGGATCCGAGGTTCCTCGAATTTGCTGCGGAGCACTTTATTCTCCACATCATCCAAACTGTAATCTTTCTCACCGATCTTGAACTTCGTGGTCGTCCACACGGTATGCACCAGCGGCACGCTCAGGGAAGGGTTCAGGTCCTTGATGCTCTTCACCGGATAGTTGTCCACGATAAGCTGCACCGTGAAGGCGTTGTAGGTGTTGATCCAGAAGGCCAGTTGGTCGTTCTTGTTCCAAGTATCCGTGGGCGGCGTGCTGCTCAATAATTTGCAGTAGGCATGGAGCTTGTCCTTTTCCTCAACCAAGCCCTTATAGTCCACAAGGCCATCCTTCACATGGGCCTTCAGCAATTCATTCCAGCTCTTGTGCAGGTCGCTCGGGACACCATTCATCTCCTCGGTGGAGTGCTGCGGCGCTATGTGTTTTTCGGGTGCGGGTGTGCAGGCCAAAGCGCTGAAGAATGCCAAAGCGGTGAAGGTGATGTTCATGAGTCTCAACGGTTGGTATTCATTGGTCGGTGTTCGGGAAAGGCAATGGATGTGTCATGGTCATCAGTACCTACGTTTTCTTGTTCGTACCGGATCTGTGTGGATGTGTCGCAACGAGGAGAGAACCTGACAGCGGGGTGGTGTGACCCGAGGTGTTCAAAGCGGTGTGAAGCTTCGCGGTTGGCGCAGGAACGTTATTCCTTTTACGAGCAAGCCCCAATGGTTTTGGCCATCGGGGCTTGCAGAAGCAATTTTAAACAAGCTCTTAGAACACGATCTTCTGCCTGCGGATCCGTGTGCGGTACTTCTTGATGCTCGAGCGGTACTTGTAGATCTTGAAGTGGACCTGTGCTTTCAGGAAAAGATAGCCGTCGTTGTGGTTGGAATAGCCCCTTTGTTCGCCGGTGGCCGTTTGACCAGGTACTTCGCCCAAATTCGGGTCAGCGAGGTAGGCGGCCAATGGACCGTGGGCATCCCGGAGTTCTTGGTTATCATAATACGTGCCGCTCACATCGTCGATGTAATCAGTGAAGGTCTTCGTGTACTGTAGCTCAAGACCGATCGTCATTGTCTTGTTCAGGGCCCTTCGTACGCCCAGTCCCATGGGAATGCAGATCTGGGTGAGGGAGTATTCCTTCGGTCCGCCCGGCAGGCCTTGGCCCTCGGTGCCCAACGGGCGCAACTCCACCCAAGCTCCATCGAATTTGGTCTTCGGGTTGAAATAGAAGCCGCCTACACCAGCGAAAACGTAAAGGCCCATGCGGCTGGACGACATTCCCTTCACCCCACGCAGGTCGTGGAAGTGCCCGAGTTGTTCTTGGAATGGGTGGAACTCGAGGCAAAGCTGCGCCTCCATCACGTCCGACCGGAACATCAGGTTGCGATTGTGTCGGGCCGACTCCTGGGTCAGGTTGTCATTGCCGGCGAGGATACCATAGGTGGCATTGAGTCGCACGGAAAGCAGTTGGGCCACATAGTAACGATAGCCCAAGCTCAGCGCGGGTTTGGTCTGGCTGAACTCCAAGTCCCACACGAAGGGGGAACCCACCTGGTTCCGGCCGCCGAGCTCTCCGAGAAAGTTGGAAATGCCTAAGCCGACCGCGACCTCCTGCCGGTGGGTCTTCCAATAATTGGAGTTCCGGAAGTACTGGGCGTTCAATGTGGTTGACAGGCCGAAGCATGTCAATAAGGCCAATAGGGGTAATGTGATTTTGGAGCGCACTTCCGTTTCGATCGGTCCCAAATATAGAAGAAGGAGTCAACTATGGGCCGCATTGTGGTCGATCCCTTGACGAAGCATCAGGGGCGGGGTTGCTTCCTTTTCGTTACTTCCGTCGGATCCACCCATCCCATCCGCCCTCGTTCCTCCATGCCCGGTTTGCTGCCGTGCAGCGGTATGTGGCGGTTTTTTAGTAAAGAAGGATGAAAGTCGGAACCTGAAAATGGAGCAACGGAGCTACATGCAAATGCAGGCGGAAAAGTGGAGGAATTGAAGACAGAAAAATAAAATAGCATGGGGGTGAAGGTCCTGAAATACGGATCAACGGTCACCTTTCGGCACCGGGATACGCGGTCAACCGTCCGGGGAACACACTGCATCCGATGCACACCTGATCCTGTGGAACAGGGGACTGGAATTAGAACACGATCTTCTGTCTGCGGGACCGCGTGCGGAACTTCTTACTGCTGGAGCGGTACTTGAAGAGCTTGTAGTGGAATTGGGCCTTCAGGAAGACGTACCCATCATTGTGGTTGGGATATCCACGCTGTTGGCCAGTGGCTGTTTGCCCGGGGACCTCACCCAAGCTGGGGTCGGAGAGGTAGCTCGCCAAAGGACCTCGTGCCTCCTTGATCGCCTCGCGGTCGTAGTAGGAACCGCTCACATCGTCGATGTAATCGGTAAAGGTCTTGGTGTACTGAAGCTCCAGTCCGATGGTCATCGTCTTGTTCAGGGCCTTCCGGATCCCCACACCCATTGGGATGCAGAACTGAGTGAGCGAATATTGATCCGGTCCGTCCGGTAAACCCTGGCCTTCCGTGCCCAGTGGACGCAATTCCACCCATGCACCGTCGATCTGGGTCTTCGGGTTGAAATGGAAACCGCCAACACCTGCGAAGAAATAAAGGCCCATGCGACTTGGGGCCATGCCTTTTACCCCGCGTAGGTCATAGATGTGCCCGGGTTGCTCCTGATAAGGGTGCCATTCCAAACAGAGCTGCGCCTCGATGATGTTCGACTTGAAGCTAAGGTTACGGTTGTTCCGGAAGACCTCCTGGGTGAGGTTGTCGTTCCCCGCCAGGATGCCGTACGTTCCGTTGAAACGCACGGAGACGGCTTTGGCCATATAGTATCGATAACCCAAACTGACAGCAGGCTTGGTCTGGCTGAACTCCAGATCCCACACGAAAGGGGAGCCTATCTCGTTCCTTCCGCCCAGCTCGCCAAGGAAATTGGAGACGCCCAGCCCGAAGGTGATCTCCTTCCGGTGGGTCTTCCAATAGCTGGAGTTCCGGAAATACTGGGCGCCCACCGTGTTGGACAAGCCGAAGCATGCCAACAAGGTCAACAAGGTGAGTGTGTGTGTAGAGCGCACGTACGGTTCGATCTGTGTCAAATATAGAAAGCTTGGGCACGCAGGAGCCACGTCGTGGGACGACACTTTAACGAAGCAGATGTTCACAGGTTGCCTTTTCTACACTGATCTACCGTTGAAATACGGACCAGGCGGCCACGATCCCGGCACAGACGGAGACGTTCAAACTGTGCTTGGTTCCGCCCTGCGGCACCACAATAGCGCCATTACAGGCGGCTACCACGGCATCGCTCACCCCGTGCAGCTCGTTGCCGAGCACCAAGGCCAATCCTTTTTCCGGGTCGGGTGACCATTCGGTGATCGCCACGGCATGCTCGGTCTGCTCCACGGCCCAGACCTCCCAGCCTTCCTCCTGCAGCTTGTGTACCGCGTCCAATGCCGAGGTATGGTGTGCCCAAGGCACGGAGAGCGTGGCCCCCAAGGCCGTCTTCTCGATCTCCCGGTGTGGCGGCAGCGGGGTGAAGCCACAGAGGTCGATCCCTTCCAGTGCAAAAGCATCGGCCGTGCGGAAGATGGAACCGGTATTGTGACGGCTCCGCACATCATCCAGAATGAACCGAAGGCGTCTCTTCGGCATGGCCTTATATCCCTCAGCGTCCACCCGCCCCAATTCATCCATGGTCAATTTGCGGTCAGGCTGGGTCATTCGGGATATGTTGAAAAAGGATGAAAGGTTGACGGGGCAAAGGACGGGAAGAAGCGGTAAATTTCGGGCTGCCCGAACGGGAATGCGAACTTCGCACCGATGACCAAAGCCTCCCCCGCCGAAACACCCTTGATGAAGCAGTATATGCGCATCAAGGCACAGTATCCGGACGCCATCCTGCTGTTCCGCGTCGGCGATTTCTATGAGACCTTCCTGCAGGACGCCATCACCGCTTCCGCCGTGCTTGGCATCACCCTCACGCAGCGGAACAATGGTACCGGCACCATCGAACTGGCCGGCTTCCCTCACCATTCATTGGACAATTACCTGCCGAAGCTGGTACGCGCGGGCCATCGCGTGGCCATCTGCGATCAGCTGGAAGACCCCAAGTTGACCAAGACCATCGTAAAGCGCGGCGTCACCGAGGTGGCCACTCCGGGCGTCTCCTTTGCTGAAGGCGTGGTGGACGGCCGCAGCAACAACTGGCTTGCGGCGATCTGCGGTGAGGGCGGACCCACATCGTCCTCGCAGGGTCACGCCAACAAAGATCTCCGACAAACAGCGGACCCTGCGGGAACGAATGGCGAACGCTACGGAGTGGCTTTCCTGGACGTCACCACGGGCGAGTTCATAGCCGGGGAAGGGGACAGCAAGACCATGGCCAAGGCGATCGAGAGCCATGCGCCGAGTGAACTGCTTTATCCGCGCGGAGCAAAGCAGCCTCTGGTCGTTGAAGAGTCCGAACGTTGGCGTGGCTTCGCGTTGGAGCCATGGGCCTTTACGGATGACTTCGCGCGCGAACGTCTATTACGCCAGTTCGACACCGCCGGGCTGAAGGGCTTTGGGATCGAGGATCTGTCCTTGGCCCAACGGGCTGCCGGGGCCGTTCTGCATTACCTCGGTGATACACACCACGACCGCCTCGGCCATGTGCGCCGCATCTCCAAGCTGGCGAATGACGGCCATGTCTGGTTGGATCGCTTTACCGTCCGCAACTTGGAGCTGGTGGCACCTGTGAACGAGGGAGGCCGCACCTTGCTGGCAGCCATGGATCGCTGCGAAACGCCCATGGGTGCAAGGTTGCTGCGGCGTTGGCTGCTTTTTCCGCTGGTGGATGAGAAGGCGATCGGCGAACGGCTGGACCATGTGCAGGCACTGTTGGAAGCATCGGCCTTACGGGATGCCATCGGTGACGACCTCCGCGCGGTGGGCGATCTGGAGCGCTTGGCCGCGAAGGCTGCTGTGGGGCGCATCAATCCCAGGGAACTGCTTCAGATGGCCCGTGCCATACAGGCGGGCGAACGGGTGCGCGGTGCTTTGGACAAAACAGGTGGCATTCTGGCGGCTACCGCGAAAGGATGGAAAGTGCCGCTGGACATCGCGGAGCACATCAGCGCGAGCATCGAGCCGGAAACGCCCGTGAACATCCAGAAGGGAGGAGTGATCCGTACTGGCGTGGATGCCGACCTGGACGAACTGCGCCACGTGACCACCCATGCCAAGGAACTACTGATGGAGGTGCAGCGCCGTGAAGTGGAACGCACCGGCATCACTTCGCTGAAGGTGGGCTACAACAACGTCTTCGGCTATTACTTGGAAGTGCGCCACACCCACCGCGACAAAGTGCCTGCGGAATGGGTGCGCAAGCAAACACTCACCGGCGCCGAGCGCTACATCACGGACGAGCTGAAGGCGCTGGAAGAGCGCATCCTCAGCGCCGAGGAGCGCATACTCGCCCTTGAGGGACAGCTGTACGGAACCGTTGTGGAGCGCGTGTGCAAAGGCATCGGAGAGGTACAGACCATTGGCACCGCTATTGCCAGCATCGACGTCCTGCGCGGTTTTGCGATCAACGCCGCCACGTGGAAGTACGCCCGCCCGGTGATCTCACAAGAAGCGGTATTGCGCATTCGCGACGGGCGCCACCCGGTGATCGAGCAGCAGCTTCCGCCCGGTGAGCCCTACGTGGCCAACGACCTCACACTGGACCCGGAGAACGCCCAACTGCTGGTGATCACCGGCCCCAACATGAGCGGTAAGTCCGCGCTGCTGCGGCAAACGGCGCTCATCGTGCTGATGGCCCAGTGCGGCAGCTTCGTACCGGCGCGCGAGGCCAACATCGGCATTGTGGACCGCGTCTTCACACGCGTAGGTGCCAGCGACAACCTCACCACAGGGGAAAGCACCTTCATGGTGGAGATGAACGAGACCGCCAGCATTCTCAACAACCTCAGCGCGCGTAGCCTGTTGCTGATGGATGAGATCGGCAGGGGCACCAGCACCTATGATGGGATCTCCATCGCCTGGTCCATCGCGGAGTTCCTGCACGAGCACCCCATGCGGCCCAAGACGCTCTTCGCCACCCACTACCACGAGATGAACGACATGGCGGAGACGTTCCCGCGCATCCGTAACGCCAATGTGGCTGTCCGAGAGGCCGACGGCAAGGTGCTCTTCCTGCGGAAGCTTGTCCCCGGTGGTAGCGACCGCAGCTTCGGGATCCACGTGGCCCGCATGGCCGGCATGCCGGAGCAAGTGGTGAAGCGAGCGGAAAAAGTGCTGCACCACTTGGAGCAGACCCATGCTGGCGACCTCGGTGAAGACCTGCCCGGAGAGAAAAAGGAAGCCGGCCCAGCAGTACCCAAGCCTGCCACCGGAAGCCTTGGCCGCGAGCCGCAGCTCAGCTTCTTTCAGCTGGACGACCCTGCGCTGGAAGGCATCCGGGATGAGCTGGAGGCCCTCGACATCAATACGTTGACCCCCGTTGAGGCCTTGATGAAGCTCAACGAGATCAAGCGGATGGCCGGTGTAGGCAAGGCCCGATTGCGCAAAGCGTGAGCACAAAAAAGCGAAGGTGTTGGACGGATCGCGGAGACGGTTATATTTGCAGCCCTAAAGCGAGAGTAGCTCAGTTGGTAGAGCACGACCTTGCCAAGGTCGGGGTCGCGGGTTCGAGTCCCGTTTCTCGCTCAAAAATGCCCTTCATTTTGGAGGGCATTTTTTTTGGATGGCCAGGAATGCCGTAAAGGGGCCTGCCTACCGCAGGTAGGTTCGAGTCCCGTTTCTCGCTCAAATGCCTTCCCTCGTGAAGGCATTTTTGTTTTCAGGAGGTTGTCCCGAGGTTATGAAGGTAAGGGAGGTGAAGGAGGTGAAGGAGGTGAAGGAGGTTAGCCCGTACGTCCCACACCTCCCTTGCTTCCCTTGCTTCCCTTGCTTCCCTTACCTCCTTTACACTC
>JBBSUV010000070.1:0-16051 GCA_038234075.1 Flavobacteriales bacterium | reverse complement strand
CAGTTCAGTGCCCACATATTCGCGGTAATCACCGCCACCATCGTAGGTGCGCATGCCCACATAGGCCTCACCTTCCCAAGGATATTGGTAGGTCCAGCCGTTCTGTGGAACACTCACCAATGTATCGATGGATTGAAGTGAGCCCGCACAGGAATTGAAGTAGTCCGGGCTATTCATCCAACTGTACCAATACAGCGGCCTGTCGCCTTCTTGGAACCCGATAGTATAGGGGCAGGTATCCTTCAACTCAAAGGACCCGTTCGGTACCAAATTCTGCGCTTCACAGCGCTGATAGCCAATAAACAGCAGACAGCATTGGGCAAGCCTCAAGCCCGCTCTTTGCCATCCACCGTTCATAGTTGAGAGAAGCATTCGTTCGTTGAATTAGTCGAAGTGTGTCGAAGTGTTCGTGATGCACGAGGCATCTGTCCGGTCAAAAAGCCGCTACTACTAATGCCCGCTCGCCTCGCGGCTGTGGTGGGGGCATGCCAAGGGTGGGTCCGGTGGCCACGGTGGCGGGGCTTCGAGAGCCTCAGCCCACGCGCTCATCGAGTGCTTGGGCCTTCGCCGTACCTTTGCTCAGCTTTTGTTCATCTTACTTTCCGGTTTGGTGGGACATGGGCGATACGGCCCTCGGTGTTAGAAGCACCGGGGGCTTTTTCTTGTGGCATTGCCAAGATGACTTTATCTTGTCCGGCCCAGAAATGAACTGGCGACTGGCGACTGGCGACTGGCGACTGGCGACTGGCGACTGGCAGTACACCGCGCTCATGGCACTGATCGCTGGTGAGGCATAGCCGAAGTGAAAACCCTGTTGTGTTATGATCGAAGGCTTTCATGCCGATAAAGCTACGTGCAAAATCGGCTCTTCCAAATTTTTGTGAATGCACATTCTTGGATCGTTGCTCAGTGTGCAGAAGGCCGGATCACACATACCGAAATGCTGGGGCTTTTCCAATTATCAGGACCACACCATTGGATGCTGAGGTCCGAATTTCCCGAGTGGGCCTGGCCCGTCGGATCAAGGTCTTTCGCAACGCTGACAAGGGCGCGTTGAAAGGGCGGCGGCATGCGCTCAAAGTAAACGCGTCGCCACCGGTAAACTTGCACAGGTCAGGTCCATGAAGAACGGAGTTCCGTAAACCCCTTAACTTTGAAGCCACATGTCCAGCACTGTTATTCAGTCCCAGCCATCCAAGCCTTGGAAGTTGAATGTCCCGAAAAAGGAGCATTTCAGCGACACTGAGGTGATCGAGGCCTATCTCAAGGGTAAGGAGGTGGGCAAGGTGGACGGCTTCCGCGCCGGAAGTGAAGCCACCAAGCAGCTCGTTATGAAAGCGCTCACCGCAAACTTGTCCAAAGCTGGCAAGGACACGCAGAAAGTGCTTAATGTTTTCAAGTCTCAAAGACTGACAACCGGGGATGCCTTGCTACGTATCGATTCGTGGCACCGGTTCAGCGTGTTGATCGTCACCTCGGAAGAGGCATTCATAAGTAAGAAACTCCTCAAGGTTTACGACGCTGTGAACGACCTCGAGAGCACGGAAGGGACTGACCAATACGGTATCCGATTTTCGTTCGTAGGCGGTGGAAAGGACTTGGATATGAAAGCGATCACTGCGGACGGCTATGTCCTTAAGCTCAAGCCCTCGAACACGTGAAAGGGCACTCCGCGCACAACGAGGCAGCATGCGACCTGTTGCACAAGTCCGCTGAATTTCCCGATTGGGTGGTGACAACAGCTTTCTATGCTGCGATGCATGCCATTTATGAGCAACTGTTCCCCTTGAAAACAGGAAGTACTTCACCCGCCTCGTTTGACATCTGGTTCGGCCAGCTCCATTCCCACAGGGCGGGACACGGCAGGCCCACCAAACACGAAGCCACTGTGGACCTTGTTCGGCAACATCTTCCACATGTCGCTTCCAATTATCGGCTGTTGAAAGACGCTTGCTTCAATGCCCGTTACCGGAACTACAAGATCAAGCCGGAAGAAGCTGCGGTTGCACGGCATCAATTGCAGCTTATCAAGTCCGGCCTGGCCAAGAAAGGAAAGTAACGATAAGATGGTGCTTCATTCGTGTTGTGCGTTCCTCGAAGGCGGTCCTTACGCACTTGAAGGCACTCCATTCCTATTTCATCTTGAAAGGTGATCCTCATGGACATTCAGCACGACGTCGAACTCCTTCCCTACAACACCTTTCATGTGGCGGCCCGGACGGCACATCTGGCACGGTTCCGTTCCTTGGATGAGCTGCGCACCTTGCTGAGCGCCCCGGAACTGAAGGACCTTCCCCGCTTGGTAATGGGCGGCGGCAGCAACATGCTTTTCACCCGCGATTGGCCGGGCGTGGTGTTGCTGAACGAGATCGAAGGCATCGATGTGTTGGAAGAGACCGATGACCACGTGATCGTCCGCTCGGGTTCGGGCGTTGTGTGGCATGAGTTCGTGGCGTATTGCGTGGGCAAAGGCTGGGGTGGCGTCGAGAACTTGTCGCTGATCCCGGGCAAAGTGGGCGCCACGCCCATGCAGAACATCGGTGCCTATGGCGTGGAGATCAAGGACGTGTTCGACCATTTGGAAGCGCTCCGGATGAGTGATGGCGAAGTGGTGCGTTTCAGTGCTGAGGCATGCCGGTTCGGCTATCGGGAAAGCTATTTCAAGCATGAGGGCAAAAGCAAGTTCATCATCCTGAACGTGGCGTTCAAGCTTTCCAAGCATCCGCAGGTGCGCACCTACTACGGCAGCATCAAGCATGAGCTGGAGCTGCGCGGCATCACCACACCGACGATCCAAGACGTGAGCGATGCCGTGATCCACATCCGCCGCAGCAAGCTTCCGGATACGCACGTGCTGGGCAATGCGGGCAGCTTCTTCAAGAATCCCGTGGTACCGGCTGAACTGGCGGAACGCATCAAGGCAAGTCATCCGGATATGGTGTCATTTCCCGGGGAAGAAGGCCAGGTGAAACTGGCGGCCGGCTGGCTGATCGAGCAGGCCGGATGGAAGGGCTTCCGCGAGGAGAACCTCGGTGTTCACAAGGACCAGGCTTTGGTGCTCGTGAATTACGGCGGCTCCACCGGCAGCGCCATCTACGACCTCTCCACCCGCGTGCTGGAAAGCGTGAAAGAGAAATTCGGCGTGGAGCTGGAAAGGGAGGTGAATATCGTTTGAGTGCTTCACTCCGGAGAACCTCTTGTTATTTATACCGCAAAGGACACGAAGTACACAAAGGAGAATAGCGATGAAGGTGGGGGCAGGATGTGGACCGGGGAGCCCCTTCCTGGCACGATACCGGGCTCTGCTGCAGTATTACTTGGCACCCTGTGACAACAAAGGCCACCCGATCATGCGCCTTGCCATTCGCATCCTTCGTGTCCTTAGCGTCCTTCGTGGTACCCTTTAACCAGCATTCACTTCCTTCGCAACCTTAATCCACCACCATGCTACGTCGCGCGCTTTTACTGATCGCGGTCCTCGGGACCACCTTGCTTTCCGCACAGGAGAAAAAGGAACTCACGCTCAAGGCCACCATCCTGGACCGGTCCCTCTATCCGGAACGGCTGAGCGGCCTGCAGTGGATCACGGGCTCGAACAGCTACTCCTTCGCCAACGACAGCGCGCTGTTGCGGGGTGAGACCGGCGGACGCTCGGCCCGCGTGATCGCCACCTTGAACGACCTCAACAACGGACGCAGCACCGGTGATAGCCTGAAGCGCTTCCCCGGTGTGGAATGGACCAATGCCACCACCTTCCTCTTTGAACAGGGCGATCGCACCTACGCCTACGATGTGGCGAGGAAGACCTCGACCCTGCGCGTTACCACCACTGACGATGCGGAGAACGAGGACCATGACGAAGCCTACAAAAAGATCGCTTTCACACGTGGAGAAAACCTCTTCATTGCGGGTCTCGGAGATAGCATCACGCAGGTCACCTTCGACGGCACCGACGGCATCGTGAACGGCAAGAGCGTGCACCGCGAGGAATACGGCATCACCAAAGGCACCTTCTGGAGCCCGGATGGTAACCTGCTCGCTTTCTATCGCATGGACGAGACCATGGTGACGCCTTACTACGTGGAGGACATCACCACCACGCCGAGCACCTTCAAGAAATTCCGCTACCCGATGGCGGGACAAACGAGTCACCATGTGACGCTCGGCGTGTACGACACGCGCACCGGCAAGACCGTCTTCATCAACCCGGACGGCCCTGCTGACCATTACCTCACGAACATCAGCTGGTCTCCGGACAACGAACACATCCAGATCATCCTTTTGAACCGTGCGACGGACAACTTCAAAGTGATCCGCTACGACGCGGCCACGGGGCAAACGGTGCGCACCCTGTTCGAAGAGTCGGACAAGAAGTGGCTGGAGCCCGAGCATCCGCTCACCTTCCTGAAAAAGATCCCGACACGCTACATCCATTGGAGCCAGCGCGACGGCTGGTGGCACCTTTATCTGTATGACACGGAGAAAGGTCTGGTGCGCCAACTCACCAAAGGCCCTTGGGTGGTGAAGGATATCCTCGGTCTCGACGCCCAAGAGCGTTTCGTATATGTTTCGGGTACGGCCATGATCGACCCGAAAGACCCGAAGGGCGCGATGGAAACCCAGCTGTACCGCGTGGAACTGGCGACCGGAAAGACCGTGCGATTGACACAACAGCCCGGAACACACTCCGGCAAACTGAGCAGTGACGGCAAATACCTGATCGACCAGTGGAGCAGCCTCACAGTCCCCGGCCGCATTGAGGTATTGGACGCCAGCAATGGCAAAGTCGTGAAGACCTTGTTGGACAGCAAGGACCCGCTGGCTGGCTACAACGTAGGCACGGTGGAATTCACCCAAGTAACGGGCGAGAATGGCGATCTATTGAATGCGCGCATCATCAAGCCCAGCGGCTTCCAGAGCCGGGAACGCTATCCGGTGATCGTGTACGTGTACAACGGGCCGCACGTGCAGTTGGTCACGAACAGCTTCAATGGTGGCGCAGCACTGTGGATGCTGGAGGCCGCGCAGCGCGGTTACATCGTCTTCACCGTGGACGGCCACGGCAGCGGCAACCGCGGCCTAGCTTTCGAGCAGGTGATCCACCGACAGCTCGGCATCACCGAGGTGAAGGACCAAGTACACGGCGCGGACTACCTCAAGAGCCTTCCCTACGTGGACGGTTCGCGCATGGCGGTGCACGGCTGGAGCTTCGGCGGGCACGTGACCACAGCGCTGATGCTGCGTTATCCAGGCGTATTCCAGGTGGGCGTGGCCGGAGGTGCTGTGCAGGACTGGAAGCTTTACGAAGTGATGTACACCGAGCGCTACATGGATACCCCGCAGGAAAACCCGGATGGCTATGCCGAGACCGCCCTTCCACCGATCGCGGACAAACTTCAAGGCGACCTCTTGATGATCCACGATAACATGGATGAGACCGTGGTACCTGAGCATGTGCTGCGCTTCCTGAAAAGCTGCGTGGACAAGGGCGTCCACCCGGATTTCTTCTACTACCCCGGCCATCCGCACAACGTGCGCGGCAAGGACCGCGTGCATCTGTACACGGAGATCCTGGACTACATCGACGCGAAGCTGGGGGTAAAGGGGCGCTGAGGTTCTAGTTGTCAGTTGTCAGTTGTCCGTTGTCAGGGGTGCGGCCCAGCGCTTAATGCGCTGTGGCCACTTAGTCCGCCCGCGCTTGTAGCGCGAGGCGTGTGAGGTCCGCGCCTGTGGCGCAATGAGGAGCTTACGGCAGGCGCAGGAAATGCTTCGACACCTTTGCACTTCCGGAACGGATACTGACGACATACGCACCGGGCGCAAGTCCGCTGACATCCACCGTTCGTGAGCCATTTCCCACAGGTCGCGGCTGACCTACTTCCCGTCCCGTCGCATCCGATATCGTCAAGATGGCCGTGTTGGTTGAACCCGCCCGCGCTTGAAGCGCGCGCCTGCATGCCGAGGGCATGGCGTGCGAGGTGCGCGCCTTTGGCGCGATGAGGGAATCCTAAGGCAGTCGCAGAAAGCGCTTCGATGCTACCGCGCTTCCGGAGCGGATACTGGCGACATAAGCACCGGGTGCTAGGCCGCTGACATCCACCGCTCGCGAGCTACTCCCCACCCATTGTGGCTGGCCTACTTCCCGCCCCGTTGCATCCGTTATCGTCAAGATGGCCGTGTTGGTTGTACCGGTATCGAAGCGAATGTGAAGCAGCTCCCGCACGGGGTTCGGGAACAGCTCGAGCATCGGAGTACTGGCCTCATGCGTGGTTGACACCCGAGTGCCCGCAACCGGCACAGCCATGGCCGCGGCGGTGCCAATGGCCAATTTCGTCAAGTCCTGCCAATAGGCGAGGTCCATGTACTCCAACCGATCGCTCGATGTGTGGTAATGCGGGTTCGGATCATTGTCGAAATCCTCGATCACCAGGATCGCCCCATAGCCCTGTGACCAGAATGAGGCGTGATCGCTGTAGGTAGCGCCGGGGTTATTCACCACGATCGGCAGGTCCAGACCATAGGTGGTGTTCACCATCAAAGCGGAATCCTTGATGGCGATGCTGTTGGCCACGGGCCGCGTGTGGATCCGCATCAGTCCGTCGCCGTTACCGTCGTAGCCGATCGCATCCATGGCCACTGCCGCGAGTATCTCCTCATCATTCCCCACCGCCGCACTGGTATAGTAGGCGCTGCCGACCAGGCCTTGCTCCTCCTCGTCCCAAAGCGCAAAGACAACGGTAGTCTCAAAGTCATGTCCGGCCATCAAGCGCGCTGCTTCCATCACCGCGCACACACCGCTGCCATCATCATCCGCTCCGGGCGCGGTCGTTCCGCCGGGCATGCTGTCGTAATGTGCGCAGATCACCACTTTCCGCTCCGGATGCACCAGGCCAAGTTTCACCGCAAGGATGTTCTCACCCTGCTGGCCGAAAACCTGCACCGATGGCGTGTAACCCATCCGCGTAAATTCCTGCTGCAGCCAATCCGCCGCCAGGGCATTGCCCGGCTGGAATTTGTTCCGCGAAAGGATGGTTTGCGCGCCATTGCCAACATTCACCGGTTGCATGCCGCTCAGCCGTTCCAAGCGCCACGTGAGTGAATCGACATTCACGGCGTCCACGATCTGCTGGATGGCCGGGTTCTGGGCGCGGATCGATGCCGGAAAGGCCAGAGAAAGCACGACCACGACGGGAAGAAGGATGCGCATTGCCGAAAGTTAGGCTACTCCATCTCTAGGATCGCGACCTTTGCAGCATGGATGGCAAGACCCTCACCATACGCAACATGGTCTGCGACCGCTGCAAGATCGCGGTACGCTCCATCCTTGAAGAGCTCCACTGGCCGGTAAGGCGTTTGGACCTTGGCGAAGTGGAGTTGGTGAACACACCAACGGAGGAAGAGCTTCGCGCCTTTCGCAAAGCCTTGGAGGCAGCGGGCTTCGAATTGGTCCAGGGCCGTGAGGCCGCGACCATCGCACGCATCAAGGCCGCTGTGGTGCAACTCGTGCATCATGAAGAAGGTGAAGCGGGCAAGATCAAGTTGAGCACATGGCTCAGCGATTCGCTCCACAAGGAATATGCAGGCTTGGCAGCGCTGTTCAGCAGTGTGGAAGGGATAACGGTAGAGCATTTCTTCTTGCTTCAGCGCATCGAACGGGTGAAAGAGCTTGTGCACTATGGCGAACTCACCATCAGCGAGATCGCCTATTCCACCGGCTTCAGCAGTGCTGCACACCTTTCCGGGCAGTTCAAATTGTTCACCGGAATGACGCCCACGGATTTCCGCAAGCTCGGTGGCCCACGCACCCCATTGGACCAAGTGGGCTGACTTGGTGCACCATTCCGATGTAAGCCTTTGTCGGAATGATGTAATACGAACGAGCCTTATGGCCTGTTGCTTTGTTGTCCTATAGCAAGAACATGGAACACAAGCACTCAACCACTGGCCATTCCAATTCCGACGAGCACCTCGCCAAAGACCCTGTCTGCGGCATGGATGTGGATCCGGCCACCGCCAAGTACAGCAGCGAGTTTGAAGGCACCACTTACTACTTCTGCATGGAAGGGTGCAAAACGAAATTCGACGCTGATCCAGCGAAATACCTCGTTCCTACTTCAGGTGCCGCCAAGGGCTCGTGTTGCGTTCCATCACCTCCGAGTTCTTCCTCCTCTGGCGCCGTCAAGAGTTCGTGCTGTTCACCCTCAGCTCCGAGTGCCGTGAAGGATCCCGTCTGCGGAATGGATGTGGATCCCGCCACAGCCAATTACAGCAGTGCGTACAAAGGCGCCATCTACTACTTCTGCATGGAAGGATGCAAAAAGAAGTTCGACGCCGACCCAGCGAAATACCTCGTTCCCACTTCCTCCCCGGGCGCTGTGAAAGACTCGTGCTGTTCACCTTCCGTGTCGAGTGCCGTGAAGGACCCTGTCTGTGGAATGGATGTGGACCCTGCCACCACCATGCACAGCAGCGAACACGAAGGCAAGACCTATTATTTCTGCAGCGCAGGTTGTATGGAGAAATTCAACGCTGATCCTGCGAAGTATCTCGCCACAACTTCACACGAGGCTCCACACTCGTGTTGCGCTGTTCCGCAACCGGCCTCCTCCGCCTTGCTCGATCGTCCACGACCACAGTTGGTGAAGGACGTCGTCTGCGGCATGGACGTGGACCCCGCAAACGCCAAGTACCGCAGCGAGCACAAAGGCAAGACCTATTCTTTCTGCAGCGCAATATGCAAGGCGAAGTTCGACGCTGACCCCGCGAAATACCTCGCCTCACCTCCTCCAGGCGGGGGTGAACACTCGTGTTGCTCTGTTCCGCATCCGGACCCTTCCACCTCGCTCGCGCGTCCACTATCGAATGATACGAAGGACCCCGTCTGCGGTATGGATGTGGACCCCGCCACCGCCAAGTATTCGAGCGAACATGACGGCATGCCATACTACTTCTGCTCCGCTGTCTGCAAGTCGAAGTTCGAGGCCGATCCAGCGCGTTACCTCAAACCGTTGAAGGCCGCCGATGCGCATGAGGATAAGACTGCCATCTATACCTGCCCGATGCACCCGCAGATCCGTCAAGTGGGACCGGGCAACTGCCCCATCTGCGGCATGGCGCTGGAGCCGGAAATGTATAGCGCGAACACCGGCCCCAATGAGGAATTGATCGACATGACGCGGCGCTTTTGGATCGGTGTAGCACTTACGGTTCCGGTGATCATTCTGGAAATGGGCGCGCACATCTTCCCCGCACTGCACGAGATCGTTTCACCAAAACTTTCCTCGTGGATCCAGTTCATCTTGGCCACACCGGTGGTGTTCTGGTGTGGATGGCCGCTGCTCCAGCGCGGTTGGGACTCCGTGCGGAATGGCCACCTGAACATGTTCACGCTCATCGCCATGGGTGTGGGCGTATCGTGGGTATACAGCGTGGTGGCGCTCTTTGCGCCTGGGCTTTTCCCGGAAGCGTTCCACGTGGCGCAAGGCGTGGTGGGCGTGTATTTTGAAGCAGCGGCAGTGATCACCGTGCTGGTGCTGCTGGGCCAGGTGCTGGAGTTGCGGGCGCGAGAGAGTACCTCGGGAGCGATCAAGGCACTGCTGGATCTTGCGCCCACAACGGCCATGCGCATCAACGCCGATGGTAACGATGAGGAAGTGGCCTTGGAGAACATTGCCGTGGGTGATCGCCTGCGCGTGCGGCCCGGCGAAAAAATACCCGTGGACGGCGAAGTGCAGGAAGGCCGATCCTCGGTCGATGAGAGCATGATCACCGGCGAATCCATGCCGGTGACGCGCACAGTTGGTGACTCCGTGATCGGTGGCACCATGAACAGCTCCGGCGCATTGGTGGTACGCGCCGGAAAAGTGGGCGCCGACACGGTGCTCTCGCGCATCGTTCAGCTCGTGGCCACGGCACAGCGTTCCCGCGCACCTATTCAACGCTTAGCTGATAAGGTGGCCGGTTGGTTCGTACCGGTGGTTATCGGCGCGGCCGTGCTCACCTTTATCATCTGGATGTTCGTAGGGCCGGAGCCACGCTTCACGTATGCCTTGGTAGCCGCGGTCTCCGTGCTCATCATCGCCTGCCCCTGCGCTTTGGGCTTGGCCACGCCCATGAGCATCATGGTAGGCGTGGGCCGGGGCGCACACATGGGCGTATTGGTGCGCGACGCGGAAGCGCTGGAACGCATGGGCAAAGTGGATACGCTGGTGGTGGACAAGACCGGCACGCTCACCGAAGGCAAGCCCAGCGTCACACACATCTTCCCGGAAGAAGGCTTTTCAGAAGAGGACGTCCTGCGCATCGCTGCCGCCGTGGAGCGCTTGTCCGAGCACCCCTTGGCAAAGGCCATCGTCAACGCCGCACGTTCACGTGAACTGAAATTGCCGGAGGTCACCGATTTCGATTCGCCAACAGGCAAAGGCGTCATGGGCATGGTGGAAGGCAAGCGCGCGATCCTCGGCAGCGCCGAATTCCTGAAGGAACACGCGGTCGGCACGGAGAAGCTTTCCGAGCTGGCGGCCGTGCGTCGGCGTGAAGGGGCCACGGTGATCTTCGTCGGCATCGACAAGCAAGTGGCGGGAATGCTCTCCATCGCGGATGCTATCAAGCCCACAACCGCCGAAGCCCTGGATGGATTGCGCAAAGAAGGCCTGCACATCGTGATGCTCACCGGTGATGCACAGGGCACGGCCGAATCCGTGGCTCACCATCTCGGCATCAGCGAGGTGGAAGCTGGTGTGCTACCCGAGGGCAAGAGCGCCGTGGTACAACGCCTCCAGAAGGAAGGGCGCATCGTGGCCATGGCCGGGGACGGCGTTAACGATGCCCCGGCGCTGGCCGCGGCCGACGTGGGCATCGCCATGGGCCACGGCACCGATGTGGCCATGGAAAGCGCAGGCGTCACCCTGGTAAAGGGCGATCTCAACGGCATCCTGCGCGCGCGCCGCCTCTCGCAGGCCGTGATGCGCAACATCAAGCAGAACCTGGTCTTCGCTTTCGCTTACAACGCACTGGGCATCCCTATTGCGGCGGGCGTGCTTTACCCGGTGTTCGGCTGGTTGCTCTCCCCCATCATCGCGGCGGCCGCGATGAGCTTCAGCAGCGTGAGCGTGATCACGAACAGCCTGCGGTTAAGGGGCAAGAAATTCGTATGAGCATCATCAAGGTGACCAAGACCGCATTGGGATCCGGCCATCGGTATTCCATCCAACTCAGTAGAGATCAGATAGCATCATAACCGAACAATTGAAGAACCAAATACCGAACACGATGAAGACCAATATCCTTTCGACCGGCCTCGTAGCGTTCGCGCTTCTCACTTTCACCGCGTGCGGATCGAACGATCATGATGCCCACCATGATGGGGATCACCATATGAAAATGGACGGCGATTCCGCAGGTACCATGCACATGGAACACGCAGCCACGTACCAATGCCCCATGAACTGCGAAGGGGACAAGACCTACGCCGAAGCCGGTAAATGCCCGGTCTGCAACATGGACCTGAAGGCAGTGGAATGACCGATTGCCCCGTAGCGTTCGGATCACTCACCAACGAAGACCAAATACCATACGATCATGAAAACGCTTAGTGTCTACCGCTTCGGAATGGCGACCGGTGCCACGTTCGGGCTGCTCTATGTGGGCTGCACCCTGCTCATGCTCATCGCTGGCCACGATGGCACCACGTACGTGTTCAACAGCCTGCTGCACGGCTTGGATGTGAGCAGCATCGTCCGCATGGACATGTCGGTGTGGCAGAGCTTAACGGGGTTACTAGCCACCATAATTCTCGGCTGGTTGGCGGGGGCCTGCCTGGCGTGGATCTACAACATGGGTCAACAGCGGGATCCGGCGAAAGCGGAGTGAACCGGATGTGGGTTTTGGTCTGTTGGCCGCAGATCGTGGCCTTGGCCGTTGCCATCGTGTTGTTCAGGTAATGCGAGTATTTTACGGAAGCCAAGATCGGCCGTGGTGCCGTCGTTGTTCCAACCACATTGGGCACTGCTTTGCCCATGTTCCATGATGCATCCGAGTGGTCAACGGCCTTCGCGATCGCTGCCACGGCTTCGGGTCCATGCGTCTGGAGCGTGTTTCAGGTTGCGGCCATGCCGAAAGATCGGGGGTGGCCCTGGATCTGCTGCACGACATACGAACGGGCGGCCAGTTGCATCACCGCGTCCGTCCTGCTTTTGCCGGTACGATCAAGTAGAACACTTCATCACCAGCGCGGCTGGAAAGGGATTCAAGCATACGAACATGCTGAAGGATACATCTTTGAGGATTTCGGGAATGCAGTGGAGAACGGACAACATCCTTACGAGGTCTCAAATTGCAACCATCATGAAAAGCATGAATTGGACCGTATTGGTTGTTCTGTTCATAGCAGGAATAACGTCCACTGCAAAGGGACAAGAAACTCCAAAGGGCGGGATGGGCGATATGTTTGTCCACCCTTTCCTGACCCACATGGCCCTGCCTGATCCTCCGGGTGAAATGAGCCTACGGGTGACCGCCTTCCAGGAACGTATAGGAAGCGATGTTGAACAAGACCTAGGTATGCACTTGGAAGCCGGACTGCTCCCGAACTTAGGGATCCATATAAGAAGCGACGGTATTAAAACCTCTCCATACTCCGAAGTCATGCTGATGTACGGCTTTCTCCACGATGCCTCATTGAACAATGGAATGAGTGTTTTTGGACAGGTCAGCATCCCCACCGGCCCGGTTCAATCCAACGCGCTGAAATACCTTTTTGGATTATCCGGCAGGCTGACAATTCCCAAGGTCATGGTCATGGATGCCAACATGCACATCAACTTGGCCGATAAAATGGCTGAATATGAAAGCTCATTCATATTCAAAGCATCCGAAATGCTTTACCCCGAACTTGAGCTCAGGGGCGAAATAACCGAAGAGGCGACCAGCTTGTATTCTCTGATCGGCCTTAAATTCAGGATCGCGGACAAAACCGCCATAGGAATGGGTATTCAGATCCCCATAACGAATGATCGCGCTTATGATACACAAGCTTTGTTTACGCTGGGCAAGGCGTTCTGATCGAAATGATCTGTACTATGCGATGATCCTTCCGCGCAAGCGGTGCTCGATGTGGTAGTGGCCGTTCGCGCTTGCGCAACGGAGCAAGAAGTCCAGGATCAGGAAATTCCCGCGATCAGGAATAACACGGCTGCAATACCTGCCGCGATGAAATTATAAGGGCTTGCGTATTTCAAATAATCCGCGTGGTCCGCCTGAGCAATGTTCGACGACATGTTCGTCATCCCCGCAACTGGCGAAGTAATATCCCCGAATGTTCCGCCCGTGATCACTGCTGCAGCGCAAAGCGGAATGCCGGCACCGGACCCGACAGCAAGCGAGATGGCAAGGGGCATCAGCAAGGATGCCGCACCCCAGCCCGAACCGATGAAGTAAGTGACGGCTGACGACAGTATGAAAAGGGAAGCGGCTACGCTCCAAACGGGCAATGAGCCATTCAGGCTATATTGGATGAATTCATTCAACCCCAATGACTGGGAAACAGATGCCAACGGCCAGGCCAAGGCAAGGATCATTAAGGTTGTCATCAACTGGTTTCCGCCGGAGATCAGGTCCGTGGTCATTTGTTTGAGACCGTATTTCTGGAAGTAGTAGAGGACGGCGGAGAGTATGATGGCGATGAACAAAGCCACCAGCATGGCGCGGTTCGGGTCCGTGTTCGTTATGGCTGAAAGGAATCCTTCATTGCCCGGTTTGTCCTTCCCGAAGAACCAGAAGAAGTAGACGCTCAACCCGATCACACTTAACAGGGGGATGATCAGGTTGACCACCCTGGGCGTTATCGCCGGCTCCGTATCGTCCATCTCCATCTTCATTCCCTTCCTTCCATTTTCCATCGATGCTTGTACCCCTGCCGCCCCCGGTTTTTTGATCTGGCGGAAGATCGAGAGGAACGTAATGATCAGCACCACGATGCTGAAGAATTCCAATGGGATGGCTCTTAGCCAAGTGCCATAGGCCGAAGTGCTTTCGGCAACACCGGCCGCCTTCAATCCGATCCCGATGTTCGCAACATTGAACCCTACATAAGTTGTGGCGATCGGAACCAGTTCCACAACAGGGCTGGCGGTATTATTCAGCATAAAAGCAAGCCGCTCTTTCGCGACCCTGTTCTTCTCCGCAAGCGGACCGGTAATGGAACCAGCCCCGACGATCCTGAAACCACAATCAATGAACGTCACCGGTATCAAGGCCCATAACAGGAAGAGAACGCCTCTTTCGCTTTTCACATGCTTTCCCGCCAAATCTGAAAAGGCCTCTATGCCCCCCGATCTTCTGATCATGGCCATCAACCCACTGAACAAATACAAGAACAGGAGTACTTGAAGACTTCCGCTATCGGTCAGCGTTTCCACGATATAGTCAATTGCGGTCTCAAAACCGCCAGTAAGTGTCGGGTTAAGGAAATAGCACCCGACCAATAATCCGATCAACAGGGATGGAATGACCTTCTTGGACCAGATCGCGATCGCGATCGTGATGATGGACGGTAAAATTGAGAGCCATGGATCTTGCATTGCTAACGCACATTCACATCCGGGTGGCCCGATCAGGAATGTTCCGATCAAATGTATGCACGTGTTGGCTTGTCGAGAGTTTCAGTGGCAAAGCCAAGCGAGACCCGTCCAGAATTACCGGACGGGTCTCTTGCTTTCGGTAGGCTACCAGACCTTACGCCGTCTGGTGTACGTTGTTCGTTCTACCCGACATTTCCTTGCAGGCCTTGGCGCAATCGCGGCAGGCTTTTGCGCATGCCTTGCAATGTTCCATGTCGCTGTGCTTTTCGCATTCCTTCGCACAATCCTCGCAGATATGCGCGCAGAGGGCGCATAGTTCCTTGGCGTAATGCTCCGTGGCTTCGCTACTGCGGGCCATGAACGCAGCGCTCATACGGCACAGGTCGGCGCAGAAGCGATCGATCTCGATGCACTTGGCCATCAGGGCCACGTCCTCCTCGTTAAGACAGGCGGTGGCGCAGTGCTCACATGCGGTGGCGCATTTCACGCAGGCGTCGATACAGGTTCCGAATTTTTCGTGTGACATGATGTTGTGGGGTTTTGGTCCGGGCGCTGCCGATCGTGTGCCACTGAAGGTCACCATCGGGTTGCTCAGCAAAGTCGGGCCTTTGGGGAAGTCGTGATCCGCGCGTGATGTCGTGCGTGCCTTAGTTCCCACTTCGCACTGGGCACTTCGTTGCCCATGTACCAAGGTGCATGCGCATGGATAAAGGTATCCGATCACAGTCAACGGTCCCGCTCCCTGCCTCCGGCGAAGGCTTTGGATCGCGGCCATGCCGGAAGGCGCAGGTGGCCTTGGATCTGTAACACGCCATACGAACGCAGGGCTATCAATGGAATGCGCTTCGATCCTTTCTCCGATAACATCAAGCATCATGCACATGCTAAAAGCATCCCGCGAGATGTGATCACCATAGCGGAACTGTTCCGCAGCGATGGCGTTCCGGCCCGTTAATTGCCCTCCGCATAACCTGGGTACGGCATTCCGCTGTGCCTTCAACAACCAACCCCGAATGAGAACGACCATCATCAAGAAACTCGCAACCCTGGGCACGCTGTGCTTTGGCCTCCTCTTCGCCGCCAATGCCACCGCCCAGAACACGCACATGGACCATGCCGCCACCACCACGGCGGACCAACATGTCCACTACACCTGCCCGATGCACCCCGAGGTGATCACCGAAGCACCCGGCAAATGCCCGAAGTGCGGCATGGACCTCGTTAAAATGGATGCACCGATGGCGAAGACATACAGCTGCCCTATGCATCCGGATATAACGAGCGACAAGCCCGGGAAATGTCCGACATGCGGAATGGCCATGGTGGAGAAGTACAAACGGCAGATCCAAAGGTACAAGGATGCAATTCCAAAGGTGCAAACTCTAGGAGCCAGATCACAGATCCACCGGTGCAATTTCTTGCAGAGAAACTGCCAGATCGTCAGTACGTCAAAGACCGGGGTTTGAACGGTG
>JBBSUV010000069.1:0-16729 GCA_038234075.1 Flavobacteriales bacterium | reverse complement strand
GGTGTAGCGGAGTGCTCACCTAGGGTCCCATGGCCTTACACGCCGAGGCGGCACATCATGTATGAACATCAATGTAACCACCCCGATCGGACTGAACGGAGAACTCCGTCGTCTTCACTGCGGCAAACATAAAAGGGTCCGCTACGTGTCGGAGATGCCAGTTGGCGTGACCCTACGGGAACGGGAACTACGGGAACGGGAACTGAAGCGGCTGGGAGAAGAGCAGACCGGTGCTGCTACATAGTGGCCGTCCCATCGCAGGGTCCGCTACGTGTCGGAGATGCCAGTTGGCGTGACCCTGCGGGAACGGTAAGGACTCAAGACTCCGGACTCAAGACTCAAGACTCCAGCACCTAACGCAGCAGCGCCACATGCCCCACCTCTTCGTGACCTTTCCCTTGCGAATCGGTGATCCAGATCTTCCACACGTAGATGCCCGGCGGCAATGACGAGCCGTCCCAGCCTTGTGAAGGGTCTTCCGTGGTGAACACCGGTGTGCCCCAGCGATCATAGATCATGAGGAGGAAATCCACTGGCACACGCACCGAGGAAAGAGGCAGAAGCACGTCGTTGATGCCATCGCCATTCGGTGTGAAGGCATTCGGCATGAAGAGCATGAAAGGATCCTCCACGCAGATCAATGCCGTGGTGGAATCCACACAGTCCAGGTCGTTCGCAGCCACCAAGGTCACCGTATAGCAGTCCACGGTGGGGAACCGTAAAGAGGGCGACCGCTCCAACGAACCGCTATTGGCTGCATCCCCAAAGGACCAGATGAAGTCCGTGGCGTTCTGCGAGGTGTTGAAGAAGTGGACAACCGGATCATCGATGGTGGTGGTGGGCGGCGAAGCGGTGAAGGAGGCTGAGGGAGCTCCATGTGCATTCACCAGATCAGGAATAGTGACCGTACCCGAACAGCCGGTGGCGTCCGTAACGGTGAGGCCCACTGAATAGAGGCCGCCTTGCGTAAAGCAGTGTGCAAGGGAGGCGTCCGCTCCCGTGGAACCATCTCCGAAGCTCCATTGATAAGCGGTGGCACCGGCGGGTTGCGCAGTGAAGGTGACGCAGAGTGGTGTGCAGCCGACCGTATCCGAGTAAGTGAAGGTGGGTTGAAAAGCAGTGGACACCGTGACGGTGGCGGTCTCCGGTGCGGAAGTGCAGCCATTGGCATCCGTTGCCGTTACCGAGTAGACCGTTGTGGTTGTTGGAGATACCGTGGGGCCTGCCGGCGACCAAGCATAGGTGAATCCCGGTGTTCCGCCGCTGGCCTGCGCTACCAAGTTGACCGTGTTCCCCGCACAAATGGCCGTGTCCGGGCCAGCGGTCAACAGGATCGGCTGTGGCTCTGTGATCGTCACGGTCTGCTCCGTGGAACAACCTTGTGCATCACTGACGGTGCAGGAATGATCACCGGGGGCAAGGCCGGAAATTGCGGTGGTGGTCGCTCCGCCGGGTGCCCACAGGTAGGTCAACGGTGCCACACCGCCGGAAGGCACAGCGGTGGCGGTGCCATTATTCAGGCCGGAACAGGTCACGTCCGTATGGGTGAGCACCAATGCCAAGTTGCCCACGGAAGGTGCGAGCGTTGCGGTGGCTGTGGCGGAACAACTGCTTGCCCCGGAAACCGTGACCGTGTAGGTACCGGGCCCGATGTTGGTGATCGTTTGCGTAGTGACACCTCCAGGCGACCAGTAATAATTCACAGGCCCGCCCGCACCGCTCACCGTTGCTTCAGCCGAGCCGTTATCCTGCCCGCACGTCGGGTCCGTCGCAGTGGTGGTAACACCGAGCACATTGATGGTCTGCGTTGTGGTATTCGAGGCTCCGCAGGCATCGGTGGCCGTGAGGGTAACAGTGTAACTGCCCGGGTTGGCGTAGGTGTGTGAAGGGTTCTCCTGCATGGAGGTGTTCTGGGAGCCGGGGTCGCCGAAATTCCAGGAGAAGACATCCGGGCAAGGTGTGGAGGTGTTGGTGAAATCCACGGCGGTGCCGTTGCAATCGCCGCTGAAGGAGGCGACCACCGGATCGGACTCATCGATAAGGATGTCATCAATGGCGATGCCGTCGAAGTTGTTGCAGACGCTGCCCGCACCGAAGAAGAAGCGGAACCGTACGCTGGGCGCGTTCGCCAACCAGCCCAAACAATGTTTCGCAGTGACCCAACCCTGGCTTCCACTTCCGCCTTGGCAGGAGCCCTGCGTGGAACCTTGCCGGCCGCTCCAGCCATGCTTGGGGCTGATGTAGGCCGGGAGGTTGGTCAAGTTGCCGGAGTTGAACCAATTGGCCGTGTTGCAGTTCGCCGGTTCATTGAACGCTCCCACATTGCTGTAAGTGGCGCCTCCGTCCGTGGAATACTGGAACGTAATGCCGTCATATTGGCGTTCCACTTCCCAGAAGATCTTGAAGGAGATGCGCGGGGTGTTCAAACTGCTGAAGTCGAAGCAGGGGCTTTCGAGGTAGGACCGCTCGTTGTTGTTGTAGAAGCTGCCCGTAAGTCCGCCCACGCACCAGCTCTTCGTGCCGCCGCCTGCGCTGTTGAGGTATGGGTGGGCCGGCGTTCCCCACGCCCAATCATTGCCTGTGCCCCCACTGACCCAAGCTGCCGAGGTCTCGAAGCCCTCGCTGTAGGGGAACGCGCTGATCACGGGGCCGCACTGCGCCCGTGCCGAATTCAATGGCGATAAAGCGCACAGGAGCAATGAGGAAGCAATAAGCTGGAAGATGATCTTCGGATTGCCGTGGGAGCGCCGCATTGCAAATAGGACGCAAAGTTCGGGCTCAAAGGCGCACCCGATCAGGGAAAGAATGGTAAACGCGCCGGAAAGATGAACAACGCGTGAGCGGCCTTTTCCGCATGGAGAAGGCTTCCGGGTCCACCCTCCCGCGCCTGACCACGCTCCGACGTGAATGCGAACCGTGCTCCGCCGACTCGGCCTGCGTAGCCACTTCGGCGAAGATGGCAGCGGCTACGCCCAGGCGAGTGAACCACAGATGCACAGAAGGCGCATGCATACGCTCGGCTCTTTGCCATATGCGGTCCTGGTTCCCGATCAACGCAGCAAGGTCACCGTGCCGTGCAGGTCGTAGGTTTTCCCGGAATTACCCACCGCGTGCAGCACATAGAAATAGGTGCCTTCGGGGAGCACATCACCCGTCGGTGAGCGGCCGTCCCATGCTTGGTTGACCTGCTTCATGCGCAGCATCTCCTGCCCCCAGCGATTGAATATCTGCACATCCAAGGAGACGAGGCCGCCGCCGGTGATCCGGAAGAGGTCGTTCTGTCCATCGTTGTTCGGGGAGAAGACGTTCGGCACGATCAAGGAATCCTGACCCGAGACGCAGAGCTGCCTCGTCGCGCTGCCCGTGCAACCGGCATCATTCGTCACCACCAGCAAGACGGGATAGCAGCCCACGCCGGGATAGGTGAACGCGGGTGAGGCATCCGAAGAACCCGAGCCATCCGGATCCCCGAACTGCCAAGCCCAGGAAGATGCTCCGGAAGAGAGATCGGTGAATTGCACCTGCGGATCGCTGGCAGTGGGTGTTGAAGGCGTCCACGAAAAGTCGGCCACCGGAGCGGCTGAAATGGTGAACGGCCCCACCGAAGAGTTGATGTCCGGACAACCACTGCCCTGCACCACCACCAGGTTCACCGTGTACTGACCCGGTGCGGCATAGCAATGTTCCACCATGCTGTCCGCGGCCGTTGCTCCATCGCCGAGGTCCCAGGCGTAGGTGTTCTGCGCGGAATAGGACGCTGTGAACGTGATGCAATGCGTGGCGCAACCGTCCAAGGGGGTGCTGGTGACTGCCACAGCCTGATCCGAGGGGACCGTCACCGTGATCTGCTTGGGGGCGGCTGCACATCCGTTGGCATCGCTGACCACGACGGTGTACGTCGTCGTTTGTGATGGAGCGACCACAGGTCCTTCCGGTGACCATGCAAACGTGTAGTCCGGTGTGCCTCCAATTCCCTGAGCGTAAAGAATAGCTTGGCCTCCGGGACAGATGGTGGTGTCGGCCCCTACCGAGGATGTGAATGGCACGGGATCGACCAAGGTATAGGATGCTTGGCGCGTGCAGCCTTCGGCATCGGTAACGGAAACATCGTAGGTCCCTGCTGGCAGTCCAGTGATCTGCGCGGAAGTGGCTCCTGTGCTCCAGAGGAAGCTGTATGGCAGCGCTCCACCTTCCACCCCGTACGTCAGCGATCCGGTGGATGTACCACTGCAGGTGATGTCCTGATGAAATAGTGAATCGGTCATGATGGAAATGGTCGTGAATGCGGAATCACTGCCACAGGCAGAAGTGCCCACCACCCAGATCGTTCCTACTTGTGCAAGGCCCACTTGGATCGAGAGCGTGTTCTCCCCGGTGCTCCAGAGGTAGTTGTCCGCGCCGGAGGCCGTCAGTGTGTTGACGTCCGTGTTCAAGCAAAGCGAGGTACCGCCGGTGATGGCTACTTCCGGAGTGGGTGCCGTCACCACGGTCAATTGGGCGCAGATGGTGTCGCCGCAAGCCCCGATGGCGCAGAAGGAAAGCACCACGTTCCCATTATCACCACCTCCGGGGGTGTAGTTGGTCTCCAAGGAATCCGGCTGGCTGAAGACGCCACCTCCACCCTGCCAATGCACGGAAGCATACGGGCCGTTCACCATGCCGATCAGGTTCGCACTGGCCCCGCAGGGGATCGGGTCCGGCGAGGAAAGAATGATCACTTCCGTGGGCGTGAAAGGCGCTTGGCATCCATAGTTCACATAGGATGCGACCGGTTGGCCCGGCCAGGAAAAATTCGCCGTGGCACCATCGTTCTCCTCGGTCAGCCCGCCGTAAGTGCCGTAGATGTTCACGAGCAGGTTGGCATCGTAGGTGGCGGTATCCCCGCAGCTGCTGCCGGTAACGGACAAGCGCAACCAGCGTGGCAAAGGCGGCCCGGGTGTCGGGGTCACCAATTGCCCCACCAGATCATTGTTCTTGAAATGGCCCTGGTTGTTGCCCGCATTCTGGTAGATGATGTAGAGCGTATCGTTCAGCGCGGTGAAGGAGTTCGCCTGCACGCACATCGCCGTGGAGGTCACGAAGATCACCTGGCTTCCGGGCGGGATAATGCCTGCCGGTGGCTCCAACAACTGGCCGCAGCCTTGTATGGATGCGTCCAACTGCGCCGTGAGGCTGGCCGTGGTGATGTTCTGAGAGATGCCCCGGAAGGTGCTGCTGTAGAACTGGAACTGAAGGTTGCCGATCGGTATCGGCGCCGGGCCGGTGATGAAGCGCACCATCTCGTTCATCCCCTCGGTGCTGCCGGGGCAGTCCGTCTCGGAGATGCAGGCATCCACCAATATGCTCTCGATCTCCAAGCACTTGGTGGGGATCTGTGCGTGCAGTTCCGATGTGAACAACAGCGCCACGGCGATCGGGGCGATTAGGTATTTACGGTCTATCATGGAATGGCTCGGTGAGCTGCTGTCCGTTCGTTCAGGCTGAGCCTGTCATCAAGACAAGCCACACGGGGACGAACTTATTGGCATTCAGGAATGCCTGAACGCTGGTTGGGGCGATGTTATCCACGGGGAGGCATGGATGGACGCTCGCGCTAGAGAGGCCGGAGTTGTTCGTAGGCGAACTACATTCGATGGTCCGTTCGCATAACCGTGGTCCGGACCAACTATCATGAACCGACTTTTCCCCACCCTCGTTGCGCTTTCCGTGGTAGCCCCTGTTCATGCCCAAAAGATCACAGGAGGCATTGATCACACCTTGGCCATTTGCAGCGATGGTACGGTGATGGCTTGGGGGGAGAACATTTACGGGCAACTGGGCTACAACAGCGCGCCGGCCACCTACGTTCCGCTCCCTGCCCCCGTGAGCGGCATTGCGAACGTGGTTGCCGTTAATGCGGGCAACCATTTTTCCATGGCGGTAAAGAGCGATGGCACCGTGTGGTGCTGGGGCGATAACAGCGAAGGGGAATTGGGCAATGGCACAGCGGGAGGTTCCACCTTCACACCCGGCCAAGTGAACGGTCTTTCCGGTATTACCGCCATTGCCGGGGACTGCACGGCACATGCGTTGGCCTTGAAAAATGATGGCACCGTCTGGGGGTGGGGGCGCAACTACGAAGGTGAATTGGGCAATGGCACCGGCATTTCCACGAACCTCCCCGTGCAAGCCGGAACGCCCGCAGGCATCATCGCCATTGCCGGTGGCAATTACCATTCCATGGCGTTGCGGAATGATGGCACGGTGTACGTCTGGGGCGACAACCAATACGGGCAATTGGGTGATGGTACCAACCTTCCCTCGCTTCTTCCGCACCAGGTCCTTGGCGTCTCCGGGATCGTGGCGATCGCCGCTGGCGGCTACCATTCGCTCGCACTCAAGAACGATGGAACTGTTTATGGCTGGGGATATAGCTCTTACGGACAGTTGGGACACGATGTTGATACGTTGGCGCTTTACACCCCTCACCCGGTCCTGGTGGCAGATCTTAGTGGGGTGGCCGCCATAAGCGGCGGCGGGTTCTACAGCCTTGCACTGAAAACCGATGGCACCGTGTGGACATGGGGATCCAACTCGCATGGTGAACTCGGAAATGGCTCCACCATCGGGAGCAAGGCCTACTTCCCGGTGCAGGTGAACGGGCTCAATGGGGTGCTTAAGATCTCCGCCGGTTTCCAACACGGGCTGGCATTGACCCCGGACGGCGTTCTGCATGCTTGGGGGAACGACCTGCAGGGCGCACTAGGGGACGGGAATCATGAAGTGGACAGCAATGTTCCCGTACTTGCTACCGGCCTTTGCGCATTGAGTACCACAGCCGTGAATGAGCCTGCAGCCGCACCAACACCGCGCTTCTTCCCCAATCCCACGGCGGGCTTGGTACATGTTGAAGGGATCTCCGACGAAGCGTTCTCTTCCATCCGGGTCCACGACATTCTGGGCCGTGCCATCAACGCGGTGAACTTCGATGCTGCGCGATCCGTGATCGATCTTTCGGTATTGCCCAGCGGCGTTTATTCCATCACGTTCGGTGCGGCCGGTAGAACGGTATCCGAGCGGGTGATCAAGGAGTAATGTTAGCCGCTACGTAGCTCCACGTGTGCTTGTGGAATTTCTCCACGCTTGCATTGGAGGCTGTTGCCTTTCCCACTCGCGCAGGGTCTCTCACCGAGGTCCGATACATATCGGACCCTGCGCTTGATGGTCGATGGCGCAGGGTCCCGAAGCGGAGACCCTGCAGGAGGGTCGAGTTAGCCGGTTGGCACTTTATCCGGGAAACAGGATGCCATCAGGGACAAATTCTCACTTCAGCTAGGTGCCCGGTCAATGTGCGACGGAAAAAGGCCACAAATACGAGCGGGACTACTTCTAAGAACTGGAGGACGCGCGCCACTACCCTATCGACTACCGCATCCAAGGCAAGCATGCCCCGCTCTTCATCTTCGGCATTGCCAACAAGGACAAGGCCCAGCTGGCCACCATCATCCTGGAGCGCCTGAAGAACCACAGAGCCGACTATGAGTCGTTGCTCATTTTCGCTGACCAGGCCGACCTGCCACGCCCCGTGCTGGCACGGCTTAGCAATGTGGGCGGCGAGCAGATCGCCAGTCTCGATGCGCGGGACGACATTGAGCGCAAGATCTTGCGGAAAGTAGCGTAAGCGGAACAATGGAATACACTCGGGGTGCTGGGGTGAAGTCCGAAGACTTCACGGAGATGCAGGGAAGGAAGCATCGTATAGCTCCCACAAGTCGCCCCGGCTGTTCGTGTTGGAGCGCAAAGTTTGGTTGGCCGGGACGCGAGCGCTTGCGGGAGCTGGGGGGCACTTGTGACCACACATCCTACTCCACCCCCTCCTCCACGAACTTCCTCAACTGCTCCACCAGTGGAGGTACATACTTGTTCGTGATCCGGAAGATCTGCGTGTCGTCTATGCTACTATAATCATGCACGATGCGATGACGAAGTCCTTGGATCTTGAACCAGTCGATCTCCGGATGGGCGTCCTTGATCGGATCACTCACCTTGTATGACGCCTCTCCAATGATCTGTAACCGGTAGACGATCGCATCACGCAAATTCTCGTCCGCAAGGAAAGTAGGCAGATCGATGTCCTTCATGTGGCGCACCACTTTCTCAGCAGCTTGCAACATATCGATGAGCAGGACCTTGTCGTTCCGCTCAGACATACTTGAGATCCTTTTCGATGAATGGCAGGTAGTGCGCCTTCACCGCAGTGCGCATCACCAGGTCCACTTTGCGCTGCACGATATTTTCAAGATCGAAGGCCAGATCGAAGTAGTCGAAATCAGCATTGGGAACGAACTCGACCAGGATATCCACATCGCTGTCCGGCCGGAAGTCATCACGCGTGGCCGAACCGAACACGGCCATGCTCTTCAACCCGTACTTCGCGAAGAGGCACGAGCGCTCGCGTCGCAGTGCGGCAAGGATATCGGACAGGGTACCCATCTGATGCAAATATCGGCATCAAGGGATGAACCACGCCCGTACGCTTGACCGATCACACCGGACATCGGCATAAGCGTGGTCCGAGATGCATCGGTCGCTCGCGCTAATGCAGGGTTCCTCATTTTCGCTGACCAGGCCGACCTACCACGCCCCGTGCTGGCAAGGCTAAGCAATGTCGGCGGCGAGCAGATCGCCAGCCTCGATGCGCGGGACGATATCAACAGCCTTCCAAGGAGTCGGGGTCGTCTTCTATCACAAGGCGCTCCACATATCCACCTTGCGTCGTATGAGCGAGTATGTAATTCTCGATGCGATCCAACTCCTCCGTGTTACGCACGAGGTGGTCGTAGCTCTCGTACTGCCATAATTGCCCGGTGCGTGAGAGCTGCTTGTTGATGGCATGCGCCGTGAAGGATTTCCAACTGTGCGTAACCGCGGTGAGATCGACACCGATCATGGGGGCTACGAGCACGTGCACATGGTTGGCAGCAATGGCGAACGGACCCAACCGGTAGCGGATGTTGTTGAAGTGGTGCAGGGCATCGATGATGATCCGTTTGGGTCCGGGATGCTTCAACAAGCAGGATCCATAACCGGCATCGAGCCATTGCTGTACGCGGGCATCGAAAAGGCGGTAGTATTCCATGCGGGCACCGAGTGGGAGCTCTTTCAACTGCTTTCCACCGTGCCGAAGAAGCCAAGCGTCGCGCTCGCGCTTCAGTTGGTCGCGCTTTTCGCGGGGTATACTGTCCGCCTGCCGCCAAGTGACGAAGTAGAGCTTGCCGTCCTGTTTCCAGTGGGGCAGGCGTTTGTTGCTGATCCGGGTTTCGGCGTAGGGCTCGAAAAAAAGCGTCGGTCGAGCCTCTGGCTCGACACTCGGATCAGATCCGGGCTCGACACCCGGAGCCGCCTCCAAACCAGCAACCGGCTCAACACCAGCCCCGGCGCCCGCATCCGCGTTCTGCTCGGGCACTGCGTCCGGCTCGGGGTGTTTGGGTGTTGTGTCGAGCCAGAGGCTCGACGGACGGTTCTCGCTCACGTCGGGCATTCAAGACGAAGATAACGCGGGAGCGTCGTCGTCTCCTTTCAACTTCTCGATACGGGACGCGATGGCGGAAGGCTGCCGCTCCAACACACCGCTGATGGCCAGCTGCGCCATGCCGGTAGTGATCATTTCCAGAAAGAGGCTGTCCTCTTCCGGAGACCAACGGAGGTAGGCGCGCGGGTATTTCTTTCGCACCCGTTCAATGGTGCTCAGCTCCGCTTCCTCACTGTCCTCCTGTGGCTCGATCACCGCCACGCGCTTGCCCCATTCCTCCTTGATCCGCTCCAGGCCCTTCTGCGGCACGGTGCTGTGGACCAGGTCGGCGATGCGGATGATGCTGCGGCTCTCCTGCACCATTTGGCCATAGGCTTCCGCATCGTGGGTCGCGTTGAGCAGCACACCCATCTCACGGTTGCCCCGCTCCGAGCCGCCCAGCAGGTTCAAGCTGGTCACCACCGCCTCGCGCTCGTTGAAATAGCATTTGGCGTGCAGTTCCCGCAGGAAGTAGAGCTTCATGTTGGGCAGGGTGCGCAGATCCCGGAACACGCCTAAGTGCATCGGCTTCTTGCCGAAGATGAAGGTGATCTCCACCCCGCGCTCGCCCGCATCCTGCAAGCGTTGCAGATGGACGATGCGCGGATAGACGAACGCGGAGATGAGCGTGAGCGACCGTTCTGACTCACAGATCACGCGCTCGATGGCCGCGCTGCTGTCGGTGGTGGTGAGGAAATGGGCCATGTGCTGATCAATTTGTTTACTTCCCCTCCACCACCTTCACCTCCTCCTCCGTCAACCCATACAGCTGGTACACCAGCGCATCGATGGCCGCATCCGTCCGGTCGATCTCTGCTTGCAGCGCGTGGGCCTTGGCCTGCTGCTCGGTGAAGTAGACTAGCCACTCCGCCTCTTCCGCAAGGGTGAGAACCACCTTGGCTTTCTTCAACTCCTTCAAAAAGTCCTTGAAATGCAGCGTGGGCCAATGCTCCAGCTTGCGTCCTAGTTGGGTTATCTGAAACTTGGAACACAACAGATTTAGCAGATTTCGGACAAGCTTTCGTTGGGCCAAGCCTTCTTGTTCTGCGCCTTTTACCGGCGTGGACAATGTCGCTAGGCTTTGGGCAGATGGAATGGGCATGGACCGCACATCCCCTACAAGGATTTTTGGAATCGATGTCACGGCGTTGGCTTTAGAATGTGCCTGTTCATGATACCAAGTCATAAGTCGTGAGTTCATCACTGCCACTAACCCCCGTAATTGGTCCCGGTCGTCTTCAGGATGAATAATGTTGATTATTGATGGAGTATTGTAATACTCTTCTTCAGTGAATGCAGAGCTCAGTTTGTAGTGTGCGCCACGGGTGATTTCCATTATAAGCAGGCGGGGCTTCCTGAAGAACTTTGGATTTCTTGGTGCAGCGAGCCATTCTCCATACTTTATCCAAAGGGCACCGTTCCATTCAATGCAATACCTTGATATATCACCTCCACGAAGCTCTCGTTTGAAGGTGGCATCAACCTGCGTGTCCGAGTGCCATATCCGGTTTTTGATTGTCTCTGCATCATGGCCTTGGTACTTGTCATAGGGTATCAGTCCTTGAGACACCTCGAATACTTCACCAATATGAGAGTACTTGCGAAGCTTCTCAAGCAATGCTGTTCCTGCCACGCTAGTATTCAAGTTGATCAGGTAACCATTGGCAGGGCTGATTGAATTCCGAGCCAACTGTCGTTCAATCGTGATCTGTTGATCCTCTATCGAACCAACTCCAATGGGCGTACTGCCCTTGGTATTTCTAAGGTTAACAATGACCGTATCCAAGTCAGCAGATTCGAAAATCTTCTTTGGCAAGTTGACTACCTCTTCAATTTGGAATTGAAGCAAGAACTCGCGAAGCTTTTTGTGTTGGTCGATAGTGAGCCAAGTGTAGGGAACTATGTAGCCCAACATCCCGTTCGGCGCAGTACATCTTAAGCCCTGCTCCATGAATACAGCATAAGTGTCCAGTTTGTAATAGGGCGTTCGGTATGTAGCTTGATAATACTCCTGTTCCTTTAGATTGATTTCCGCCCCGTACGGCGGATTCCCCACCACCACATCAAAGCCTCCTTTCGCGAACACGTTGGGGAACTCCGTCGCCCAATCAAAAGCCTTGGCACCGGCCACGGCGGGATCGTCGATGAGGCTGTTGCCGCATTTGATGTTGCTGCTGAGGTCGTTCAGCTTGCGGCCCTTGGTAGCGGTGCGGAGCCAGAGGCTGAGGCGCGCGATCTCCACGCTCTCCTCGTTGATGTCCACGCCGTAGATGTTGCGCTCTAGGATGTGGTCGCCGATGTCCTTGAAGGTGATGCTGTGGCCGAGGAGGCTGGCCTGCAGCTCGTCCACATAGCGGTGCTCGGTGATGAGGAAGTCCAGCGCTTGGTTGAGGAAAGCCCCGCTGCCGCAGGCCGGGTCGCAGATGGTGAGGGCCAGCAGCCAATCGCGGTACACGTCCAGCTTGGTGTCCAGCTCCTGGATTGTCTTCTTCTGCCGTCCCTTCCGGCCCTTGGCGTACTCCTCGTCCACGATGGCCAGCTCGTCCTTCTTCTCCGTGCAGAGGCGGCCCACGGTATGCTCCACGATGTACTGCGTGATGTACTTCGGCGTGTAGAAGACGCCGTCCTTCTTGCGCTTGGTCTTCTTGGCATCCACGGCGCGGCCCTCCAGCTGCGCGGTGATGTTCTCTATGTCGTTGAGGCTGTGCTCGAAGATGTGGCCGAGGATGTTCACATCCACCTCGCTGGCGAAATCGTACTTGGTGAGCGTGTCCAGGTGTACCTCCAGCACGGCATCGCTGATGCGCACGTTGTCCAGCAGTTCATCGGGCTTGAAGAGGCCGCCGTTGTAGGCGAAGATATCCTGTGTGCCGCTCTTGTACCCGGTGTTCAGGTAGCCGAAGTACTTCTGGCAGCGCTCATACAGCGGCCGGTACTCGTCCAGTTCGGTGAGTTTGTGCCACTGGCCCAGGATGCCGCGCAGGGTGTTGGGCGGCAGCAGGCCCTTGTCCTCGCTGAAGAGCACGAAGAGGAAACGGTCCAGCAGCTTCTGGCTCTTCTTGTAGAGCAGTAGCTTGTCGTGTTCGGGATGTTGGGCGCAGAGGTCCTGCCAGAGCGCGTTCTTGAAGGTGCTGTAATCCCTGTAGAGGCGCTTGGTCACCTTCTCCTCCTCCTGCAGGCTTTCGGCCTTCACCTGCTTGGGGATGCCGCCCAGCAGGTTGTCCCGTTGCAGGCAGAGCCAGAGCAGGCGGAAGTCGGCGGCGTTCAGCGTGAAGAGGTCGAACTCGATGTGCTCCACCGCATTGTCGATGAAGAACCGCAGCTTGTGGAAGTTGCTGGTGACCACGTAGACGCAGTGGCTGTGGTTGGCCTTGTAGTTGAAGGCCTGCGCGTTGATGGTAGCGAGGTCGGTGGTATCGGTGCCCTTCAGCTCGATCACGGCCAGCGCCTTGCCGTCCACGAGGATGGCCCCGTCGGCCTTCTTGGCGCCTTTCTCGTTCTTGAATTCGGTGGTGAGATCGAATCCCTTCTGCGGATTCAGCGTGTAACCGAGCACGTTCACGAAGAGGTCGCGGAGGAAGCCCTCCTGGTATTGCTCCTCCTTGCTCTCGCGGATGTTGGCCTGTATAACGGGATCGTGGAAGTGCCCGGTGAAGACGGCATAGGCTTGGGCGATGCGGGCGCTGTCCTGCTCCTTGAGGTATTTGTTGAGGACGGCGGATTGGAAGAGGGCCATGGTGGTGGATCAGCGGATCAATGTAGATCAATGGGCTGGAATGCAGTCGCCTTCACTTGCGCGAGTTTCCACGCGTGGGTTGTTGGGTAACCGGGACTGCGGGTCAAGCCCGCAGTGACGACACAACGCCGTCATACCGTCCGTCATGGCGGGCCTGACCCGCCATCTCGGCTCCTTAAGGATCATCACCTGAGAGGGGTTCATACCTGGGTTGCTGGGGAACCGGGACTGCGGGTCAAGCCCGCAGTGACGACATGAACCATGCCCGCAGTGACGACACAACACCGTCATGCCGTCCGTCATGGCGGGCCTGACCCGCCATCCCGGCTCCTCAAGGGTCATCACCTGAGAGGGGTTCATGCATGGGTTGCTGGGGAACCGGGACTGCGGGTCAGGCCCGCAGTGACGAAACAACCATGCCCGCAGTGACGACATCAACTATGCCCGCAGTGGTAGAGCGGACCAAAGTCACCTTTCATCCGCATACGGATGCGCATCTTTGACCTGCATCCCACGCCATGCAAGGAAATCCATTCGACGTTGACGGCCTCACCGATGAGCAGGTGCTGGCCGCGCGCGCCCAGCATGGCCGCAACGTGCTCGAGGAGGACGACAAAGGCTTCTTCTGGCCGGCCTTGAAGGGTGCCCTCACCGAACCGATGGTGCTGCTGTTGCTGGCGGCCAGCTTGATCTACTTCCTGCTCGGGGAATGGAACGAAGGCCTCTTCATGGTGGGCGCCATCCTGCTGTTGACGGCCATTTCGCTCTACCAGGATTCACGGAGCCGGACGGCCTTGAGCACGTTGAAGCAATTGAGCATGCCGCAGGCCACGGTGGTGCGCAATGGGCAAGTGGTGAAGATCGCCGTGGAGGATGTGGTGGTGGGCGACCATGCCGTGGCGGAGGAAGGCAGCCTGCTCGCGGCCGACGGCACCATTGTGCAGAGCAACGATTTCAGCGTGAACGAGTCCATCCTCACCGGCGAAGCTTTTGCGGTGGCCCGCAGCGCGGATGATCCGGAGAATGCACGGTTATGCAAGGGCACGCAGGTGGTCTCCGGGCTTGCACTTTATCGCGTGGATGCCGTGGGCATGGGCAGCCGCTTGGGCAAGATCAGCGGATCGCTGGCCTCCATCGAGCCGCCCCCTACTCCACTTCAGGTGCAGATCGGGCGCTTCGTGCGCAACATGGCCATTGTGGGCGTGGTCTTCTTCGTGCTCGTATGGGCCGTGGACTTCCTCCGCACAGGTTCCATCTCCGGCAGCTTGCTCACGGGCCTCACCTTGGCCATGTCCATCCTTCCGGAAGAGATCCCCGTGGCCTTCACCACCTTCCTGGCGCTGGGTGCTTGGCGTTTGTCGCGGCAGGGCGTTATCGCGAAGCGGGTCACTACCGTGGAGACCTTGGGTGCGGCCACGGTGATCTGCACCGACAAGACCGGCACCATCACCGAGAACCGCATGACCTTGGCGGAACTGCATGTGAAGGCCACCGGCGCCATGGAGAAGGCCGATGCGGCGCAATTATCCTCGGAAGCCTTTGCGCTGGTGGAAATGGCCATGTGGGCCAGCGAGCCCGTCGCCTTCGACCCGATGGAGAAAGCACTCCATGAGGCCTATGCCCGCACCACCATGCACGACGAACGCCCTGAGCGGCACATGGTGCATGAATATCCGATCAGTGGCAAGCCGCCGATGATGACCCACGTCTTCGCGAACAGCACGGGGCATCGCATCATCGCCTGCAAAGGCGCGCCGGAGCGTATTCTGCGACAAGCCATCCTTACCCCCGAGGAGAAGCAAACGGCCATGGCGCAAGTGGAGGCCTTCGCACGGCAGGGCATGCGCGTGCTCGGCGTGGGTTACGTGAAGGACCCGCCGGAAACCTACCCCGAGAGCCAAGAAGAGTTCCGGATCGAATACCTCGGCCTGGTCGCTTTCGTCGATCCCCCGAAGCACAACATCCGCGAGGTCTTCAACCAATTCGAGCAGGCCGGCATCCAGGTGAAGATCATCACCGGGGACAATGCCGTCACCACGGCGGCCATCGCCCAGCAGATCGGCTTCCACGGCGAACGCCGCACCTTGGATGGCGAGGAGCTGCTGCGCTTGGAGGAACCGGCGTTCAGCGACGCGGTGCGACGCACGGACATCTTCACCCGCATGTTCCCCGAGGCGAAGCTGCGCATCATCGAAGCCTTGAAAGCGGACGGCCATGTGGTGGCCATGACCGGCGACGGCGTGAACGACGGACCGGCGCTGAAGGCCGCGCACATCGGCGTGGCCATGGGCAAGCGCGGAAGCGAACTCGCCAAGGAAGCCGCCTCCCTGGTGCTCACCGACGACGACCTGGCCGGCATGGTACACGGCGTGGCCATGGGCCGCAAGATCTACGACAACCTGAAGAAGGCAGTGCAGTACATCATCTCCATCCACATCCCGATCATCCTCACGGTGTCGTTGCCGTTGTTCCTCGGCTGGAAGTTCCCGAACATCTTCACGCCGATGCACGTGATCTTCCTGGAGCTGATCATGGGCCCCACGTGCAGCATCGCCTACGAAAGCGAGCCGCTGGAAGAAGGCGGCATGCAGCGTCCGCCACGGCCCTTGGACAAGACCTTCCTCTCGTGGAAGGAGATCCGGATCAGCCTTTTGCAAGGGCTGGTGATCACGCTCGGCACCTTGGCCAGCTACCAGATCGGCGTTCTGCAAGGGCATGATCAAGAGCTGGTCCGCAGTCTGGTCTTCAGCACATTGATCATGGCCAACATCGGCCTCACCCTGGTGGACCGCTCCTTCACGCGCTCCTTCCTCGCGGCAGCCAAGAACACGAACGTGGTGCTGCGCATCGTGGTGCTAATCACCCTGCTGGCGCTTGGCATCACGCTGTATGTTCCGCCGGTGGCCCGCTTGTTCGATCTGGCTCCGCTCACCTTCGGGCAATTGGCCATTACCGCCTTGATCGGCTTTGCCTCGGTGGCTTGGTTCGAGGTGTATAAATGGGTAAAAAGGAGCCGGCGAAAGACGGTTTTGGTGGCGGCGGAATAGGTAATTTGTCCAAAGCTGACGGGGTATGATGTGCATTGAAAGCTGGACCCGGATACTGCGGGCTTGTGGCCGTGACGAGCTTCTTGCGAAGCATCCGATCTAGTACCACGCATAGCATATAAAATTTGTGAATATCAAAAGTCTTATTCATCTTTAGCAACGATTGAACCGTGGAGTAGGGTTATACGTGTCTGGTCTCGCTAAACCATTCAATAATGAAATGCGAAGAGGATAGTATTTCTGAACAGGCCGATCCAGATAGAACCAAGGGCAGGCTATCCGAGCATCTCATTGATAACCAGCGTATTGGGGGGGGGGGGGGGGGGGGGGGGGGGGGGGGGGGGGGGGGGGGGGGGGGGGGGGGGGGGGGGGGGGGGGGGGGCGGGGGGGGGGGGG
>JBBSUV010000068.1:0-16742 GCA_038234075.1 Flavobacteriales bacterium | reverse complement strand
GGACAACTTCCGCCATAGCTCTTTCCCCCTGCACACAAGGCGAGCATCACCGATAAATCCTGTGTAGTCCACAACAAATCTCGCTCCAGCCATAGTGTTGGTTTTGCCAAAGCAAGCCGGAATTGTGTACACACAGTAGCTTCGGCAGGCAGGCCCGCGGGGGCTTCCGGGTCTCGATCCTCGCCCGGAATGTCGTTTTGCTCCACTTCTCGCCCCAAGTTTTTAAATGACAAAGACCCCGGCTTTCGCCGAGGCCTTTGTGGTCCCGCGGGGGCTCGAACCCCGGACCCATTGATTAAGAGTCAATTGCTCTACCAGCTGAGCTACAGGACCGATTCCCACTTCTTGTAGAAGGGATGTTGGTTTGGGAGCGCGAAATTATGGTCTGCGGAGGAAATGTGTATGCTGTGGATGAAAGTTCCTTCCGTCGTCGCGGGATGTCGCTTTGCCCCAACTCCTTAAACGACAAAGACCCCGGCTCTCGCCGAGGTCTTTGTGATCCCGCTGGGATTCGAACCCAGGGCCCATACATTAAAAGTGTATTGCTCTACCAGCTGAGCTACAGGATCAAAACGCCATCCACCAGGGTGTTCTGCGATTTGAGGGCGCGAAGGTAAACATCCAACCCACTTGACCAAACAACAGCTCAATTCTTCGCGATCAGGGGCAGCCGCTCGAAGGGTTTCGTGCGGTCGAAGAGGTAGCGGAGCGTGGCCAATGTCCTGTAGTTGGTGGCGCCGAGGCCCTCGCAAACGCGCAACATTTTCGGGTTGAAATCGCCGATCCAGGTGAGCACCGTGTCATTATAGCGCCCGGTCTCCATCAACCATTTGCTTTGGTGCACGATCATCACGCCCTCCACGCCTTTGCCCTGCCATTCCTTCACCACGCCGAACACGATGCCGGTCATGGTCTTGGCCGTTCCCTTCCACTTGTGCCAGAGGAATTTCAGTTTGCCCAGCCAGTTCAAGTCGCCGTCCACGTAGCGGAAGATCTCGTTCAGCTCCGGCAGGTTCACGAAGAAGGCGATCGGTTTGTCCTTGTGGTAGACGAAGATCACGATGCGCGGATCCATCACGGGCTTCATCTGCTTGATGGTCTTCAGCGCCACCTCCTTCGGCATGGGCTTGAAGTTCTCATGGTCCACCCAGGCGGCGTTGAGCACCGTGCGGAAATCCTCGGCCAGCTGTTCGGAGCTCATGCCACGCACGTCGCGCACGGAGATGTCCGGGTCGTTCTTGAATTGCTGGTACTTCCGGTGGAAGATGGGTTGCACCGGTGTGATGGCGGAGCGCTTGAAGAAGAGCTGCTTGAAGTAGACCTGGAATCCGTAGGCCTCGAATAGCTTTACGTAGTACGGCGGATTGTAATTGGTGCCGTAGATCGGTAGGTCCGTGAAGTTCTCGATCAGCAGGCCCCAGAACATGTTGCGTTCGCCCAGGTTCACGGGGCCGTCCATGGCCTCTATGCCTTGAGCTTTCAGCCAGTCACGGGCCGTGTCGAAGAGCAGATCGGCCGCCTTTTGGTCATCCGTGCACTCGAAGAAGCCGCAACCGCCGGTGGGTTGCTGTTTGTCGGTCCAAGCCGTCTTGGGGTCGATGAACGCCGCGATCCTTCCTGCGGCCTTCCCGGCATCATCATAGAGCACCCAGCGCTTGATCGCCCCGGCCTTCCGGTCTTCGCGGGCTTGCAGCAATTTGTTCTTCGCCGGGTCGAAGACTTTCTCCACATCCTGCTTCAGGTGCGGCACCCAGTTCTTGTCATCCGCGTAGATCCGCCATGGGACGCGCATCCAGTCGTGCAGCGCCTTTCCTTCGGAAGCCTCAACGATCTTCATCGGCGCGAAGGTCGTGCTTCGATCGGCATTGATCTCGTTCAGGCACCGGACTCTTCGAAGGTTCCGCGGATGAAGGCTATGGCCTTGTCCACGTCCAAGTGGAAATTGCCGAAAACAAGCCGGTCCTCTTGGTCGATCAGTAGGAACCAAGGAGTACCACCGGTGCCGAATTCGACCATGGTGCGAGGGAACTCACCATTTTCCGCAACATCGTGCCCGAATGGAATGCCCAGTCCGTATTCCTTTTGGTCTTTCAGCATGGCTTCCCAAGTGTTTTCCTGTTGTCCTTCAAACACCGTTTGGATGGCGAGGAAGGAAATCCGGCTATCGCCCTGGAAAGCTTCCACCAACTTTTTCAGGGCCGGAAACCCCATGCTGTGGCAGCCTTGGCACCACGCTTGAAAACAAAATAGGACTTTGAAAAGCCCAGCACGCTGCGCTAATGTCTGTGGCGCGCAGCGCTGTCCATCTGCATCCGCCCAGCGTGCCACGTGCAGCTCTGGTACAATCCCGCCCCGCATCATCCTAATGCAGGTTTCAAGTGCGGGACCCGGTGCTTGCCATCAGTGAGGGTCCGCCAGGGGACGAGCTTCTGATCGTGCAGCGCCTTTCCTGTGGTGGCCTCCGTGATGTTCATCGGTACGAAGTTCGGCTTTGTCGAGGGGAATGGAACAGCCATAAGAAACAGTTCGTCTCTTCTTTCCGGCACCTTACCTTGTCACCATGCGCGTGTTCATCATCGGCTTCATGTGCAGCGGCAAGAGCGTCGTGGGGCGGGAGCTTGGCAACCTGACCGGACACCGGTTCGCCGACATCGACCGGGTGATCGAGCAACGCATCGGCCCCATACTCCCTTGGATGCAGAAGAATGGCGAGGCCAAGTTCCGCGAAGTGGAGAACGAAGTGCTGGCCGAGCTGATGTTGGAAGAGGATGTGCTTGTGGCATGCGGGGGAGGAACGCCAATGGCGTCGGACAACATGGAACGCATGCTGACCGCGGGCACCGTGGTCTATTTGGATGTGCCACATGACATCCTCCTTGCACGGGCCAGACGCTCCGGCGGGGACAGGCCCTTACTCTTCGGACTGAAGGATGAGGCGCTGAGCGATCGGATCAAGGAGCTGATGGTTGTGCGGGAGCCCAAGTACCGAAGGGCCCCGGTGCATGTTCCCGGTGGCGGAACGCCCCGCGAAACGGCGGTCCGGATGGCGGAATTGCTCGGCCTTCAGGAAAGGTAGACGGTGTCCTTCTTTCCCAGCTCCACGCTGATGTGTTCCTGCAAGGTGGTACTGAGGGTGAGCCCAACGATGTCCGCGCGGATAGGGTAGGCCCGGTGCAGGCGGTCCACCAGCACCACGGTAGTGAGGCGTTTCAACGGGGATCTTACCAAGTGTGCAGCAGCGTGCATCAGCGTGCGCCCGCTCATCAGCACGTCATCCACGAGGATCACTACGCGGCCGTCCAGCCCTTTGTCCGAAATGTTGGAACGGACGGGCTTGTTCAGCGGGTCGTCCTTGTCCAGTGTTAGTTCGAGCAGATCGATCTTCAACGGGGAGATCTCCTCCAGAAGTGCTTTCAGGCGCATGGCCAGCTTGGCTCCACGCGGGGCCACGCCGACAAGCACTAATCCGGTCTCGTGGACATTGTCCTCGTAAATGCGGAACGCCATCCGGCGCAGTTTGCGCTGGATCCGGTCGTGTTCCAATACCACAGTGCGTTCGGCGGCCATGGGCCGAAAGTAAATGGCAAGTGCGCACCGCCGGTGATTTGGTGGACATCGCGCGCCAAGCGTCCTTTGCACTTTCAGCAAACCCACGTTTTATCTGCCATGATACTTGTCCTTTCCCCCGCTAAGAGTTTGGACGAAACGCCCTTGCCGGCCATGCGCGCCGCGACGGCTCCTGTCTTTGCATCGGAGAGCGCGATGCTTGCCGAGAAGCTGAGGGCCTTTTCGCCGGGACGGTTGAGGAAGCTCATGGACATCAGCCCGGAACTGGCCGCGTTGAACCATGCGAGATACCAAGAGTGGGCTTCAGCACCGCTGCGCAAACCCGCCGTACTGCTGTTCAATGGCGAAGCTTACCGCGGCCTGGATGCGAAGACGCTCGAAGCGGATGATCTGCGTTTCGCACAGCGCCACCTGCGTTTGCTCAGCGGACTGTACGGCGTGCTGCGACCACTGGATGCCATCGCCCCGCACCGGCTGGAGATGGGCACAAAGCTCTCCATGGGCCGGGGGAAGAAGGACCTCTACGCCTTTTGGGGGGATCGCATCACCCAGGAACTGAACACCACATTGCGGAAGAACGAGGAGGATGTGCTGGTGAATCTGGCCTCAACGGAATATTTCAAGAGCGTGCGGACTGAGCAACTTGCGGCCCGTGTGATCACGCCTTTGTTCAAGGAGCAAACGGCCAAAGGCCTGAAGATGGTGACGGTCTATGCCAAGCACCAGCGCGGGGCGATGTGCCGCTGGGTGATCAAAAGCCGGTTGGTGGGATCCGAGGGTCTCAAGCAGTACGATGTGGATGGCTACCGGTTCGATCCAAAGGGCAGTTCCGCGGATGAATGGCTCTTTGTGCGCTGAGTCGATGGCGTTGACGACGGCGATCGGATAATTTTGCAGCGTGGCACTCTTTTTCTTCTCAACTCTTGGCCTGCTCCTGCTGGTCTACTTGGGGCTCTGCTTTTTCTATTGGGCCTTTCAGGAGAAGTTCATCTTCGTCCGTTTCCCGTTGCCAGAGCGGTTCAAGTTCAGCTTCACGCAGCCCTTCGAGGAATTACGGATGGAACGGCCGGATGGAGCGGTCCTGCATGCGCTGCATTTCACGGTGCCGAAACCAGTGGGGGCGGTGCTCTACCTGCACGGTAACACGGGCAGCCTGCGCCGGTGGGGGAAACGTGCTCCGCGTTTCACCACGTTGCGCCATGCCGTGCTGATGCCGGACTACCGAGGCTATGGCAAGAGCACGGGAAGGCTTTCCGAAGCGGCCTTGCATGCTGACGCGCTCGCTTGGTTCGATCGCTTGGCGGAACAGTATGGAGAGCATAATGTGGTGATATACGGTCGGTCCCTCGGTTCGGGAATGGCCGTGCCGCTAGCGGCCGCCCGCTCGCCCAAAACCTTGATCCTGGAATCCCCTTTTGCCAACTTCCTGGATGTTGCCCGCCACTACCTGGCCATCCTGCCTTACCGCTGGCTGCTGAAGTACCGCTTTCGGAGCGACGTGGCGATCAGGGCCGTGAAATGCCCGGTCTTCATCTTCCATGGCAAGCGCGATCCGTTGGTCCCTTATAGCAGTGCCTTGCGCTTGTATGCATCCATACCGGCGGAGGTACACCGCGAGCTGATCACTTTCAGCAAGGGTTACCACAGCGACCTGGCTGGTTATCCCCGTTTCCGGAAAAAGCTCCGGACCATTCTGGCCATGCCCGCCTCCTCAGCTCGTTAAGGATCGCAAATCGATACAACGGAAAGTACAAGAACGTACCTTCGCCGCCCATAACAAAAAACATGAACCTGAAACTTTCCCTTTTCACCGTGCTCGCCGTCTTGCTGAGCGCATGTGGCAATCTCGCCACCGGCCAGAAGGAGCATACCGTGGAGCTGAAGTCAACGCGTGATTCCGTGAGCTACGGTATCGGCAGCGATGTTGGCCACAACCTCCAGATGAACCTCAAGCAGTCCGGTCTGGATTCCTTGAACATGGACGCCATGTTCGCCGGTATGCGCGATGCCATGGACAGCACCGAGCGGATCAGCACCGATAAGGTGAAGGCCATCGTACAAGCCTACATGATGGAAGCCCAGAAGACGATGATGGCCAAGCAGCAGGCCAGTGCCGATGCGGACCTCGCGACAGGCAACGCCTTCCTCGCTGAGAACGGCAAGAAGGCAGGGGTCACCACTACCGCCAGCGGACTTCAATACGAAGTGCTGCAGATGGGCAAGGGTCCGAAGCCAGCCGCCACGGACACGGTGAGCGTGAATTACAAAGGGACCTTGATCAACGGTAAGCAGTTCGATAGCTCATATGACCGTGGGCAGCCAGTGGAATTTCCTGTAGGTGGCGTGATCCCTGGCTGGACCGAAGCGTTGGAGCTGATGCCTGAAGGCTCACGCTGGAAGCTCTATATCCCCAGCGAACTGGCTTATGGTGCACATGGCGCCGGTGCTGACATTCCGGGCAACAGCGTCCTCATCTTCGAGGTCGATCTGTTGAAGGTGAAGAAGGGGAAGTAAACCCGATCAAACCTGCAAAGAGGCCTGGAGTGATCCGGGCCTCTTTGTTTTCAGGATATTCTGCGGAGCAGACCTGGAGGTCACACTGTGGCAGGGCCTTCCGGCAGCGGCTTCCAATAGGTGACCTGCTCAAAGAAGCAATTGCTGCTCCCTTCGCCAAGCCAGAAGTGGCGGTGGGTCTTCCTGCCGGTCTTGCTCGGGTTCTTGATGAACCAATCCTCGGCGAAGCGGAGGATCACCACATTGCGCTCCTCTTGCTCGGCCAGCCCTTGCAGGTGGACCGTATTCCCGGGCAGCCAGCAGAGCACACGTTGGTCATCGGCCGGGAGGCGTTCCGTGCAGGGGATCCAACGCTCACTCATGTCGATCTGGGCACACTGTTCTGTTCAACGTCGTTATTCACTCAAAATGTCGGGTGGTACTTCCGGCGAGAGAACCAGTTCCGTGAAGCGTTGCACGGCCGCTCTGGAGCGTTCCCGGATCTCCGGTTCCGCTTTCGCGAACATCTTCTCACCCTCTTTGCGGATCATGTATTTCACCACGTCATCATGGATCTCCAGACCGGTCTCTGTGATGTAACAGGCCTTGCTCCGTGTCCAATGCCACATCAGGAGCGTGGACAGGCGGACCGAGGAACGGTCGTGCAGCCTGCCGCCTTGGGTGATCAGACCTTGGCTCTCCGGATAAGTGACCATTGCCCGGAGCACGGTCCGGATGCAGCGTTGGATCCCGTCCGTGGTGAGGGAGCCTTTGGGAGGTTCCACCAGATCGGCCGGGGTGGTGCGGTCCGGACGTTGATAGTACATCTGGTGCGCCCGGGGCATGCTCTTATTGAACTCGGTCATCGCCGGGTTCACCAGGCCGGGGTGGCCCACCAAGGTGCCATCATGTCCATCCACGGCCTCCCGCTCCTTGTCGGCGATCATTTCCAGGTAGCCCGGTTTCATCACGCCGTTCGCGTCCGGTGGAAGGATGAAGGACGGCCCGCCCATGGCGTGCGCCTGTCGGCGATGGCAGATGCTGATGGTCCGCAGGCTTACGCTGTGCAGGAATTTCGCATTCAGCCCGATGTGCTCGCGGTCCGGTAGGATGGGCAGCTCAGGCGAGCTGAACAAGGTCAAGTGGTCCGAGGCGTAGGTCTGCGGGTCCAACGAGAGTCCTGCGGAATGGTGCTTCAGTTCGAAGAGGATCTCGTCCGCCTCCAGAACGGCGGCAAGGCTGTCCATCATCACTGTGGCCCTGAAGCTGCCCTGCGGCATCTTGAGGTGATCCTCCAGGAAGCTGAACAGGTCGTTCCACAGCTTGGCTTCCACGTGGCCCAGCACGCCCCGGAGGTAGAAGTAGACGCCCCCTTGCCGCAAGCGCAGCTTTTCGCCATTGAGCAGCGCGTGCAAGGCCAGATCAAAGAAGGCGGCCGGAACCGGCTCACCATGTTCCTCCATCACATGATCCATTGCTCGCATGGGCCGGGGGACGATCATCAGCCGCGTGATGCTCTTGGGATTGATCCGCACACGGCCACCGTCGATGTCCACATAGGCCAAACGGTTATCCGTGGCGCGTTCGATGTTCTTATGTGCACGCAGGATCGGGCCGGGCTCGTTCGGCGTCATGTTCCACAGGTCGGCCACATAGCTCTTGGCCCCTGCGTTGAGGCCCTCGATGAGCTCCTTGCGGCTGCAACCACCGATCAGTTCCACCCGGCGTTCCAGCAGTTCCGCCTGTACGGGGTCCACCTGCCATTCCGCCTTGCGGATCTTTTCGGTATCCGGCAGAAGTCCGATCTCTCCCTTCCGCAACGCCTCCAGCCGGGCCTCACCCAAGGCAAGCACCTCGTTCCGGCGCTCGCCGAAACGCGTAGTGAGCGTCCGCATGAGCTCCACCGTCCCGGGGGTGAGCAAGCGTTCGGTCATCGGGGAGGATATCGTGTTCGGCATTCCAAGCAGGCGGCACCTTGTACGCAGGCCTTTCGGTCCGGGTTCAGCAAGATATTGCCGCGAAGTTGGTGATCGGTCAGGGATCTGATGAAATGTTGTGAAGAGAAAGCAGAGGAACACGGCCGGACCGCTTGCCACGCGTATTCGCCGTTGCTCCAAGGTACGGTCCTCCATCCGGGACGAACCTTACATTCGCGGCCCTTCCGTTACCAAGGCATAACCGCATGAGAACGATCATCACTCTAACAGCCTGTACGATGGCATCCATCACCGCCGTGGCCCAGACCCGCGATATCAAATACAGCGAGTTCGACCTGCCCAACGGCCTCCACGTCATCCTCCACGAGGACCACAGCACCCCCATCGTGGCGGTGGGTGTGATGTACCACGTGGGCAGCAAGGACGAGGCACGCGACCGCCGGGGCTTCGCACACTTCTTCGAGCACCTGCTTTTCGAAGGTTCTGACAACATCGGCCGTGGCGAATACGCCAAATACGTGGAGAAGGCCGGCGGCGTGCTCAACGCCAACACCACCGGGGACCGCACCTACTACTACGAAGTGCTGCCCAGCAACCAATTGGACCTCGGCCTCTGGCTGGAGAGCGAGCGCATGATGCACGCCAAGGTGGAGACCAAGGGCATCGAGACCCAGCGTGAGGTGGTGAAGGAGGAGCGCCGCCAGCGCTATGAGAATCAGCCATACGGCAGCATTCTTCCCGAAGTGCTCGAGCGGGCATATACCGTTCACCCTTACCAGTGGCCCACCATCGGCTACATGGAGGACCTGAACGCTGCCACCGAGAAGGACTTCAAGGATTTCTACAAGACCTTCTATGTGCCGAATAACGCAGTGCTCGTGCTGGCAGGCGACTTCGATGCCAAGAAGGCCACTTCGGCACTGAAGAAGTATTTTGAAGGCATCCCCAAGGGTGGCGTGATCCCGCGCAACAAGGTGGTGGAGCCGCAAATGAAAGCGGAGATCCGGGACACAGTCTACGACAAGATCCAATTGCCCGCAGTTGTGCAAGCCTACCATATCCCTGCGCTGGGAACACCTGATTTCTACGCGGTGGACATGCTGAACCGATTGCTGAGCAATGGCAATAGCAGCCGCTTGGTGAAGAACGTGAAGGACGCCGAGCAAAAGGCCGTCTACGTGGGTTCATTCAGCCTGCCTTTCGAAGATCCAGGATTGGCTATCGCCTTTGCCGTGGCCAACATGGGGGTATCCCCGGACAGCCTCGAGGCCAGCATGGACCGCCAGTTCGCCTTGGTAAGGAATGAACCGGTGCCCGAGGCCGAACTTGAAAAGCTGAAAGTGCAGATCGAGACCGAACATGCTACGGAGAACAGCCGCATGGCCGGCATCGCCAACAACTTGGCAAATGCTTACATTTTCCTGGGTGGAACGGATAAGGTGAACACCGAAGTGAAGCAGTACCTCGCCGTCACCGCTGCCGACCTGCAACGGGTGGCCAAGAAGTATTTCGTTCCTGAGAACCGGGTGGTGCTGTACTACCTGCCTATGAGCCAAAAGAAATGAACCGCCAACGGAAGACCATGAAAAGCCCCTTGCTTCATACCCTTGCCCTGGCCGCAACCCTCCTTACACCGGCCGTGATGACCGCACAAGTGAACCGTACCAAAGCCCCACCGGCAGGACCGGCACCCGAGGTGCATCTCGGTGAGCACAAAAGCCTTTTGCTCGATAACGGCATGCGCGTGATCATTGTGGAGAACCACAAGATCCCCATCGTAACGGCGCAGGTCCGCTTTGACATCCCGCCTATCATGCAGGGCGATATCGCAGGTTACCAGGACCTGGTGGGCGAACTGCTCACCAGCGGCACCTCCCGGCATACCAAGGATCAGATCGACGAACTGGTGGACGGCCTTGGTGCCCAGTTGGTCGGATCCAATGACGGGATCTATGCCAGCAGCCTGAAGCGGAACTTCCCGCAGGTGATGGACCTGATGTACGATGTCGTCTCCAGCGCCAACTTCCCGAACGATGAGTTCGTGAAGGCGAAGACGCGGATGATGTCCCAGATCGGTGCCCGAACGGACGACCCGGACCAGATCGCATCGGTGGTGGGCAACGCCCTCACGTACGGCAAGGACTATCCCTATGGAGAGGTGACCACAGAGGCCACCCTGGGCAAGGCGGACCGCGATGACGTGTACCAGTACTACCGCTATTTCTTCCAGCCGAAACATGGTTATCTGGTGCTGGTGGGCGACATCACCGCCAAGGAAGGAGAGGAAATGGCCAAGAAGTATTTCGGATCCTGGAAAGGTGCCGAAGTGCCAGTGACCAAGGACGCAGAGGGCCACGATGTGGTGAAGGACCTCGGACCCATCATCCCAGCGGGTGCACCACCCCGGCTGCCGAAGGATGTCCGTGTTGCCTTTGTGGACCGCCCGGGCAGTGCGCAAAGCGTGATCAAGGTGATCTTCCCGGAGAACCTGAAGCCGAACGACCCCATGGCCACACAGGCCCAGGTGCTCAATACCATCCTCGGCGGTGGCGTCTTCAATGCACGCCTGATGCAGAACCTGCGTGAGGACAAAGCCTACACCTACGGAGCATACTCCAGCTTGGATGCCGACCGCTGGTGCGGAAGCTTCAGCGCCGGTTGCAGCGTGCGTAACGCGGTGACCGATAGCGCAGCGATCCAGATCATGGACGAGATCGCGAAGATCCGCACCGCGCCCGTGACGGCCGATGAGCTTTCCTTGGCGAAGAGCAACATGGCGGGAAGCTTCGCACGTGCATTGGAAGATCCCCGCACCGTGGCCCGCTTCGCATTGAACACCTATCTCAACGACCTGCCGGAGGACCACTACGAGACGTACCTGAAGCGCTTGGACGCGGTGACCGTGGCCGATGTGCAGAAGGCCGCCGAACGCTTCATGCACCCCGATAGCGCGACCATCCTCGTGGTGGGCGACAAGGCGCAGGTGGCTGAGACGTTGAAGCCTTTGAGCACCAGCGGACAGGTCTTCTTTTATGACGTCAATGGCGACATCGTCCGTGAGGACCGGACCGAAGGGGCCACGCCGGCACCTGCGGGAATGACCGCACAGATCGTGCTGGACGCCTACATCAAGGCGATCGGTGGCAAATCCGCCGTGGAGAAGGTGAAGGACCTGAAGAAGGAATACACCACCAAGGTGCAAGGCATGGAGGCTTCCATGGTCGAATACTACAAGCTGCCGAACAAGTACGCCATGGAAATGAAGATGGGCGAGATGGTGCTACAGAAGCTCGCCTTCGATGGTACCCGTGGCAAGATGATGGGCATGGCCGGTGAGAAGGTGCTGGAGGATACCGATCTGGATGAATTGCGTGGCAGCTCCTATGCCTTCCCCGAACTGCACTACACGGAGATGGAACTGGTGGCCAAGCTGATGGGCGTTGTGGACATCGATGGAAAGAAGGCCTATCGGATCAACGTAAAGACCATGCCCGGTGGACAGTTCGATGAGTACTACGATACCACTTCGGGCCTGAAGCTCCGCAAGAAGGAATATCAGACACAGGAAGGCGGAGGAGGTTTCCAAGTGGTCACGGACTACGCCGATTACGCACCGGAAGCCGGCGTGATGTTCCCCCGCACCCTGAAGCAGAAGGGCGGCATGGACATGACGCTTACCGCCACCAAGATCATCGTGAACAAAGGCATTCCGGACTCCGTGTTCACCGTGGAGTAAGGAGGTTGATGGGGAGAGGCGAATGGTTAAAGGTGATTGGTGATTGGACGGCTGCCGACTGCAACTGCCACTGCCGACTGCAACCTTGTTGTCCTGTTACCCTTTCAGCTCCTCAAAACCGCTCCCGCTTCCGGTCCGGCGTTCATCACCAGGTCGATGATGCTCAGACGAGCGATAAAGCCATGCCGGTCCGCAAAGACCTGCGTGTAGGGTGGGACGGGCTTCAGGTCCAAGGGCAATGGTTTCTTTGGATGAAGGTCGTTGCGATGATCCGTTAGTCCTGTGAGGTCCTCGACATATTCCTCTTGCACGTCGACCTCAACCGGTGATCGCAGCCATTTCAGCACCATGCGCATGGTGGCCATGTCCAGGTCGATCAGCCTGTCATAGCGCTTCAATAGCAATTCCTCCACATCGGGCATGTAGTGGATGAACCAAGGCGTTTGTCCATAGGCGCTCCGGATGGCCTGCACGTGTTGCAGGTTCCAAGGTTCAGCGTAGGACAGCCCGACGGTGTGCATCGGCATTTTCTCACCGCTTCGCCTATCGATCGACACCACGAGGTCCTGCTTCCCGTTCGGTCCGATGATGGAGTTGCGGTTGCGATAGCTCTGGCGTTCGTAGTGTTCCCCTACATCGACCAGGATGCGCTTGCTCCTCACGATCAGCCGATAGTGCTCCACGGTGCCGAAGTAGAAGGCTGAAAGGATCGGGGTGGTGTCCATGGCGCACAAAGATGAACGCCTTTGCGTTGTTCCTTTGCTTCCAATAGATGTCCCTCATGAAGTTGATCCATACACTCCCTGTGATCCTTCTTTTCTTGGCCTCCTGTCAGGGAGATGCACCGAAGGAAAAGGCCCCCGAAGAGGTGAAGACCTCGGAGCCAACGGCGGCACTGCAATGGGTCGGCCTCTACGCCGATACACTGCCCTGTGCGGACTGTCCGGGCATCCTCACCCAGCTGGACCTGCGCAAGGACAGCACCTATGTGATGCGGGACCGCTACATCGATCGGGACAGCATCACCTACGGAACGATAGGCCAGTGGACCGCATCCGGGGATATGCTCACCTTGAACACGGCTGATGCACCGATCCAATGGAAGATGGAAGGGGACAAGCTTGAACGCAGGGCAGCGAATGGTGGGCCGACCGGGACCTCTTTGCCCAATTCCATCAAACGGGTGGCCAATTTCGGTTCATCGCGCATGCACCTCACCGGTGCCTATGTCTACTATGCGGATTCGCACAGTTTCAAACCCTGTGGAAGCAAGTTCGTGATCCCAGTGGCCATGGATGAGCCGGGCGTGAAAGGAGCAGGCTTGGAGCTGGAACGCGCCTATACCAATAGGATCAAGACGCCACCTGAACCCTTGTACGTGGAGGTGGTCGGCACACTGCGTGTAGGCCCGGCCATGGAAGGCGATGACATTGAGGAATACCTCTACATCGAGCAGCTGGAGCGGGTGAAGGAAAAGCAAGGTTGCCCTTGAGTTATTGCCGCGCCACTGCGGCCAGCTCTGCTCAGCACCGCTTCACCGCAGGCAGGCCCGGAGTCCGAGTACCAACAGGCACCCTAGGAACATCAGGATGCTGATCCGGTTGATCCCATGCATGAAGCGCAGGTTCACGTTGCCGTCCGACTTGCCGAAGAGCGTAGCTGGGTTGAGGTAGTAGAGGATGCGCTTCAGGAACATGGGGTGAAGATAGAAATGCCGTTGATCCTGTGCCCGGCTCTAAGGCGTCAAAGGCCCGGTCGGAGGTTCGTGACCAAAGGAAGGGCTGGGCACCGGCGTTGCTGGTGAGAGCGCATTTCCCGGCCGGTATGTTTCCATATCCGTCCATGCACCGGGTGGTACATCATCAAACGTGCTTCTTCGCAGTGTGAAGGTGCGCTTCACCCGTTCGGAAAGATGGAATACCGGCACCCAGATGGCGGCACTTACGATCGCTCGGAGGAGGTCGTTGGTCGAATATGCAAGTCCGGAAAGCTGCTCCACATCCAAGAGCGCATACAGGAATGCATCGAGCATCAGGCCCAATGCAACCGCCGAATAGAAGACCTTGACCAACAAGGGCACGCTCGTGCGCCGCTTGAAAAAGAGGATGACAAGCAGGACGTTGAAGACGAGCATGCCGATGTTGTAGGCTTGGGCGAAAACGCCATAGGCCAAAAGGCTCCAGCCCTGATCCGGATAGGCCATGTGGAGGATCTCGGGCAAGCGGAGGATGGCCGCTTCATCCGCGAGCATTTGGTAGCCCCGGAGCAAAGGGCTCAAACAAAGCCCGATCGCGGGCAGGAAGAGAAAGCCGCCGATGCCTTCGTGCGATGCCCGTGGAAATGCCGGATCAGCCGGTGGGTCATACCGGTTCACCGCTATGGCCCCGCCGATGGCCGCGAGAATGAGGATCAATACAAAGCCCCACGAGAAGGCCCGGAACGGTGAGCGGGCTCCTTGGACATTCGGTGTCCAAGTGAAATTATAGCTGAGGTCGTTACTGATGCTCTTCTGTTGCGCATAGAAGGCCGGGATGTCCGCAATGGCGACCTGGCTGGAATCCACGTTGTAGGTGATCTCATAGATGACGGTGCGGTCCTGCACCTGGAGTGAACTCACATATTGGACTCCGTAGCCGCCGTAGCGTTGCGTGGAAGGTTCAGCGTTCCATTCCTCGGGAAGGGAAACCTCGATCCTCTGCTTGATGTCCACGGGTTGGCCCAAGTACAACGGGGCATTGCGTTGCGGGGTCGTGGGAACGACCAGATAGTCCCGGATGCCTGTGGCGGTGATGACCAACTGAAGGGTACGGCCATCGTTGAGCGTGTCCCAGGCCTGCGGTATCCGGTAGTGTTCCTTGGTGGTGAAGATGTTGCGCGCGGCATCAAAAGTGCCGCTCAACGGTGACAGCACTTCGCAAGGGCCATAGAACCCGGAGTAATAGTCGCTGTACTTGCGTTCGAGGTCGGACAGACTTGAGTTGGCGAAGGTGTTCCGCATCGCGTCCGCGAGCCGGCCGGAGTATTTCACTTCGGCGGTGAGCTCCGCGGATGTTCCGATCGCAGCCACTTTCAAGCGTTCAAGGATCTGGATCTTGCCCGTGTTGTTCACGGACATGCGCTCCAGCTCATTTCCACCCGAGCCCAGTACAAGCGCATAGCCGTAATCCGGCGTGTACCGGTCACTGGCATGGCCTCCGTTGTTGGTCATGGTGGCATCCAGCCAATAGGTGGTGCCATCGTGCGTGGCTTTAACAATGCAATGGTCGAACATGCCCGGTCTCGGCAATTGTTCGTTCAACCGGAGCCCGCTGCTGGAGTTGACCAATGCCGGTTCAGCCTGGATCCCACAGGACCTTAGCATGCTGACCAGCAGCAGTGATTTGTCCTTGCAGTCGCCGAAGCGTTGGTCGAACACAGCGCCGGGAGGGTGTGGCCGGTAGGCGCCGATGCCATCCTCGAACCCGAGGTAGCGGACCTCGCGCTGCACCATGGCGGTCGCACTATCCATGCGGGCCAAGGTGTCCGGCAGTTCCTTCAATCGTTGGATGCGCTCAGCGAGTTCACCGCTCGGCCGCATGTCCACCGCGAACAGCTTATCCGCCCATGCCTTCAGCGCAGCCACGTCCTTGAACTCCGACACTTCCAACGACGGATGGGCATTGAACCATGCCGGTGCGCCGTCATCCACTGTGACACAGGGAATGTCCTTGGTATCCCAGATATGCTCCGTGACACCGCTCTTCTGCACCGTTCGCTCGGCGGACGCATGTCCCGTGGTACGCACGTCCAAAGTCCGGCCGGCCGGCACGATGATCCGTGTATAGCAGTAGCCGACCGGCAGGCTGAAAGCCAGATCCATTTTGCGGTGGAACCGTCCATCATCCGTAGGATCCCATCCGGTCACAGTGTAGGCGTATTCCACCAGATCGCCCACCCGCACATCTTGCAGGTCGCTCACCACGGTGATGGATCCATCGTAGAGGTAGGCATCCATATCCTTCTCTTGCTGGATGGTCCGCAACTGGTTCGGAAGTAATCGGTCCAAGATCTTCCCGTTGCGGATCACCCGCAGGGAGTGAAGGGTCAAGCGTTGGAAGGAAGGGTCGACGGAGGCGGAGAAACGCGCACCTTCCTGCAAGCCGTCCGCCGTGGTGAGTTTTACGATCTGGTTGTAATAGGCAGCATGCGTGGCCAGATCATACTGGCGGTCCACCAGCACATATTCGACCCCGCCGCTGATGCACGCCGTGTCCGAGATGAAGGCATCCGCCGCATCATGCTGGATCACCCAGTCCGGTGCGGCTCCGATGCGATAGGACTGCGCCTTCAGCAGGGCAGGGCCCAGCAGGGAAAGCATCAGCAGCGCAAGGACGGAATTGATACGGGAGCAGTGCATAGGGATGGCAATATAGAAGAAGCCGGTTTTGTGTCAGCGCATAATAGCGCTCTGGTGGTCCGATCGGCCCATCCGTGAACCGAGCTGCATCGGGGCATCTCCGACGTTTCCAGAAATGAGGGAGGCGATCAAGCAACTAGGCCTGTAGACCGCGGTCCAGCATCCCCACTTTGTGAAAGGCGGAAACGGCCTCTCCCGGTTCTTCCCCGGGCTACTGCCGGTCTGGAGCCATGGTGATGGCAGCTACATTCCCAGCAACAAGCCCTGCTTCGCCCAGTTCCGTTTTCCAGGACCAGAACTGGACGAAGATGCAGTGGGCGGAGTAGGGATGCCGTGTGATCGCATATGTGACCAACGGATCGGTAACGGTTAAATTTGCACCCCCATTCCCATGCCCTTCGAGCTTATCTCCGAATTCGTGCCTACCGGCGACCAGCCCGAGGCGATCCGCCAATTGGTGGAAAGCGCCCGTGAAGGCGTGCAGTACCAGACGTTGCTGGGCGTCACCGGCTCCGGGAAGACGTTCACCATCGCGAACATGATCGCGCAGCTGGACCGGCCCACGTTGATCCTCAGCCACAACAAGACGCTGGCGGCGCAGCTCTACGGCGAG
>JBBSUV010000067.1:0-17643 GCA_038234075.1 Flavobacteriales bacterium | reverse complement strand
CCTCAAAACCACCCTCTGCCCCGTAGGGGTGAACAGCTTGGGCCAGTTCCGTGCGATCCGGCTTGCGTGAGTCTCCAAACTACCACCACTTAACCCGCTACCTAAAAAGAAGAGGCCGCCCCTTTTGAGACGGCCCCTTTTTCGTTGGCACCACCAGAATTGTCCGAGTCCGTTCTGGCGCCTATTACATTTGATGTAAGCACCATCCCTCTTTCATGTTCCGATCGATCATCTTCCCCTTGGGATTTATCCTTACCCTGCATGCCCAAGCCCAAGACGATCGGTGTACATCCACCCTGGAAACCGTTGCCCAGCAAGTGGGGGAGACGGTGAGTTTTTGTGGTACGCCTGCCCGGGTAATCGTGCGTGGAAAGAGCCATGAAGGCCCGGTATTCCTGAACTTCGGAGGAGTTTATCCGGACAACACCTTCAGCGTGGTGATCTGGGGCGATGTCGCAGGTGAGGAGATCGAGGATCTGCCGAAACGCTATGCAGGCAAGTCGCTCCTCATTCATGGCATAGTCGCTGAGCACAAAGGCAAGCCGGAGATCAAAGTCGCATCATTGAAGGATATTGAGGTGCAGCAGGAGTGAGGCAGGCCTGTTCCGCAAAGATGATCGCGGCCATACGTATACATTTTACTATAAGTGAATATCCCACCATCGTTCAGGAAGAACGACAGGCTGGGATCTGCTCTGGGCACAAGTGGGTAGTGCAAGGATCATATTCAAAACACCAGTCGAAGGCAATGCCCAGCCGCTCAACCAGGATGATCAAACCCAAGGCACCTCATCGCCCCCAAGTGGCTCACCTACTTCCCCCAGTGGCAAGAAGCGGGAGCGCACGCGCACGCAGCAACCGCAGGGGCTCTCCTCCCGGAGGTGTGCTACGCGGACAAACTGCTGGGCTGCGGTCCAGTAGCGGTGGGCCACCCATTGGAGGCGGCTGCCGAAGGGATGATGCTTGGGCTCGCTGCCTTTGAGGTGGTAGATCACATCGTGGTGGAACAGCGGTTGCCGGGCTTCCACGAAGAGCTCCACCTCGAGTGCGCCGTGGAGTTCGCCCTTGGGGAGGTGGAGCCCTCCGTAGGGCAGCTTGGCGCAGAAAAAGTGGTAGGGGTCGCGGAGGAAGCGGCCTTGGTGGAGGCGTTTGGGCCGGCTTTCACCCCGCCTGCGGCGGTCCAGATGGAGGAGCGCCTTCATCTCCGCAGACAGGAAAGCGGCTATCGGCAGGTGGGCGAGACGAAGGGTGAGGTGCAGCACGCGGGCGCCATAGAGGTAGAGGTAGAGGTAGGCATGCACATGGGGATGGCTCCGCAGCATCAGGGGCAGTTCCACACCGATCTCCTTGAGGCACATGGAGGCGAAGTTCCCATGCGGCGGGGGATGCTGCAATACCCAGAAATAGGGATTTTCAAGTGGTGCGGTTGGCTGGTTTTATCCCATACTCTATAAGGGGTGGTGGTTGATGGGGAAAGGCGAAGGGAGGAGGGGTAAGTGGGAAGGGCGAAGGGTGGAGGGGTAAGGAATGGAGGGGTAAGTGGTAAGGGCGAAGGGTGGGGATGGAGTGGTTTCCGGCTGCCGTGGATGTGGGCGGGCCGTTCGCTAGTGTGCATGCGGTTATGCCAAAGGGGAATGCAGAAAAGACAGAAGAGAATGCCGCAAAGGCGGAGGAGAACGCGGCAAATGCAGAGGGGAATGCCGCAAAGGCAGAGGAGAATGCGTCAAATGCAGAGAAGAATGCCGCAAAAGCAGAGGAGAATGTGGCAAGTGCAGAGGAGAATGCGACAAAAGCAGAGGATAATGCGGCACATGCAGAGGATAATGCGACAGATGCAGAGGAGAATGCCGCAAAAGCAGAGGAGAATGCGGCAAGTGCAGAGGAGAATGCGACACATGCAGAGGAGAATGCGACAGATGCAGAGGATAATGCGGCAAATGCAGAGGAGAAAATGATCCGGACATTGTTAAACTGGTGGGTGATGGCCGCCTTGGTGACGGATACAAGAATGTCCGTTTACGTCCCAAAGTGTTAAAGTTGAAAATTCTTCATCCTGCTGGATCGCTTTGCCAGCAAGGGTTTCAGGGCGTTTTCGGGTTATGAACATCAAATGGGGCCGTAACACGACAAGGGGCCTGGCCGCTAGCAGACCTCGGCCAGCGACAACCCACTACCGGACCGCCGAGGCCACAGTCAACTGAAGGACTTGAAACCCGAGGAAAACGAACAACGAAAACCATGAGGATCATAAAAGCAGGACTCAAAGGCCAAAAGCCTTCCCAGCTGATCAGCAAGTGTGCGCACGTGGTAAGTGAAATGACCGGCAACGTGAATTTCACCACCCCTTCGCCCGACTTGGCCACGATCACCGCGGCTCGCACCACACTTGAAGCCGCCCTTGAGGCCGCCGAAAGCGGTGCACATGCGGAGATCGCCAAGAAGAACGTAGCTGTAAAGACACTCTCCGAACTTCTCGTCAAACTAGCGCGCGATGTGAATAGCGTAGCCGGGGGCGACGTGAACATGGCGGTGAGCAGCGGCTTCGATCTGGCCAAGATCCCTCAACCGGCCGAGAAGTTGGCCGCTCCCGTGAAATTCGAGTGCAACCCCGGCGCCTACCAAGGCGAAGTGGAACTGCGCTGGAAGGGAGTGGAACATGCGCGGATGTACCAGGTGTACATGTGCGAAGGCGACCCCGCCACGGACGGTACCTGGATCGCAGCCGGGACCAGCAGCAAGACCAAACTGTCGGTAAAGGGCCTCAAGCGCCACAAGCTGTATTCGTTCCGAGCCGCCGCACTGGGTGCCGCAGGTGAGGGGCCCCTAAGCGAGATCGCATCCGCAGAGGCAGCGTAGCACAACAGGCATACGAATATCCTTCTTCACGCAAGAGCCCCCGGGAGACCGGGGGTTTTTGCGTTGGGGTGGGTCGCTGACCAACGCGACCGTCCCTTACATCCGCGTCAATGGGGAAGAGGAGAAAGACTTCCAAAGGCAGAACCATTGTTCACGGCAAGTATCGCTCGGTGCAGCTCCATTACAAGGTTCGTATGTAAAAACCAGCGGCTAGTTGCGTGCTGTTGCAGCGATCATACAAGTTCTACATACATTCGATAAAATATCCACCATGGCAACAGGCAATTCACTCCTCACTATCGCGGCAAAGCATATTGGTGAGAAATACCGCTTGGGCGTCATCGCCCCGAAAAGCAACCCCGATTGGAAAGGACCGTGGGACTGCGCCGAGTTCTGTAGTTGGGTGGTCTATCAAGCCACTGGCAAGCTCTATGGCTGCAGCACTAACAGTGATCCCGCGCTTGCCGATGCCTACACGGGTTTCTGGGCACGCGACGCCAATGCCGTGGGGAATAAGATCGAAGTGGCCAAGGCGTTCATCACGCCGGGTGCCGTGCTGTTGCGGGTGCCAGCACCGAACTTGATCGGGCATATCGTATTTTCCGACGGCGAGGGAGGCACCATCGAAGCGCACAGCACGCGGCGAGGGGTGATCCGCAGCACGGTGCAGGAACGACGATGGGACATGGGCATCTTGCTCCCATGGGTGCAATACACGGAACACGGTGTGATCATGCCGGTGAAGCCCGTGGTGGTGTACCGCCTGATGGATCCGCACATGAAAGGAGAGGAGGTGAAAGCGATCCAGCGTGCCCTCCGGGATGCCGGGTACGCACCCGGAAAGATCGATGGGGACTTTGGCCCAAAGACCACCGCTGCCGCCTACGCGTTCCAAATAACAAAGGGCTTGACGCCGGACGGTGAAGTAGGACCGAAGACGGCGCGGACGCTGAATTTGGAATGGCCACTCTGATCAGTATCTCGGCTTCGCTCGATAACCAGATCAGATCATGAAATACCACGACCACGACCTGCTCCACTTGCTCAGGACCATGACCTTGGCTGTTGGCTGCCTCTGCGGTATGGCCGCTTTCGCGCAAGGGGAACAACCGCAGACCGAGTTCCCGAAGGGTTGGCGGTTCCCATTGGAATTCTCGCAGGGTTTCATTGGCGCCGGTGAGAACTATGCCGGTTCACTTTCACTAGGCGCGCATTACACCGTGGTCCCCGGCCATTTGCGCATGGGGCTATTGGCCGGGCCGGGTGTGCTGGACGGAAAGGTCGACGGATGGGGCGGCGTGCGCTTGGCGTTGCGTGTCAAGACCTTCAATACGGCCATGGGTTCTTGGGGCAATCTCCAGGTTCAGGCCGAGCATCTTTGGCTCACCCAAGGCATTGGGCTGGTCGGGGGCGGGCCTGTTGTGGAAGTGGGCGAGCTGCTCCTGGTGGGGATCAAGGGCTACTATGCCTACTCCGTTGACAGCGATGGTTCCAACGGCCTCTTCCAGTTCAGCATCGGATTGAACATGTTCAAACCAAAGGCGGATCCAATGGACAATGATCCCTTTACCCATTAAGCCATGTCGAACACAGCTCTGGTTTTAAGCGGTGGCGGCTCTAAAGGAGCCTTTGCCATCGGCGCGATCAAATACATCAAGGAACGGTTCCCGGAGGTGGACCATCGGGTCGTCACGGGCACCAGCACCGGCGCCCTCATCGCACCATTGGTCGCGGTGGGCGAACTGGCCTTCGTGGAACACATGTACATGGCCGTGCATACCTCGGACATCATCACCAAGGGCAACGTAGTTTCCCGCCTACTGGGCAGCACTTCCCTGTTCGATGCACGACCGCTTGCGCGATTGATAGACGCTACATGGAAGCCAGCCCTGTTTGATAAACTCATGGCCTCGGACAAGCTGATCTATGTGACCACCGTGTGCATGCAGACCGGTGAGATCGTCTACTGGGGCAACCACGATGCACCGGGCCTAGGCAAATTCAGGGTGAACAAGGTGCGCGATCGCGATGAATGGATCCGCGCCGTGATGGCATCGGCCTGCCAGCCGGTGTTCATGCCGCCCATCGAATTGCGCAGCAGCGCCGCAGCACCCCGGCAGTATTTCGACGGCGGCATGCGCGAGTACCTGCCCATCGAACTGGCCATTGCCTTGGATGCCGCGGAGATCCACGCTATTGCGCTGAGCCCGGCGGAAGAGGAACCCGTGAACGAACGCTACACCAGCACCTACGGCATCTTAGAGAAGACCATCGACCGCTTCAGCGATGATGTCAACCTCAACGACGTCCGAATTCCCTTGTTGATCAACAGCGCGCTGAAGCGCATCAACGAGGCCAAGCGGAAACTGAAGGAACAGGGCATCCCGCAAGCGACCATCGACACCTGCTTCAAGCCGGCGCCGGACGACCCCTTCCAGGACAAGGCGGAACTGGCCATCCACATCATTCGCCCTGAATCTCCATTAGGCGGTGGACCCGGCGGCTTGGATTTCGACCCTGCCGCCATGCGCGTGATGATGGACAAGGGCTACGCCCGCGCCAAAGCGTATTTCGCGGTGCCGCCGCCCACGGACCCCTTCGTGATCGCTTAGCATGCGGTTCGTGAAAGCACTCCGGTACATCACACAAGTGATCCGGGCCATTGGCGTGTTCTGGCCATCGGCGGTCCTGGTGGTGGTCCTCTTCTTTGCGTTCTGCTCCTTGGATGTGGGCCGCGACCTGGTCTTGCTGTCCACGGAAAGCTGCGGAACCCTGCCCACAGTGCTTGTGGCCATGGTCTTCGCCGCGTTCACGGTTTGGTACTCCGCACGGCTTACGGGTTTCGCCTTCCTGAAGACCCTCGCCCCGGTTCCGCGCATTGCCGTCCACTTCCCGCGCTTCATGGGCTTCAGCGTTTTTACGGTGATGGCCATCGCGTTCACCCAAGGTCCGTTGCCTTCCATATCCACGGGCCGCATGGCGTTGTTCGCCGCCATCGTCCTATGCAGCTATTGGTGGTACCTGCTCCTGGTGAAGAAGGGGACGGCCTATGCCAAGGCCCACCGCGATGCCGCGCATGCACGCAGGGGCCTTTCGCTGCTGTTCGCAGGCATAGTGCTCAGTTGTGCATTGGCCGGTGTAGGGTCAAACCCGTTCGTCATGGTGGCCTGCATCATCTCGGCGCAGTTCTTCTATACCCTGCAGGTAGCGGCGCGCGCACCTTGGGCCCCGTTGCTCTCCAGCAATTATTGGATCATGCAACGCATCATGGGCTCACGCCTGGTGCGCCGTATCAGCGACCGGCTGAATGCCCGGTTCCTCGCTATGGGCAACCATGAAAAAGCGATGCCGCAAATGAACCAAGGCATCATCTACTTCATGGCATTCAACGTCATGGCCCTGTTCGCTTTGAGATTGTTCATCGCGGCGGATACCTCGCTCTCCTTCGCACGCTGGTCGCAACCGCTGCCCATCGCCATCACCGGCATCGGCGTGGTGCTCGGTATCATCAACATCTTGCGGCTGTTCGCCCGTTTGGCCAATGTGAACCTTTTCGTCGTCATTGTGGTCGTGGCCCTCTTCACCGGGCGCTTCTCCGATGCGCATGAAGTGCGGCACTTGGCGGCTGACACCGGCGACAAACGGGCGGAACAGCGAAGGCCCGACTTCCATGAAGCAGCGGCGGGCTGGATGCAGCACCGGTTGGAGGAACGAGGATCGGACAGTGCTTCCCGTGCTTCCCGACCGCCCATGATCTTCGTGCTCAGCGATGGCGGCGGCTCCCGCAGTGGCCTGTGGGTCACCTCCGTGCTCGGCCGCTTGGACACATTGACCCAAGGCGGTTTCCGACAGGACCTCTTTTGCCTGAACGGCGCTTCCGGGGGCAGCGTGGGCAACGTGGCCTACTATGCTTTGTTGCGCCACGGAGCGGACCCACGGCACATCGGCACCACGGCGGATTCCTTGCTCAGCGGCGATTTCCTCTCGCATACCATCGCGCGCATGCTGGGTAACGACCTGCTGAACTTAGTGTTCCCGGCATTGGGCAGTACAGGGTGGAAGGGTAAGCGCCTGCTCGATGACCGTGCCGCTGCACTTGAGGACGGGCTGGTCGCAAGCGGAGATTCTGTGGGACTTCATCTGGATCGCTCTATTACCCAGTGGTTCGACCGCGACCCGCGCTTCCCGTTGCTCTGTATCAACACCACCCGCATGCAGGATGCACGCTCCGGGGTCATCAGCACCTTCACCCTCTACCATGATACCGCCTTCAGCGGGCGCTTGGATGTGCTGGGCGAAATGGACCCGACGCGCACCCTGTCCGCCAGCAGTTGCGCCATCCTCAGCGCACGCTTCCCGTATGTGTCGCCTGCGGGCGGCGTGCCCATGGCTAGCGGGGACAGCGCGCGTACCGATTATTTCGTTGACGGTGGCTACTTCGACAACAGCGGGGCCGGTCTGGTGCTGGAAATGCTGATGGAACTCGAGCACGATCCACACTTGGTCCCGCTTTTCAAACAGTTCCGACCCATTGTACTGCACATCAGCAACGGAGATCCCGGCGAACGGATCCCCGGTCCGGTGAACTCGGTACTGAACGACCTCCTAGCGCCGGTGGTGACCATCGCCGGTGCTTACGGCCAGCAGACCGATGTGAACAACCAACGCTTGGACCGATACATCACGGACCGGCAATGGCCGTGGTACGAGGTGAATCTCTTCAAGAAGAATACGGCAGCGTATTATCCCATGTCCTGGGTGATGTCCGCCGCGCCAAGGGATAGCATGCGGGCCCGTGTCCGTGAACATCCGGAGTTGCTGAGGTTGGTGGATAACTTGTGAATCCTTCCGCGCTGCAGCCACCGTGGCAGTGCGACCAACAGGGTAGCTTTAGGCCATGACCCGCGAGATCGAGATCGAACAAGCCATTCTCCGCATGGAGCCTGAGCTTTTCGCGCGCATGGCGGCTGCCGTGCTTGAGCGTGATGGCTATCCCCGCTTCCATATCAATACGGTTTCCGGCAAGGTCCGCAGCCGGAAGAACACGCCGGATGCGCATTGCGAATGGCCGGGTGGCACGATGTCCTTCCTCCAATGTACTGTGCAAGAGAAGCGCTTGCTACAGAAATTGACCAAGGATCTCTCCGATTGCATCAACAAGCGGCCGCCGAATGTGCCGAGGAAGAAGATCCGGGAAGTGATCCTTTGCACTTCCGAGCGCATTCATCTGGATCAGCGCGCTGCACTGGGCCAACAGGCGAAAGCGCTCAAGGTGAAATTGACGCCTTACGACTTGGGCCGTGTGACCGAAGTGCTCGTTACGAAAGGAGAAGATATCGCCCAAGCCTATCTGGGCATCGCCTTGGGCAGTGGGCAGATACATAGCCGTGCTTCCTTCGTGAAGCCAGCTGCCCGATCGCCGCATGCCACAGATTACACAACTTCCTTCCGGTTCCGGGAGGAACAAGTCACCGAGGCATTAGCGCAGTTGAGCACTGCCCCGGTCGTAATTCTCGCTGGCAATGGTGGTGTGGGCAAGACCCGCTTGGCCTTGGAAGTGGTGGACCGTCTCATTCAATCGGAACCCGGCCTGCACACTTGGTACATCAGAAGCAGGGACTTGTCGCTGGCGGAGGAATTGCAGAAACGTTGCGCTGCGCCGGGCCATTATGTGTTGTTGGTGGACGATGCTCACCAGTTCGGCGACCTCAAAAGCGTGATAGCACTGCTGGACAACACCCGGCCCGACCGCAGCTTTCGCATGGTCTTTACCGCACGGCGGATCGCCTTGGCAGCGGTGAAGGAGGCCACCGAAGGATACCGCACGGGCGGTCCCATCGAGCTGAAGCCGTGGAGCGATGAGGAGATCCGGACCTTCCTGCACGAGGAGTACAACATCGGCAAAAACCTGTATGTGGACCGCATTCTTTACATGGCCAAAGGCAATCCGCGCATCGCGGCCATGGTGGCCAGCATCATCCACAAAGCGAAGGGCTATCGTGGTTTTCAAGACGTGGCCCATGCTTTCCAACTCTATTACAGCAAGGACAAGGCCGCCAGGACCGCATGGGAGGACCCCGGAACGCTCCGGGTGCTGTGGGCTTTTTCGTTCTTTCGACATATCGAAGGAACCAAGTATCAGGCCCGGGTCCTACCTGATCTGTTGCCGCTGCTTGACATGGACATGGCGACATTCTGGGCAAAGGCTCGCGCATTGGACCGGTTGGAATTATTGGACCTGCATGGTCCGGAAGGCCCCGGCCTCATTGCCGATGATACGTTCGGAACCTATCTGGTCCATCGGGTGCTCTTCCAGGAAAAGGAGGTGGCTTTGGACTCCTTGCTCATCACCTGTTTCCCCAAGCACCGCGAACCCATCGTCATTGCCATCAATTCGGTGCTCAATGTGTTCCACACCAGCGGTGAAGAAGAATACTTGGCCCAAGCCGTCAGCAGGGCCATCGCGCATTTCACGGAGGTGAACGATACGGACACGGTCGGGGAATTACATGAGGCATTCTGGGCGATCGACCCCACACGCACCCTAGCTTATGCGCAGCAGCTCGTGGAGGCCGTTCCGGAAGAACCGTCGACAGATGACTATGCTTTTGACGACCATGGGAAGGCACACAGCCATTTTGATGCAGCGCTTCGCCTGCTGGGCCGGTTCGGAGAATGCCCTGATGCGGGTCTGCGGGGTGCGGCGGCGGAGTTGATGTTGCGCTACCTGCACCGTTGCCCTTCCAAAGCTGCGGAGGTGGCCGGAGCAATGGTCGCCGCTTTCGATATGGACGAAAAGGCCGAGGGGTATCAATATCTGCCCCAGCGGGAACTGGCCCGATTGCTCATTGGGCTTTCCAAAAAGGGTGACGCGGCTGCGACCGGTCTTTTCTTCGCCACCGCAAAGAACTTTCTTTCCGTGCAGACGTGGCGTATCCTGTCCACGCGCAAGCGGAACACCGTTTCGTCCCGTGTTCATAGGCCGGAAGTCAACGCCCACCTGAAGAAGTTGCGCAAAATGGTCTGGGGCCATGTATCCACCTTATGGCGAAACCCGGCATACCAAGCACAGGTCATCAAGGTGTTACGCGACCACATGGGAGGCATGTATCACGAGGTCAGCAAAAAGTTGCTGGCTTTCGATGCCGAGCATATCGCATCGTTCTGCATGGAACATTTGGACCCGGAGAACTTTGACCATTGCATACTGGTTCATGAACTGCTCACCTTCTGGCGTCGGCGTAGCGTTCGGCCCAAGCAAGACTTAGGTGCGCACTTTATGAACGATGTTTTCAGGTTGAAGCTGGAATTGAGCTACGATCGGCTCACCCGGAACATCGATACCGATGAACTTGAGGACCATGATGCTTGGTTGAAACGGCTCCACGCATTGGGGGAGGGCACGGCTCCGGCTGCCCTGCGCCGGATGATGAAACCGGCCCTCTTGATCATGAAGAGCGAAAAAGGTGGGATGTTCCCATTGGGCGTTTCAAGAGCAATGGAATCCGTGCTGCTCGGGGCCACCGAAGGAAACCCTCCTGCGCTCGCACAGGAGCTCCGGCTGGCTTTTAATTTTGGGAACCCCTTGGGCTTAGGACCGGGATATCTACTGTCCCGTGCGTTCGATGAGCTGGGCGCGGAGGCGCTCGAGGCGTTGCTATCGTCCGGACCCTTTGAAGGCCGCACGCGGTGGTGGCTGGCTTATTTCGACGAGTTGGCCAAGCATGGAATGAAGCTTGCAGATCCCGGAGCATTTGAGCGGACGGTGATGGAAGCTGTGAGCATGGGGTATTATGTCAGCCTCCCCGTGCTGTTCCATTTTAAGGAACAGTGTCCCGGCCTCATCGTTGCCATCACCCGTTCGGTGATCGAGAATGGGCAGAAGTGGCGGCATACGGAGTTTTGGTTAGCCGATCTTTTTCATGGCCGAAATATCAAAGTAAATGATCTGTTCGCTCCATTTGTCGACGACATGGAACTGCTGCAACGTGCGTTCTACCTCACGGTTTGCCGCGGTATATCGCACAAGCAAGCCCCGGTCGTTTTCAAGACCTTATTGGAAGCCGATGCCTCTTTCGCGAAGCGTTGGGTCAATTGGCGGTACCAAAAGGAGTACTATTTACCGAAGCCGGAAGACTTCAAGTTGGACTTCATTTGGCAACGTGCGGATGCACCGCTATTGATGGATGCCATCTATGCCGTGGCCTGCAATACGCCGAAGCTCTTTTGCGGGAACGACGACTACCTCACCAGTTTTTTCCTGCCGAATGCTGGCGAAGAATTGACCGCTGAGGTCGCTGCGGCCCAAGATGCTTGGTTAAGGATGCACATTGAACAAGATCATGCGCAATTGGAGCATTGCCAAGTGCTTATGGGTATCGTCCACGCCTTGCCACAGGACCGTCGTTTGGCCCTACTGGAACACTTCATAAACCAAAAGCCGGAGGAACGGATATTCCGCGAAACAGTGTTGGATCTTCGCTTCTCCAGGGTGACCATGAAAGGTCCGGGTGTGGGGCTTGGTAAATTGGAGTTCTACGAAACGCTGCGCTCATGCTGCAAGGGATTAGCGGGCCTTCGATACAGAAGGCTGATCGAAGAAGCTGCGAAGAGCACGAAGGAGGAGGTGAAGGAAGAGCAGGTCGAACAGATGATCGAGGATCGCTGGTGAGAATGGGTGTTATCCAATAATAGTTGCTCCACCCCCCCGAGCTGTAGGAAGTCTTCCCGGCTGGGCAAACGTTGCGCTGTCCGCCTGCCCCTTCCTAGCGTGAGCGGCCCTTTTCTGGCACGGCGTCCATGCTCGTGACTGGGCATGGATCGTTACCTTTCCTCCATCAGAGGGGTCCCCTCTCGGGCGTGAACGTCCTCCCTCGTGCGCTTGTCTGAAATGGTGCCGGACAGGAACTGGGCGCGCTCGCGCCGGTGAAATATCCAGCAGAGCTTTCACTTGATGTGGCTTATGTAGGAGGTTCCATTTACCTTCGCCTAAACAAAATTCGAAGATGAAAGAATTTTCCCATGTAACGACGGAGGAGCGCGAAGACGTTCTTAGTAAGCACATCACATCTGACTGGAAGGTTGATCGTGAATCGCTCAGTTTCGAGACCGTAGAGAAGGACCTACCCAGTACGAATATGGAACAATACTTTGAACTCCCGCCAGCGCTCGTTGGGAGGAAACAACTCGTCGGTACATTGGCCTTTGCGCCGGACAACAATAAGGGGCGCTGGATGCGTACGATGATCCGGACTTATCTTGAAGGTGGCATTGTCCTGTATCGAAAGCTTGATGAAAATTCCTTCGCGGTCCGGCTACAGTTCCGGACCTGAGGCAAGTGTTCCAGCCTTCCACAGCCCTCACCCCAGAGAACTGCCGCAAGCGGCAATGCTCGTTCCATGGACGAGGCCTTTGCAAATGCATTGGCCCGGGCAACGCGCACATGAGATGACCGGTCGCATGGCATGACAACGCCATGTGAAGCACCGGTCTTGTGCTACAGGTGATGATCCATAGCACGAAGAGGGATCTGACCTTCTATAATGCCCGTAGAACGGTTGTACAGGTTGGCGTTGTAGTCCAACACCATCCTCGTGCCTTACGCCCACGGCTATAGAACTCAACGCCAGCAAGGGTTGGCTGGGGTGGGTTGCCCAAAAGTGATGATCCGTCGCACGACCGCCCGTTGTTGATAAGTTTCTGCTTTTGGGGCGGTTATCTGGTTCGCCAGCGAACGAAAAGGGGGGCAAATGCCTTGATCCTTGTTCGGGATCTGCCGAAGTTGGTGGCGGGGTGTGGGTATTCGTTATTCAAAATAGTACTGGTACACACTATCATACCAGATCACTCCATCCTTGACATAACGAACCATCGTCGGCAAGCCCAATTCACCGTAGAAAACATGATACTCTTCTTTGGCTGTATTGTCGCCAGTCGTACCGATCATGCAAATTGTACGATCATTGGGGCCGATGATGTACAAGTTCGTTGCCAGCCATTTAGTTGATCCGTTGCCAAAGACTACGAAACTGCTGTCAGATATTCCCCCCGAACTATAGCTATATGTGTGTAAGAGCCGATCAGCTCTTGCGTTAGGGTTGTATGAAAGAATTGATAATATGCGTTGAGTACTATCACGCTCAACAATTGCAGTATCAATTGAAAGCATCCGTTCAAATGCGGTATTTGGGATTTGGTCTGATAGAGGCGCGAACTGCTCCTTCATTCTGTTCGTCCAGATCCTTCCTTCCTCAGTGGTGAATTCAAGCCATTGTCTATTATTCGGTTCCGTCGGAAGATCCCAAAATAGTCGATTCGATGCACGCTCGTACTTGTATGCCTTATCAAGAGTTGTGTCCGAGCTATTGTACGCAACTTCGGAGATGGTCACAGAGTCAATCCCGTATTCTCTGCACAGGTCAACGGTTATTAGAAATGGTTGACTGCGGCAAATTGGAGCCGATAGTACCAGCATTAGAGCCAGGACATACTTCATCTTCATTGGTATCGTTGACGAACAAGTGTCTGGTTTGGCCCAAGGTTTCTTGTTAATCGGCTATTGGGTATCAATGCCCTTTCAGCTATTCGCCCGTTGGTTTGGAAGCCATTCCCTTGCGGTCTCGCCCAGTTTACGTTTGTTGTGCCGACCTTATCAGTCCCCCCATTCCTTTTGAAGGATGTGACTTGTGGTTTGGAGCCTGATTCGATTACTTGTAACATTTCATACGTCGCAGAGGCTGAATTGATGGCAACAACCGTTGGATAAACTTCTTCCGATGCACTGCTGAAAACTATTCCAAGTTGCATATCTGTAAGGCGTGGCTGCCCTGTGGAATAGAGGTTATTCATTGGGTCATATTGCGTATCTACTGAAGGATCGGGCAGTACCATTGGTACCGTGTTTCGTGGATTTCCACTTAGCTGATCTTGATTGGAGCTATAGCTTACAGCTTCGTGGTATCTATCTGAAAGTCCAAAAAGGTGTCCAAATTCATGCGCCCCTGTTAGTGGTTGCATATCGGAAGTGAACATGTAGCCATTGCCATAATTTGCGTCGAAGGCATTATCGCCATTTACAAAGGATGTTTGAGAAGAAACATTTCCCGGATTGCTGTTCTGGATCGAACCACCGGCGCCTACAGTGAAAAGTATGTCATTCTTGCCAAGTGTGGAAGGGTCGAAGTTGGGGCCAACTTCGGAAAACGTAACACCAGATGTATTCACTGTGGATGGCTTGTTATCGGCTTTGTTGGTAATGGTCAGATTTGCTGAGTTCCACACTGCGTTGATTGAGCCGCTCCAATTATTGAACCACTGCGCTACCGCATCAGTATCTGTAGGAGTTGTTCCCGCTCCGCTGTCATTAGGATCTCTTTGAATGAAGATGTTCACATTAAGATTGCCATTAGTCGAATCTGCTTCTTCCAACCCATCTAAATCAATGAAGTTTATCGGCTTGTTACCGGCATATTGGTACGGCGTGTAGTGCGGGTATTTCGGTGCCAACGGATCTACACTTACAAAGCGGCATGTCCACGGCGCATAATAACGCATGCCGTAGTTGTACAAACCTCTCTCATTATCCTTCTCCTTGCCATTGTAGCGATAGCGCTTCTTGGCAAAGGCACCAAAGCAAGTATCGCCAAAGGGGTAATACTCTTCGCGGTTCACCAAAAGCCCAGTGCCATCCACCATCACGGAAGAATTCCCCAAGTGGTCCTCCAAGTTGTACTTCACGGCAGGTGTTGCGTCATCCGTGTCGGTGCCAACGCGTACGGTGGCCAAGCGGCTATTGCCGTCAAACACATGTAGGGTATTGTAATGCTTGTCCGTATCAATTGTTCCGCTGTTCCTGGTGTAGCATTCCTCAAAGACACCATCAATGCAAATGGTCACCTCTTGGATGCCGCCGGGTTTATTCACCACCTTCTTTACCCTTGACCCACTCGTATCATACATATAGTTCGCCCAGATACTTGCGCCGCCACCGCCATCAATTTTGAACAACTTCAGTTTATCATCATAGCCCCATTGGTGGTGCCTGCTTGTTGTCTCTGTAAGCAGGTTCCCGTTATCGTCGTATGTGTGCGTATACGTATTGCCGCCTGCTTCAAAGCTCAGCAGTCTATTGTTCGCGGGGCCGCTGTCGTAATTGAAGATCTTGGTGAAACTGTTGCTGGCGTTACCGTCTGCTGTGTGTTGTTCTTGCAGGACGTTGCCGAGCTTGTCAAAGCTGTATGTCCGCATGTAGGTATTGGTCGCGGTGTGGTCATGTGCGCGAACCCCTTCATCCCATGTTGGTAACACAGCAGGTGCTGTGCTTTCGCGGCCCGTAGCGCTCAGTAATCTGTTAAGCGGGTCGTACGAAAAGACTTTCAATAGGTCGCCGGGGCCTTCCGCGCCAGAAGTGCCACTTGTCGCAGGAGCTTTGTCACGAATGCCAATGATGTTGCCTGCGAGATCGTAGAGATAACCGAGGTCTTGTTGTACGCCTCCGTTCGCCGTATATGTGTTATTGCTTTCTGTGTATTTCTCACTGCGGATGCGCAACAATCGATAGTTCACTTCATCATACGCATAACGGGTCATCATGCTGTTGCCCATCGCCAAGAGTAAGCGTTGGCCCTTGGCGTTGTAGGCGATGTGTTTCACGTATTCCGTACCGTCCAGAGCTACCTTCTCCAATGCTCCTGCATTGTTGTAGGTAGGTACCAGTTCTATGCGGGTGTTATCCACAGCAGCGGGGTAGATGCTTTTGCGCACGCGATTAAGGCCATCGTATAAAAGACCGGTTTCGTATTCCTTTGGATCAAGGATTGTTTCGATCAACCCGGTCCAATCGATCACGTATTTGTTGGTGGCGGTTAGTTCAGCATCCGCAATTACATTCCGCACTTTTTCCAACGGATTGCCTTTGAAATCATAGCCGGTTATGGTGGCTTTTCCGGCTTCGTCGTAATGGGTTACCAGTTGCCCGTTCAGGTTCAACACGTGCGGGTCGATTAGCCCGGCGCTGTCGCCATAAAGCATGTGTTGGCGGAGCGTTACATTTTCTCCACTTCCATCTTTGGCCCAGATGTTTACTGGTCTATGCAGCGTATCGTAAGCCGTGTAGACTTCGGCTTCTTTAGCATCGGTACTGTAGAGCGGTTTGCCTTGGGCATCCACCGCCAAGGTCTTCTCGCCACTGTCCAAGTGCAGGGTCCACAGGTTGTTGCCGGCGGTGTCATACTTGTGCGCGAACACCTGCCGGTCCAGCGGGTCGGTCACTTCCAGCAATTGCCCTTTGATGTCGTAGGCATATTGCATCACCACATCATCGGTCCGAATGATAGGCGCACCACTGCCTGCCGGTGTAAGTGTAGTGATGTGTTCAACGGTCCTTACCGTTCGGCCAAGTGCGTCGATCAGTTCGCTTTTCGGGGTCCAGTGGTGAGAAGCAGAATCGGTATTGCTTGGATGCGTGATCGGTGCGAGATCGTTCGCATCGTATGTAAAACGCTCCCAAGGACTAGGTTTGAAACTGTTCGGAGTGTTCAAAGCGTTGGGCACACCATACACTACGCGTTGCTCCGTATCATCAGGGTTGACGGTGCGCTGCGGCCGACCTAGTGCGTCGAAGTATATGCGCACTTTCTGTCCGTGTTGCACATGCGCATCGGTCAGGTCGAAGCCACTGCCGAAATACGGTTCCCACTGCTCAACGACCTTGCCTTTGTTGTTGTAGAGCTTGGCGCCGCTCACCACCACGTTCAGCGGGTCGTTGGTGTCGCGCAACGTACCCACCGCCGGTGCGTTGGTCGCTGTCTGGTCGGCAGGCAAGCCGCTATCGCCCAGCTCGGCGTTGCCGAACAACAGGTCCTCTGCCTGCGTCCGTGTCTGCAATTGCCGGCCGAAACCATCGCTGTATTCCACCGCTACGATGGTAGCGTTCTGCTCTGCGACGGGCAAGGTGCTCAGGTAGTCCGCGTTGATGTGGTGCTGCCGCTGGGTGGTCTTCACCCAGACCGGTTCCCCGCTGTTCGCAAAAGCGAAGAGGTCGTATTCCAACAGCACACCGGGGTCGGTGAGGGTATCGCCTTCGGTACCGTCATCTTTCCCAAGCAACGCCGTCTTGTGCATCAGCCCCAGCGGCGTAAACGCAAACGTGCTCACATTCTGGTTGGGGTCGGTCACACGGTCCGGTTGCAAAATGCGGTAGTCGTATTCCGAGCTGGTCTCCATGCCTACCGGGTCGGTCACTTTCACCGGCAGCAATTTGTAACCGTCATATTCGATCGTGGCCTCGTTGTCAAAGGCATCGCGCATCGCCACCGGCAGGCCCTTCGCCGTGGCCGGATCATCCTGGAAGTCGTACTTGCTTTTTTGGGCGCTGGTGTAGTAGCCTTTTACGAAGCGCTCATTGATGACGGTCCCATCATGCCACACATAGCCGCACAATGGATTTTGCAATTGCGCCACGAAGTCCGCCGGATACAGGCTCCAGTCGGGCGTTCCATCGGGGTCGAAGCAGGGTGGTTTCGCCGCTCCGTAGGCAGCGAAGAGCTCATCCACATCGGTATTCTCCTGCACCATCAAGGTCGCGGTGCGCACGGGCACGCCATAAGCGCCGAGGTAGCCATAGATCAAGCCATCGAACGCCGGACCGTCGTAATAGGTGTAGCTCAGGCCGAGCAAACGCAACTGCACGCTGTTGCCGCCGAGCAACAGGTCGCGCAGGTCGAACACCGTCATGCTCCCCGTGTTGATGGCCTCGCAACTGCGCGCCTGCTTGGCGCGGTTCACCAT
>JBBSUV010000066.1:0-18281 GCA_038234075.1 Flavobacteriales bacterium | reverse complement strand
TCATACCCGGCTCATCTGTGGGGATCGTGTGACCTGTCGGCCCAAAATGGCCCTGAACAGGGCATCAAAAGCACAAAAAGAACCATGTCCGGATCAAGCCAAATCGCCCCTCTGCTCAAAACCGGTTCTTCGGACTACCCTGTAGGATGTCGTTGGGCTGGTAATTGAAAATGCCTAGCGCGTTCGGGAACTGTTTTCCCTCTATGAACAGCCCTGTCCTTCCGATCAATTGGTAGCTCGGATCTCCAAGACCGGAGGCGTGGAACAGCACGACCCCGTGATCACGTGCAATGACCAATGTGTCACCGTTGGAATAGCCGATCCATTTCAAACTGTCCAATGAGCCGAACAGGGTTGTCTCTTCCACATTGGTTATCAAACCGGTTATTCCTCCGGGCCCGACCCAGCTTGACCCGAGCCCGTTGAAGGGATAAATAAGCAGCGTATCGACTCCTTCCACGCTCCATTGATCCCCCATTCGAGACAAGCTCCAGCCCATGAATTGAGGTTGTTCGGATCGCACGGCATTGCTCGATCCGTAGTAGCAGGATGAGGTCAGTCCTTGAGTACAGCCCATGCAGGCAATTCCCACCCGGTTCAACACATACCGGAAGCTGTCCACTCCCAGCGTATCCACATGCGTAACGAAGACCTGATTGCTGATCGTATCCGTCCCGTCGTTGCTGTAGTTGTACTTGTAGTCCGGGTTGATCAAGGCCCAGTTCTGTGCGAAAAGCAGACCGGATGGAAGCACGCAACAAAAGAGTAGGAGCTTGCGCATGATCGCTCGTTTCAATACAAGATAGGGCGAGCAGGCAAAACGCTGCCTAGGATCCAGATGACGCCTTTTCCACAGGAGATCGTGGACCACTTCACCACAAAATACGGTCATTCCCGTACTGCGTGCCCCTGATCTTGCCGACATCCAAAACAAGCGACCATGAAGCTAATTACTTCCATTGCCACGATAGCCTTGTTGCTTCAAGCGCCATTCTCATCCGCCCAATCCCCCATGTTGGTGCGGGATTTTTATCCCGGAGGTGTTGGGCCGACCATCCTGAATAGCGGCCTTCCCAACAGCTTCCGCATCCACAACGACCGCTTGCTACTGTTCGCCAGTGACGGGCCTACCCTTCAGAAGCTCTTCGCCCTGGACGACCTCTCCGGCAACATGGAAGAGCTGGCCCACGTGGGCGGCCCAGCGGGTTATACCACCACCAATGGTGGCATCGTCACCAGTGGCGACAACATCTACTTCTTCACGCCCAATGTGTTCGACTATTCCCTCTACGTGGTGCGCAACGGGTCCGTGGTGTTACTGGGGACTTTTCCCGGTGATTACGTGTTCTACTTTGCCGCTATTCCGCTACCCGACGGCAAGCTGCTCTTCCCCGGCCATAGCGAGGCGAACGGTCACGAACCGTGGGTGACCGACGGCACCTTGGCCGGCACCCACATGGTGAAGGATATCATGCCTGGTTCTGCAACCAGCTTGGGCGATCCCTTCCCACTTTTCCAAGGCTTCGATTTCCAAGGGAGAGCCTACTTCCTGGGCCAGGATGAGACCCATGGCATGCAGCTGTGGGTGAGCGACGGTACCGAAGCCGGCACAACCCAATTCGCCGAGGTCAATGAGCAGGACGAATCTGGCGCCATCACCTTGGATTGGTCCAAGAATGACGATCACTTCATCATAACGACCCCCGACGGCGTTATGGCATCGGATGGCATCACCACGGAACTGCTGCATCCCGCGAATACCGTGTTCGTTAAGATCCCAGGTCTCACGTATTCCGTTAGCCCCGAGGGTTGGATGTATTTCATCGTTTCGCAGAACGGTGCGCGTTTGTACAGGACAAAGGGGACCACAGCCACTACGGAAGCTGTTTTGGACGCTAGTGTGCCTTATCAGGTCTACCCTTACTTGACGGAAGTGAACGGCGTATTGTACGCGTTGTCCACCACCGGCGGGATCAATACGGCGCTTCTACGGCTCGATCCGGCTACTGGCGAAGCCACTACCATTAAGGCATTCGCTCCCATTACCAATGGTTCCGGTAGCAACCAGAACTTCTATGGCTTCCGTGTGCTCGGCGATCATTTCTATTTCTACGGCATCGAGGGTGACACCCACCGTCAATACTGGCGCAGCGATGGCACTACCGCCGGCACGGTCATGATCAGCAACTTCCAGCCCAACCCCGTGAACGGCGGCCCCAATCCGGCCTCTGCCAACATGATCCCCTTCGCTGGGCACCTCGTATTCACGGCAAATAGTGAGGTCGTGGGCACAGAGCTCTTCGCCTCGGAAGGTGTGGTTGGCATTAACGAGCATGAGCGCACGAGTGGTTCCCTGAACGCTTGGGTCGACGGGAGCGGAACGCTTGTAGTGCATGGCACGGAACAACTGGGGACCGTGCGCGTGCTGGACGTCACCGGGCGTGAAGTGGCACGCGAGGATCATGTGCGCGGCGAGCAGGTCCGGATCCCGTTGGATCAGCAGTCCGCAGGCTTGTACCTCATCCGCAGCGAACACCAAGGCCAAGCACGTCACGCGAAGGTGATACTGGATTGATCCGGGTCCTGCTTGGTTCAAGAAGGCTTCACGGGCGGCCCCGTGAAGCCTTCTTCCGTTTTTGGTCCTCCGGCGAATTCCCGTAGGGGCAATGCCTGCAGCCGCTCTGGCAGCAGTACCCGCGCTTCAGGTGGTAGTTCTCGGTCCAAACGATATAGCCCTCCGGGGTGAAATAGAAATCCCCTATTACATAGCCCAACCGCAACAATTGCTTGGTACGCGGGTCGTCCTCGGGAGGAGTGGGGTGTTCGGGCATGGAGGGCACGAAGTTCGGGACCAGCGCGTTTTATTCACAACAGCTGGTGCACAGCTCTGTGGAAAGGATGTTCAAAAAAGACGGAATGCCCAATAGTTTCGGCCTTTGCGGAAGACCGCGCTTTCGGAAATGAAGATCCAACACCTGTTGAAAACCGGTTTGCTGGCGGTACTGCCCGTGCTGCTGGCTTCGGCCCAAGGCAGCCCTGGAGGTAGCGCCCGGACGCCCCAGCAGTACATCGAAACGTGGAAAGGCGTGGCGGTGAAGAAGATGAAGGAGCATGGCATCCCGGCCAGCATCACCTTGGCGCAGGGCCTGTTGGAGAGCAACAACGGGAACAGCATCCTGGCCACGGAAGGGAATAACCACTTCGGCATCAAATGCACCCCGGACTGGACCGGCGGAAAGGTGTTCCACGACGACGACAAGAAGAACGATTGCTTCCGCAAATACCGCAGTGCCGACCTGAGCTTCGAGGACCATTCCAAGTTCCTGGAGCGGCCGCGCTATGCGCAGCTTTTCGAGCTGAAGCCCACCGACTACAAGGGCTGGGCGCATGGGTTGAAGCAATGCGGATATGCCACGGACCCGCGTTACCCGCACAAGCTGATCGACCTCATTGAACGCTACCAATTGGACAACCTCGACAAGGGCGTGGATGTGAGCTACGCGAGTAAGAGCAGTACACCAAGTAAGGCCCCAAGCGCAAAGCCGGCGAAGCATTCACATAGCCGGAGCGACAACAATACGGTGACCATCGGAGGCGCTCGCCCAGTGGAAGTATTCGATGGCCGCATCAAGTTCGTGCGGGCACGAAAGGGCGAGACCGTGAAGGACATCGCGAAGGAGATCGAACAGATGCCGGGCCTGGTGGCCAACTGGAACGACATCGCCAAGGACGGCAGCTTTGAGGAAGGGCAGATCGTCTACATCCAGCCCAAGCGCAACAAGAGCAAGGACCAGGAAAGCTGCATCGCAGAGAAGGGCGAGACCTTATGGGGCATTAGCCAGCGCTACGGCGTGAAGCTGAAGAAGCTGGCCAAGTACAACGATATGGGCATCGCGGATCCGGTGAAGGCGGGGCAGAAGGTGTGGCTGCGTAGGCACAAGTAGTTTCTACCGCAACGACGCTACGACGCAACGGGCACGCCACGGAATGCGAGTGAATGGTTTTGGCGTTGCGACTTCGTTGCGTCGTCGCGTCGTTGCGGTTATTCCCCTTTCGAGAATTCCACGGAGAACCCCGCCTTTTTCAGCTCCTCCCAGAATCCCGGATAGGACTTGTTCACCACCTCCGGGTGCAGGATCGTGATCGCATTGCACACCAATGCCAACGGGGCCAACGCCATGGCCATGCGGTGGTCGCCTTGCGGGTCGAAGGGTGGGGGATGCAGGTTCGTTATTTCACCACGAAGCTTGAAGGTGCCACCATCATATTCCGCAGAGCAGCCTAATGATCTCAACGCTGTGGCAACGGCTTTTAAGCGATCGGTCTCTTTCAGCGGAAGGTTGTGAAGTCCCGTGAATTCAGCCCTTATGCCAAGGCCAGCCAAGGTGAACGCAAGGGGTTGGAAAAGGTCAGGCGTGTCCGTCAGGTCTGCGTGGTAGGAGGCGGGGACGTCACCGCTCCGCCCGCGCAACATGAGCTCTTCATCCAATAGAGCGTAATACGTATAGGGCAGAAAGAGGGACAGCACCGCCGCATCCCCCTGCATCCCGGCGTAGGATAGGCGCTTGAGGACCAACTTCGCCTTCGGTACCATCGCCACCACCTCGAACCAGAACGCCGCAGCACTCCAGTCGGCGGGTACGCGCATTTCCGTTGCGGTCAACGGTCCGGTTTCCACACGGATCGCGACATCATCTTCAGCGATATGTGCACCGAATGTCCGCAGCACCTCCACGGTCATCCGCACATACGGTGCGCTGAGCCGCAGACCTGTCCATCGCAGTTCAATACCCTCGGAAAAGCACGGCGCAACCAACAGCAAGGCGCTGATGAACTGACTGCTCTCCGGCGAATCCAAGGCGACGGTGCCACCTCGCATTTTCTTCCCCCGCACCCGGAACCCGTTCGCTTCTTCCAGAATGTCCGCACCGAGTGTGAGCAGTGCATTCACCAGCGGTGCATGCGGCCGTTGTAGCAGTCGCGGGTTGCCGGTGATGAGGTGCTCCTCGCCTTCCTGCACACACGCCCAAGCCAGCAGAAAGCGGAAGGTGGTGCCGCCATCCCCGCAGTGCATTTCCATGGGCCGATCCCGCAGCAGCTCATGCAGAATGCGGGTATCATCCGCCTCGCCGAAGTGCTTCACGCATTCAAGGTCACCCGCCAATGCCGCAAGGATGAGGGCCCGGTTGGCAACGCTCTTGCTGGGTGGTAGAGCGACCCGGGCCTCTATCGACCCCTCAGGCCTGCGTATGGTGACGCGGTGCGGCATCAGGGGTCAAGAGGCGATAATGTTCCAAGGCTTCCGCCACTTGGGCGGCGTTGATCGGAACGTCCACCCGCGCGGAGCCGATGCCGGTGAGCAGTGTGAACCGGAAAGAGTCCCCCACGTTCTTCTTGTCATGCCGCATCAGTTCGATGATGCGATGGTGATCGCTCTGCTGGAAGCGGAAGGGCGGATAAAGGCCCATGAGATGCTCTTCCACCGCGTTCATGCGGTCACGGTCCAGCAGTTCCATGCGCCAGCTCAGCCAGGTGGCGCAGACCATGCCGATGGCCACGGCTTCACCATGCAGCAGAGAGCGGTGCTGGCTCTCCAGCGCAAAGGCCTCCACGCCATGGCCGATGGTGTGCCCGAAGTTGAGCAGCTTGCGCGTGCCTTCTTCCCGAGGGTCTTCCTGCACCACCTCCGCCTTGATGTTGGCCGAATGCTGGATCAACGGGGTCAACGCCTCCAGGTCATGCAGGGGTGCCCGGCGGACCATGTTCCAATGTTCGGCGTCGCGCACCAGCCCGTGCTTGATCATCTCAGCCACGCCGTTCAGTACTTCACGCTTGCCCAAGCTGCGTAGGAAAGCCGGATGGATATACGTGGCCACCGGGTCGGCAAAAGTCCCGACGAGGTTCTTGATGCCGTTCAGGTCGATGGCGGTCTTCCCGCCGATAGCAGCATCCACCATGCCCATCACGGTGGTGGGAATGTTGATGAAGCGGATGCCACGTTTGTAGGTGGATGCCACGAATCCGCCAAGGTCGGTGATCACCCCGCCACCCAAGTTCACCAATACGGCTTGCCGGTCCGCCATCAGTTCGGCGAGGTGGCTCCACAGTGCACGGCACACTTCGAGGTCCTTGCTCTGTTCGCCACTGCGCACCAGTATGGTCCGGGCTTCGCGCAGGAGCGGTGTGCGGGCGAGGAGCTCCGGAAGGCACTGGTCCATGGTGTGGTCATCGCCCAATATGAAGAGCTGCGTGCTGCGGGAATTTTCCGCGAGCCAACGGTCCAAGTGCGCCAAAGCATGGTCGCCCATCAGCACGGGGTGGCTGACGGAGGTCATCTTTTGGACCTGTGGGCGATCGGATGCCATAGCTACTTTTGGCGGCCTTTCCATAGACCGGCTAACCGGGGAAAGGCGCCCAAAGGAACGAACTACAAGCACGCGGCGCCACATGCAGCAACCGGAGGCATCTCCACGAACAGAAAGCCTGGAACTGCCCGATATGGGCGACACCCGCACGGCCTTCGCCCAGAAGAGTGATCAAGAGCTGATGCAGGCGCTGTGGCTCTTCCGCATCATCGGAACGCCATGGCTCACCTCCTTGGGCAGTGCGTTCACGAAGTTCGCACTGGCGCTGCATCTGCCGGTGAAGGGCATTGTGAAGGCCACCATCTTCAAGCAGTTCTGCGGAGGGGAGACCATCGAGGAATCGTTGGTGACCGCGGAACGGTTGGCCCAAAAGGGTGTGGGGACCATTCTGGATTACAGTGTGGAGGGAGAGGATGATCAAGAGGCCATGGAAGGAACGGCGGCCGAGATCCTGCGCACGATCGCTGCGGCCAAAGGCAACCCGCACATCCCATTCTCCGTGTTCAAGCCATCCGGGGTCATCCGTACCGATGTGGCCGAGAAGGCCTCGGCGGGAAAGGAGCTTTCCAGCGAGGAAGCTGCCGCCTGGGGGCGTGGCCGGAAACGTGTGGAGCGCATCTGCGAAGCGGCCCATGCAGCCGGGGTGCCGGTGCTTGTGGACGCCGAGGAAAGCTGGACACAGGAAGCGCTGGACGTGCTGGTGAGGGAGATGATGAAACGCTTCAACGGTGAACGCGCCATCGTATACAACACGGTCCAACTCTATCGGCACGACCGCTTGGCCTTTCTTATGAAGGAAGCGGAGACCGCCAAGGCCGAAGGCTACCATTTGGGGATGAAATACGTGCGCGGGGCCTACATGGAGAAGGAGCGTGAACGGGCCGCGGAGAAGGGTTATCCGGATCCCATCGGTGCGACGAAGGCCGCCGTGGATGCTGATTTCGACGATGCGTTGCGCTATGCCGCCGAACACATCGGCCACATGGCGGTGCTCGTGGGCACGCACAACGAAGAGAGCTGTTTGCTCATGGCACGGCTGATGTACCAGAAGGGTTTAGCGAAGAACGACCCCCGCATCCACTTCGGGCAGCTGTTGGGCATGAGCGACAACATCAGCTTCAACATGGCCCGTGCGGGCTACAACGTGGTGAAATACGTGCCCTACGGCCCCGTGCGAAAAGTGCTTCCCTACCTGATCCGGCGTGCCGAGGAGAACACCAGCACGAAGGGACAGACCAGCCGGGAACTATCCCTGCTTATCACGGAACGCAAGCGGCGCGGGGCGAAGTGATCGGTCCCAAGCCAGCTCTCGGGTTCTTCCCGATCGGATAGGACCAAAGCCAGCGTTACCGCTGGATCATGAGCTTCGCGGAGCCGCGCAGCACTCCGGCCAACTGCACGATGTACAGCCCTTCACGCAGCTTTGACACATCGAGCTTCGTTGCCCCTGCGGGTAGCTCCTTCCGCATCACTTCCCGGCCGCCGATATCGAGGACGGTCGCCCTGCCCGGATGTGCCAGTTCCAAGGTCACGCTATCGCTCGCTGGCGTGGGATGGACATGGAGACCGTTCAGTGCGGCGTCCTGTCCCGGCCCGACCAAGGTGAGGATATCGGGGCATCCGGCGTCCTGGCCGCAGACGTTCCGGGCCAGGAATTGCACCACCACGTCCAAGGCGTAGATGGGGTCATAATTGAGGTAGCCCACATGCTGGTTCGTGTAGTACTCCAAGTAGCAGTTGGGCACACCGACGTGCTCCGTCCGCAGCTGGATGTCGTGGTCACCGGAAACGATGATCCCCGTGGGCAGGCCGAAGGCATTCGCTTGGGCGGTACGGCAGGGCACGGTGGGGTCACCGGTCTCATGGATACCGCAGAAGGGCTGGTCGCCGGGCTGGATCCAACTCGTATCCATCAGCGCACCGCTCATGCTGAAGCAGGCCATCACATCACTGGAATAGCCCAAGGGACCACTGGTGCCTTCCATGCCGCCCAATGCAGCGCTGTCCGCCACCAAGGGTGCAGGCAGTTCCGAAGGCTGGTCCATATAGGTAAGGTGCAGCGCACCGATGGCCCCTGCGCTGATGCCGCCCACGATAATGCGTTCCGGATCGATACGGTAGGGATTACCGTCCTCCGCCACGGTCTTGCGCAGGTAGCGGATACAGCCTTTCAGATCGTGGACACAGCGCATCACCGCATGCATCGTCGCGCTTTGGTTGGGAAGGAAGAAGCCCACCCGGTAGTCCATGGCAACGGCCACATAGCCCAAGCGCGCCAGCTCGGAGCAGATAGGGGCCACATCGGCGCGGGAGCCTGTGACGAACGAGCCTCCGTAAGCGACCAGTACCACCGGCCGTTGCGAGAGCGTGTCATTCGCCGGGGCATAGATTTCCATGCGCAAGGTCTGTTGTGTTCCGCCCAGCGCGGTGTTGGACCCGAAGACCACAGCGGGAATGCTGTCGATCTGCGGGAAGTAGCCGTATGTGGTATAGCGGCCGTTGGCACACTCCTGCGCGGAAAGCAGGGCTGGGAGCAGGAGGGCTGCGAAAGAAAGTAGGGTTGTTCTCATGGGGTGGTTTCCGGAGGCAAAGTACACTTCTGAAGCGAGCGCTGGATCGGGAACCCCGAAGGTTGCCGTTTGGTTCGTTGCGAAGTTGGAAAGCAAAGATGCCCTCTGGTTGAATGAAAGTGCTGGAAAACATGCGGCCGGAGCTCAAGACTTCTCCGCTATGTCGACAAGATCAGCGCATCAGAAGCAATGCATTCCTGGTCTGCTGAAACCTTGGACGGGTCGGTGCCGTTTGAAGCCGGCGGAACGTTTCAAAGTGGTCTACGGTGAATCCCGTAAAGTGCCGTTCAGCCACAAGATCTTCCGAAACTACGTTCATATTTGCGCAAACGATCAAAAACAAAGATCAACACATGAAAAGGCATCTTTTGGCAGTAACCGCTTTCGTAGCCGCTATCGCGAGCACCCAGGCGCAAGAGCAATATCGTCCAGTAGGAGGCGAGGGGAACCTCGAATTGATGATCGCTCCTTTGGGGGGCAGCCCGGTAACGATGGCCGGTATCAAGTACCGTCATTTCGGCTCCGCAACCTCCGCCATGCGTTTGGGCATATTCCTGGGCTACCAGAACAAGACCACCATTACCCAGGATGAGGACGCGGCGACCGACATGCTTGAACTGAAGACGAAAGAGAGCGGCATCACCATCGCTATCCAACCTGGTATTGAGAAGCACATGACAGGTACCGACCGTCTTTCACCATACATCGGTGGATACTTGGATCTGAACTATTCCACCAAGAACAAGAAGGAGGAAGACCAACTGAACCTCAACGATAACAAACGAGAGATCGGCTATACCAAGAAGAACAGTGGCAACTTGGGTATCGGACTGAATGCCGTGGCCGGCTTTGATTACTACCTGGCCAAATCGCTGTATTTCGGTACCGAGCTCGGATTCGGCGTGGCTGCGACCATGCCCATGAAGAACAAAGTCGAGGTGGTAGAGGCCAACTCCGACAACACCGGCACCGCTACCAGCAACTCGGATAGCAAGACGGACAACGTCAGCAGCATCCAGGTCGGCCCCAACGTGGTGGGTCAGTTCCGTTTGGGTTGGATCTTCTGAGCATTGCTCGAACAAAACAAAAAGCATTGGCAATGAACCGAAATACACAAGCTTTCAATAAGCTGATGGGTTATGCCATGCCGTTGGCGGTGGTGGCCCTCCTCTTCAGCTCCTGCAACAAGGAGCCGGCCACGATGCCGAATCGCGCCAAGTCCACTTCCATTAAGGACGCGGGTTTGAAACGGCAGATCTGGGACATGGGCCAGAAGGTGCCCTCAGTGGGCATCTACAACCGCACCATGAATGAGATCCTGGTGTTCAAGGCCGCAAAGGACGGATCACGCAGCTTCTCGTTCACGACCGCACCGGCCAGCGGGATCAATTTCGCCAGCAGCAATGGTGGGCAGTGGGTGTGGACCGAGGACGGCGGAATGGTGGTGCTCACCGAACCCCAAGCCGGGCTCGGTGCAGGTGGCGGAACGGTTTCAGCTGGTAACACCACGCTGGATATCAACATCGCTGTTTGCTTCGCCTTCGGGGATTCCTCCACGCTCGGTGGTGGTCTCTTCGGACCGGACATGGGTGAAGTGGGCGGTGTGATCGGGATCTCCGGTGACATCGACGCGTTGACGAACGGGGATTTCTCTGATGGAGAAGATCCGTTCCAATATTTCCACGGCTTCGCCTACTACTTCGTCTATGCCGATCCGCTCACAGATACCAGCTACGATGTGCTCGATTGGATCTCTGATCTGGATAATGATGATCTGGACGATTTCAGTTTCGCCTTCATCATCAGCTTCCAGAATGAAGGAGGGATCTATCTCTCCCAGGATGGTGCTGTCACCGTGAACGGAGGATCAATGGAATTCAACGGCCACTACTACGCTGTTGAAGGTGTGGGCTTCTTCGACGACACGGAGGACTCGGATGCATCCTACTCCGTTGTCAGCGGATATGGAGCGATGGGCTGTGCGGATTGATCCATTGAACAGCTTTAACGAAAAGGCCTCCGCGCAAGTGGAGGCCTTTTTGTTTTACTGCCGGAACGTTTTATAGCCCTGTCTTCCTCGGAAGCGCTTCACTTCTTTCATGGACGCCGGTCCGCAGGCAGTTTGGTGCAACCGGGTAAGAGGAATGATCGTCATGCAGAAGAAATACCTCATTCTTAGTTGTTGAAGTCCCGGAATGTCGAAGAGTTAGTTGATGATAAAGTGCTCATACGGCCTAAGCCCTAGAAGTCTGCAATTACTTTGGCTCGGTCGAACTTATTTGTCCATGCGCCCATTCCATAGCGCGATCCCGATCATATTCACATTGTTGTCCGTCCTCGTACGGCAGGATGTATGCGCGCAGTTGGTGGCGAATGCGGGTGCGGACGTGACGATCTGCGCGGGCGGACCGACAACAATGGGCGCGATCCCTGCGGCCACCGGTGGCCTGGCTCCCTATCAATACAGTTGGTCACCTGCGGCGGGCTTGAGCAATGCGAGCGTGCAGCATCCGGTGTGCACAAGCACGACCTCTAGGACCTATACGTTGACCGTGACCGATGCGGCTGGAGCCACAGCGACAGATGCCGTCACCGTCACGGTTAACCCATTGCCAGTGGTTAACCTCTCCTGCTCGAACGCGGACCAAGGGATCTACGGTGGTATCCTGACCTTCAAACTTTGTGACCCCGGTTTCAATACCTATTCCTTCAACTTCACGGATGCGAGCAGTGCCCCTGCTGGCTCCACCTACACCGTGAATTGGGGGAACGGGAACACGGTATCCTATCCCGCATCGGGATGGTCCGACTCCCAGAATTATCAACTGGGGCTGACCACCGGCTCTTACACCATCCATGGCCCTGGACCCAATGGCTGCGACCGGACCATTCCGTTCAACGTGTTCATCGGTGAAGTTCCATTGGGAGGCCTGAGCGTGGTCACCAACTCTTCGATCTGTACCGGGTCATCCATTAGTTTCGAATGGAATAATTTCGGTTCCAACCCACCGGGAACCCTATACATCGTTGAGTATGGTGATGGGATCACGGATACGCTTCCTCATCCGCCCCAAGCGACCTTCCAGCATACTTATGATGTGTCGTCCTGCACGGTTGCGGGAGGGGAGTTCTCCTTACAATGGCGTATCACGAATCCCTGTGATACGCGCACCGGACAGTTGGACCAGATACGCGTTTCCCAATCCCCCGTAGCCGTTTTTACATCATCATTGGGCGATACCATCTGCGTGAACACGATGGTCAATTTCACCGACGGAAGCTTGGGCACACAAGCACCCAGTTGCACCAACCCGAAGCATGTTTGGACCATCTCTCCGGCGACCGGATGGACCGCGACGGGCGGCTTAGGAAGTACCGGAGCCTTTCCGGCCAACCCAGCTACTTGGAGCACGGGGTCCGCTGCACTCGGGGTCACCTTCACCGTCCCGGGCACCTATACCATCACCGATCTCACCGGTAATGTGTGCGGCTTCGATACCCTCTCCCAGGATATCTGCGTGGAGGCTCCCCCTCAACCCGCCTTCACGCTTTCCCCCACCACCGGCTGCACGCCCTTGGTGAGCACCGCGGACAACGCGAGCACCAGCCCGAACAGCTGCTTCACCCGGTACAACTGGCTCGCCACCGCCGGCAGCGCGGCTTGCGGAGGAAGTACATCGGCAACGTTCACTGGTGGCAGCAATGCCACCACCTTCGAACCACAGTTCACCTTCACCGGCGCGGGGACGTACAATGTGACCTTGCAAGCCATCAATTCCTGCGGAACCTTCCCCGTAATAGTGCCGGTTACGGTGGGTGCACCGCCGCAGGTTTCCGCGAACGCGGTGAGCGGCATCTGCGCTGGCCAGAGTGTTTCACCTTCCGCTACGTTCACCGCTTGTGGTTCGCCCATCACCACCTATGCCTGGACCATGCCTAGCGGTAGTCCGTCCAGTTCGAGCTCGCAGAACCCCGGTGCTGTGACCTATTCCGCCCAAGGCAATTTCAGCATTACCGCCTCCGCGACGAGCGCTTGCGGAAGCTCCACTTCCATTGCGCCGGTAGTCGTCACACCCTTGCCCGCGGCACCCGTGGTCGGTGGACCCATCACCCTTTGCGTGGGTGAAACACTGGACTTGAGCGCGACGGCGGTGGCAGGGATCACGTTCCATTGGACCGGGCCGAACGGCTTCAACTCCTACTCCACCAGCCCGAGCATCCCGAACATCACTATGGGTGGCCAAGGCATCTATTCGGTCACAGCGTCCGGCGGTGGTTGTGATGGCCCGGCAAGCACGGTGAACGTGACGGTCAACCCACCGCTCGTGTTGAGCATTTCACCCGCTGTGCCGACCACCTGTGCCGGCCATCCGGTCACGCTGACCGCGAGCGGTGGAAGCAATTATCAGTGGACCGCCAATGGTACGCCCGTCGGCAGCGGAAGCCCTTTCACCTTCACGCCCGCAAATACGGCGACCATCATCCTTACGGGTAATGGAAACGGCTGCACCGGTTCCGCCAGCACGCAGGTGACCGTTCATCCCTTACCTGCCGCGAATGCAGGAACGGACCCCGCATTTTGCGAAAGCAATCTTCCACAGGTCCTGTTCCCTCTCACAGCGGGCGGGGTTTGGAGCGGCGATGCCAACGTGACCGCTGCTGGCTATTTCACCCCTTCGGTGCAAGGTGTTCATCAGCTGGTCTATACCATGACCAGTCCACAGGGATGCACGAACACGGACACGGTGCAGGCCACTGTTGCACCACCCGCCACGCCCGCGGATGCCGGACCGGACAGCCTGATGTGCTTGAACGCTGCTCCCATCCAGCTCACAGGTTCGCCCAATGGCGGATCATGGACGGGCAGCATCTCCATCGGCGGCTTGTTCACGCCAACGGTCACTGGAACGTTCGTGGTGACCTACACCGTTGGTGCCGGCAGTTGCGCCACCAGCGCCCAAGCCACGGTGACGGTGGTACCGGCCACGACGGTGGATCCGGGCCCGGACCAGCAGGTCTGCATCGATGGGCCGTCTTTCTCCTTAGGTGCCACACCAGTGGGCGGTACGTGGTCCGGTGCTGGGATCAGTGGAAGCGACTTCGGCCCGCAATCAGCAGGGGCCGGCACGCATGTGCTCACCTACACCTACGCGGATCCGAACGGATGCATCACCACGGCGACCCGTACGATCACGGTGAACCCCTTGCCGGTGGTCTCTGCGGGTAGCGACACCACCTTCTGTGATCAACCGGTGATGCAGACGCTCGCAGGCTCTTCGCCACAAGGTGGAACGTGGAGCGGCACGGGCGTAACCCCGAACGGAACGTTCACGCCCAACGGACCGGATGTCCTTGTCTTCAACTACACATTCACCGATGCCAACAACTGTTCCGCGAGCGACCAGATGACCGTGACGGTGATCACTATCACCGATCCGGCCACGGCCGGGAATGACACGGCGCTCTGCCTCAACAGCGGCGCGCTGCAGCTTATGGCCTTCCCAGTGGGTGGCACATGGAGCGGGGCACATGTGGATACTGCCGGTGCATTCGATCCTGCTGCCGAAGGGACGTTCACGGTCACCTATTCCGTGGGCACCGGTTCCTGTGTCACACAGGACCAGATGGATGTCACGGTCCATCCGCTACCCGTGATCGACATCACGAGCGCGGTCTCCCTCTGCGCGGACGCTGCCCCGGATGACTTCACGGCCACTCCGACCGGTGGCACATGGAGCGGCGTCGGAATAGCGGATGCTGCGGCGGGCACCTTCGATCCGGCGATAAGCGGAGTTGGTGTGTTCCCTGTGACCTACGCCTTCACCGATGCTAACGGATGCAGCAACAGCGCACAAGCGGATGCAACGGTCAACCCCTTGCCCACGGCGGAATTCTCGAACGACCCCATCGCCTGCTCCGGCACGCCCTTTCCCTTCACGGATGAAAGTATCGGGGCCTCCGGTTGGGCCTGGTACTTCGGGGATGGCGACAGTGCGCTGGTGCAGTCACCTTCCCACGTTTACGACACTGCTGGCATCTACACCGTCACGCTGGTCGCATACACCGCCGCGGGTTGCACGGACACTATCAGCCATGATGTCGCCGTTTGGGACGGACCTGCGATCGGCTTCACCGCAACGCCCGTGGAAGGCTGCGCGCCCTTGGTGGTTTCCTTGGACAACCAGAGTTCCGGTGACGGCATGAGCTATGCGTGGGACTTGGGCGATGGCGGAAGTTCCATTCTGGAAGAACCCGGCCAGAACACGTATTACGCGAGCATCTTCGCGGATACCACCTATACCATCACGCTCACAGCCTACAACACCTGCGGCAGCGTGGATTCGACGGTATTTGTCACCGTACATCCATCGCCCACCGCGCTCTTCGGCCCTGACTTCGATTCAGGCTGCTCCCCGTGGCCCGTCACCTTCAGCAACGTCACCATCGGACAGGCGGACAGTTATTCCTGGGATTTCGGAGATGGACTCACCAGCACTACCACCGACAGCTTAGTGCAGCATACATACTACACCGGTGCTACCGGAACATCCTACACCATCACGTTGATCGCTATGAATGCGTGCGGAAGTGATACGGCGGATTACACGATCACCACGCTGCCCAATACCATCACCGCGTTCTTCAACACCGATACCACCAGCGGCTGTGCGCCCTTGACGGTGAACTTCACGCAGTACAGCATCGGTGCTACCAACTGGCATTGGGAACTCGGCAATGGCGAAGTGAGCACGGACCAGAACGTGACCACGACATACGACACGGCTGGTGTCTACACAGCCACGCTCTTCGCGGACAACGGTTGCAGCTACGACACGGTGAGTGTGGACATCACAGTGCTCGCCTCGCCACCGGCGGACTTTGACATTCAAGCAGGCCTGCATTGCGTGGGAACACCCATCCAGTTCACCAACAACACGGCTTCCCCCGCAGGATTGACCTGGGAGTTCGGTGATGGCGGAAGCTCCACCCTTTCGGCTCCCACGCACAGCTATACGACGGCCGGCAACTTTACCGTCACCCTCAGCGTGGCCTCCACCATCAGTCCGTGCCCCGCCACGTTATCCCAAACGGTGAACGTGCAGACGACGCCCTCGGCCGCGTTCACGCCCGATCCGGTCAGCGGCTGCATCCCGTTGGATGTGCAATTCACCAACGGAAGCACAGGCGCGGATTTTTACCAATGGAGCTTCGGGGATGGCAACACCATCGGCACCTCCGATCCGTTGCATACCTATACCAGTGCGGGTACGTACAGCATTCAATTGGTAGCGGAGAACCTGAACGGTTGCAGTGACACGGCCACAGCGAACGTGGTGGCCTTCCCGTTACCCGTAAGCGCCTTCACGATGGCAACTGGCCAGAGCTGCGATTCTCCCACGAACCTGCAGCTCACCAATGCTTCCACGGGCGAGGTGAGCCACGGCTGGGACTTCGGGAATGGAACGAGCTCCGTCCTCAACAACCCGGTGGCCACATACACGGAGCCGGGCACCTACACCATTACGCTCACGGTTGCCAACCAGTATGGCTGCATGGATGTGAGCACGCATGAGTTCACCGTGTATCCAACACCGGTGGCGCAGTTCGTCCCGGAGCCGCAACCCGCGTGCGCTGGCTATCCTGTCACCTTCGGGAATACTTCGATCAATGGCGTCAGCTATTCCTGGCATTTCGGAGATGGGGGGAACTCTTCGGAAGAGTCCCCGTGGCACAGCTATCCGGAAGGCGACTATGATGTGACGTTGATCACCACGGGTGACGGCGGTTGCGTGGATACCCTTTCCGTTCCAGCGGCCGTGCACGTGGACCCGCGCCCCACGGCCGCCTTCAACTATGTGCCCATGCAGAGCACCACCTATGCGCTGCAGTTCCACAATGCCAGCGTGGACGCCGTGAGCTGGATCTGGGATTTCGGTGATGGCGAACACTCAAGCGAGTTCGAGCCCTTGCACCTCTTTCCGGCAGGGCCGAATGATCTCTATCCACTTTGCCTCGTGGCCATCAACACCTTCGGTTGCCCGGATACGCTATGCCAGCCTGTTGTCGCCACCAGCGATCCGAACATCTACGCGCCCAACGCCTTCACCCCGGATCAGGACGGCCTGAACGAGACTTTCCTTCCGGTACTCAACGGCTTCGACAATTGGCGCTATCGCTTCTTCGTATTCGACCGTTGGGGTGAGGCGATCCATGAAACCCGCGACCGCTATGCCCCATGGGACGGGACCTACCATGGCAAGCCGGTGAAGACCGACGTGTATGTGTGGAAAGTGGTGCTGAACCGCAACGGCGATGAGCGTGTGTTCTACGGGCACATTACCGTGGTAAGGGGGACGGAGTGAGGGGGACTAAAGCAAACGCACGCGCTCGCGTTTTTCACTTGTGCGTAGTTGCTGCAGGTCTTCGGCCAGTTCTGCCATGGCCTTGCGCTGGGGGTGGGCTGGTTTATGAACATAAATACCCAGTTATTAACCGACCAAATCGTGTTTGCAACAATTAACCTATATCTTGTGAATGTTATGAAAAGCCCGGTTCATACACCAGTTTTGCTCAGTTCCTCAGTTCCTCAGTTCCTCAGTTCCTCAGTTCCTCAGTTCCTCAGTTCCTCAGTTCCTCAGTTCCTCAGGTCCTCAGCTCCTGAGCTACCTGCTTTCTGCTCATCGACCCCCACTGCAGGTAGCGCATGCTATTCATATCACGGAAAAGCCCCCGGTGCGCAAACACCGAGGGCCGGTCGCTCATGTCCCACCAAACTGCGAAGTAAAATGAAACGGAACTGAACAAAGGTAAGGCGGATGCTGAAGCACAAGTACGCCCCGCCACCGTGGCCACCGGACCCACCCTTGGCATGCCCCCACCACAGCCGCGAGGCGAGTGGGCATTGGAATAAGCGGCTTTTGGACCGGACAGATGCCACGTGCATCACGAACACTTCGACTAATTCAACGAACGAATGCTTCTCTCAACTATGAACGGTGGATGGCAAAGGACGGGCTTGCAGCTTGCCCAATGCTGTCTGCTGTTTATAGTCTTTCAGCGCTGCGAAGCGCAGAATTTAGTCCCGAATGGATCCTTCGAATTGAAGGATACCTGCCCCTATACCATCGGGTTCCAAGAAGGCGACAGGCCGCTGTATTGGTACAGTTGGCTGAACAGCCCGGAATACTTCAATGCCTGTGTGGGTTCACTTCAATCCATCGATACATTGGTGAGTGTTCCACAGAACGGCTGGACCTACCAATATCCTTGGGAAGGTGAGGCCTATGTGGGCATGCGCACCTACGATGGTGGCGGTGATTACCGCGAATATGTGGGCACTGAACTG
>JBBSUV010000065.1:0-20663 GCA_038234075.1 Flavobacteriales bacterium | reverse complement strand
TCCTACCTGGTGCGCAACGGCCGGAACAAGGTCATGAAGCTCTCAGCTGAGGGCAAACGAAGGCATTTCTTAGAGCACTTTTTCGATCAAGTTGAGATCCTGAAGCCGCCGTTCAAGTTTTCAATTGCATAATCCGGGTTTATCGACGTATGCCAGCAGTACGAGTACAAACTATGGTGTGTACGGCAAGGCTGCGAATGGCATCAAGAACTATGGGGTGTATGGAGAGGCAGCTGTCGGGACCGACAGTTGGGCAGGATACTTTAAGGGGCAAGCTACAGTTACGGCTGATCTTTGGGTTCTCGGAACATTCCATAACCCGTCTGACGCGAATCTGAAGACAAATGTGGAGGACCTTTCCGGGGCATTGGACTTGGTGTTACAAATGCAGCCGAAGACCTACGAGTTCATTCAGGGCGCCTTGCCACAGGCTAATCTAGCCGCGGGGCCACAAGTTGGGTTGATCGCTCAGGAGTTGGAAACAGTCCTGCCGGCGGCCGTAGGCCATACCACCGTTCCAGCGGAACTGGACAGCCTAGGAACAGAGATCCACCCGGCCGTGACGATTGCTGGGATTGATTACAACACAGTGACCCCAGTGTTGGTCGGCGCTATCAAGGAACAGCAGGCGATGATCGATCAGCAAAAAGCCACCATCGCCCAAATGCAAGACCAGATCAACCATTGCTGTGCGGCACAAGGTGATGCGGCCCCGGGAAGAAGTTTGGAGCAAGGATCCACACCGCAAGAGAACGACCTCCAAGAGCAGCGCCTGTTGATCATCCCTAACCCGGTAGCGGACCTCACCACACTGGAGTACTATGTGCCCAAAGCAGGCAAAGTGAGCCTACAGGTTAGCACCAGTGATGGAAAGCCCTTAGCAACGCTGCGTGAGGAATTGGCCGAAGCGGGCGCATACAACTACAGTTGGAACACCACCAAGCTTTCAGCAGGCACCTACTTCTGCACCTTCATGCTGGACGGCGCCGTGGTGGTGAAACGGGCCGTGAAAGTGAAGTGAGCGTCTCGGCGCTTGCGGCCAAAGAAGGGTCCGGGACAATTACGGGTCCCGGACCCTTTCTTTGCATGGATGAAAGCCGCCCTTGTCAGCGTGACCAACGACCTGGCCACGGATAACCGCGTCCACCGCACTTGTACCGTGCTTTTGGCGCTGGGCTACGAGGTGCTGCTGATCGGCCGGAAACTTCCAGGCAGCATGCCTTTGGAACGTCCGTACCGCACGAGGCGCATGCGGCTGCTCTTCAACAAGGGACCTTTGTTCTATACGGAATACAACACCCGGCTTTTTCTGCTGCTCCTCTTCAGCCGGTCCACACTGTTGCTCAGCAATGATCTGGACACGCTGCTGCCGAATTTCCTCGTGGCACGCATCCTGGGGAAGAAGCTTTGCTATGACACCCATGAGTTCTATACCGAAGTGCCGGAGCTGGTCCGAAGACCGCGGATCCGTGCGGTGTGGCTCGCGATCGAGCGGTGGATCTTCCCGAAACTGAAGAACGTGATCACCGTGAACCAAAGCATCGCGGGCCAATACCATTCCCGCTACGGCAACATGGTGGAAGTGGTGCGGAACATCCCCATGAAACGCGACCTCGGCCCTATGCCATCGCGGGAAGCGCTTCAGCTACCGACCGACAAGCGCATTTTGGTGATGCAGGGCGCGGGCATCAATGTGGAACGCGGGGCGGAGGAAGCGGTGCTGGCGATGCGAGAACTGCCGGAATGCCTGCTGTTGATCATCGGCGGGGGCGATGCGTGGCCCGTGCTGGAGCAACTGGTGAAGGAGCATGCGCTGCAGGACCGCGTGCGGCTGCTCGGAAAGATGCCTTACGAACGGATGATGGCCTACACGCGCAACGCGGACCTCGGCCTGACGCTGGACAAGGACACCAATCTGAACTACCGCTTCAGCCTGCCCAACAAGCTGTTCGACTACCTGCACGCCGGAATACCGGTATTGGCCACGGACCTGCCGGAGGTGGCGGGCATCGTGCGCGAGTTCGATTGCGGCGTGGTGCTGAAGGAAGCAGAACCCGGCGCGATCGCGCAAACCGTGCGGGAGCTCATGGCTGATCCCACCCGGATATCGGCCTTGCGTGCAAACGCTACTTTCGCGGCCCGCAAACTGGACGGTGAAGTGGAAGCCGCGAAGTTGCGATCGATCTTGGAGCACCTTGGCTGAACCCCATCTGCATATCGTCAGTTTTGATGTCCCATGGCCGGCGGATTACGGCGGGGTGATCGACGTTTACTACAAGGTGAAAGCTTTGGCAGAGCTGGGCGTGCGCATCCATTTGCACTGCTTTGAATACGGTAGGGTAGAGGCACCCGAGCTGGCGGAGCTCTGCGAAAGTGTCCACTATTACAAGCGGGATACCGGCAAGCACCAGCTGCTGAACAGCCTGCCCTATGTGGTCCTGAGCCGAAGGAGCGAAGAGCTCGTTGACAGGCTCTGCTTGGACGATCACCCGATCCTCTTCGAGGGGCTGCACTCTTGCTATCACCTCGGCGATCGGCGCCTGCTCGGCCGGAAGCGCTTGGTGCGCACGCACAACGTGGAGCACGATTACTACGCAGCCCTTGCGCTGGCAGAACGTGGCACCTTCAAGCGGACCTATTTCGTGCAAGAGGCTCGGAAGCTCCGGAAGTTCGAGACCATCCTCAGCGAGGCCGATGTGATCCTGGCGATCTCGCCCAATGACCAGCGCTATTTCGCTACGCATTTCCGGGACGTACGACATGTGCCCGCCTTCCACCCCAGCACCAAGGTGGACGTGCCCGGCGGCTTGGGCGATTTCTGCCTTTACCACGGGGCGCTCAGCGTGCCGGAGAACGACAAGGCGGCGCTCTATCTGGTGAACGAAGTGTTCCGCGGTCTGCCGATCCCGTTGGTGATCGCAGGGCGCGGCGCCAGCCCGGAGCTTCGGGCAGCGGTGGCCCGATCGAACAACGTGAAGCTGCGGGAGAACATCCCCACGGAGGAGATAACGGCGCTGGTGCGGGCCGCGCAGGTGAACGTGCTGCCCACCTTCCAAGCCACCGGCATCAAGCTGAAGCTGCTGCTCTGCCTTTTCATGGGCCGCCATGTGGTGTGCAACACGCCGATGGTGCAGGACACCGGGCTGGAAAGCCTCTGCCGTGTCCACGACGATCCAGCAACGATGCGGCTCAGCATTCAAGCCTCCATGGCCCTTCCAGCCGGCGGGGCCGCGTTGGAAAAGCGGGTGCGGGTGCTGGAGGAGCGCTTCTGCAATACCGCCAATGCGAGGGCGATACTGGAGATAGTTGTCAGTTGATCAGTTGTCGGTTGTCAGGCTAGGCCGCGATGGCCGCGTGGTCGGCTGGGCTGATGAGATCCGCTTATTCGCACACACGGCCGAAACTCCGGCTGCGACCCCTCCGGGGTCGAATACCTCTGACCTGCGAATGCTAAGTGCTGCGACCCCTTTGGGGTCGAAACGCGACAGGGATACGGCATTTGACCCCGGAGGGGTCACAGCCTATTGAACAAAATTGAGGATGAGATCGACCCTGAAGGGGTCGCAGCCGGTGTTGGCTGCTTTTCCCTGATCTCCTACACCACCGGCGCAGCGCTCACCTCCAGCAGCTTCCCCTCTTCACAGCGCACCACCCTCGCATTCACCTTCTTCATGTGCGTGTAGTCATGCGTGGCCATGATCACGCAGCGGCCGCCATGGCTGATGGTATACAGTAGCTCCACGATCTCCGCGGTGGTCTCAGGGTCCAAGTTGCCGGTGGGCTCGTCGGCCAGGATCAGTTCGGGGTCGTTCACCAGCGCACGTGCGATGCTTACGCGCTGCTGCTCGCCGCCGCTGAGCTCGTGCGGCATCTTGTAGCCTTTGTTTCCCAGGCCCACTTTCTCCAGCACTTCCTGCACTTGGCGTTCCATCGCCTTCTTGTCCTTCCAGCCCGTGCTGCGCATCACGAACATCAGGTTCTCGTTCACGTTGCGGTCGCCCAGCAGCTGGAAATCCTGGAAGACGATGCCGATCTTCCGCCGCAGGTAAGGCACCTGCTTGCGCTTCAGCTTCCGCAGGTCGAAGCCCGCCACGTGCCCTTCGCCCTCTTGGAAGGGAAGGTCGCCGTAGAGCGTGCGCATCAGGCTGCTCTTGCCGCTGCCGGTGCGGCCCACGAGATAAACGAACTCGCCGGAATTGATGGTGAGGTCCACGTTGTTGAGCACCAGGTTCTCCCGCTGGAAGATCCGGGCGTCATGCAGTTCGATGATGGGGGAGGTGTCGGCCATGGCGGTTCTGTTCACGCTCGCAGAGGGGCGGCCCGTGCAAGATCGTCCAAAGGAATAAAATTCCGGGGCGCATTTCTGCGTTACTCTTTTCAATGCTTCAACATTCGGACCGGGAGGGTGAACACGGCAGCGTGGATAATTCAGGCACTCCTCGCCGGTCCGCGCCCGCATCCCCCGGACCTTTGAACCGCTGATGAAGAACCTTCTCCGTCCCTGCCTTCTGCGCTTGGTGCTGCCGTTGGCCCTTGTCACCTGCGGCCTCGCGGCTGTGGCACAGCGGCCCGCCCACTATGAGCGTCCCGGCGCCCCGCTGGCGCATGCCATGGAGCTTTTCGACAAGGCCCAATACAGCGCGGCGCTGTATGAATTCGACCGTATCGCCGCCGCCACGCGGGACGAACATGCCGACCAACGCATCGAGGCCGAGTTCTGGGGTGCGCTGAGCTCCGTGCGGCTTTTCCACGGCGACGCCAGCCATCGCCTGCTCGCCTTCATCGGTGAACATCCGGAGAATTTCCACGTCCCGGCACTCCGCCTCGAGCTCTTCCGCCACTACTTCGAACGCAAGCGCTGGGCCGATGCATTGGCCTGGGCCGGGCAGGTGGACGAGACGTCCCTCGGCGGCAACGACCGCAAGGAGTTCGTCTTCAAGAAGGGGTATGCATGCTTTATGAACGACCAGCCCGACAAGGCTTTGGTGGAATTCGCTAAGGTGAAGGACGGGGACGGCATCTATGCCGCGCCGGCCACCTATTACACCGCCCACATCAACTACACCAAGCGGAACTATGCCGCCGCTTTGGAAGGCTTCCAGAAGCTGAAGGATGATGCTGCCTTCGGCCGCGTGGTGCCCTACTACATCGCGCAGATCCAATTCCTGCAAGGCCACTACGAAGCGCTGTTGGAGTATGCCAAGCCGCTGCTGGACGATCCCCAAGGCACCAAGAGCAAGAACGACATCAACCGCTTGGCAGGGGAGGCATACTACCGCACCGGTCAATACAAGGAGGCGTTGCCCTACCTCGAGAAGAGCATCCAGCGTGCCGGTGTCGAACGTGGGGACCGTTACATCGTGGGCTACACCTACTATAAGAACGAGCAGTACCAGCAGGCCATCACGCAGTTCACGCAGGTGGTGAACAACAGCACGGACAGCCTCGCTCAGCTTTCCGCCTACCACATGGCCGACTGCTACCTCAAGCTGGACCAGAAGAACTACGCCCGCAACGCGTTCAAGAAGGCCTACGACCTCGGCAACGACCCGCGCGTCACCGAGGATGCGCTGTTCAACTATGCCAAGCTCGCCTATGAGCTTTCCTTCGACCCGTACAACGAGGCCATCATCGCCCTGCGCGATTACATGACGAAGTACCCGAGCTCCGCGCGGCATGATGAGGCGCAGGAATTCCTGCTCGACGTGTACCTGAAGACGAAGAACTACGAGGCCGCTCTCGGTGCGCTGGATGCGATCCGTGACAAGGACATCCGGCTGAAGGAGGCCTACCAGAAGCTGGCGTTCGACCGGGGTGTTGAACTCTACGAAGGCCGCAAGTATGGGGAGGCGCTCAGCTTTTTCAACAAGGCACTCATCTATCCCGTGGATCAAAAGGCCACGGTGCAGGCGCACTATTGGGCGGGTGAGTCGAACTATGCCATGGGTGACTACACCGCTGCACTGAAGAAGTACGACGATGTGCGGAATGCGGGCGGAGCTTACGCCACCGCGCTCTTCGAGCAGGCCGGGTACAGCATGGGCTACGCCTATTTCAAGCAGAAGCAATACGACGAGGCCGCCACCGCCTTCCGCCGCGCGATCGACAACGCACAGCTCGGTAAGCCGCAGCGTGACGATGCCATGATCCGCACCGGCGACTGCTACTACGTCACCAAGAACAATACGACGGCCATCACTTGGTACGACAAGGCCATCAACGGCGGTGCGGCCGCTAAGGACTACGCCCAGTATCAGAAAGGTGTGTGCCAAGGCTTGGAGAAGAAGCCCTATGACAAGATCGTCACGTTGAAGGCGCTCTTGCAGGGTAAGCCCAACAGCCAATACGCCGCCGATGCCAAATTCCAGCTCGGCGAGACCTATCTCGGGATAGAGAAGGACGCCGATGCGCTCAATTTCTACCAGCAGGTGGTGACGCAGCACCCGAATTCGCCGCACGTGCGCCAGAGCATGTTGCAGAGCGCGCTGATCGACAAGCGCCAAGGCCGCACCGACAAAGCGCTGGACGGCTTCAAGGCCGTGGTAGCGAAGTACCCCACGATGGATGGCTCACGCGATGCTTTGGCGGGTATCGAAAGCATCTATTCCCAGCAAGGGAATGTGGCGGCCTATGAGAGTTATGTGAAGTCGCTCTCCTTCGTGGATGCCGGCTCGCTGGACCTCGATGAGAAGTATTTCCGCAGCGCGGAACAGCTCTACTTCGCGGAGAAATGCGACCAGGCCGTGGGCGCGTTCCGCGACTACTTGGCCAAGTACCCCAAGGGCGCGTATGCGTTGAACGCCGAGTTCTACACCTCGGACTGTCTCTATCGCGGCAAGCAGGATGACGCGGCGTTGCCCGGATTCGAGAAGGTGGTGGCCGGTGGTGATCCCCAGTTCCGGGAGCAGTCCTTGGCCGCGGCCAGCGACATCCTCTTCCGCCAGAAGCGATGGGCAGCAGCATTGGAATACTTCGCCCAATTGGCACAGACCGCAGCTCTCCCGGTGAACGTACTGGCCGGACAGGTGGGCCAGATGCGCTGCCTCATCGAATTGCAGCGTACGAGCGAAGCCGCCGACGCCGCGAAGAAGGTGATCGCCAATGATGATGCCAATGCGGACCTCAAGGCGCAGGCCGGATTGGCCGTGGGGCAGGGGGCCATCAATGACAACGACCTCGACGGGGCCTACACCCGCTTCAAGGGCATCGCGAACGGTTCCAACAACGCCTACGGCGCCGAGGCCGCCTACAACATGGCCTACGTGCGTTACCTCCAGAAACGCTACAAGGACGCGGAGAAGGAAGTGTTCAGCTTAGTGAAGAAATTCCCCAGCTACGACCACTGGAAAGCTAAAGCGTTCATCCTGCTCGGCGACATCTACGTGGGCATGGACGACATCTTCCAAGCCAAGTCCACCCTGCAGAGCGTGATCGACCATTGCAACGAACCGGACCTGGTGACCCAAGCTTCTGAACGCTTGGCGAACATCAAGGAGAATGCTGCGGCCAAGACCGCCACGGAAAGCGTTCCTGCTGAAGATAACACCGTACCGATGCCAGGTAGCAAATGAGAACGATGACGCACCCCTTCACCCGAAGCTGCGTGATGGTCCTCGCGACCCTCACCGGCACCTTGCTCCATGCCCAGAGCGGCGAGGAGTATTACTTCAACGGCATCTACAACCCCACGCTGGCGGACGTGCATAAGATCGACCTGCGACCCGTAGCATACGACACCATCCTTCCGGAGAAGTCCATCTCCTACGCGATGCTTACCGTGAAGGGGGACGTCCCCGCGCACGTGGACAGCATCGAGGCAGCGCGGCTCAACATCCAGCTCGCCCAGGAGAAGCTGTACAAAGGCTTCGTGAAGGCCGGTTTCGGGCTCTACACCACGCCGTTGGCGGAGATCTACTATGACCAGACCCGCTCCAAGAGCAACGGGTATGGCGTGCACTACAAGCACATGAGCAGCAACGGCGGCATCAAGGACCGCGGGCCCAGTGACTACAGCTTCAACAACCTGGACGCCTTCTACAACGCCTACCTGAGCCACCACGATGTGGAGGGGCGACTGCTTTACGATCGCCGACGGATCAGCTATTACGGCTATAACAGCACGGACAGCTTGGAGAACCTGATGAACGTGGCGCCAGAGCCACCGAAGGATGCGCTGAAGCAGATCTACAACGACATCGGCTTCGCAGTGCGCGTGAAGAGCCTCTATAAGGACAGCACCAAGCTCGCGCATGACGTGGGTCTGGAGGTGCACAATTACACCAACCTCACCAAGAGCCGCGAGCTGAACGTGAAGTTGAACGCACGCTTGGCGATGGAGCAGGGCACGGAGACCTACGGCGGGGAGATCCTCATCGACAACAATTCCTACCGTGGGGAGCGGGGCAGCCTGTACGAGCTGCGGCAGAACGGCACCTTGGTGGGCATTTCACCGTACGTGAGCACCACGGACGACCACTATTTGGTGCGCGTAGGCGCGGGGATCTACGTGGATGCCATGGGCAAGACCACCTTCCACTTCTATCCACAGGCCTATGCACAGTACCGCCTATTCGATGACATCCTGGTGCCCTACGTCGGCGTGGACGGACAGCGCATGCGCAACAGCTTCCGCAGTCTCACACGGGAGAATCCTTTCTTGGTGGGCGCTCCTTCCTTGAAGAATTCCAGCTTGATGTATGATTTGTACGGAGGCTTACGCGGTAGCCTCAGCCGCGATGTGGGCTTCGATGTCCGCATCAGCAAGAACCGTATCAACGACCGGCCATTGTTCATCGGCGTGGAGAACGACTACGAAGGTGTCGGCTACGGAGACCGCTTCATCCCCGTGTACGACCGCGTGGATCAGCTCGACATCGGCGGCGAGTTGCGCTACAGCCACGATGAGCACATCAATATCCATGGCGGTCTGCACATCTTCAGTTACAAGACCAAGCAGCAGGAAGAGGCGTGGAATCTGCCCACCTACAGCATCAGCCTCGGCGCCGTCTATGACTTCCAGGACAAGTTACTGGTGAAGCTGGATGCTGAATTCTTTGGGACCCGGAAGTCCACCCTGACCGTACCTGCCGACTGGAATGACCTTTCGCCGCTACCCACTGCCACCGACATGGGCGGCTACGTGGACATCCACCTCGGGCTGGAGTACCGCTATACCAAGCGCCTCAGCGTCTTCCTGGACTTCAGCAACCTGAGCGCCAGTAAGTACGAGCGCTGGTACAACTACCCGGTGCAGCGGATCTTGGTGCTGGGTGGTGCGACGTACGCCTTCTGATCTGCCATTATGTCCTAGCGGCCAGGTAGTTAGGTCATCAGGTAGGAGTAAGGCTACCTTCTCTGCCAGCAGGTTTTCAACAGGTGCGGCCGATCTGTTGGTAAAAAACGCCAGATCCCGCGCCCGCATTGGACTTCTGCGGTGATCCGCACCCTCAAAAGTGGTATCTTCGCGTGCCTTCTAAAAAAGGGGGCAGATCCAAGCGAAAATGGCAGAGACAGCGGAAATGAGCGAAGCGAGAAAGAAAGAGGCAGCCAGCTACGGAGCGGAGAGCATTCAGGTGCTGGAAGGTCTTGAGGCGGTACGGAAGCGCCCGGCCATGTACATCGGCGATATCGGCACGAAGGGCCTGCACCATTTGGTGTACGAGGTGGTGGATAACTCCATCGACGAGGCCCTTGCCGGCCATTGCGATACGATCGACGTCCGCATTCTCCCGAACAACAGCGTCCTGGTGAAGGACAATGGCCGCGGCATCCCCGTGGACATCATGGTCAAGGAAGGCCGTAGCGCCCTCGAAGTGGTGATGACCGTACTGCACGCCGGTGGGAAGTTCGATAAGGGCTCCTACAAGGTGTCAGGCGGTCTGCACGGTGTGGGGGTGAGCTGCGTGAACGCCCTCAGCGACCAGATGAAGGTGGAGGTACACCGCCAAGGTGAGAAGTGGGTGCAGGAATACAGCAAGGGCAAGCCGCTCTATCCGGTGAAGAAGGATGGCGAGGCCACCGACCGAGGCACCATCGTCACCTTCCACCCCGACGCCACGATCTTTCAGGCATCGGAGTTCAGCTTCGATACCTTGGCCAATCGCCTGCGGGAACTCTCTTTCCTGAACAAGGGCATTACACTCACCCTTACGGATGAGCGGCACCCCAACGCGGACGGAAGCCTTCCCAACGAGACCTTCCACAGTGAAGAAGGACTGGTGGAATTTGTGAAATACCTCGACGGCACCCGTGCGGCGCTGATCGAGAAAGTCATCTACATGGAAGGGGAGAAGCAGAACATCCCCGTCGAGATCGCCATGGTATACAACGATTCCTACACCGAGAATCTCCATTCCTACGTCAACAACATCAACACGCATGAGGGCGGTACGCACCTCGCCGGCTTCCGTCGCGGACTTACCCGCACGCTGAAGAAGTATGCGGACAACAGCGGTGCCACCAAGAACCTGAAGTTCGAGATCGCCGGTGATGACTTCCGCGAGGGCCTCACCTGCGTGATCAGCGTGAAGGTGCAGGAGCCGCAGTTCGAGGGCCAGACCAAGACCAAGCTGGGCAACAGCGAGGTGATGGGCGCCGTGGACCAGGCCGTGAGCGAGATGCTCGAGAACTACCTCGAAGAGCACCCGAAGGATGCCCGCCAGATCGTGGACAAGGTGATCCTTGCCGCCACCGCACGCCACGCCGCCCGCAAGGCCCGTGAGCTGGTGCAGCGCAAAGGCGCCATGAGCGGCATGGGCCTCCCCGGCAAGCTCGCCGACTGCCAGAGCAAGGACCCCGCTATGAGCGAGATCTTCCTCGTCGAAGGAGATTCAGCTGGTGGAACGGCCAAGCAAGGGCGTAACCGTGAGTTCCAGGCCATCCTGCCGCTGCGAGGAAAGATCCTCAACGTGGAGAAGGCCATGGTGCACAAGATCTACGAGAACGAGGAGATCCGGAATATCTACACAGCGCTGGGCGTCCACATCGGCACCGAAGAGGACAGCAAGGCGCTGAACATGGACAAGCTCCGCTACCACAAGGTGATCATCATGTGCGACGCCGACGTGGACGGCAGCCACATTCAAACCCTGATCCTCACCTTCTACTACCGCTACATGAAGGAGCTGATCGAGCGCGGCTATGTCTACATCGCGACTCCGCCTTTGTATCAGGTGAAGAAGGGGAAGGAAGGCGTGTATTGCTGGACCGATGAGGAGCGCGACCGCACCATCGAGCGCATGAAGGGCCCCAACAAGGACGGCGCCGGCGTGCACGTGCAGCGCTACAAAGGTCTTGGTGAGATGAACGCCGAGCAGCTTTGGGAAACGACCATGAACCCGGACAGCCGCACCCTGCGTCAAGTAACGATCGATAACAGCGGCGAGGCCGACCGTATTTTCAGCATGTTGATGGGCGACGAAGTGCCCCCACGCCGTGATTTCATCGAGAAGAACGCGGTTTACGCAAAGTTGGACGTCTAGTACGCCCAACTTTTCAGGTGATCCGGCGCAAGCTGGTGAGACCTATGGAAGCCTCGGGTAACCGGGGCTTCCTCTTTTTGTAGTTGGCGGTCACACACAGAAGCCCGCGCTCGCGTTTTTCGCGAGTGCGTGGGAGCATAGGGCCTCAGGCCCGCCTTGATGTGATGCATCCGGGGCTGCGGCTTGCAAGCCACAAAGCGCAGAGATTCGCGTCAATCCTGACAACTAGCAACTGGCAACAGACAACTAAGCCAAGTTCTTCACCGAAATAACCTCAGCCGCAATGCTCACGGCGATCTCCTCCGGTGTCTTGCTGTTGATCGGAAGTCCGATCGGGGTGCGGATCCGCCCCAGTTCTTCCTCGGTGAAGCCGTCCTTCCGCATGTCGACGAGGATCTTCTTGATCTTCTCTGCGCTACCCATCATGCCGATGTATTTGAAGCGCTTTCGCACGAGCTGCCGCACCAGCAGATCATCCGTGCGATAGCCGAAGGAGACGAGCACCACGTAGAGCTCAGGGTCGGACTTGATCACATCGCCGATCTTTTCATAATCCACCATACTGCTTTCGTGCGCCCATGTGTTCGCTTCCATGGTGTTCAGGCCGGCGCGGTCGTCCATCAAGTGGACATGAAAGCCGAGCTGGTTCATGGTGCGGCTGAGGGCGAGGCCCACATGGCCCGCGCCGAGGATGATGATCCGCGGTACGGAGCCGAGACGCTCGCGGTAGTGCCAATGTTCCGGGCTTTCCTTGTGAAGGACTTTATCATCCATCGCCTGCGGAAGATCGCCAGTGCGGATCCCTTCATTGCTGAGCAACAGACCGATGGTCCGCTCATTTTGCAGGCTGTCCGTGATCTCTCGAACGAGCTTCATATCATCCTTTCCGAGCGGGAAGAACGCCACAGTCTGTTCGCCAGAGCAGATCATGCCGGAGCGATCGGCGGGTTCATCGACGCGGTGGATCTGGCGTTTGAGTGTCCCCTCAAGGTCTCGCGAAGCGGACCTTGAGGCCAACTCAACTCTCGCCAGCTCTACCAACTTATGCTCCATGCTCCCGCCACCGATGGAGCCGTGCAGCTCCCCGCCGCCCGTTACCAGTGCCTTGAACCCCGCACGCCCAGGGCTGCTACCGATGCTTTCCACCACAACGAGCAGCATGCAGCGCTCCCCGCGTTCGAGGGCCGCCAACGCATTCAGCCAAAGTTCCAGTTCCTTGTTCACGATAGGGCGTTCAAAGTACAGCGTTCCTGTGGTGTGCTGAAAAGTGCTGGAATGTACCAACTTCGCCAACTGTGTCCCGCTTGCTGAAATATTCCATCCTTGCCCTCGGTCTGTCCGGTGCTGCGCATGCCTTCGCGCAGGCCATTGCGGATACCTCCATTGCGGACACGCTGGCGAAAGCCGACGCTATTGCACCCGACGCAGTGGCCGAACATGTGCCCACCTACACGGAGAAGCTGATGGCTGCGCCCTATACCGGGATCATGGCGGCACTGCTGCTCCTGCTATTCTTGCTCTTCATTTGGTTCCGCAGCTTGGCGAAAACGCTAAAGCAGCAACTCGCGGATCCAACCATCTCCGAGGGAACCCGCTTCGATCTGGAGCAAGCGCGTTCCACCGCCATCGCTTCCCGGCAAGCCGCTAAGTTCTTCGGCTGGCTTTTCCTAGTGGGCTACTTAGTTTATGTGGCGGTTGAAGGCAGCGAGATGCAAGGCTACGTGATGCAGTGGATCAACCTCTCCGTCCGCTGGATCCACGTGATCGCTGGCATTATGTGGATCGGCGCCTCGTTCTACTTCATCTTCTTGGAGAACAACCTCAACCGCACCGAAGGCTTGCGCGATGAGCTCGCGGGCAACCTCTGGGCAATCCATGGCGGCGGCTTTTACTATGTGGAGAAGTACCAAGTGGCGCCGAAGGTGATCCCCAAGCACCTGCACTGGTTCAAGTACGAGGCGTATTTCACCTGGCTCAGCGGCTTCTCGCTGCTCTTCATCGTCTACTACGCCGATGCGAAAGCCTTCATGATCGACCCGTCCGTGGCGGCGCTCAGCCCGGCGGAAGCGATCGGCATCGGCATCGCATCCATGGTGCTCGGCTGGGCGATCTACGACCTGATGAGCAAGAGCAAACTGGTGCTGCGGCAGGACCTCTTCGCGCTGGTGGGCATCCTCGTGCTGGGTGCGCTCACCTATGTGCTCACACATCTGCTCAGCGGCCGCGCGGCCTACATCCACGTAGGCGCGCTGCTCGGAACGATCATGGTGGGCAACGTCTTCTTCACCATCATCCCCAGCCAGAAAGCCTTGGTGCGCGCCGCGAAGACCGGCCAGCCGCTGGACGCCTCGCTCGGTAAAAAGGCCGGGCAGCGCAGCCTGCACAACAACTACATCACGTTGCCGGTGGTCTTCATCATGCTCAGCAACCACTTCCCGAGCACCTTCGGGCACAGCGGCAACTGGCTCATCCTGATGGTGATCACCGTGGCCAGCATGGGCATCAAACACTACTGGAACCTGCTGGACCGCGGCGTGAAACGCACATGGGTGCTGGTAGCGAGCATCGGAGCGTTGGTGGTGCTCAGCGCCGCGATATCACCCGCCATGGAAGACACCGTGGACGCCGCCATCCCGGCCAGCTTCGCGGATGCCGACGCCATCATCCAGCGCCGCTGCGTGCAGTGCCATAGCGCCAACCCCACCGACGACGTGAACCAGGTAGCCCCCAACGGCGTGAAGTTCGACACGCCAGAAGAGATCAAAGCCATGGCACCGAAGATCATGGAACGCGCCGTCCGCACCCATACCATGCCCCAAGGCAACAAGACCGGCATGACCGACGAAGAGCGCACCGTGCTAAAGCGATGGATCCTACAAGGCGCGCAGTAGCGACGATACATGCCAACAGCGTAAGGACGATGCATGCATCGTCCCACGACAGATGACCAAGACAGCACTACATAGCAAAAGGGTAGTAACCCCAACAGGCATCATCGAAGCCACGCTGATCATCAGCGACGGCTGCATCTCCGAGCTCCTCCCCGGCAAAGCACAACCCAAGGACATCCCCTACGAAAGCGTCGGCGGCAAAGTGATCATGCCCGGCGTCATCGACGCTCACGTCCACATCAACGAGCCGGGCCGCACGGACTGGGAAGGCTTCGAGACCGCCACGAAAGCAGCTGCGGCAGGTGGCACCACCACGTTGATCGAGATGCCGCTGAACGCCAGCCCCGTCACCACCACGGCCGCTGCGCTGAAGCTGAAGCTGGAAGCCGCCAAGGGCAAGCTGCACGTCAACTGCGGCTTCTACGGCGGCGTGATCCCCACCAACATCGACGACCTCGACGAGCTGCTCCGCGCGGGCGTCTTCGGCATCAAGGCCTTCCTCACGCACTCGGGCATCGACGAGTTCCCGAACGTTACCGAGGCGGATCTCCGGCGGGCGCTGCCTGTCTTGAAGAAATATGATGCCACCCTGCTGGTGCACTGCGAGCTCGAAAGTCCAGTTGTCAGTTCTCCGTTGTCGGTTGTCAGGCTGCCGACCGTACTGGGCGACCACCAAGCGGCTACCGCCCAGCCTGACAACCGACAACTAACAACTGACAACTCCGGTGCTAGATCCTACGCAGCCTATCTAGCCAGCCGCCCAAGCCACTGGGAGACCGACGCCATCGCCCTAATGATCCGCCTCAGCGAGGAGTTCGATGTCCACGTCCACATCGTGCACGTCTCCGCTGCGGAAGCGCTGCCGTTGATCCGCGAAGCGAAGAAGAAGGGCCTCCGCATCACCGCCGAGACCTGCCCGCACTACCTCGTCTTCTGCGCGGAAGAGATCCCCGACGGCGCCACCGAATACAAATGCGCACCACCGATCCGCGAACGGGCCAACAACGAACTGCTCTGGGAAGCATTGAAGGACGGCACTCTCGACTTCGTGACCACCGACCACAGCCCCGCACCGCCGGACATCAAAGAGCAGCAGAGCGGCGATTTCATGAAGGCCTGGGGCGGCATCGCGGGTTTGCAGTTCCTGCTATCTGCCTTCTGGACCGGTGCGAAGGAGAGGGGCTTTTCGCTGAAAGATGTGGCGCGCTTGCTGTGCGAGCACCCGGCGGATTTCCTTGGGCTGAAGAAGAAAGGCCGCATCGCTCCCGGCTGCGATGCCGACCTCGCGATCTGGGATCCGGAGGCGAGCTTTGTGGTGAAGACGGAAGATGTGCAGCACCGGCACAAGCTCACGCCGTATGTGGGGCGGAAGTTGAATGGGGTGGTGGAGCGGACGGTTGTGGGAGAGCGGACGGTTTTTGCGAAGGGTGGTTTCGATCGAGAGGTATTTCAACCACTCTTGAAATGAGTGAACAGGACAAGCGGCTGATTCTCTTCGCAGTACTCGGTATCTTGATCGAACTTGGATTATTCATCGTTTTCTTGGATCTCACAATGCGCGGACGGACGACTGCTCTGTGGCTCGCTTCTGGATGGCCTTGGATCGTGTTTCCGTTTCTCAGTGGTTGGCTATTCTTTGTCCGCAAGCAAATAGCAGGACATGGCTTATCTTCCTTGCTGCTACGGTCTTCTCTCTCTGGTATCAGTTATCTACCTATGGATGGTTGCTATTCAACGGGGGCATGCTTATGATAGGTCTTGGCCATCTGGTAGTTGTTGGCCTTCTTGTATGGAGTTGGCGCTTGCGTCCTCGAACGAAAGAAATACGTGACTAATGAAAACCGAAGAACAAGCCCCCGCCTTCACCCACCTCATCAACCTCGCCGCCGAGCGCTTCGGGGCCAAGGTGCTGTGGTGTACCGATGATTTCTTCGCCGAGAAGGAGAACCTGATCAAGCCGGAGAAGGCCATTTTCATCCCGGAGAAATTCACCGAACGCGGGAAGTGGATGGACGGCTGGGAAAGCCGCCGCAAACGCACCGAAGGCCACGACGAGGCCGTGATCCAGCTCGGCGCCGCCGGGGTGATCAAAGGCTTCGATGTGGACACGTCCCACTTCTTAGGCAACCAACCGCAGTACTGCACCATCGATGCATGCTACGCCCCGGACGGCGACTGGGAAAAGGCCACATGGGTCGAAGTGCTCGGCAAGACCATGCTCAACCCGGGGAGTCAGCACTTCGTGGAGACCTTGCCAGTTGTCAGTTCTCCGTTGTCAGTTGTCAGTCAGGGCGGTCGGCAGCCTGACAACCGACAACTGACAACCGACAACTTAGCGACACATGTGAAGCTGCACATCTACCCGGATGGCGGTGTCGCAAGGCTCCGCGTCTACGGTGACGTCAAGCGCGACTGGGCGGGCAAGGGCGATGCAAGCATCGCCCTACACGACCTGGCCGCCGCACAGAACGGCGCCCTCGCCATCCAGTGCAACGACATGTTCTTCAGCCACATGAACAACCTGCTTATGCCCGGCCGCGGCGTCAACATGGGCGACGGCTGGGAGACCAAGCGCAACCGCACGCCCAACAATCACGACTGGGTGATCGTACGCCTCGCACACAAGGGGATCCTGAAAAAAGCACTGATCGACACGGCGCACTTCAAAGGCAACTACCCCGAAAGCTTCACGCTGGAAGGCTGCATGAGCGATAGCGATGACCTTTCCAACGCCAAGTGGAGCACCCTCATCGAGCGCACCAAGCTTCAGGCCCACCACGAGCACAAGTACGAAAGGGAGCTGGTTTGCAAGGAACCCGTGTCGCACGTACGTTTGAATATCTTTCCCGACGGAGGTGTGAGCCGGATGCGGTTGTGGGGGACGATCGCTTGAGAACGCAAATGATCATACCACGAAGAACACCAAGGACACGAAGGAAATTTCCTTTGCGCTCTTCGCGTCCTTTGCGGTAGTCTTTCTTCAACAATGAACATCGACCAACTCAACCGTCTCTCCGAAGCCGATGCCACTGCGGCCTTCGAGCAATGCTGTGGTGCTGCCGAATGGGTAGAGCGCATGGTGTACTCCCGTCCGTTCGAAAGCCTCGGCGAAGTGCTGGAGACCAGTGACACCATCTGGGAGGAATGCGACGTGGACGACTACGAGGAGGCCTTCAGCCATCACCCGCGCATCGGGGATGTGGACAGCCTCGCCAAGAAGTACGCCAACACGAAGACCTGGGCAACGGGCGAGCAGAAGGGTATGGATGGCGCCGATGCGGCCGTGATCGGAAAACTCGCCGAAGGCAACACGGCCTACGAGGAGAAATTCGGGCACATCTTCATCGTGTGCGCCACGGGCAAGAGCGCTGCCGAAATGCTGGCCTTGCTGGAAGTGCGCATGAAGAACGACCCGAAAGACGAGATCCACATCGCGGCGGGGGAGCAGAACAAGATCACGAAGCTGCGGTTGAAGAAACTTCTGGCGTGAAGTACCACTAAGAACACGAAGGACACAAAGCCATGCCGCTCCCTTTCTTCTTAGTGTTCTTTGCGTCCTTTGCGGTAGAACTTCCATGAGCACAATTTCCACACACGTCCTCGATACCTCACGCGGCATGCCTGCACCCGGCATCCGTATCACACTTCAACGCTCCACTGCCGAGCATAAATGGGAGGACCTTGCCATGGGCAGCACCAACGCCGATGGCCGCATCCCGGACTTCCTGCCGAAGGACACCAAGCTCGCCGAAGGCCAGTACCGCATGCGCTTCGACGTCTCGGCCTACTTCAGCGAGCACAAGACGAAGAGCTTCTATCCCTACATCGAAGTGGTGTTCGAACTCGGCGCAGATGGGCATTACCATGTGCCGTTGCTGCTGAGCCCGTGGGGGTATTCGACGTATAGGGGAAGCTGATCCTTGCTTTCGCCAACGCACAATTTCACGATTCCAATCGCACTTCCAAGCATGCCCTCAAGCATCCCAGCCAAAGACAAGTCCCGCATCCTCGCCAGCCTCGGCAAGGCCAACAAAGCCTTCCAGCAGATCTACCCCGGCGACAAGCCCGACCGCCAGCCCGTGCATACCGTGTACGGTGGCGCCGATCTCTTCAGCGCCGACACCGCGCAGAAGATGGCCAATGCCGCGCTGAAGACGTTCATGGAGAACGCCGCCGACTTCACCGAATTCGCACGCGCCATCGAACTGCCCGGCTATGACATGCTGCCGAAGAAGGCCGCCGACATCGCCAAGCTGGAGAAGCGCTTCGAGAAGCTTTCGCCGGCGAAACGCAAGGACGAGTTGGGCTGGCTCGCCTATGCCACGTACCACAAAGTGATCCACAAGCTGCGCACCGAGGCGCTGGAGGATTTCCGCATCGACTTCGAGGACGGCTTCGGCAACCGCAGCTGGGAGGAGGAGGACGCCACCGCCGAAAAGGCCGCGTTGGAAGTGGCCAAGGGCATGAAGGCCAAGTCGCTGCCGCCCTTCATCGGCATCCGCATCAAGCCCTTCACTGAGGACATGAAGGAACGCGGCGCGCGCACGCTCGACATCTTCCTCAGCACACTCGCCAGCAAGACCGGCGGCAAGATGCCCGCGAACTTCGTGGTGATGCTTCCGAAGGTCTCTATCCCTGAGCAGGTCACCGCGTTGCTGCAGCTTTTCGAAGCGATCGAGGCCAACACCAAGATCGCCAAGGGCGCGCTGAAGATGGAGATGATGGTGGAGACCACGCAGGCCGTGATCGGCCCCGATGGCAGCAACCCGCTGCGCCGCTTCGTGCTCGCCAGCAAGGGCCGCATGATCGCCACGGCCTTCGGCACCTACGACTACACGGCCGCCAACAACATCACCGCGAAGTACCAGGACATGGGCCACGCCGTCTGCGATTTCGCGCACATGATGATGAAGGTCGCGCTCGGCGCCACCGGCATCTGGCTCAGCGATGGCGCCACCAACGTGATGCCCATCGGCCCGCACCGCGGCGCCAAGCTCACGCCAAAGCAACGCGCGGAGAACAAGGCCGTGGTCCATCGCAATTGGAAGAAGGCTTACGACCACACGCGCCACTCGCTCTGGAAGGGCCTCTACCAAGGCTGGGACCTCAACCCCGCGCAATTTCCCATGCGCTACGCCGCCGTCTACTGCTTCTTTCTGGAGAGCTACGACGATGCCGCCGCGCGCCTCAAAGCCTTCGTGGAACGCGCCGCACGCGCCACGCTCACCAGCGATGTTTTCGATGATGCCGCTACCGGTCAGGGCTTGCTCAACTACTTCCTACGCGGGCTCAACTGCGGTGCGATCAGCGAGGAGGAGGCGTTGGCGACGGGGCTGTCGCTGGCGGAGATCCGGACGCGGTCGTTTTTGCGCATACTGGAGGGGCGCAGAGGGCGATAGGAGCGATCTCGGGCGATGCTTGCATCGCCCTTACGCTCTTAGAGGAGCCTGTTGATGATGCTTTGGGCGTGCCGGCGCCATATGCGCGCCGTCGGGCTATCCGCTGCAAGTCCTCGCCTCCTTCGTCGGCTGTGGGCTTTCCGCTTCTATCCCTCACGCGGTGCTCCGTGGCTATTTTGTGCGGACCATGCCGTCCTCAGACCGCCATCACCGCCGATCTATCCGACTACGTGGATATGACTATACGCGTGTAGGGGCATACTTTATCACGATCCTGACGCATCTGCGAGAGCACTCGCTGTGCAGCATCACTGCTGACTCCCGGGGCGATGCGTGCATCGCCCTTACGGACATGGGCATCATCGCACAGCGGTGCTGGGATGAGATCCCTGCGCACTTCCCGCATGTGGAGCTGGATACCTTCCAGATCATGCCGGACCATCTGCATGGCATCATCATCATCGCATCCCCGCCACCTTTACCAGACCCGGATGAGGAGCGTCGCATCGGCCTACATCCCGACGGCAGGCTGATGCCCACAGGACGTGTGTCTGGCTCGGTAGGTGCTGTCGTCTCGTCGTACAAGTCGGCGGTCTCGCGCCTCATCAACATCACGCAGGGTACTCCGGCCACCAAGCGCTGGCACCGCGACTACTACGAGGTCATCATCCGCGACCCGGCGCAGCACATGCGCATCTCCGACTATATCGAGCGCAACCCCGCTGAGTGGCTGCGCCACCAGCGGGGTGCGTAAGGGGCTGTCTCAAAAGGAGGCAGCCCCTTTCGTTTTGTTGAAAAGCCATAGCTGTTCGATCTTGACAAAGCGTTTTGGTTGATCGACCTTCGGGCATGGCTTCACGAAGGAATGTCGTCTTCAAAGAGTACGACCCGCG
>JBBSUV010000064.1:0-21053 GCA_038234075.1 Flavobacteriales bacterium | reverse complement strand
TTGCCCCAATATGTCAATTTTTCTTCCTTAGACGAATACAATGAGGTGCCAGAATATTCAACTATAACATATCTTAGCGTCTTTCCAAATGTGGACATAGAGTTTCACATAAGCCCTAGTTCTGAATTTAAGTACTCATACATTCTTCATGAAGGGGCGGATTTGAATCTCGTGGGTTTGCAAATTAATTCATCAGTTGAAGGCGATATAATAGATAATAAATTAATTTTTGATTTCGCACACTTCCGGCTTGAAGAAACCATCCCGTCCAGTTGGATTGAATCAGCGACTGGAGTAAAAATTGAAGACTTAAATGTGGGCTATCGATTGACGGATAATTCGTCAAATCAAAAAGTCTTCTTTCATTATAATCATGCCAAACAGTCTTCCGAACCGGGATTAAAAGTAATTATTGATCCATCTCCAACAGTAATCTGGAGTACTTATTATGGCGGACCTGCGAGTGAACTTATAGGAGAAATGTCTGTGCAACCAAACGGAGTCTATTTAGCAGGGCAAACTCCTTCTACTAGTTTAATTGCAACCAGCGGTTCATTTCAAACAACAATTGGAGGAAATTACGATGCCTTTTTGGCCAAATTCACTTCAGGAGGTGTTATGGTTTGGGCAACATACTTCGGTGGTGCCGGTGGCGACCGTGGCTGGGGTGTTGATCAAGATAGCTATGGGAATGTCTATCTCGGTGGAATAACTTCATCCAATGGGCTTGCAACTGCCGGTGCCTATCAAACATCAATGTCCGGAGCATCGGATGCTTTCTTTGTCAAGTTCAATTCATCTGGTATTAGGCAGTGGTCAACTTACTATGGCGGTCCAACAACTCAGGACCGCATTTGGTCTGTACATGTTGATTCGGCGCAAGACATCTATATAGCTGGAGATACAAAATCGTGGAGTGGGATAGCGACTGTGGGGTCACATCAATCGAGTATGGGGGGTGACGATGACGCATTTCTCGCTAAATTCTCATCATCAGGTTCGATTATTTGGGCCACCTATTATGGTGGGAGCGGGGGGGAAGAGGGTGCGTCCATTACGACGTCCGGAACAGACGTGTTTATGACAGGCACATTCACGAAATCTCCCAATAATATCGCGACGATTGGTTCGTATCAACCTGTTCGGTCCGGATTATACGATACCTATTTGGTCAAATTTAACGCAGCAGGCGTAAGGTTATGGGGTACCTATTATGGGGGTACCTCAAATTATGATTACGGTAGCAGTGTTGACGCAGATTGCTTTGGAAAAATTTGGCTAGTAGGGAATACGGCTTCATTTAACGGCATTGCTACAGTCGGGTCCCATCAATCTACTTATGGCGGAGGGAGTAGTGACGGTTTTTTCGCATGCTTTAACTCCACCGGTGGCATAATTTACGCAAGTTATTACGGTGGAAGCTCTTCTGATGGAATAACCGGAGTTGTGCGAGCCGGTGCCGACCTCCTATACTTTGTCGGAACTACAAATTCATCAAGCGGGATTGCTACGGCGGGCTCACTGAATCCCTCCCCTTTAGGAGGTGATGACGGTTTTATAACTAGATTCACTGTAGGTGGAACTCAGTTATGGGGAACGTACTTCGGAGCAGCGGGTTCAGACGGTTGCAATAATGTGGGGTTTGTCAGTAGTGACCTGTTCGTATCCGGCACATCAAGTTCCACCTCAGGCATTTCCACTAGCGGAGCTTACCAGACCTATATGGCCGGAGTTAGCGATTGTTTCTTAACTAGATTTGATGAACCGTTAGCACAACTTTGTATTATTAAAAATAAAGACTTCGACACCTCTGCTAATGATGCGAGACAATTATCACCAATCGAAATTAATAGCGATTTCTCGTCACTACATTATGACAAAATTTCGAATTTACTAATTATTGATTCAAAGGAACTACCGGTTGGCTCAATCCTTTCAATTCATGACGTATCAGGTAGATTGCTCTTGTACCAAGCAGTTGGTTCCTCAACACAATTTAATATGCCCTGCTCTGATAGAGATTCTCAAATTTTAATAGTTCAAATAATCACGTCCAACAATATATACACCGCCAAAATAGTCCCGTAAGCGGGCCAATTCCGGGTGATATTATGGCACTTCTTGTCGTTAGCTTTTGACTTTTTAATTCCCTCTTTAATGAATGACTTCCGTTGCTAAAACCACCCGTGCGGCCGACGCCAAGGACATGCTGGTGATACTCACCGATCCCGCGCAGTTGCGGAGCATCGACCTGGAGCGCAACGACCGCCAATACCTGTTGGAACAACTGAAGGACGACGCCTTGGTAGCCACCTGCGACATCAGCGGGCGGCTGGTGATGGTTCACCAAGTGCGGAAAGGAACGCCTTCCAAACAGCTGGAGAAGGCACGCCAGGCGGGCAACGCCATGGCTTTGAAATTGATCGCCGCCAAGCGCGAAGAAGCCCAAACGGTGAGCTTGCAGGATGATGCGGACCTCACCTTGGCGCTGGTGGAAGGTGCCACGCTCGGTGCGTATGCCTTCAACCGCCACAAGACCGCGGAACAGCCCCGCACGTTGACAAAACTCAGCCTGCTCGCGCCCGAGGTGAAGCCCGCGGCCCTGCAGGAAATGCTGGACATCTGCGAGGCCACCCTCACCGCCCGCGACCTCGTGAACGAACCCGCTTCGCACCTCAGCGCCGTGCAGCTGGGCGAAGCGGCACAGAAGCTGGCGAAGAGCTCCGGCTTCACCGCCAAGGTGATGAACAAGAAGCAGATCGAGGCCGAGAAGATGGGCGGCCTGCTCGCGGTGAACCAAGGCAGCATCGACCCGCCGGTCTTCATCGTGATGGAGTGGAAGCCGAAGAACGCGGTGAACAAGAAACCCGTGCTGCTGGTGGGCAAAGGCGTGGTATACGACACCGGCGGCCTCAGCCTGAAGCCGACGCCCAACAGCATGGATGCCATGAAGTGCGACATGGGCGGCTCCGCAGCGGTGATCGGTGCGATCTCCATCGCCGCGAAGCAGAAACTACCGTTGCACGTGGTGGCCTTGGTGCCCTCCACGGATAATCGCCCCGGCGGCAAAGCATACGCGCCGGGCGATGTGCTGAAGATGCACAACGGCCTCACCGTGGAGAACCTCAACTCCGATGCCGAGGGCCGCTTGATCCTCGCCGATGCGCTGAGCTACGGCGAACGCTACGATGCCGAAGTGGTGTTCACCTTGGCCACGCTTACCGGGGCCGCCGTGCGCGCCATCGGTACGCAAGGCACAGTGACCATGGGCACCGCCAGCGAGAAGCAATTCGACATGCTGCACGCAGCCGCCGACACCACGTTCGAGCGCGTGGCGCAGATGCCTTTCTGGGAGGAGTATGACGAAGAATTGAAAAGCGACGTCGCCGATATGAAGAACATCGGCGGTGCGATGGCCGGGCAGATCACCGCCGGGAAATTCCTAGCCCGCTTCACCACAAAACCGCTGATCCACTTGGACATCGCCGGACCCGCCTTCTTGGATAAGCGCGACCATTACCGGACGAAGGGTGGTACCGGTGTGGGCGTACGTTTGGTATATGAATTCCTCAAGCGCCGCGCAGCGGCCAAGTGACCATGATCGAAGGACCTGTGCGTGTGGGCATTAGTTGCGGCGACCTCAACGGCATCGGCCTGGAGGTGATCCTAAAGACCTTCGAGGACCCCCGCATGTTGCTGGAGGTGACACCCGTGCTGTACTGCGGTGCGCGCGCGGTGAGCATTCACCGGAAGACCTTGGGCGGCATGGAGCAGATGCAGATCAACGGCATCGCCGATGCCCAGGATGCCATCCCCAAGAAGCTGAACGTGGTACACGCCTGGGAGGAAGAAGCGCCGATCGAACTCGGTGTTCCATCCGGCACTGCGGCCAGCTTTGCGATACGCAGTCTGGAAGCCGCAGCGCAGGACCTCAGCTCCGGAAAAGTGGACGTGCTGGTGACCGCGCCGATCGACAAGCACAGCATGGAAATGGCGGGCTTCGCGTTTCCTGGCCACACCGAATACCTGGCGCACATGGCCGGCGGCGATGCGGAAGTGCTGATGCTGCTGGTGAGCGAGAACCTGCGCGTGGGCACCGTCACCGGGCACATCGCGCTGAAGAACGTCGCCGACTCCATCACCACCGAACGGATCATGGTGAAAGCGCGCCTGATGCATCAGAGCCTGGAGCGCGACTTCGGCATCACCGGCCCCAAGATCGCGATCCTGGGGCTGAACCCCCACGCGGGCGACGGCGGCACGCTCGGCAGTGAGGACAAGGAACGGATCCTGCCCGCCGTGCGGAAACTCAATGAGGAAGGCATCATCGCCATGGGCCCCTACCCTGCCGACGGTTTCTTCGGGAACGGCACCTACAACCACTTCGATGGCGTGTTGGCGATGTACCACGACCAAGGGCTGGCACCGTTCAAGGCGCTCAGCTTCGGCCATGGTGTGAACTACACCGCCGGCCTGCCGGTGGTGCGCACAAGCCCAGACCATGGAACAGGCCTCGACATCGCCGGAAAAGGCATCGCCGATGAAGGTTCCTTCCGCCACGCGGTGTGGATGGCCTGCGACATCCTTCGGAGCCGCGAAGCCTACAAGGCGATGACGGCAAACCCGCTGCAAATGCAGAAAAGGGAGAAGGGAAGGCGCGACGAGTGATCCCGGGCGGACGAAAAGAGGAGACAGGATTCCAGGATTTACAGGATCGGAGCCCACCGTCCCCGCCGGGTCACGCCAACCGATATCTCCGACACATAGCGGACCCTGCGACGGGACGCTTACAACGCATGAGGTTATCGCAGCTCCGCGCCGGGAGGGAGTTGAACCATCAAGTCTCCAAGCCGGCTTCCTTGGTGTTGGTGCGCATATCCAACTCAGCTTTCCTTGAAAAGTCGCGTATCGAAAACAAAACGGGCCACGGTGATCACCTTCACCCGTGACATGTCCGGATGCAACGGATTGAGCAGGAAGTTGTACTCAGCCGGTAGCACGGCGCTGGGCACCCGTAGAACCAGGTGCGTTCCGGAATGAATGAAGCGATCACCATAGCCACGTGCCGCATCGGAATAGCTGGCGTTGTTCCAGCCCTGAGGCAGCTGTCCGGCCGTGGGCATCAGCATCGGGATATCATCCGGCACGGACAAGGTGGTCGCGGTATAGTCCTGCGGCACTGTTGAGCGCTCCAAGTGGACCAGTAGTTCCAAGGCACATAGGGCACGGCTGCCCGCGCAGTACACCATGGGCACCAGCTCATTGTTCCAGCGGCCTGGGTAGAGCTCGGCACCGCGACCCGTGAGCGAACGCGCAAAGCGCCGGCGGCCAATGCGGTACAGAAGCATTCAGAAGATGCCGTGTTCGATGCGGCCCAATTCCATCATAACCGCTGCGATGCCCGCCGTGCTGTTCAACAGATCCTTCGGCGGGTGCCCTCCCAATACCGGATGTGCGCGTCCGAGCCATTTCTCGAAAAGCGAGGCATCCCCGAAGATCTCGGTGCCGCGTTGCATCACCTGGTGTACCAATGCCACGCGGTCCGCCTCCAAGGGGGCTAGCGCCCGGCCTGTGCTCAGTCTGCTGCTCAAGGTGCGCTGGTCCATGTGCAAGGCATGGCTCCAGTCGCGAAGGCTAAGCGGCCCCTTGCGTACCCAGCTCCGGAAACGCACAATACCGACCCGGCTGGCCCGCAGGCCGATCGTACCGGCGGCGCGGCGCAGACTGTTCTCCGCTTCGCTCAATGCCGCTTCGTCAACCTTGCGCTTGGAAACTTTGGTCTTCGTGGTGGTCTTTCCCATGGCCGTTCTGGTTCTTCTCAAAGGTAACATGATCATTCCTTCCCATACCGTCCCCGCCGGGTCACGCCAACCGGTATCTCCGACCCATAGCGGACCCTGCGATGGGACGCTCACGAGGCACCCAAGCCCCCAACGCAACGGCGGCCCTACTTTCGCAGGGCCGCCGCTCTTACGGTGGTCTTCAACTAAACTCCGTTACGGGCCGGGGGCGCTGTTGCAAAGCAGCCCCCGGTCCCGTGCCGGATCACTTGGCCAGGCTGTGCGCCACTTCGCTCAGCGGCCCCGTGCCGCTGGTGCCGATGGCGTTCACCCGGAACCAGGTCATGCTGGCGGACCCTAGGTCCTTCACCATGAAAACGGCCTTGGTGGAGACGCCTGCGAGCAGCCATGCCGCCTCATCCGCCGGGTCCGTCCCGTTGCGGTGGATCTGGTAGGCTGCGGCAAACTTCACCGGCTTCCACCGCAGGTCCACCCGCCCCGCGAAGGAGCTGATGGCGGCCTGAAGGTCGGCGGGGGCGAGCAGTTCCCCGGAAGGACTCGACAAGCGCTTCAGGTCGAAGCCACTGCTGAGGATGGCCAGCGCATTGCCCTCCGCCAAGGAGGACACATAGCCGGCCAGTTGGTTGAGGAGCAGGCGCAGGTCCTGCTCCCGGACGCGCCGGATGGCGACGGCCGTAAGGCCCCCGTCCATCGCACCGATGATGGCCGTCTGCAACGCCACGCGGGCAGCTGCGACCTCCACCAAGGTGGGCGTGGGCGTGGGGTAGGCCGGATTGTCCTTCATCCGGGCTTCTACAAATTGGCTCTTGTCCACCAGTTGGGTGGCGTTGAGCCGAGTGATGTTCTTTGCGAGTGTTGCCATTTTGTTTGGTTGTTTTTCGGGGCTGCACGAAGGCCCTGAGTGTGAAGGTGCGTTGGGCTGCACCTGGCCCGGTTGGTGATGGTGCGTTGAAAAAACCTTCGATCGTACGCTGGAAGTGCCTGCGAGGGAGGTCGCGGTCGAGGTCCGCCCCTGTAAGGCTGCACGCAAGCAGGGCCGCAAGGTGCAGTACCTGTGGTTGAGCGGCCAAAGGTCTTCGTAGCAGGTGTTGCAACCGTCAATTCGGGGATCACGCGATGTGATCGGGTCGCCGATCTATTCGATGTGGCCGCTGAATGGCTTGATCCCGTGGCTATGTCGTTCGGCTCTGCCGCCAAGTTCGTTGCCTTAAGCGTCATGTTATCCAGCGCAGCGGCGGTGTCTATTGACCTAGGGTTCATGTCGTTCGTTCCGGCCAGGATGTTCATTAACCCAGGCATCAAGTCGTTCGACTCAACCCCGATGTTCAGTGATCCAGCCTTCAAGTCGCTCGACTCGGCAGTGATATGCGTTGTCTTCGCCCCTTTTTGGGTTGTCCCGGCCTCCGAGTACATTGATCGCGCAGCAGGGGTTTTCGTTAATGCGGACTCTTGGTCAGCGTCTTGGAACGTCCGACCACCTATTCCCCGAATACCAAGTGCTGCCTCAGCAAATGGGCTGTTCCGATTGCCGTGAATGCACAGTGAGAGCAGTAGGGTCAAGCTGACTGCAAGGAGTGTTCGGAAGGGCTTCATCTGTGGTCGGGCATTGAGGCCGTAAAGCACCAGAAGTGCGCATCGCGTAAAAAGGACAATTCCGCCTGAGCGATTAAATAGTGAGGGGGAGGTTCCGCACGAAGCGATCGCGGAAGGAGGGGTCCGGAGATCCTCTTGGATCCTTCCTATGGGGGTATTCTCAGGGTGCATGTCGCAAAGGAGCGGCGCTACATAGGGGGGTTCAAACAACACACGCGTGCGAATTCCAAAAACGCTTGTTTCCCTTGGTACACAAAGAATCTTATCATCATGCCGCTGCACACGACGGTTCGATCGGATGCCTAGTAGGTATCTGGCCACGCACCAGGACAGCAAGTCACGCAGAACATGAGCTTTGAGCAGGAAGGGGTGCGTTCGTTTCATCGCCGGGCCGGTATGGCAGGGGCAAGGTTGCCAAGGTCCGCGACCTATTTGCGCAGGTTTGGTTCGGCTTGATCATCCGTAGGCCAGCAAGGAGCGATGCGAGGCATCGTCCTACCTGTTTCGGAGCGGTAAGCCGATGTGCTGGATGGGAAGTCCACACTAAAGCTCAGGCCGCTTGGGTCCACCAGAGGCGGAGCGAGGCATGACACCCGGGAAGCATAAAAGCGCTAGAGTGGAAAACGGCAGCGCCCGCAGGTTCGCTGCGGGCGCTGCAAGAAAGAGGAATGTGCTCAAGCGGCCTTGCGCTGATCCAATTCGATAAGCCGCTCCACGTGCTCGCGGAAGCCACGGGGATAGGTGGCCATCTCCCGTTTGAAGTCGAGCAATTCCGCCATGTTCAACTGGTCCTCGCCCAGCAGGCCATAGTCCAGGAAGGTGGTCAATGAGACTACGCCAGTATTGCGGTCCCAGTAGCCCGTGGCCAGGCCGTGCATCAATCCGGCCATCACCTTGTATTGCTCGTTGCCAAGGTCCTCCACGGTCTGTATGGAGAAATTATGGTTGGCGAAGAAAAAATCGGCCAGGCGCTGTATCGGGTCGCGGCCCGGATCGAAACGCTCCATGTAGCGGCCCAACAAGTGCGCGCTGAAGTAGAAGATCTCGCCGCCGGTCAGGGACAGCCAAAGTGCCCGGATCTTTTCATCACGGCCGCGATACCATACCATGGTGCTCAAGGTGGTCTCCTTCCTGTTGGTCCGCAGCACGATGAGCCAATTGTTGCCCCGTGGCGAGGTCCAGTTCAAGTGGGCTTCCAACAGGCAGTTCCGGTCGCGTTCCTTCCGGTGCCGGTGTTCCTGCTTCTTGCTGAGGTCCTTCACCTTGTTATAGAGCGCCTGCTTGTCCTGGCGCGCATCGTGCGCAGCCTCCAGCTTGGTCATTCCGTAAGTGATCATGGTCCTGTATTTGGACCTTGGAACGGGAGTCGGGTGGACTATGTTCCACCATGCCGAGCGTCGGAAATGGGGAGCCCCACCATCACGGCTTCAGCATATCCTGCACCCTCTTCAGCGACAACCCCGGCTGATACCGATCCCCAGTATCCTTGCCGAGCACCCGGTACAAGTCCAGGCCAATACCCACGGTGACCATAGGTCCTGCAAAAGGGCTGTCCGTCAGCATAGCCCTATACCGCACGCCTCCGCTGAGTTCCACGGCACCCAGCTGGAACTGAGCCTCCAAGCTGCCAACGGCGAAGACCGGGAGTGCGCCTAAGGACACGGTCCCACCCGACAGCACCATGCCGATGTCGATGGCCGGGACCAGTTGGAGGAATTCGGGTATCAGGGTGATGGGCCTGCCTGCGCCGACGTACAGGGTGAACACGTTGGCCGCGATGCTGTCGTTGGTGCGCATCAGCTCCACGCCCCCGTGCAGTTCCCATTGCTTCAGCAGCGAGCGCTCGTAGAATTCGAAGATCAAGCCCTGCACCACGATGCTTTCGTTGGCTTGATCACTTGCGGTGCCCGGGGGGCGGTACGGCCATGGCTCGTTTGTGCCGCCGCGGATGCGAAGGCCGCCACTGAGCAGCGGGAATGCCCCTTGCTCCATTTGATCGCCGGGGCGCACGGACCAGCGGCCCCGGAGGATGCGGGCGGAGAAGCCATCGGCATCCATTGCCGTCACTACCGCTTGCCCTGTGCGTTTGCCTCGTTCACTGAAGCTCTCCATGCGCTCGCCCACGTCGATGCCTTTCGGCGGGTTCATCAGCTCCACGCGGACCTGGGCGCCCTTGCGGCTGTCCACGATGAAGGACTCAGCCTCCACGATGGACAGGGATGGTGCCGCCCCTTCGTTCATCGCCTGCACCGTGCCCTGCACCGTGCAGGTCCACCAGCCTTTGCGCGGTACATTCTGTTGGAAGTCGTATGCGCTGGTGCGCAGCCAGCGGACGTTGGTGCGCTGCATGCTTTTCTGCTGGAAATTCTCCTTGAAGGTGCTCCGCTTATCCCTGCGCCGCTCGCCCACTTGGTGCTTGGTGACGGAGCGCACCTCGATGGGTGCCACGCGATCGATAGCATCGCTCACGGCTTCCTGCATCAGCAGCTCGCGCAGCTCGGCGTTGGAGCGGTGGCTGATGTCGCGCTTGTTGTGTGCTTGGCGGCTGGCACTGCCTTGGGTGGGCGCAGGGCTTTGTGCGCACACCATCCCCGCAAGCCACCACAGGATGCAGAATGAAAGGAGGCGGTGGGTGTTGATCATGGAAGGTCTTCCAACGTTATCGGGCAGCGGCCGGGGCGGCGCAGATAGGCCAGTGCCCGGGCCTTGATCTGGCGTACGCGTTCGCGGGAGCAATTTAGTTCCTGGCCAATATTGTCCAAGGTGCGCGACGCGTGGCCACCCATGCCATAGTACTGCTGCAATACCTCGCGGTCGCGGGGAGGAAGCTGTTGCAGCATGTGTTCGGTGGTGCGCTTTATGGAATCGGCTTGTGCCGGTCCGTCGCTCTCCGCATCCGCGGCGGCCACGCGTTCGTGCAGCGCTTGCCCCTCCGGCGAAAGGGCCTCATCGAGGCTGAGCATCGGCCCGTTGATGTTCAGCAAGGCGACCAGGTTCAGTGGCTCCGGTGCTATGGGCTGCCCGGCTGGTTTCCCCGAGGCACGTGCGCTCTCCGCATCCCCTTGTGCGCGCAGCCATTGGTCCCGCAGGCGCCGTTGTTTCTCCGGCACACGAATGGTGTGGCCCGTGTCCTCCAAGGCCTTGAGGATGCTCTTGCGGACCCACCAGACGGCAAAGCTGATGAAGCGGAAGCCGCGCGTAGGGTCGAAGCGTTCGGCCGCAGCGATCAGGCCCACGTTGCCCTCGCTGATGAGGTCGCTGAGGGGAAGTCCCAAGCCCACGTACCGCTTGGCCACGCTCACCACGAAGCGGAGGTTGGCCTGCACCAGTTTATCGCGCGCAGCTTGATCGCCGGCCTGGATGCGGCGGGCCAGCTGCACCTCCTCTTGGGGAGTGAGCAGGGCATGGCGCTGCATCTCGCGGAAATAGGATGCCAACACGGCTTCACGGGCAGTGGGCACGGGGATGCCGATCTTCAAGGACTTCATGGGCGACGCTTGCTTGGGTTTTCTGGAAGGCGGAGGGCTTCGGAGTAGCGCTCCAGCAGTCGCCGATCGAAGCTCGTAATGCCCTCCAGGCAGAGCTTGTTGATGCGGTCGAGCACATGGTCCGCCATGCGCTCGGATATATTGCTCATCCTGGGAAGATGCCGCTCTTCCTGCTTCTGGGTATCATCACTGTCCTTCGCCTGTTGGATGTTGTCCTCCTCCTGCGCTTCCACCTCTCCTTTCGGTGGGGGCTGCATGCCATGAAACATGTCTTGCAACAAGCTATTCACTCTGTCGGGTTCGATCTCGATCGCATACGAGTGCATGCCGTTATACGAGGACGTGAGGTCGGTGCACAGGAATGGCTCCTTTCTGTTGTGCGCCACTTGGAGCAACGCGGAAGTGTCGGTGAGAAGGATGGACATCATTTTAGCCCGATCCATCACCAACATATTGAAGTGGGAATGGGTGTTGAGCTTGCTGTCGTTCGTGCTGAAGTAGAAGAACTGTGTGGTCATGTTGTTACGGGCGTCAATTAAGAATGTCGATCCGGGGAAAAGGTTACCTCGCTCCTTTGTGCAGAACCACCAAAGGGGGTCGTCCCTGGAAGTTGAACATGCTGATCAGGGTAGGAGCTGTGCCCGATCCACCAAAAGCGTGGATCGGACAACTACGGATATCAGAACGGTATTACCTGTGGCGGCCTGATGGACGCGTTGGCCTGGTTCCCAAAAGACGGAGATGCTCTGCATAGCGGTCCAGCATGCGCCGCTCAGAGGCTTGAATACCATTCAGGCCATGCTTGTTGATGCGATCCAACACACGGTCCACATGGCATTCTGTTAGATCCTCCTCTTCGCATATTGGTTCATCCATCTGCGAGGGTTCCGCACCTTGAAAATAATCGTGGATCAGGCCATCCACCTGCGCGGGAGCGATCTCCACCGCCCAAGCGTCCGTGTTCCCTTTCTTGGGCAGGAGGTCATCCGTTTGGAAGGGCTTCTCTCTTTCGTGCGTAACGTGGATCAGCACAGAATAGGCTGTGAGGTGTATGTACTTCAACTTCCCCCCGAACATTGCCAAACGAAAGCGAGCGCCACGAACATGGTCATTTGAGGTGGCGTTGAAGTAGAAGAGTTGATCGGTCATGGTGTCGGAGGGGTTTCACCTAGGAATGTCGATCGAATGAAAAGGTTACCCTTGGCCGTTCGACGCGGGTTTCGTGCCGGCACCCGAACGGCAGAGCTGTTCGGCATAGCGGTCCAGTATGCGTCGCTCAAAAGGCCTGATGCCTTCGAGTCCGATCTTGCCAATGTGGTCCAGCACGCGGTCCACTTGGCACTGCGTGATGGCCGCATGTCCGGGGCGTGGCCGCTTCACCGGCTGCGGCTTCCGATCCTTCTTCTTCGGACGGGCCCGGTAACGCATCCAGCCCTCTACCTCTTCGGGGTCCATTTCCGCCATGCGCACCCGATCGGGGCCCATTCCCCAGAGGAGCTTGCTTACAGGGATCTTGTGCTCCCAATCGTGCGTAATGCGGATCAGGCGGGACAGCTTGGTGATGGGGAAGATCGTCATCTCCTCACACTCGATCATCCGCAAGCGGAAGTAGATCACATCGAGGACCGCCGCGTTCCGGACGGTGAAGAAGATGAGTTGTTCGGTCATGGGGTTCGGGGTTCACAGGAGAATGCCCGTTGTTGGGAAAGGTTACCCGGTGGGTGGTGGTGCATTCAGTGAGCAGGCAGAACCACGGATGCACACGGATCGACACGGATGAAATGCCGTGGCCGCGACGGGTTAGCCGCAGATAACGCAGATGGCACAGATGAATGCCGCGGTTGCGACCGGCTGTCTGTGTGCCTACGGCACTGGAGATGGACGCAGATGAATGCACCGTAGACTGTCATGCCGGGCGGAGACCCGGTATCGCACCCGACCGCACTGAGAACGTAGCGAGAGTTGAAGTTCTCACCTCCTTCCTTCAAGGAGGAGCAGGGACGGTGCATTTCTTGAGGCTTGCACCAGATAAATACATTTTGTTCAAACCACCCTCACCCACTCCTTTTTGGAAGGAGGGGAGACGATTCTCTGGCACACACACACTCAGAAGACATCCCTGAGAGCCTTCAGGCCAATGACCGCGAAATAGCCCTGGGGCAACTGCGCAGCTTTCAGAAACCGATTAATAACAAAGCCTCTTGCACATCTCCAGGATCCTCTGAACACCCCGCACCCTTTCTATTGTGACCCCGTCCCGGCTCGGTGGCTGGGATGACAGGCCGGGGTGACGATCCATCTCACGTTTTGATGCGTGAGAAATGAGGCGGACCGGGGCCACTGGAATTCCGCCCACCTGCCTCCCGTAGCTACCGTGTGTACACAACTCTGGATGGTTATCGGGAGGGCTGAAGGCCCGGCTACATAACAGCCCATGGCCCTGCCATGGGCTGTTGGCGCATCTTGCGAAAGGGCTGAAGGCCCGGCTACATAACCGCCCATGGCAGCGCCATGGGCTGTTGGCGCATATTGCATGAGAGGGCTGAAGGCCCGATGCATGGGGACGGATCACCTTGACCTACGAGCGGACCAGTTTCTGCTTACGATATTTATCGTTCACGGAAACCATCATCGACCATGCCTCAGTCCCTTAGCCAAGTCCTTATACACCTTGTATTCAGCACCAAGAACCGCCAGCCTTGGTTGAAGGCTCCGATCCGGCGATCTCTTCATGCATACATGGCAGGTACCGTCCGGGAACTGGACCGATGCGAGTGCTACCGGGTAGGTGGTGTGGAGGACCATGTACATCTGGCGATCCGCCTTTCGCGTACGATCACCATCGCCGACCTGGTACAGAAAGTGAAGACGAGTTCATCGCGCTGGATCAAGCAACAGGATAGGGCACTTGAACATTTCGCTTGGCAACAGGGCTATGCGTCGATATCGGTATACTATCCTGACCTGCACCATCTTCTGGCCTACATTGATGGACAAGAGGAGCATCATCGCAAGGTGATCTTTCAAGATGAGTATCGGGGCTTCCTGACCGAACAGGGGATCGAATTTGATGAACGGTACGTGTGGGATTAGAATAGCGCTTGAATGTGCCGGGCCTTCAGCCCTTGGCGTCCACTCGCAACATACCAGCCCATGGCGTTGCCATGGGCTGGTATGTCCCGGGCCGTTGGCCCTCTGCAGGATGTGTACACACAGTAGCTGCGGTAGGCCCGCGATGAGATATGCGAGCCGATGTAGGAGCATCATCGTGACTTAGTGCCAACCGTTCGAGATTCTTCTAAGCACCCCAATAGGCCGCTACCCTCCCGATACTCGAGAGATCCGAAGTTCCTCATTGCCTCCTCCCATCATCGCTTCAACGATCTCCCGTGCCTCAGAACTACTGCTGGCTTGCACGGTGACGTTATAGGTTTTACTGATACCCAAGGTGTAGTAGACTGTCCAAGCTGCCATGGTCGGTTTGGTTGTTTTGTTGTGAGTTCTGAACGAGCGTACATAGCTTAATGCCACGGATCAGAAAATGTTACCACTGGCGATCGCGGTTACGGATCCGCACCTTCACGAAAGAACTTCAGGCCCCCCGCCAGTGCTCCCAGATCACCACCATGGCCAGCGTGTCCAGCTTGCAATAAGTGAGGAGCGCATCGCGCAGTTTGGCCTTCTTCACAGGGTCGTTCTTGGCCAGCCCGTAGAGCATGTCCTGGTAGGCGCGCATGGCGCCGGTGCCTTCGTTCACGAGGTAGTCCTCACCCTCTTCATCACCATCGGTGTAGCTGTCGACCAGCTGAATGGCGGGCAGCAGCTTGTAGGGGTTGATCACCCCGTTCGCATCGTGCCCTAAGAGGTTCACGCCTTCCTCGAAACCCTTCAGCCATGCTGGGATCCGCTTTGACGTATGTGCCTGCAACACAGCCGGCAGGGTGAACTTGATGCTGGTCTTGGCGCGGGTGGAGGGATGGTAGTATCCCGTAGCGGCCAGCGCATTCATGTCGGTGAGCCAGCCCTCGTCATGCTTGTCGAACTTGACCACGTCAGCGAGCCAGGCCGCCAGCTCGGGGTCCTTGTGTCCGTAGTGCTCCATCTGCCTGTGGATCGACCGCAGTGTGGTGTTCTCGTGCGTGGCCCACATCAACGCGGTGCCCGTACGTCCGATGGCCTCCATCAGGGACCGTGCGAACGCGAAATTGGGAAAGGCCTCCACCGTGTTGATCCACTCCCGGTGCTCGGGGGCAGCGCCTTCGTAACGGATGGTATGGCAACTCCACTGGAATGCCACCACCTCATACGGTCGCATGCCAGCATGGTAAGGCAAGGCCATGGTGGAGGTCTCGAAGTCGATGAAGTGCAGGGGATAGGTCCAGCTTTTCACCTCGCTGCGTAATTCGGGTGTGATCACCTCCTCCTTCAGGTGCTTCTGCATGTGGGGCCTCCCGTTATATTTCCACGTACCATCCGCCTTCTGAAGCAGCTCATCGGGAATATCCGCTATGGCCACGCGTCCTTCCTTGATCAATGCATTTATGCCCGATTTGAAATTGCCTGCGTGGTAGAGGTCCAATACCGATGGTTGCACATCGGCAAGCTTGCCCCAGCACTGGCGGAAGCCGTCCTTGCTGGCATCGCCGTTGGCAGCATTGCGGTATTCGCACTTGGCACATTTCACCTCCAGCACGGGAGCAATACGAGTTAGCTCGGGATTCAGGCTGGCCGCATAGCCGGCTGCAGCTTGGGACAGCGTAGACAGCATGGGCGTGACCAATTCCTCCATCGGGATCTTCACCAGCAGGTCCTTCGACTTTTGCAACTCCTTCAGGTCACCGGTGAACTGCACATCATATCCCCTGAACGTGCTGCCTGGTGTCGCAGGCTTCTCACGGATCTCGAACAGGCTATTCAACCCTTCGATCGCGGTGGTCTCGCTCTTGTCCATCACCATCAGGAAGGGCTGGATGGTGAGTGAAGGGAATGCCAAACGCAGCACCATGGTCTGGAAGGCCACGTCCTCCACATAGGGCCGCCACCCCGTCTTGATGCCCCCCTTCTTGTCCACCATATCGGGTGCCGCACTGTCGTAGGACTTCGACTTCACCTCGATGAGTTCCACAGTGCTGCCGCGTTTCACCAGCACGTCCACCCGCACCAAGTAGTTCTCGTGGCGTACGGCCGCCTCGAAGATGATCACGTTCTCTTGCTGCATCAGCTCCTGCGTGCGCTGCTCCGCTTCGGCAGAATCCCTGATCTCACCCAAATCCTCCCCTCCAGGGAACAGGAGCTGTGCGAAATATCCCACGGCATAGCCTCCTTGGGCCAATAGCTGCAAGTACTCGTTGTCCTGCATGGTATTGGGGAACTTCTGCTTGCGGTAGAACAACTTGGTGGGGCACTCCTGCGCCACTTTGAAATCGCTCTTGGAAAGGGTGCGCGCTCTGCTCATTGAAAGAAGTTGTATTTGACTAGGATCGGTGCGAGTTCGGCCAATCCGTTATCCACATAACTCGAATGCAAGTTGATGCCGAACTCTTCGTGGTTCAAACCATCATAGGCATCGGGGTCAACGGAATCAGGCAGCCTTCCGTCGAAATCACCATCGCCCTTGTGCCTAAGCACACCATGCGCATACAGAGCGGCCAGTTCGACCAAGGGAAACTCCCTGCCTGTGCCATAGACCTCCAGGTCGGTTGGTTCATCATTCACCTCACCCTCCACGGGCATGTAGCCATGCTCCACAAAGAAGAGGCAGGTGTTCAGATCCCGAGGACTCATGCGGGTGTGATCAAAGTTCCAGAGGTCGGCCTTCTTCTGCATGTCTGTCGTCATAGCGCTCCAAATGATTAAGGGTTCATAGGTAAATGTCCACTTTCGGGAAAGGTTACCTGCTTATTTTTCTTGGAGTCTGCTTTTCTTCATACCCATCCATGTCGGTTGGCCGGGGATCAAGATTGCAGCTTCTTGCCGATAGATGCAAGAGTTTGATGAAGGGCGCCAGCTCCATCACACGAAAGGCGTGGTCGGATAGAAGAGAATGAACCACGGATACACACGGATCGGCACGGATCAATGAATACGGCCTACCCTCCACGCCATGCTGTTAGCTGCACGGATACTGGTCATCCGTGTGTATCCGTGCCTGCCTACCGTAGGTATGGTCCATCCGTGGTTAAAGCTTTTTTGGACCCGTGCCCGCCGGATGGCGGGCGCATAAGACCCGATCGCCTTGGAATGAATTAGCATTCACTGGTAACCTTTCTACTTTTCGGACATTCTATTGTGAACCCGATCAAAAGCCACGATGCACAAACCGGAACAACGAACGATCAGCCAACGCGTGGAATACTGCAACGGCGAAGTAGTGGACCTGCACTGCCCCTTTTGTGGACAGCTGGTGATGCCCAGCGGCGAGGACCCCGACATGGAAATGGCACCCTGCGCCCACACGCTCTACATCGCAACGGACGCTGGCTTTGAGCATCGCTCCAAGACCTACGACGAGCTGATGGAAATTGAAGGTGTTGCCAATGATGACCTTGACCTCGGCGATGCAACGATGGATGAATTCACCGATGCGCTAGAGGAGCCGACCGTGCTGAAGTTCGCCCAGTATGCCCCCTCGCCTTCCTTGGTGGGCGTGTATGTGGGCTTCGGGCCTTTTCCGGTGGAGTAGCTTTTGAATGTTGAATGTCCCACTTTCGCACAATTCCATTCCACCATGTCCATACGCATACTGCACACCGCTGATAACCATATCGGCATTTCCTTCCGTCACTATCCCGACCATGTGCGCGACCGTCTACTGGAGGAACGCTTCTTAGCATTGGAACGCTTGGTGGCTGCTGCGAACAAACGCGATGCCCACTTCTTCGTGGTGGCCGGCGACCTGTTCGATAAGCTCTCGGTGAGTGTAGGCGATATCAAGCGGACAGTGGAGGTGCTGAGGCGTTTCGAGGGTGAAGCCGTATTGGTGCTCGCTGGTAACCACGATTTCTGCGAAGGTGCGCAGAGCAAGTTGTGGAAGACCTTCCGCAAGACTGCTGAAGGAAGCAATGTGATGGCGCTCACGGAAGCCCGCACGCACGATTTCGAAGTGGATGAGCAACAGGTCCGCTTCTACGCTTGTCCTTGTCCTTCAAAATACAGCGCCGAACCAGTGGTCAGTTGGGTGGCGGATGAGGAGAAGGACGAGGGCATCCTCCACATTGGCTTGGCACATGGCAACGTGGAAGGCCTAGGCCTTGATGCGGACCAACGCTACTTCAATATGACCGAGGCCGGTCTTCGGGCCGCAGGGCTGCATACTTGGCTGTTGGGGCATATCCATGTGCCGTCCCCGGCGCCGAGCACCACCGGAACTCCGCTGTTCTACATGCCGGGTCTCACCGATATCCAGGCCCTGTGGCGGGAAGATCTGTAGGTTCTTTGTGCCATAGAGCGCCAGTACTTGATCACCGGCACGGGTGATGGTAGCCGAGGAAGCTACGATCTTCGGGCGTGTTCCTAGCTCACCCTCGCTCGGGTAGAAGGGATGCTTGTGTTTCTTCCAATCCGTGCAAAGTTCCTGCACCAATGTCTCGTACATGCCGACCATGGAGCCGAGTGGCCCAGCGATCAAATGCAGCTCATCCTGAATGATCAACTCGGGTGGCTTGATCCGTGACACTCCTTCCGCAACTCCTCCGCGGAATCCGAAGAGCTTGGAAACCGCCTCCTTTCCATCTTTAATGCCACCAGCTTGGCTCTTCCATGGGATGGATGCGAACTTGTCCACCGTGCCGATGACCAATGTGGGCGTGTGATCGTAGACCTGTTCGTCCACCACATAAACGGGCAGGTCAGCATTGGGTAACTGGTCAGCATTGTGGTACTCGCAATCCGGGTTGGCACAACGGAAACGAACTTCTTCGTTTACGATGACAAGTCCTTTGACACCAGCAGCACTTGGGCCGATCTGTGCCCCACAACACGGACACTTGCGTATGTTGAACTTGTACTTATACCCGATCTGATCGTATGCGGTGATCGCATCCTCGTTCGTATTGGGTGTGTTATCCCTACCTACCCAGAGACCGATGCTAACCTCTTCGCCAAGATTGCCATCATCCACCCTTACCTGATCACAGCCCAATATCAAGGAGGCTGCACGTTCAAACTGCTGGGTGGTGAGCAGCCTTAGGGTGTAACGCATCAAAACCGTGGTCCCCCCTTGATGCTCCTCATCATTCCGCAGCCTTCTTGCGAAAATGGTGAAGGCCGTGAGACCCAGATAAGCTTCTGTTTTTCCTCCTCCCGTTGGGAACCAGATCAGGTCCACCATCTCACGCTCTTCCTTGGGGGTGATCAACTTCTTCCCATCTGCGTCAAGCTCCTCCTTGGCAACGTCCGGCTCCCAAATACTCCGGAGGTTCATAAGCACAAAGGCAAGCTGGAACGGCCGCCAACGACCCTTGTCCTTCTCCTTCGTATTCGGATTTACCGTATCCTGAAAGGTGTGAAGATCCTTGAATTTACCATCTACCGCTGCACCCTTCAGCGGCTCAAGTTTTCCATTTGGCAACCACTTTCGCTGATCCGTTTTGGACCTTTGCTGCTGCCAGAGCATAGCCTCGTTCATGTAACAGAAACACGTTCGCGCATCCGCATCTCGGTCCAGCAACTGGATCCCCGCCTTCATCCGATTCAGCGCCTTATTGCACTCTGTGATGTTCGTATCTGCGGCCTTTTTATACCGAATATCCAATTTAGCTAGATCAACTTTCAAGCCCTTGATCCAATCCTCGTACTGGGCGGTCAATGCTTCCAAGAGATCCTTTGTCTTTGCCCATTTATCCGTTTTATCCTTTTGGCTCATCACATACATGGCCAGATCCAGTTCCGGATCCCCCTTGAACGGCTGCACAGGCGGTAGCGAATGCACGGGCAGGAATTCAGATCGTATAGCGCGCACCTTCCCATCATTGTCCTTCGACCAGTTCACCGAACAGCCGTGTCCGATCCCATGGATGGTATGGTCCCGATAGAGCAGGTCCATCAATTGCCGGTCCTCGTCGGCACCGGGGTGTAAAAGGGTCTCATACGGCAACACCTTACCGTCCGGTGTGCTAAGCGCAAGCTCATTCTGATAGAGTACTTCCTTTCCCGTGTTCACCACGCTGAGGGTAAGGATCAGACTCTCGCCATAGGCACTGCGGCGGGTGAGCCAGAATTCAATACTGGATAGATCACCGGTTATCACCGAGAATTTGATCATCCGCTTATTCTTCAACTCTTTCAGATCTGGTTCAGGTTCCCATTTGGCTTTTATGGCCTCTCGCTTCCACCAATACGGCGTGGATTTGTCGTTGCCCTCATTGTCCTTTGCCCGTTCGTATTCCCCATTCCTTGAATTATACACAGGCAGCGGCATTTCCTGCTTCCGGTAGATCGCCGCTTGGTGGAAGATCTTCAGCTTGGTGTGCCTGCTCACACGGAACGTGAATCCCATACTGGATTGTTCCTGCTCGTTGGCTTCGCTCAACGGGTCGACCGCTTTGATCTCTTCGTCCGAATCGGAATCCTCTTGGGCACCTGATTTCGTGATCTTTCCAGTCCGCTCCATGCCTTGTTGCTCATCAACAACTTCACCTTGGCCATCACTGGGGTTCTCCTCATCCGGTTTGATCACGCGCCCCCTTTGATGCAGCTTTCCACTCTTGTAAGCGCTCGGGGGGGAATCGTGTGTACCGCTTACAAGGATCTCATCCGTCGCAGGGTCCAATTTGAACTCAGGATGATGTTCAGCGAGATACTCCACCAATGGCCCGCCGATATTCGGACCGATGAGGGTATGGCGTACCGCCTCTATCAGGCGCAAGCGGATGGTGTTTGAATCGTCAATCGGTATGCGTTCCATGGTAGTCTGTTCAGTTCTTTTGATCCGAGGTGCTATGCCAACGCTCCAACAAGCTGATACGCTCCTGTTGCAGATGAGGCTCCAGTACCAGAAATAGCTTGGTGCATGCACGCGACATTCCCACATGGGTAGTCCGAAGAACCGGTTTTGAGCAGAGGGGCGATTTGGCTTGATCCGGACATGGTTCTTTTTGTGCTTTTGATGCCCTGTTCAGGGCCATTTTGGGCCGACAGGTCACACGATCCCCACAGATGAGCCGGGTATGAG
>JBBSUV010000063.1:0-21605 GCA_038234075.1 Flavobacteriales bacterium | reverse complement strand
CCCTCGATCAGGTGAGCAAATTCATCGAACAGCAGGTAAAGAGCCTCGAACGGTCATCCGTGCGCTCCATCTGCGGGTTTGACTACTTCTTACCGGCCCAGAACCTTTGGACGATCCTTTAATTCGAAATGGTATAAGCGGTCCATCCGTTGGCCTTCGCGAATTACCTTCGCAGCCCTAATCACCTACCCAGGTGGCGGAATTGGTAGACGCGCTGGTCTCAAACACCAGTGATGCAAGTCGTGCGGGTTCGATTCCCGCCCTGGGTACTTTTCCGCTCGCGGCCGCCTCGTGCGGCCGTGTTGCTATTCAGCCCATGTCCATCGCCCAGGATTCCATTGTGCATCCAGATCCCGCCAAGCAGGCGCGTTACGACGGGGCCTATATGAAGATGGCCTTGGAGTGGGCCAAGCTCAGCCATTGCAAGAGGAAGCAGGTCGGGGCCATCCTCGTGAAGGACGGCATGATCATCAGCGACGGCTATAACGGCACACCCACTGGCTTCCCCAACGATTGTGAAGACCTACAAGGTGCCACGCATTGGTACGTTCTTCACGCCGAAGCCAACGCGATCATGAAAGTGGCCCGAAGCACCAACAACGCCCGTGAGGCCACTTTGTACCTCACCCACTCTCCTTGCAAGGACTGCAGTAAGCTGATCCTGCAGGCGGGCATCAAGCGCTTGGTCTATCTCGATGCCTACAAGGACGTCTCCGGGCTCGATCTGCTCGAAAAAGGTGGCGTGCTCATCCAACGGATCCAAGCATCGTGAACGGAGCGGAAGATAAAAAACGGTCGTGGGCGGTGTTTTTGCCGCTGATGTTGGGCGTAGCTGTGGCCGGTGGCTACTACATCGGTTCGCGCATGGGCGGGTCCGAATTGCCACAGTCACGGCTGTTCGAGCTGCGGAAGAACAACCCCGGCGTCAAGTTGCAGCAGGTGCTGGAACTCATCGACCGGCAATACGTGGACACCGTGCAGGAGGGCAAGCTGGTGGACGAGGTCCTGCAGAACATGTTGCAGCAACTCGACCCGCACAGCTACTACATCAGCGCGGCGGACCTGCAGGCGGCGGACGAGCCGCTGGAGGGCAGCTTCATGGGCATCGGCGTTGAGTTCAGCATACAACGTGACACCATCGTTGTGATCGCCACCATCGAGGGTGGACCCAGCGCGGCACTCGGCATCCGGGCGGGGGACCGGATCGTTTATGCCGACAGCGTGAAGCTGGCCGGGGTGGGCGTCACCAACGACATGGTGATGAAGGCTCTCCGCGGCCCCGAGAAGAGCAAGGTCACCGTAGGCATCGTGCGTGGAGGTGGAAAACCGTTCGACGTCATTATCGCCCGCGGGCCGATACCGATCAACAGTGTGGCCGTCTCGTTGATCGACGACGACAGCACCGGCTATGTGAAACTCTCCCGCTTCGCACGCACCACCCATGAAGAGTTCGTGAAGGCCACCACCGAGCTGAAAGCGAAAGGGATGAAGCGGCTCATATTGGACCTGCGTGGGAACGGCGGTGGTTACCTCAATGCAGCCATCGGCGTGTGCGACGAGCTGCTACCAAAAGGAAGTGAGATCGTTTACACCGAGGGCCGTGCTTCACCGCGGCAGGACTACAAGGCGGATGGTGATGGCACGCTGATCAACATGCCGCTGGCCGTGCTGATCGACGAAGGTTCCGCCTCGGCGAGTGAGATCGTCTCCGGCGCTATACAGGACAACGACCGCGCGCTGATCGTGGGACGACGCTCCTTCGGCAAAGGCTTGGTGCAAGAGCAGATCGGACTAAGGGACAACAGTGCGGTGCGCATCACAACAGCGCGCTATTACACGCCCAGCGGACGTTGCATTCAGCGCCCTTATGGCAAAGGCATCGACTATAACGACGATCTGGAGGAACGCTACATCCATGGCGAACTACTGAACATCGATAGCATCCACTTGGACTCCTCCGAAGCCTATTCCACCAAGAACGGGCGAACGGTCTACGGCGGTGGCGGCATCATGCCGGACATCTTCGTCCCTGCGGATACTACGGACCGCTCGACTTATCTCGGGGAACTCTTCTTTTCCGGCGCATTGAACCGCTACTCGTTCGAGGTTGCCGACCGTCACCGTGCCGCGCTGAAGAAATACGGCAGCCCGGAACGCTTCAACAGGGAATATATGATCACTCCTGCCCAACTGGAAGCATTGGCCAAGGAAGCGGAAGGGCAAGGGGTGAAGAACGACCCGAAAGGCATGCAGGTCTCAGCTCCGACCATCGCATTGCGCGTCAAGGCGGGTATAGCGCGTAATATCTGGGGGGATGCCGGGTATTACCGCGTGCTGCTCAGCACCGATAAGATCTACGACCGCGCGCGGGAAGCGCTGCGGAACGGAAAGGAGGTCGTAGCTCAATAGCGCTATTGGCCGCTGAAGGAAGCGCATTCTGATCAATGCGCTGGACATCATATTAAAGATATGGGCCGTGTGGAAGGACGGAACAAAAACGTGGGTCTCCACCCCTACGCGCTGAGCCCCATCGACACTGCCGCAAGCTCAGACATGCGAACCGTACAAAAGAAAAAGGGGCCTTGCGGCCCCTCTCTTCTTTCGCTCAGTACTGCACTTAGTGTGCAACCTGCTTGGCGGCATCCACGGCGCTTTGAGCAGCGTCGGTAGCGTTCTCCATCGACTGCTTCACAGTGTCCATCTGGGCGCTGGTTGTGCTGTCGATAGTGGCAGCAGCTTCCTTAGCATCCTGCTGGGCCTTGTCCATCATCTGGGTGGCACTGTCCTTAGCGGCATCCATGGTAGAGGAGGCATCCCCTTCCACATTGCTTCCGCAAGCGGCGAAAATTGCTGCCGTTGCGGCGAGCATTGCGAACTTCCTGATCATCCTTGTTGTTATTTTGGTGAAAGTGGCGGCAAATGTATGTGGTTCCTTGGTTCGCTGGAAAAAATTGTTAACCACATCGGCTAAATTGCGCCTCCTATCGTCAAACCTCATAAAACACCACACAAATGGCTTTTGAACTCCCTGCACTACCCTACGCATTCAATGCACTTGAGCCGCATATCGATGCCCGCACCATGGAGATCCACCACGACAAGCACCATCAAGGCTATGTGAACAACCTCAACGCCGCGATCGCAGGCACGCCCATGGAGGGCAAGTCCATCGAGGACATCCTGAAGAACTTGGACATGAAGAACATGGCGGTTCGCAACAACGGCGGCGGACACTACAACCACAGCCTCTTCTGGACCGTGATGGCACCGAACGCCGGTGGCGCTCCTTCCGGCGAGCTGGCTGAAGCCATCAACCGCGACCTCGGCGGCTTCGATACCTTCAAAGAGAATTTTGCCAAGGCAGCGGCCACGCGGTTCGGAAGCGGCTGGGCTTGGCTCTGCGTGCATAAGGGAGGCAAGCTGGAGATCTGCTCCACTCCCAACCAGGACAACCCATTGATGCCCGATACCGGTTGCGGTGGAACGCCGGTGCTTGGGGTGGACGTGTGGGAGCATGCCTATTACCTGCACTACCAGAACCGCAGGCCGGACTACCTGACAGCTTGGTGGAACGTGGTGGACTGGAGCGCCGTTGCCAAGCGCTACGCCAGCGGCAAGTAGCCCTTACTGAAGAATGCCAAGCGGGCGGCACGGGGAACCGGATGCCGCCCGCTTACTTTTGACACATGACGGCGAAGTCCTTGGTCATCATTGCGTGTCTTCTGTTGTTGGCCTCACTTGGCCAGAACACCTGCATGGCGGCGGGGCCATTCACCGACCGAGCGGCGGTGATCAGCTTGGTTCCACCTCTGCATACTGTCCCTGAACAGGCCCGTCCGGAACCAAAACGATTAGTAGCCGCCACGCTTGCCTTGACCTTGGGCACGTTCGGTGCACACCGTCTTTATTTCGGTACGGATGTGAAAGTGCCGATCATCTACGGCCTCACGTTCGGCGGCTTTGGTGTGCTCGTCCTCATCGACCTTGGCCATATCCTGTTCACAAGGGATCTGGACGCCTACATGCACAACAACAAGGTGTTAATGTGGTCCAGAGGGAGCAGCAAGTCCGTTACTGCACCCTAACGCTTTCACTGACCTCAGGTCCGATAGGTATCGGACCCCGTCGGGAGATCGCTGAGGGAACTAGTCCCATCAACGTCTTCCGCCGTACGGCGGAGACGTTGGTGCAGAGCAAGTGCTTACTCCACCGTAACGCTCTTGGCCAAGTTCCGGGGCTGGTCCACGTTGCACCCGCGCATCACAGCGATGTGGTAGCTGATCAGCTGGAACGGCACCACGGCCAGCAAGGGAACGAAGGCATCCGGTGAAGCCGGGATCTCGATCGTATGGTCCGCAAGGCCTTTCACCGTGGTATCGCCCTCGGTGACCACCGCGATCACTTTGCCCTTCCGGGCCTTCACTTCCTGGATGTTGCTCACCACTTTCTCATAGCTCGCGCCTTGCGTGGCGATGACGAACACCGGCATCTCCTCATCGATCAATGCGATGGGGCCGTGCTTCATCTCCGCGGCCGGATAGCCTTCCGCATGGATGTAGCTGATCTCCTTCAGTTTCAACGCGCCTTCCAGCGCGACCGGGAAGGAATATCCGCGGCCCAAGTAGAGCGCGTTGCGGGCATCCTTGTAAATGCTGGCGATGTACTTGATCTGCGCCTCCGTCTTCAACACCTTCTCCACTTTTGAAGGAATGGCGTCGAGCTCGAGCAACAGCTGCCGGAATCTGGCCTCTTCGATCGTGCCCTTCCGGTGCCCGATCATCAGGGCCATCAGCGTGAGCAGGGTCACCTGTGCGGTGAATGCCTTGGTGCTGGCCACCCCGATCTCCGGACCCGCATGGGTGTATGATCCCGCATGGGTCATGCGCGCAATGCTGCTGCCCACCACGTTGCAGATGCCAATGATCGTGGCGCCGCGTCCTTTCGCCAGTTCGATGGCCGCTAAGGTGTCGGCGGTCTCGCCGCTCTGGCTGATCGCGATCACGATGTCGTCCTCGTTGATCACCGGGTCCCGGTACCGGAACTCGCTGGCATATTCAACTTCCACGGGGATGCGAGCGAACTCCTCGAAGAGGTATTCCCCCACCATGCCCGCATGCCAGCTGGTGCCGCAACCCACGATCAGGATCCGTTTGGCGTTGACGAATTTCTGCTCGTAGTCCTTGATACCACCGAGCACGATCTCGCCCTGCGCCAGGTTCAACCGGCCTCGCATGGAATCACGTATGCTCCGGGGCTGCTCGTTGATCTCCTTGAGCATGAAGTGCTCATAGCCACCCTTCTCCAAGGTCTCCAACTGGATCTCCAACGCTTGGATCGAAGGGCGCTTCTCTTGGTTCTTGATATTCCGGACCTTCAGCCCTTTGTCGCGTTCGATGATCGCGATCTCTCCGTCCTCCATATACACAACGTTACGTGTGTGCTCCACGATCGGGGTGGCGTCGCTGGCCAGGAAGTGGTCGCCATCCTCACCGATGCCGATGACCAACGGGCTGCTTTTCCGCGCAGCCACCAGCAGGTCGGGGTACTTCCGGTCCAATACAACGATCGCATAAGCTCCCACCACGTTCTCCAAAGCCAAACGCACGGATTCGGGTAGGTCGGTGCCCTCCGTGCGCTGGATGTCAGCGATGAGATGCACCAACACTTCCGTGTCCGTATCACTTTTGAAAATATGACCACGGCTGATCAGCTCCTCTTTCAACGCAGCATAGTTCTCGATGATGCCGTTATGGATCAACGCCAGGTCGCCGTTGCCGGATACATGAGGATGGGCGTTCACATCGTTCGGCTCGCCGTGCGTGGCCCAACGGGTATGGCCGATCCCGATGGTGCCGGACATGGAGAAGCCGTTCACATGGGCCTCCAGATCGCTCACCTTGCCCTTGCACTTTTGCACATTCAACCCGTCGGGGCCTATCAAGGCCACACCGGCGCTGTCATAGCCCCGGTATTCCAGCCGTCTCAGGCCGTTGATCAAGATGGGGTAGGCTTGCTTTTTGCCCACGTAGCCGACGATGCCGCACATGTCCTTCGATCAATAGGTTGTGAATGTAAGCACCAGTTTCATCGGGTTCGTCGGGTTCTGGGGGCCGGCTAAGGCTGCCCGGTTCACCGTAATACCGGTCCCGGCCGGTACAAAGGACAAGCCCGTGTTCGCATAGGTGCCGTTAATGATGCCCTGCACCCAGCGCGTCATGTTGAAGCGGTACTCCTTGGCCGTTGCATCATACAAGCCTCCAATTGTCGCATCCTGGTCCGGCAGGAACCGGTCCACGCCCTCCGCATCCTTGCGGAGCGCGAACAACTGCGATGGTGGTGGATAGCTATCCGCATCATCATTGTTCACGGAAATGATGAGTTCGGCTTTGGCGAGGGTGTGCAGGTTGGTGTTCGCGTAACGGTCCAAGTGCGGGAACCGGATCTCCGGACGAAGGCCACCCATGGACTGGATATACGTGGTCTGCTGGCCTAGCGTGATATCCGACAAGGCCTGCGGAACACCGGGAACGGTGGCTGCTCCATGATCAAATACCACATGCGTATAGTGCACACTGCCCGATCCGATGACAAAGTCGAACGGTGTTGTCACGGGCTGCGTGTCGCTGTGGTAGTACAGGGTCATCTTGGAGGCTCCGCTCAACAGATTGAAGCGCCATACTCCGCCATCCGGTTGTCCTTGATCGTCCGGCACGACATACAGTCCTTTGAAAAAGGCCAGAAATGCGGTGTTGTCAGCGACATTGGCGCCACCCCATTGCTCCAGCAGCGCATTGCCGAGGACCGTATCAAGCTGGATGCGCAGCTGTGGCGTCACGCGAACCCCACCGACCATGGGTGAATCAAGAGGAAAAGGGGCGAACTGCCGGGTTGGGTCCTTCACCAGATCCTGGTTGATCCACACCGGAGCACGATTGCTGCGGTAGATGGAATCCGTTGTAAGGTCCTCATCAAGGCGGTACACACGTATGCTCTGTGCGGTACTGCTACCATAGATGGGGTCCACGGAGCTGTATGCCAAGGACAGCACCAAGGAATCGCAGATCAGGCTTGCATCGGCAGGACCGACACTGTTCACGCTAAGGCGCAGTTGTGTGGCTGTACCCGTGGACACTTTGCCGAACTGGGGGTCGAGGTAACTCCCGATCTCATTGGCGCTCAAGCCGCTGGTCTGCACGGAATCACCCGGCCTGGTCCACGACACAATGCTGACCGTATCGGTCCTTATGGTACCCAATGTATCCGCTGGGTCCAGCACGGAAAGCCCTAGATCATCTTCTGGTTTCTTGCAACCTTCAGAGGCGAACAGGCCAAATAACAGCACAGCCGCAAGAGCGGACCGTACGAGAACGGCGGGGGTCGATCTGCTCAAAATATCAGACCAGCGCTTCCTCCATCACACTCTGGTAGAACTCCAAGTGCGCGTCCAAGCGCTCGTCCGCATCCTTGGAATAACCGAGCACGGGCTTGTCCAGAGCCTTTACGGCCTTCTCCATGGAGCTGCTGAGCTTCGGGCTGCCTTTCACCAGCGCATCGCTCATGCCCATGGCGAACTTCAGGAGGTCGTCCGTGGTGCATTTGCCCAAGCCTTTGAGCAAGGTCTTGTCGAAGCCTTCCATGGCCAACTTCTTGGGCAGTTCCTTGTCCAAGGCCTCCGGCTTGTCGTCATAGGCGCTGAACACGATCTTGGCATCCTCGAAGTGCGGGTCGTCATTGAAGAAATGGCGGACGTACAAGGGGATGAACGCCGTCATCCAGCCGTGGCAATGGATGATATCCGGCCTCCAGCCGAGCTTGCGCACCGTCTCCAGAACGCCGCGGCAAAAGAAGAGAGCGCGCTCGTCATTGTCAGGGAAGAAGTTCTCGTCCTCGTCCTCGATGGTGGCTTTACGCTTGAAATACTCCTCGTTGTCGATGAAGTACACCTGCATCCGCGCGCTGGGCACGCTGGCCACCTTGATCAGGAGGGCGTGGTCCGTGTCGTTGATAATGAGGTTCATCCCGCTGAGCCGGATCACCTCGTGCAACTGGTGCCTGCGCTCATTGATGGAGCCGAACTTCGGCATGAATACCCGGATCTCGTTGCCCTTTTCCAAAATGCCCTGCGGCAACTGGCGGGTGGCCTTCGCCATACCTGAACCATCCGTAAAGGGGTGGATGTACTGGGATATGGTTAGGACCTTCGCGTTCTTCAAGCTCATCTGTAGGATTCTGGGATTGGTACCACAAAAGTATAGACAAATTCCCCGATATTCAAGCTCAACCGTAGTTTGGCCCCCTTGTACCGGCACTTTTGGAACTCACCACCCACCCCGCACAGGCTGCTATTTGGTCGGCCGGACAACGCCGGAACAATAGGCGTATCGCCTTCGTTCCCACCATGGGCGCACTGCATGAAGGCCACCTCGCACTCGTCCGCCATGCCCGTGAACATGCGGATTCCGTGGTGGCCAGCATCTTCGTGAACCCGCTCCAGTTCAATGACAAGAAAGACCTCGAGTGCTATCCCCGGCATCCCGAAGAGGACCGGCGGATGCTAAAAGAGGTGGGCTGCGACATGGCCTTCTCACCCATGGCCGAAGAGTTGTTCCATGATTTCGCGCCCGTGAACCACGACCTGAACCAATTGGGAACCATATTGGAAGGCGCCTCACGTCCCGGGCATTTTCAAGGGGTAGTGAACGTGGTGGAACGCTTGTTCCATTACGTGCGCCCCGACATTGCCATTTTCGGTGAAAAAGATCGGCAGCAGTTCGCAGTGATCCGCCACGTTGCGACCCACCTGCGCTGGCCGGTGAAGCTCATCGGCTATCCGATCGTGCGGGCGGAGGATGGGCTCGCGCTGAGTTCCAGGAACCAACGGCTTTCCGAGGAGGAGCGTGGAACAGCACCCGTACTCTACAAAGCGTTACGCGCTGTGCAGGATGCGGCCTTCAGGTTACCGGTGGAAGATGCGGTCCAAGCCGGTATGCTTGTGCTGGCCGAAAAGCCATCGGTCCAGCTGGATTATCTCCAGATCGCGCATCCGGATACGCTTCAGCCTCTGACGAACTGGGATGGGGCAACGGAAGCCACTGCACTGATCGCCGCCCAAGTAGGCCCCGTGCGCTTGATCGACAACATCACCCTCCGCCGATAACTTTGCCCGCCCGCAGCACGCTTAATGCCGCGAGAATCGAGTCCCATGACCATTGAAGTCCTTCGTGCGAAGATCCACCGCGTTACCGTGAATGAGGCCAATGTCGATTACATCGGCAGCATCACCTTGGACCGTGACCTGGTGGATGCGGCCGGCCTGGTGGAAGGCGAGAAAGTGCATGTGCTGAACGTGAACAACGGCTCCCGGCTTGTCACCTATGTGATCCTCGGGGAACGCGGTTCCGGACAGGTCTGCCTGAACGGCCCCGCCGCGCTGCTCTCTTCCGTGGGCGACGTCGTTATCGTGGTGGCCTACGCACACATGAGCCTGGAGGAAGCGAAGAGCTACAGCCCCACCGTGATCTTTCCAGAGGAACGCACCAACAAACTGCGCCTGTGAAGCGGACGGTGATCGCCCTTTTGAAAGTGGGCTTGCCCTTGGCCATCGGCGTATGGCTGGTGTTCTACTTCTACGATGCCTTGGAACCCAAGCAGCGTGAGGAATTATTCGCAGCGTTCCGGCAGGCCGATCTCCGCTGGCTGCTGCTCGCGAGCTTCGTGGGCTGGCTCTCCCATGTCAGCCGGGCATGGCGCTGGCGCTACATCCTGGAGCCTATGGGCTACCGCCCGGGATTCTGGAACTGCTACCACGCCGTGATGGCGGGCTACTTCATGAACCTCTTCCTGCCCCGTGCAGGCGAGGCCAGCCGGGCCGTTTCACTCTATCGCACGGAGAAAGTGCCTTTCGAAAAAGGCTTCGGTACCATTCTGGCCGAACGCGCCGTGGACATGATAATGCTCTTGGGGATCGCCGGGGTCACACTGCTGCTCCAACTCGAAAAGCTGGACTTGTTCAAGAGCCGCATCGCCGCCTTCCGCGATTCGCAGGGACCTGCACAAGAAGGTGGCATGGCCTGGGGCCCGTGGATCATGGCGGGGCTTGCGGCCATCGTTATTGTCGCAGTATATCTATTGGCCACCCGACCCACATTGCGCTACAAAGTACGCGAGCTGTTGCGCGGTTTCAGCCAAGGCCTGCGTGCGGTCTTCCGCACCAAGGACCGCGCCGGTTTCGTCCTGCACACCCTGATCATTTGGGCGGCCTATGTCGGCATGTTCAAGCTGGGCTTCTATGCCCTACCCGAAACGGTGGACGTGCCCATGGCCGGCATCCTCGCCGGTTTCGTGGCCGGTGCCGTGGGCATCGTGCTGGTGCAGGGCGGCATCGGGGTGTACCCGGCCTTCGTGGCGCTCATCGTCAGCATCTACATGTTGCCTCCTGTTGGCGGCGGCTACATCCGCCCGGAAGCATTGGCCATGGGCTGGCTGCTCTGGGTGGCACAAACACTGATGCTGATCGTGCTCGGCGGACTGTCCCTACTTTTATTGGCCCTCAAAAAGCCCGCCGACAAATGACGAACCCGCCCGTTTCCCGCATCATGGACCTCGTGAACGTGCAACGCATGGCCCACGTGTGGCGCCTGAAAAGCGACCGCATCGTCTTCACCAACGGCGTGTTCGACATCCTTCACCGCGGCCACGTCACCTACTTGGAACAGGCCGCAGCACAGGGACACCGGCTGATCATCGGCCTTAACAGCGATGCCAGCGTGAAGCGCTTGGGCAAAGGCGAGGACCGCCCCTTGAACACGCAGGACGACCGCGTCCATGTGCTCGCCGCTCTGCGCTGTGTGGACGCCGTGGTGATCTTCGACCAGGACACGCCGATGGAACTGATCCAAGCCGTCCACCCGGATGTGCTGGTAAAAGGCGGTGACTGGACCGTGGACAAGATCGTCGGCGGCGAATACGTGACGAAATACGGCGGCGAGGTGCTTTCCCTCCCTTTGGTAGAAGGACTTTCCACCACCTCACTCGTGGAGCGCATCCGCCATGGCGGCTAAGCTTCGCTCGCAGTACGTCTGCAAGAATTGCGGCGCGGTGCATGCCCAATGGCTCGGCCAGTGCAGCACCTGCAAGGAGTGGAACACGCTGGTTGAGGAAGTGCGGGACCGGGTGGAGGAAAAGCGCGGAACGCCGGCCAGCATCCGCAACCGCGACCAACGCCCGGTGGCGATCTCCGACATCAGTGCAGAGGACGGGCCGCGGATCACGTTGGGCGATCGTGAGCTGGACCGTGTGCTCGGCGGCGGTATAGTGCCCGGCTCCTTGATCCTTATCGGCGGCGACCCCGGCATCGGCAAAAGCACGCTGATGCTGCAAACTGCTTTGCGCACGCCGCAACTCTCCACGCTCTACATCAGTGGGGAGGAAAGCGCCCAGCAGGTGAAGATGCGCGCCGAGCGCCTGTCGGAAGAACTGGGAACCGTCACCGGCTCCAACTGCTTCGTCCTCACCGAGACCAATACCCAGAACATCTTCCGCCAGATCGAGGAACTGCAGCCCGGCCTGGTGATCGTGGACAGCGTGCAGACGCTCCACACCGCCGTGCTGGACGGAAGCCCCGGCAGCGTGGGCCAGGTGCGCGAATGCACCAGCGAGCTGATGCGCTATGCCAAGGCCACCGGCATCCCCATGGTGCTGATAGGCCACATCACCAAGGACGGCGCCATCGCCGGGCCGAAGGTGCTGGAACACATGGTGGACTGTGTGCTGCAGTTCGAAGGCGACCGCGACCATGCCTACCGCCTGCTGCGCCCGTTGAAGAACCGCTTCGGCAGCACCAACGAGCTGGGGATCTATGAGATGCGCGGCAGCGGTTTGGTCATCGTGGAGGACCCCAGCCAAGTGCTCCTTGGCGACCGCGGCCCGCGCCCCAGCGGCGTATGCGTGGCAGCCACCCTGGAAGGCATGCGGCCGCTCTTGATCGAGGTGCAAGCTTTGGTGAGCAGCGCCGTCTACGGCACCCCACAGCGCAGCGCCACCGGCTTTGACCTGCGCCGGATGAACATGCTGCTGGCCGTGCTGGAGAAGCGATGCGGCTTCCGGCTGGGCCAGAAGGATGTCTTTCTCAATCTCGCAGGCGGCTTCCGCGTGGAGGAACCAGCCATCGACCTCGCCGTGGTCTGTGCCGTGCTGGGCAGCAATGCCGATATCCCCGTGCCGATGGACTGCTGCTTCGCTGGTGAAGTGGGCCTTACCGGCGAAGTGCGCCCGGTGACCCGCACGGAACAGCGCATCTCAGAGGCCGCCAAGCTGGGCTTCGCCAAGATCTTCGTGCCGAAAGGAACCAAGGGATTGCCGAAGAGCAGCGGGATCGAGATCGTGCCCGTGGGACGGGTGGACGAGGTGCTGGGACAGTTGTTCGGGTGAGGTGCGGGAGGACGGCCTACCTCGCACAAGGCCACGCTCGCCTAACTCCCGCGCCAGAAATTATTCTGGGAAGACCCGTGCGAGTTTGGGGAAGCACTGGAGGATGGCCTACCTCGCACAGGTCTACAAACGCCTAACTCCCGTGCCAAGGTTTTCTGGGGAGGTTTTATCTAAACGGAACTATGATGTTGTTTAAACGCATATCAATCTGCCGAAGATTTAAGGAGTCATCCATAAGGAAAGAGTTTATGGAGTAACCATGGATCTTTGGTGTCGATAGAGAGTCAATTACAGTGAACATCCACTCATTTCGAAAAGGCGCAAATTCATGCCGGGTTACAGTAAAGGTGTGTCGCCCAGTAAGAAGCGCCGCACCATAGAGTTCGACAATGGAAGATGGTGCATGGGGAAGCATCGGTTGCGCGTAGTGAGCTGGATGCGTTGCATCGTAACGAAACCAGTGCGGATGCTTATAAAATAGGCCACTACTGTCCAGCCTGAAGTATCCTAGGGTATCGCAATGGTTGACTCCGGCACATAATACCTTCCACGATCTCCCCTCCGGGTCAACAACAGATCCTAAATCATCAAAGGAAATGGAGTCCTGAATCCCTGGCAAGGTAGAATGGTAGACGCCACCAAGCTGTGGAACATCCTTTCGAGTACTGCTTAGCGAGCACCCCAATGAGAGCAGCGCCATCAGCGTGTATCCGTGAAGATTCATGTAGGACTTTCTCTGGTTACGCCACGCCCTTGCAAGTGTTCCAGCCTTCCATGGCTTTGCGTTCTTGTGGGGCTGGGTCACTTGAGGCATTTCTCCTGAATGTCGCTTCCGGGCGTATCCGTGAAGTCTACGGACTTCACACCATAACGCCCTAACGTCAAACGTATGCAACGCTTTGTGCTTGCGCTTCGAAGATAGTTCCACTCAGCAGCCTGAAGATTTTGAAGCTTCGGCGCCTTCCTGTTCGCTAATTACAAACCAATGATCGGCTCCGGGCAGCGAATGGCCGGCACGTGATGTCTTCGATGTGTTGTTCATCATCGGTACAGGTCCAACCCAAATACCCTGATCATCATGAAAACGTCCGCTATCCTCGCCGTTCTAAATATCGCAGTACTCATCGCTTCACAGCAGGGTGTCCATGCCCAAGGTGTGATGATCCATGATGCTTCCACCGCCACGGTGGTACCTATAAGTTCAAGCCACATCAATGTGGACATCAATGACCAAGTGGCCTTGGTCACGAGTGCCCAGACCTTTTTCAATGATCAGCCGGACACCTTGGTGGTGAAATACGGTTACCCGTTGGCACCGACGGCCAGTGCGACGCGTGTTCGCTGGATGCTGGCCGATAGCGTGTGGCACACCGCATCGATGGTGGCCCATCCGCAGGACACCATCCTGCCCGGAACAGGTGGCGGCGCTACCGTGGATCCCGTTCTTCAGGGATACCTCGGTGAAACACCGTTGTACTTCAACATCAACAACCCCATGCCTCCGGGCGCGTGGATGGTGGTTGAGATCTCCTACGTCGAGCTCCTACCCTATGCCAATGCACGGGTGGTGTTCACCTCGGCGAGCGATTATTCCGAACTCACGAGCCAAGCGGTGCCGGAGGTGACCATCGATGTGAGCATTCTGTCGCAGCGGGCGATCACCGGCTTGGATATCGAAGGTACAGGGGCTTGGTCCCCGCAGGCCGGCCCACCTTATCTCTCAAGCGATTCGGCAAGCTTGCACATCGCGCAGCAGAACGTTCCGGCAAGTTGCGGCTTTACCATCGCCTACGACCTCGATCCCTTGGCCTACGGGCTTACGAGTATATCGAACTACGTGCCGGATTCACTGGTGAAGTGCGACCTGTTGGGGAACGGATTCTTCGCCCTGCTGATCGAGCCGCAGCCCACGAGCGAAGTGGTTGCGAAGGATTTCGTGATCGTTATCGACAAGTCGGGCAGTATGGGCGGAAGCAAGATCCAAGAGGCACGGGATGCGGCATCCTTCATGGTGAACAACCTGAACCTTGGTGACGCCTTCAATGTGATCGCGTTCGATGGTTCCCCCATCTCATGGAGCGGCAACCTGCAACCATTCACGGTCCCGAACATGCTGGCGGCACTTTCGTGGATCGGTCAGATCAATGTGGGGGGTAATACGAACATCAACGATGCCCTCACCATGGGCATCCAGGACTTCAGCACCTCCGTGCCCGGCAATGCGCGTTCCATCGTTTTCCTCACCGACGGTGTGGACCAGTCCTCCAATGCGTCCATCCTGGCCAATGCGCAACAGCTCCGCCTGGCGATAGCACCGGACCTGCAACTCTTCACCTTCGGCATCGGGGAAGACTACAACGAACAACTGCTGAACCAATTGGCGGTGCAGAACAACGGCCTCTCCCAATTCCTGGAGGCCGCCAACTTCTCCGCGGTGATGAGCGATTTCTACACGCAGATCCAAAACCCTGTGCTGCTCGGTCCCGTGGCCACCTTCGATCATCCCGATGTGGAGCACACCTATCCGGATCCGCTATTGGGCCTGTACGTCGGGCAGCAAATGGTGATCGTAGGCCGCTACGATGTCCCCGGTATCAAGCAGCTGCACTTGGCGGGATATGCCAACGGTGAACCCGTCTCCTTTGATTACACGTTGGACCTCACCGGCACTTTCGATGAGAACAAGCTCTTCGTGACCAAGGTGTGGGCGCAAAAGGCCGTGGAGGCCCTGGTGAACCAGTATTACAGCTACGATGCGCACTCTGCCCAAGGGATCATGCTCCACGATAGTATCGTGAACTACAGCCTGTGCTGGGAGGTGGGAAGTCCGTTCACCAGCTTCACGGATGATAGCGGTGGTGGGGCAACGGTTTCCATTGAAGAAAGCCCGACACAACAGCCGCGATCCGGCGTTGCCACATTCCCGCAGCCTTCAGCATCAGGTGTTCCGGTGGTCTTTGATCTCACCGGTGTGCCCCGTACCGGCTTGGTAACGATACGCATACTCGACGTCCTCGGTCGCAAACTTTTCACGGCGGATATCACCTCATTCTGCGGTGGCCAATGGACTTGGAACGGACGGGATGGGAATGGGAACGACACCAAGGGTGAATTGATCTACCTGATCGATGATGGCAACACACTACGAAGCGGCCATCTGACCCGACTTTGAGCCTGGGCAGGGTGACTGATCAACCCTTCGTCTTCGAGGGAACGGCAGCAGCGGCCTTGAGCCGAAGTTCATACTTCACCTCCAATTGCACAGGGTGCGTGGTATGGGTAACGAGCCGGTGTACCAATCCTTCATCGGGCTGATCGGAAAGCGCCGTACAGACAATTGTCAACCCGTCAAAACGGGGTTCGGGACCTGAACTGCTGCGCATCAAACGGCCTTTCTCAATTGGATGGGGCGCACGAGGGAATGGTCACCGTCAAGCACCATGAGCACCAGTTCATTGTCCTGCACATCGGTGAGGCGGACCTTGGTGACAGGGCCTGTTACGTCACCGGTCTTCAGGATGTGCCCGTCACTGGTGCAGATATCGAAGAGCGCATCCTCGGTGCCCGGCTCGTAGTCGAACATCAAGAGCCGCTCGATCTGATCGATGCGAACTTTCAATTCCGTCGTTGGTCCCGTGTTCATGGCAAATGGTTTCAAGGCTTGTTACGCCTCGATCGGCCAAATGTTCCGAGAATGCAGGGTGCGGGAGATCACCGAGCACCAACTTCATAGCCTTTACGCCCCCGATTTTCATCGGGCCCGGGGCAAGCCGTCCCTACGGGAGCTACTGTCTGTTCACAACATTCATAGGGCCAACGGCCCGAGGCATTCCAGCCCATGGCAGCGCCATGGGCATATGTTGCGAGTGGACGCCAAGGGCTGAAGGCCCGACACATTCTAGCGCTATCTCAATCCCACACATAGCGTTCATCGAACTCGATCCCATGTTCGGTCATGAAGCCCCGATACTCATCTTGAAAGGTCGCCTTGCGATGATGCTCCTCTTGCCCATCAATGTATGTCAGAAGGTGGTGCAGGTCAGGATAGTACGCCGATATCGAAGCATATCCTTTTTGCCATGCGAAATGTTCAAGAGCCCTATCCTGTTCCTTGATCCAACGCGAGGAACTCGTCTTCACCTTCTGCACCAGATCGGCGATGGTGATCGTACGCGAAAGGCGGATCGCCAGATGTACATGGTCCTCGACGCCGCCCACGCGGTAACACTCGCATCGGTCCAGTTCCCGGACGGTGCCTGCCATGTACGCGTGAAGAGGCTGCCGGATCGGAGCCTTCAACCAAGGCTGGCGGTTCTTGGTACTGAATACAAGGTGTATAAGGACTTGGCTAAGGGACTGAGGCATGGTCGGTGATAGTTTTCGTGAAGGGATAAATATCGTGATCAGATCAGTGATCAGGAGCGTATATCCTCGTAGTTCATGGTGATCCGTCCCCATGCGTCGGGCCTTCAGCCCTCACTCCCGATATGCGTATAACAGCCCATGGCGCTGCCATGGGCAGTTATGTGGCCGGGCTTTCAGCCCTCCCGATATCCGTCCGAGTTGTGCACACACAGTAGTTGCGGGAGGCAGGCCCGGAATGACACCAACTTGGAGCATCGACCTAGTTGCCCAAGTCGTTGAAGATCCAGTAGGGAGCGCCGGTGGTGAGGATGGAGTATGCGTTTTTCATGACAGCTTAGGTGTTGGTCCTGCACGAAACTATCGCGATCCGCTTGCGACCATGTGCCCTGAACGAGCAACGGTGGAAGCTGGTGAGCGAGTGGAAAATGCCCCGCAGCTAGGCATTGTTCAACCCGTGGTTTGCCTCTTCCGTGCCTTGGCCAGGAACGACCGTTCATGGCTTCACCTATCGCGCCCTCCCTACATTGCCCTACTTTCCGGTCAATTCCGACGCCATGGCCATACGCGCACTGATAGTGGACGATGAGGCGGATGCCCGCCATAACCTGCAGCTGATGCTCGAAGAGCAATGCCCGAACGTGGAAGTGGTGGGCATGGCAGCCACGGCCGAAGAGGCGCGGAAGCTGATCGGAACGGTGGATCCGCAGGTGCTTTTCCTCGACATCAAGATGCCCGGCGAGGATGGCTTCTCGCTGCTTCGCTCCCTTCCTGAACCGCATCTGCCGGTGATCTTCACCACGGCCTACGACGAGTTCGCTCTGCGTGCCTTCAAGGAAAATGCCTTGGACTACTTGGAGAAGCCGATAGACCCGGAAGAGCTGGACCGCGCCGTGGGCAAGTTGGAGCGCATCGTCGGCGACCCCGGTGAGACCAAACGGCGTAGCGAAGGCCTGCACGCGCTGATGAACGATCCGGCATCGCCCCTGAGCACACGCGTAGCCGTACCCAGCCGAGACGGGCTGGTGCTTCTGCGCCACGAGGACATCCTCTACCTGGAAGCGAGCGACAGCTACACCGTAGTGCATGTCCGCGATGGAAAGCGCACCATCAGCAGCAAGCACATCCGCGTGTTCGAGACCAACCTCGACCCCAAGAAGTTCTTCCGGGTACACAAATCCTACATCATCAACTTGGAACACCTTCGGAGCTTCAGCCGCAGCGAAGGCAACATGGCCGTACTCGACAACGGTGCGCTGGTGCCAGTGAGCCGCCGCCGCCTGCCGGACCTCTTGGCGATGATCAATACATTCTGAAGGTGACAGGCGCGGGAAGTCCGGTAACAGGTCATGCCCGGGCGCGCCGCTGGGTAGGCTTTCTGCTTGCCTTTGCCCTCTGCTTTCCCACTGCTACCCTGCTTGCCCAGCAGTTCGGCTTCACGCAGTTCGCCCCGCGGAACGGCCTTGCCCAAAGCCAGGTGCGCTGCATGGCACAGGACAGGTCGGGCTACCTCTGGTTCGGGACCTTGGGCGGTGCCAGCCGTTTCGACGGTGAGGACTTCATCAACTTCGGCCTGCGCGACGGCCTTCCGGATCCCCAAGTGAACGCGCTGCTTGGTGCTTCGGACGGAACGGTGTGGTTGGCCTGTGGCTCTTTCCTGGTCCATTTCGACGGCCATGCGATGCATACAGTGCCCCTGCCCAAGCCGGCTTCCGATTCCCGCATCCTCGCGTTGGCAGAAGGAAAAGACGGCACGATCTACATCGGGTCAGAAGGTGCCGGGCTGCTTCAATTGCAAAATGGGCAAGTGAGCATACCCGCCCGTTGGCCCAAGGACACGGCCACCAGCGTTCGCACCCTGTTGGTCATGCCGGACGGCAGCTTGTTGGCCGGTCTCCGGAACGGGCTGTTGCGCGGAGGTAGCGCGGGCTGGGCGCCGGTAACACTCCCCATCTCCTCCTCCATCAGCGCCTTGGCCTTGGGAGAGGATGGAACGATATGGGTGGGCACCTATGGCGATGGCCTTTTCGGGCTGCGGAAGAACAGACCGCCTCTGGAATACAACGAGATGAACGGGCTGCTCCAGAACAACGTGAGAGCTCTCTTAGTGGACCGCCGTAACCACTTGTGGGCGGGGACCAAGTTCGGTGTGGACCTGGTGGAGGACGGGCGCTTGCGTGCTTACACCGTGCATCAGGGCATGCCCAACGACAATGTCTGGTGCCTTTTCGAGGATGATAGCGGAGGCCTATGGTTCGGCACGGACGGCGCAGGGGTGTTGCGCTATGCGGGCGAATCCTACGTGACCTATACGGTGACAGAAGGGCTGTGCAGTGACCTGGTGATGTGCGCCCTGAGCGACAAACACGGCGATATCTGGTTGGGCACATACGGCAATGGGGTGTGCAGGATGGATGGTATGGCCCAGATCTCTACCTTGGATGGCCTGCCCAACAACACCGTCTGGAGCGGACTTGTGGACAGGGACAGCTCCCTTTGGTTCGGCACCAGCGACGGCCTCTGCCACATCGTGAACGGCATCGTTCAACCGTTGGCCCCCGCGCAAGCGCTGACCGGCCAGCGTGTGCTTTCGCTTTTCCGAGCGCCGTCCGGTGACCTCTGGTGCGGTACGAGGGACGGTGTGTCGGTGATCCTCCAGAACGGCACCGTGGAGCAGCATGGCGAAATGCAAGGTACCACCTTGCGCGGGGTGCGGAGCATACGGAGTACCACCTCCGGAACGATATGGTTGGCCACTGACCTCGGTGCGGTGCGGATCGATGGCGACAGCGCACGGTGCTTCACCACTGCGGACGGCTTGAGCCACAACAACGTCTTCTGCCTCAGCCCGGATGCGAAAGGGCGCCTCTGGATGGGCACGTCGAACGGGCTGACCTGCTACGACAAGGGGCGGTTCAACAGGATCGACCTCGGGATGGACTTCGGATCGAACTACGTGGACCTTTTACTTCGGGATGAACGGAACAACCTCTGGGCCGGCACGAACAACGGGCTCTTCCGCTTCAACCCGGACAGCCTGTTGGCGGACGCTTCAGCCAAAGAGCACATCACGGAAGAGGATGGTTTGCGCGGACTGGAATGCAACCTCAATGCCGGTTATGTGGACGCCCGGGGACGACTCTACTTCGGCACGAACGCCGGCCTGGTCGTGCATGATCCCGTCCGCAAGCCGTTGCGCGCAAACACGGCTCCTCCGATCACGCACATCACGGGCATCACGAGCTTCCTCGAACCCATCACCGGGTCGGACAGCATCGGGATCGGCAGCGGACCGAAGGCACCGCTGCAGGTGGGCTACCGGAAGAACCACCTCACCTTCACCTACACCGCCATTGCCTTGTCCTATGGGCAACATGTGCGCTTCCAGTACCGCCTCATCGGCTTCGACAACGAATGGCTCCCGCCCACAGAGGCGCGTTTCGCCAGCTATTCCAATCTACCACAAGGCGAATACACCTTCGAGGTGCGCGCTTCAGATCGTCAAGGCCGTTGGGGCCCTGCTGCAGAAGTAGGCTTCACCATCACCCCACCGTTCTGGCTCCGGTGGTGGTTCTTCGCCCTGTGTGCCGCGATCCTCGCCGGGATCCTGCTGGGCGTGTTGCGCTATCGGACGATCCGCCGCCAACGCGCTGAAAAGACCCGCAACCTCATCCTCCGTTCCCGCATGCTGCAGTTGGAGCAACAGGCCCTCAACGCCAACATGAACCGGCACTTCATCTTCAATGCGTTGAACAGCATCCAATACAGCATCAATCGCCAGGACCGGACCACGGCGAACAAGTACCTCACCAGCTTCGCGAAGCTGATCCGAAAGAATCTCGATGCCAGCCAGAGCGATACGACCAGCTTGGCTGAAGAGCTTTCCCGCTTGGAACTTTACTTGGTGCTGGAGCATATGCGCTTCAAGGACAAATTCCAGTACAGCGTGAACGTTGCACCCGATGTGGACCCGCATGCGGTGAAGATCCCCGCGATGATGCTCCAGCCCTACGTGGAGAACAGCATCTGGCACGGCATCCTACCCATGGCGCGCCCCGGTCACGTGGAGATCTCCGTGGAGCGGACGGTGGAGGGCCGGACGCGGATCCGCATCACCGATGACGGCATCGGTATCGATCACAGCGTGGATAGCAAGAACGGCAGGGAAGGCGACCACATCTCACGCGGGATCGAGATCACCAAAGGCCGCGCGGACATCATGCGGAAGCTCAACCTCGCGGACATCCGCATCCAAGGCCCCGAACAACTCGGAGGCAAGCACGGCAGCGCCGGTACACAGGTGATCATCGAATTGCCTTCACAGGAAGCCTTGCCGAATGGCGGGGATCCTTTGCGATCGGGATCCTAATGCATTACTTTTGTTCTACATGTTCCGCCCAGTGAAAATAACCATGACCGCCAGCGCGATGCTTTTTGCATTGCTCATGTTGGTAGTCACGGGCTGCTCAAAGGAAGAAGTGGTGGCACCCAGCGGGGCACCGCTGATATCCAGATCACTGAAACCAGTGCAGGCAAGCAACGGCCAAGGTGGAACTAGCGTAACACCTGGTGACACGGGTAACGGCGTCGCCCCCATCACCGATGACGGCGATGATCTCGGTGACAAGGAGCGCTCGAGCAAGCCGAAGCCCTGACCTTTTCTCCTTCCAAGTGGGGCCGTCTCAAAAGGGGCGGCCTCTTCTTTTTAGGTAGCGGGTTAAGTGGTGGTAGTTTGGAGACTCACGCAAGCCGGATCGCACGGAACTGGCCCAAGCTGTTCACCCCTACGGGGCAGAGGGTGGTTTTGAGGTGTT
>JBBSUV010000062.1:0-21678 GCA_038234075.1 Flavobacteriales bacterium | reverse complement strand
AGCCGTCAAGCCAGCTATGGCCTCCTGCTCGAAGGTCGAGTAGTCAAAGGCTGCCGCTTCCTTCTCTTTCGTTGTCTTCTTCTTGTTCATGGTTCTGATTGGTTGTCAAACGTAGCTTGACACACTTTTCAGAATACTCTCTCGGCTCACTTCCTCTTCGTCTCAACTAGCCTCAGGATCTCCTTTAGCGTGATCAGGTCCATGGGCTTCGCCACGTGCCGGTCGAAACCCGTGTTCGCCGCTCGTATAAGATCCTCTGGTTCATCCCTTCCTGTCACCGCAACTATATATGTATTCTCGCCCCACACGCTGAGGCGAATGTCCTTGCAGACATCGTAACCCGAACTGTCGGGGAGACCAATATCCAAGAAAACCACATCGGGTCGGAATTGGGCACCCAAGAGCATGGCTTCATCGGCTTTATGAGCAACCTCTACGGTGTATCCCAAATGCTCTAACAACAGGGCCAGAGAGGTCGTGATATCCACCTGATCGTCAACAACAAGAGCGCGTGTCGTCGTTCCTACTGTCACACTATGATGTGCACTTCGTTCGAACATGGCTCATTGCTATTTTAAGATGAGGGCACAGCTCATACCTGTGCCGCAGAGATAGGGTACACCATACCTGTGCCAAACAGCATACGGTCCATATAAATGCCTACGGCTTATGCCAAGCGAGGGCATTGTGCTCAGATGGGCGATGTTGGTCACGGGTCATCCCATCCCCAGTTGGGGTGGAGGCGACCCACGCTTATGGTACAACTGATCCGTAAAGAAAAGAGCTAAAGAATGCGCCTCTCTGCTCGCACGAAATGGTTCATCTATTGTCTGGCTCAGTCCATTTCAGTGATCTATCCGTACCGGTCTAGAATACCCTTAGCCACGATATGGGATGGCTGTGTATCGATCCTACGCCTTTACGACCCGGAGGAACTGTTGGAACCCAACATAAGGCCAAGTGCACGTAGCTTTTTCGCCAGATCGGGAAGGTTGGTAGTGATCATGCCGTCAACAGAGCACAAGAGGAGCCATACCATCATATAAGTGATCCTGCCTGTATGCCTAGGAGGGAAGCTCATTGCGGACTTTCAACGGTGGATAAATAAAGAGCGCGTTATCCTCGATCCACACCCGGATGGGGAAATGAACACCTCAGTTGGGTGCACTTCCCGGCGCATCATTCCGCCATATAGATTTGGTCCATGGACCGCAAGATCATATTCCCCGCTTTCATACTGCCCAGCTTCTTACTGATCTTGGCCGTAGCGAACTACATGAACTTATCGGGTAGTGAACTTATCCGCCCGATCCTGGTAATATCCCTGATCTCGATAGGGGTGATCTTGGGCGTGTTATTAAGGAATTTCTTCGGCTTCATCCGGAAAGGATCCAACGGCTCCCCCAGATAGCCACCTCTGCGGCCGCTCGTGCCACGGTGGGAATGTTACAGGGTCAAACCCGAGCGCTTAGTGGGATCGTGAACCGAAGTGTGGACCCTTCGTGAGGTTTGCTTTCGGCATTCACCTTTCCACCATGTGCTTCTACGAAGGTCTTGACGATAGCAAGGCCAAGGCCGTGGCTCTCGTGTTTATTCGCATCACCGGTGCCCTGCTCGAAAATAGTTGGCAGGACGGCGGGCAAAATGCCTTTTCCGTTGTCCTTCACCCAGCACTCCACCGCTCCGTCAGGTCTCTCCTGGGCGCCTATGCGGATCTCGCCGTGCGGGGTATAGGCGATCGCATTGGCGATCAAGTTCTGGAAGATCCTCCTCAAGAGGTCCGCATCCGCGAACACCACAAGGTCTTCGGGCACGGCGTTGATCAGCTTCGTACTCGCGGTGCCTGCCACGGGCTTCAATTCATGTACCAGACCTTCTACCAAGGGCCATAGGTCCAATGTTCGCCGCTGCAGCTTCACACCCACCTCCGTTTTCATGTCCACGTGCTCTTCCAACACTTGGTTGACGAGGCTTTCCAAGTGCTTCACATTGCGGTGAAGGCTATTGAACATCCGGGCGGTCCCATCCTCCGGGTCATCGGGCTGGAAAGTCATCTCCAGCACGCTTGCTGTCAGGGATATGGCGTTCAGTGGTGTACGGAGATCGTGTGCCACGAAGGCCAAATGGTCCTCCCGGCGGCGCTGTACCTCCAGCGCGCTTTGGGTGGCGAAGGTTTGCACAGCCAGCCCAATGGAAGTATCAAGCACTTGATTGAGGATGTGGAACGGGAGACCTTGGAGGACCAGTCCATTGGCATCTGCCAGATCATGCACACAACCCCGCAGGATGTTGTACTCCGCTACCACTTCCGTAATATCAAAACCATCTTGGAAGCGCTGGGATCCGTGGCCGGGCGGCGTTCCCTGCACCAAGGCTTGAGCGATCGTCTCCTCGGACTTCATTCGCAACGCTGTGGTCAATTCCACCAGCAATTCAGGGATGTGGTCATTGAGGGTAGGCACATCCAGACCCCGGGCTGAAGGCAGTTCCTTCACCTGCTGCCGCCATTGCAGCAGTAAAGATGCGGATGACCGCTGGATCAGGTCGGCGAGCTGGTTCATAACGGGTGTTCTCAAGTTTAATTCCATGGGAGGTCGGCAAAATTACATCAAGTGTACCCGCCTCCTTGCAGACCCATTACTCTCCCGATAGGCCGCAGGAAGCACTACTGCACGGAATTGGTTCCACTTTGCCCCGCCCCGGGTTACATTCCAGATAGCGGCCACAGCCCGTGCCGGACAGCGAACGGAAGGGTACACGGGTGCCTTCTACATCAGTCCGCTCGCTGCACCCCGAACCCTTCCGCCGTCCTTCATATTATGGAGAGCGAAGCGACGAGGCCGTGTGGCGGGAATAAATGGGCAAGCATGCGGATTACATCCTATTGCGCTACCTGCCAGGTGCGGAGAAGGCTTTGACCTGAAGGAGCAAAGTGATCCTTCGCGACCATTTTCCTTGGGCGCACATACATCCGCTCGAGCTTGTATCTTCCCATCGGCGGCATCGCGTTGCTGCCCCCTGAGCGCTAGCGTCATCTTTATTGGCCTGTTCCGCTAGTTCACCTCTCGCCGGAGCTTGGACCGCTATTCTTCCCGGGTCATGAGTCAGCCCGGAAACGCATGGCCACGCAAGAACGGGAAGGGTTGTTGTGAGATACACGTGCCGGACGGGCCATACGGCCCCTTCCAACATGCGCACGGCTGCGCTGCTTTGCCCTTGGCCACCTCTTCAGGAGTGCCGTTCCCTACAACCTTCTCGCCCTCATCGTCTGCTACAGGCCAGATAGCGATCGCCCCCTGCTGTCATCATTCTTGACCCAAGCTCCGCCAGCTCCCACGGAAGCCTGTGCGTGTATGGCAATGCGCAACTCGGCCCAAGCGCGCGCTTCGTTCTCGGTACGGAATACGCGGTTGGAGACCGAAAGGAGATGGTTCATGGAATATAGGCTCGCAATCGGGGCATATAATGCCCCTTTTGCCACGATGGCCAATACCCGGGTCACCTCATTCAAAGAAAGATCGGTGTAGTAGTGATTCTCAAGCAAGCCCATATCAAAGCCCACGTTCTCCGGGAAAATGGCCATCACGGCATAGGCCTCCCTTCCCGGAACGCGCATGCGGGCCTTCAGGTTCTCCCCTAGGGCTGTGGCATCCACGCGCACGCGGGGACGGTAGCGGCAAATGGTCAATTCTGGATGCACCCTCTCCACGATCGCACTAGCGGTCTCTTCACGTTCCATTTCAGTTGGATGTTTTCTGTTGATGAACTAAGTCGGATCGTTGTCGCTCTATCAGAAAGTAGGCCGATCCGAGCGGAAGTTCGGGGGGGGTCTTTTTGGTCGGAACGGATGAGGATCGATGGGTGGGCGAGTACGAATGGCGGTCCCCCGCCCGGTGAAGGACCAACCAGACCCTAGTCGGCCCATGAGCGTTGGGGGTGGATGAAGAGGGCAACTTCTGGATGCTGGACTTGGTGACCAGCGATCAGGTGAAGGCTTGCAACGGGACCCCCGTTGTTACCTCTATTTCGCGAACTCATCAGATAAGGAATTCCTTTCCGTTCTCGGCACCGTGGAAGTGGTGAACGATGTGCAGCGCAACAAGGACCTATGGAGCCCGTGGGCGAAAGCCTGGGTGCCGGATGGACCTGAGGACCCGGACCTGCGCGCGCTGAAGCTCCGTCCGCAGGATGCCTACTACTGGGATACGAAGGAGAACAAGGTGGTGGCGATGGTGAAGGTCGCTATCGCAGTTCTTTCCGGCGGAAAGACCGGGGACGGAGGTATGGAAGGGCACGGGATCAGTGAACAGGATCGGTCAACGCAGCTTCGCGCTGTTGGACAAGATCGAGCGAAGAGGTAAGTGCAGGGTGCCGATCATGTTCACTGATCCCCTGATACCTGCATAAGAAGAGACTTGGAGCGGTAGTACTGGTCATCGCCCTTTCGGGAACAATACGCGGTCTGGTTCAAGATTGAGCTGCATCAGGGCCTTCGCAATGATGCGGGTACGTGCGGCGTCCGCCTTCTTCGGCTCGACAACATAGTTGACCACGATCTCCACCCATGCGTTGGAGCTGATGCGCAAGTTGATCGTTGGATATTCTTTCATGGGCAGGCCCTCCACCGGGGTTCCGCTGATCAGGTCCCGTAGTTCCCGGACGTTATCAGTGATCTCAGGGTCCAGCTCTTCCAAGGTGACCCGCCGCAGGGTGTCCAGAACAAAGTCGAGGTCGCTATTATAAGCCACTTGAAAGGCGACCTCGTTCCAGATGAAGGGATGATCCTGCCAAGAGTAATTGAAGACGGCCGACTGTAGCACCTTGCTGTTCGGGAAGCGGATCAACCGCCCGCTGGGTAGGTCACTGGAGAGATAGCTACCACTGAATTCCGAAAGCGTGGTATCCATGTAACCCACTTCCAGCACGTCCCCTTTCACATCCCCGATCTCAATGCGATCACCAACTTCGAAGGGCGCTCTGAAGAGGATGTAAAGCCAGCCGATAAAAGAGGAGATAGGTCCTTGCAGCGCGAAGCCGAGTACCAAGGAGATCAAGCCCAAGGACACGGCTGCGGTATACCAATTATGGAACAGGTAGGACATGGCCACCACCGCCAGGAGCAGCACGGCGATCAGCTTGACGACGCGGAGTGCGTTGTACTTGAAAACACGCGTCTTGGCACTGTTCACCACCAACTTCTGCCCGAGTTGGGAGATGAACAGGATGAAGAAGGTCAGAAAGAGCGCCAATGCCGTCCTGCGGAAGAACACGGTGTTCTCACCCAAGAACACCAGCCGCACACGGATGAGCAGATGGAACACCAGACAGGCCAAAGCGATCATGCCATAGCCGCCTAGCCAATACTTATGGGTGCGCTTTACTTCATCCACCTCGGATGATTCTTGTTCGCGGTCCTTTTCACGTGTCAGTTCCATTCACAAAGAAGCAAGGATGACTTTGGATAATTGGTTTGCTGGCCCCAGGTTGCAAATGCCGCACCATTGGGCCGTCTGCCAATGAACTCCACTTCCTGAAAGGTGGAAAGACGTTCTCACTGCTTCCATCCGCGAATTCCTGCCAAGGAACGGTGAAGTGGAAAGCTGGCTTCATCCGATCCATATCGGTCCTCGGGATCTGGACTGATATCCGGAACTGCATGAGCTGCATTCTCCTTCCTACTGTTGTCCGATCAAGAAAAGACTGATGGTATAAGAGGGTCTTGCGTTCTCCCGGTCAGCGAGCGGCCGCGCAACCAATTGGGTAAAGAGGTCCATTTCGCGATCATACATGGCCTCCACCTCGTAGCCTGCGAAGGTGAATGGTACATGGACCATAACGGTTTGTTCAGGTTGGTTCTCTTGGATCAAACGCATGGCGTGCTCGTGCAGTGATTCCAGTCGGTCATCAAACTGCGCTCGGAGTTGCCTTATGATCTCCGGGGCTTGGTCAAAATTGGGCATGGGCATATAGTTCGCTATCATCGCTTGTTGTTTTGTTCTGCGCTACTCCCTACTAACGTGCCGTATGTTCCATGGGGATCGGATCCCGTTGTGATCGTTGAGCATTATGAAAAGGAGTTTCCACCAGTTCCCGATCCGATCGGGAATGCTGCTCCCCATTCCGTGATCCTTTTTGCCATTCAATTTCTGCTCTTAAGCTGGCGCATTCTTTGGTCTGCAGACTGCGACCCACCGGTTTTTAAGGGTACCGACCGTGACACATCGCTTCATCCTCTTGGAACATTGCCAGCCGAGCGCGCTACACGGCGACATGGACCGCCAAGTCCTCCATCGGCTCGGTTCCAAACCGGGTGACCAAAATGAACTTTGCTTGGGGTAGTGCAAGATCTCGTTCTCCCCGAAAAAATCAGCCGCGTCCGAAACGGAATAGTTCAGCATCCGCGTTCTTTCGGCCCAGGATATGGTCCCGCACGATCCCGGCACCGACTTGACTGAAGGTGATGCCATTGCCACCCATGCCAAGCACGAACCAAGCACCCGACCGAGGATCGCGGTCGATATAAGGAAGTCCGTCCTTGGTGCCGCCGAAGGTGCCGCACCATTGGTATTCCAGCGCGAAGGGCAGGTCCGGGAAAAGTTTGTTGAATGCCTTTTCGAGCTTCCGGGCCTTCCTGTCCAGCAGCTTGTCCCGCAACTTGGGATCGCGAAAGGAGTCATCCAGGCCTCCAATTATGGCCCTGTTGTCCGGGGTGGTGCGCAGGTAGAGATAGGGAGTTGCCGTTTCCCAGATCAGGGCATTGCGATACCACAATTCCTCCATCGGGAACCTTTCGCTGGCAATGGCATAGGTAGAGTGCAGTTCGATCCCGGGCTCGTCCACATAGCGCTGGCTTTCATAGCCGGTCGCCATGATCAAATGTTTTGCCGTGATGCGGTGCCCATCCGCCGTGATGACCTCGTAGCCATCTCCATCCCGTTTGAAGCTCTCCAGCTTCGTACGATCCAATACTCTTCCGCCCTTTTTGATCACATCCTGCAGCAGCAGGTGTGTAAAGCGGTAGGGGTCGATCTCCGCAGCCTTGTGGCTCACCAGACCGGCCGGTTTGCGGAAGCCGAACCGCTCCTTTACCTCGGATGCGTTCAGTAGTTCCGTCTCGAAACCATGTTGGGTGCGGAATTCCTGTTCAAGCCGCAAACGCTGCACATCACGCCGGCGAGAGGCAAATTGGAGACTGATGCGGGACGTTGCTGAGCAAGGGCCCAATTCCTCGGCCAAGCCCAACAATCCGTCGATGGCCTGCGCACAGAGTTGATAGCTCCTCACGGCTGTTGCGGCGCCTACCCGGTCCGCAAGGATGTGCAAGGGTGTGTCCAGTTCATACTGGAGAAGGGCGGTGCTTGCGCTGGTACTCCCGGTGCCGATGGAACCGGCCTCGATCACCAGCACATCCACCCCGGCGGCAGCTATCGCCTGCGCGCAGAGCGCACCAGTGATACCGCCGCCCACCACCAAGGCATTGCATTGAGCATCATGATCCAGTTGGCGATATTCATGCGGCAGCCCATTGAAGATCCAGTGATAGGGCATGCCCGAGCGAAGGTCCATCATCAGAAATGCTTTGGGTTAAGGCTGAACGGAACGGACTATGCAGGCTGAGGGAATTTCAAGATCACCTAGATGCACACTACGCAGTTGGGCCCATGTCATTTCACAACGGCGTGAAAGGAGCATTCGCCCGACCGAAGGGGATCAGAACTTCGGATCTATTGGATCGGCCACCACCTGGTCGTTCCCGATCCGGGCTAATTCCTCCGTGCTGAGTTTTCCTGCACGGTGGTCCGCATTGCCGCCAGCTCCGGCAACCGGATCGGTGGAGTAGGAGCCACTCGTGTTCTGGCCGGTTTGGATGCCCGTGGGCATTCCATACTCATCCTCGAGCTCCTCTTTGCCCGTTGGAAGTTTGTCTTCCGTGCTCTTCATGTCCAATCCCTCTTCCTTACGGGCTTTTTGCTCTGCCTCTTCCAAGGAAGGACTACGCTCATCGTCCTTCTTATCGGGGATCGGTTCGTTGCGAGGATCGTGCGGGATGGGTTCCGGCTTTTTTTGGATGGGATGCTTTGTATCCATGTTGTTCGGTTCTATTGGATCGAGGTGTTCTTGCGCAGCAGAGCAGAGAGTTTTAGGCAATATCGTCGGCAACCTCTGCGGCTTTTTTACCCACTTTCTCCCGGAGCTGCCCCATTTGGTCCTCGGCCTGCAGGAGCCTGTAGGCCACAGTGTCCTTTATGCTCTCGGCCTGCTTCATCAGCTTCTTCCGGGTCTTTTTTCCTGAACTCGGGGCCAAAAGCAAGGCTAATGCTGCACCGACAGTGGCTCCTACAATGATGAGGGAAAGGTTCTTATGTGTCGACATGATCTTGGTTTTTTTCCATTGAAGTTGCGAGGATCGTGCCGTTCTGCATGCTGTTGAACCACTGGGTCGGCTATCTCACAGGTATTCCACTGCCTGACCATGTGATGCTTGACTGTATGCCGGATCGGTGTGGAGCTTAATTTTCACCGGGAAAACCAGATGTATGGGAACAAAGTCAGAGACAGGACGGAAGTGGTCGTTCATCGCGGATGGAGGGGAAATGGCCGCCTTGATCAAGGCGAAGGATTGGTCACGGCATCCTTTAGGAGAACCTGAGCAATGGCCGGATGCGTTGAGGATCCTGCTCTTCTCCCTGTTGACGAACAGGTTCCCCATGTTCCTGTGGTGGGGCAAGGAACTGTTCTGTTTCTACAATGATGCTTACCGCCCGAGCTTGGGCGATGAAGGACGCCATCCCGGCATTTTAGGCGCACCGGCCAAAGAGGCCTGGCCGGACATCTGGGAGGTCATCGGACCGCTGATCCAGCAAGTGTTTGCTGGCGGAGAAAGCGTTTGGAGCGAGGATCAATTGCTCCCCATACTGCGCAATGGCCGTATGGAGAAGGTGTACTGGACGTTCAGCTACAGTGCCGTACGTGACAGTGCGGGGAACATAAGCGGTGTATTGGTCACCTGCAGCGAGACCATTGGCAAGGTGCAGGCGATCCAGTTGCTCAAGGAGAACGAGCAGCGCCTGAACATGGTGGTCCAACAGGCCCCGGTGGCCGTGGCCATCTTCACAGGTCCGGAGCATGTGGTGGAGATGATCAACGACCGCGGTCTGGCGTTATGCGGTCGCACAAGGGAAGACGTGATGGGTCGGCCGATCAGGGATATCGTGCCCGAATTGCTGGCACAGGGAATACCTGCATACATGGAGGATGTATTGCGCGGTGTTCCGTTCGAAGCAAAGGAACTCCCGTTGAGCATGGTCCGAAATGGACGACGCGATGATCTCTACCTGAACTTGGTGCTTGAGCCACTGCCTTCCCAAAGGGGAGCGATGGAAAGCATGATCGCCATCGGATATGAGGTGACGGACATGGTGCTGGCCAGGCAACGGGCGGAAGCGGGAGAGGAGCGATTCCGCCTCTTGGCGGACTCAATGCCCCAGTTCGTGTGGACCGGCGATGGTGAAGGGAATTTGAACTATTTCAATCAAGCGGTCTATGACTTCAGCGGACTAAGCGACGAGGAAGTGCAGGCGAATGGTTGGCTACAGATCGTGCATCCGGACGAGCGGGAAGGGAACAGCATAGCGTGGCTCTATGCCATTACTTCAGGCACTGATTTTTTCTTCGAGCATCGCTTCCGCAGGAAGGACGGTGAGTACCGCTGGCAGATGAGCCGCGCGAAACCGTTGCATAACGAGGATGGCAGCGTCCGCATGTGGATAGGCACCAGTACGGATGTGCAGGACATGAAGGAGCAGGAGGCTGAGAAGGATTTCTTCATAGGCATGGCCGGCCATGAACTGCGCAATCCGCTGAACACCTTGCGCGGCTGCATCGACATGATGCAGCAAGACTTGGAGCAGAACACCGATGCCCAATTCAACCAGTTGACCGGGATCATGGACCGGCAGGTCGTCAGGTTGTCACGCCTGATCGCCGATCTACTGGATATCTCCAAACTGAAGAATGATAGCTTGGAGATGGACCAAAGCCGGTTCGATGCCAATGAGCTGATGAGGAACGTGGTGGAGGAGATGCGCAGCAGTTATCCGGATCACGTGTTCAACATGAGCGTAACAGACCACGCCTCCGTGCAGGCGGACCGTTTCCGGGTAGCACAGGTATTGGGCAATTTGATCACGAACGCCGTGAAATATGCCCCCGGTGAAAAGGAAGTGGAGATCACTTGTTGCACGGAAGATGGCTTTGCGAAGATCTCCGTCGGCGACCATGGTATCGGCATCCGACCGGAGGATCAACACCAGATCTTCCAACGCTTCTTCCGTGTAAAGGGTAACCGCACGAACGGCATTGAAGGCTTCGGCATCGGCTTGTACATCGCAGCGGACATCATCAAACGCCATGGAGGGCACATGAGCGTGAAGAGCGAGGAGGGCAAAGGCTCCGTTTTCTCCTTCACCCTTCCTCTGGTCGAGGAATAGCTAAGAGCCTATCCTGGATCTCTGCCAAAGCGGCCCTGGACATCTTTTCCGGCTGCACTTGCACTTATAAGACTTGCCGACCATCGCTCAAGAGATCTTCAACACGGTCATAGATCCTAGATCGAGATCTTTCCCTCCACGCTGCTTTGGCTTCTCTTTCCGATGATCGCGGATGCGGCCATCTTCAGCAAAGTGATCATCTTCCCGTTCTTGGTGCCCCAGTAGTAGCTCTCCATCGGCTTCACTTTCAGCACGGTGAGATCGGGATCCTCCACTCCATTGGGGAACCAGGCTTTGGCAAGCTCGCTCCATAGCTCGCGCTTCTTGGCCATATCCATCACGATCGTGGCCGTGCCGAACACCGAAAGGAATTCCGCATCGCCTTGGTTGGCGAACAGCAGTTGCACATATGGATCGGTCATTACTTCTTGGTCCTTCAAGCTGGAAAGTGAACTGAGGAACCAGAAGTTCCCTTCGTCATCCACCTGCTGCGCACTCATGGGCCTGCTTGGGATGGGGCGTTTATCCAGCGATGTGAGGAAATGGCAAATGGAGGAATGCTTGACGAGCTCCTTGAACTTCGCGATCGCATCTTCATCGTGCAGTGGTTTCGTCTCGGCCATGGTCTGTGGTTTCCCATACACGGTCCAAGGAGCAGGCCAAATGGGTCTGCTCCTTGCGCAGGCTGAAAGACACGCCTTCATTGCGGGGTCTTTGGAGAAGATCGGGAAAGTCCTTCCACGTTCCACCTTCACCACGGATCCATTTATTCCGATCAAAGAACCTAAGGACAGCCCAAGGATCCACTTCTGGCAAAAGATCGAATGGATCCTTGTAGGAGATGCGTTCAGAAAAGGTCGCGCACTTCAATGAAGTTGAAGCTCATCGGGAAAAGGCTCTGGTAGTCCTTCCCGGTCTCCGCCATTTCTTCGTCGCCGGTCTCATAATGCCAATTCACCTCCACCTGCTTCCCGTGCTCCTTCACCGCGCTGAGCCTGTCGAAGATGTTGTAGAAATGCTTGCTGCTGCTGGTGTCCAAATAATCCAGCCGCATGTTCACCGTGGTCTGCTGCTTCGGCTCCTTGAGGTATTCCTCCAGCCAGCGGTATACCCGGTCGTAGAACTGCTCGCTGTTAGCGGGAAGGGAACGACCAATGAAGTCAATGGTTCCCCGTTCCAAGTCCATTTCGATCTCCGGCGATGTCGCTGTGCGATCGATATGCATGTGTTTCAGGGCCATGGTCGCGGATCGCTCGGACCAAATTAGACCTCGCTGTTCGACAAGGCCACATCGTGTTATGCATTCTGTCAACACTCGGACGTGGATTGCTTGCACGAAAAGTCCGGGGCAAGGATATTCCTGCTCCGGTCCTTATGCACCGCACACGACGCGCACAGATCCGCGGGGACCGTTGTGGTCTACTTTCCTGGATAGGCGCTTACGATCTCGCCATCACTCGGCAGGATGATCTCGGTATCATTCACCCGCCTGGCCCAGTAGAGGTATTTCCCCGTGCCGTGGCAGGCGAAAGCGGTCATCGACGCACCGCCCTCCAAGGTCTTTACCGGAAAGGTCCGCCATGTTCCGTTAGACTCTTCCATGGCGACCTTCACCTCCAGCATTTCCGTGCAGCTGTTCTTCAATTCCACTTGGTATACGCCGCTGAAGTCCCGCTTGAAACCCTTGTAGTCCTCGCACTTTTCACAAGGTTGACCCCAACTGCTGGTTGTCTTCATCAAGCAGTCGGCATAGGTCTGGTCCTGTGCCTGTGTGGATGAGCAAAGCCAGGTCACAGTGAACAGGAGGAGGATCGTTCGTATCATTTGCAGCGGTTGTTTTGGAGGATGATCTTGGCTTCGGCGTTGCCCATCTTTTTACTTTTCAACCAGTCCGCACAGGCTCCCTTGGTGTTGCCTTGTGCCTTGTTGGCCCAGCCGCGGTTGTTGTAGGCTTCCTGGTTACCGGGGTCCAGTTGAAGTACCGTGTTGAAATCGCGGATGGCCAGGTCCTGCTTGCCCAACTTTCCATAAGCACTGCCCCGGCTGGTATAGGCCCATAAGTGGTCCTTCTTGCGTTCGATCACGGCGGTGAAGTCGGTGACCGCGGCATCGTATTCACGCTGCAGGCTATGGCAGAATCCGCGTTGGAGGTAGGCGTTCAAGTATTCCGGATCATCCGCGAGAACTTGCGTGTAGATGTCGATGGCCTTCGCATATCCACCGCTGTTGTACGCCTGCTCCCCTTTATGGAACAGGGCGTCGACCTCTGTGTGGGAGGCCGCTGCGAGCTCCTGTGCCATGGACACATGGGCCATGAGGAGCAGGACGGGGAAGAGCACTATTTTCATCATGACAGGCCGTTCATACGTAGGAGAGGGGGAGCGGTTTCAACGGCCTTGAATGAAACCCCGGATATCGTGTTGTCGTATTGAAGGACAAAACCATCTGAAAAATGAGAAATGCGAATAATACCGTGGCCATACGCACCTTGGTGATGGCAGCGGTCCTCGTCATGGGATTGGTGGCCACGCTGATGGCCAAGGGTCTTATCTCCACTGCGGTGTTGGCCTCCTGATCCGTCCACATGCTTCTTCGCCACTCCTTACCTGACGTGCGGGCCATTACGCTCATGTTAGCCATGGCCATTTCGGCCATAGGCATGTCGCAGGGCCGCTTCGTCATCAACGGCAAGCTGAAGGTGGAAGGCGGCGGACTGGACGGTTGTAAGATGGTGGTCTACCGCGATGGTGAGAAACACAAGACCATCTCCACCGACCTGAACAAGTTCAGCTTGGAACTGGAGTTGAACAAGACCTATGTGCTTTCCTTCGAAAAGCCCGGTTTCGTCACCAAGAAGCTTTCCTTCAACACCAATGCCCCAGCAGCAGCAGCGCTGACCGGCTTCACACCGTTCGACTTCGTCGTCTCCTTGTTCAAGCAATACGACGGTATGAACACGGTCGTCTTCAATCAACCGGTGGGCATGATCCGCTATGATGAGCGCCTTGCTGACTTCGAGTACGACACGGACTACACGAAAAGTATCCAGAGCGCCTTGGAGGCCGCCCAAGCGGAAGTGACGAAGAAGCAGCAGCAAGAAGAACGCCAGCTGGCCGATGAGGCAAAACGCAAGGAGCAAGAGGAAAAGGATAAGGCAAAAGCAGATGCCAAGGCCCAGAAGGATGCGTCTGCGAAGGCAAAGGATGATGCTAAAGCACAGGCTAAGCAGGAAGCTGCCGCGCGCGAAGCTGAGCAGACCCGACTGGCGGAGGCGCAACCCGTACCCAAGGTGGAGCCCAAGCCGGAACCCAAGCCGGTGCCTCCACCGGTCGCCGCGCCGGTTGCGGAAACACCCGCTCCTAAAGCACCCAAGCCCCGACCTGCAGCCGTGGCGACCACGATCGCAAAACCACGCGAGAGTTCCGAGGCACGCAATGCTTCCGTACCACGTATCGCTGAGGAGCGGTCGCCCATACAGCCCGCTTTGGCCCATGCTTCAGAAGAACCTCGACCCAAGTTCGAGGCGACCCCCATATTCACTGTTCGGCATCAGGACGTGATCGTGGAACCGAACCAAGTGGTGACCGTGGTGCGTTTGGAACGCGGGGCCACGCAAACGGAATACCGCAAGGTGATCCGGAAGTACAGCGGGACGTTCTATTTCAAGGACGGTTCAAGCTGCACCCGCTCCATATACGAGAGCGAGGCCCTGGCAGAGGTCCAATAACTACCAAGTAGCTTCCAAGCGCAAGGCGATCGCTTTGCCATTCGCTTCATCGGAGAAAAGTCCGATAGCATTCGGCGTTTGCACGCCGATCAGGAAGTGTTTGCCGAGCATACCCATCAGCCCGGCCATGGCACGGAAGTCCCCGAAACCTCCGTACCCGGCGCCGACAGAAATGGCCATCGACTTGGCAAATACCAAGTTGCGAGCGATAGCGGCATGAGGCTGATATCCCGGCAGGTAGCGGTAATCGACCGATAGTTCATACGGCTGCATGCCATGGAAGTGGGAGCGCTTTTGGAACCTGCCTGCCCCTAGCCGGGCTTCGATCCGTGCAGGTAGTGCGCGCATAAAGCTTCCTTTGGAGTAACCGAATCCGAGGCTGTCCTGCAAAGTCGTCCTGTTCACCAGCAGTCCGTCCAGATCCAAGATATCCGTGACCTCAATGCCCTCATAACGGATGGTGGAATCCTTCTTCACGGAAAGCGAGTTGTTGTTCCACGCGATGAACCCAAGGTCGGAAACCGCCAAGGAAAACACGGCCGGTGAACGGAAGAGCTGGAATATGTGCTGCCACCGTGCGTTGATCGCCGCGCCGAGGCCTTTGTTGAAGCCGCCACTGGCCGTATCGCTGCGATGGTATTCCCCGTCCAATTGAAGCTCCAGATATCTGCCGAACGGGGCGGTGTAGAGATCAGCCTTTTGGATCCGCCCAGCGTTCAAGGACTGTCCGTTCACCAAGGCCAGTTCAACGAAAGACCCTGAATTCCTTCCCTCGATCCCTAGTCCGAAGCTCTGATAGGTGACCTGCTCGAACACGCCGGGACCCAATTGGGCGGTACGATCCTCAAAGGCCGCATTCCCAAAGAAGGAAAGCGCATATACATCCGAAGTGAAGCGAACGCCCATCACACTTTGATAGGATAGACTGAAGCGTGGCATCCAACCGGCATGCCCGAAAAGGCTGTCACCCCACGCATAGGTGGCTCTGCCACCCAGTTCATAGCCTGCGCGGTCCGCACTCCCCAAGCCGTCCAACGTGCGTTCGCGCACATCGCGGCCCAGCGGCCCACCATTATAAACCCCGGTCACCAAGTCGTTCCGGAGCACGTTCGAATCGTATCCCGCGGAAGCATCCAGGGTGAAACGGTGCTGTCCGATCATGTTCGGCGAAGGCACGCTGTCCTGCTGGGCCGAGGCCAATAAGTGGAACAGGATGGGTAGCAGCCTCCAGCACTTATTCATCGCCATTCACGGTGTAGTTCGCACCTACGGTAAGCTGTAGGTCCATACGGTATTCACTACGAAGCTGGATATGCTGGGACTGGTCCGCGGTATTGAAGATGGCCGAAATCCGCACTTTCCCGGTGGTTTGGAGAAGGTCCATCTGAGCAGCGGATACGACGAAGTCCAGGCGGCTCGCGACACTTGAGGACACATGACCATCGCCCCCCAGGATACCGGAAGAGACCGTGCCTCCGGGATCCAGTACGGTGAGCACTTGATCCGCATCATCCACTATGGCGAGCTGAATGCCCGCGCTGAAGGGGAAGCCATTGTCGGCGAACAGGTGCAGGGTGCCACTTCGCCATGCATGACCGTCCGCATTGCCCGGGAGGTCCACGGCGACGGTCTTGCGTAGCGTGAGATCAGTTGCGATCAGGTTCAGCGGGATGTCCACCTCCAGTTCGGCGGAGAGCTTGCTATCGTGGTAGAGGAAATCATGGCCGTTACTGATGTTGCCAAGCGGGTTAATGATCACGTCCAGCGCGTAGTCCACACGGCTTGGCAGGTTCTCAATGAAGAGGTCGATGTTGCTGTTGCCTTGGTTGAGATCGAAGGTGTTCAATGCGGATTGGAAGGTGCCATGGAGATCCAACGCCCGGTCGATGTTGACAGGACCGGAAGTGATCGCATGCGTCAAGTCCACGGTGTTCCCGGTATTCGTGTTCACGGAACGCAGGTAGTGGATGTTCACACGGGCATCCACACCGATGCCGTTGCGGATCTTCAGCCGGGCTGTCACCTGGTCCAGATCCAATGTGCCACTGATGTTATTGAAGAGATCGAGCTCGGTGGAGGAGGGGTCCACGGCGATTGTCCGTGTCCCGAAGGAACCGGTGGCATATTGCGGTATGATATCGTGATAGCTCACCAGCGCCAACAAGCTGTCCTGATCGGTGATGGAGATGATGTTACCGCCGGGCGCATTGGAGTAGCTGATGTGCGTGGCCAGCGCGTTCACCTGGTTGAACGAGGGTCCACGCATGTCGAACACATAGCCGTCCAATGGCCGACTGCTGCTGACGGTGCTGGGCGATGCGGGTGTACCGGGAGGCAGGTTCTGGATGATGGAGAACGGTATGCCATTCAAGGATGCACCGGGTAGGGAGAAGTCACCGATGATCTGACCGTTCATCATGCTGGTGATGGCCACATCCACTTGGCCGCTTCGCACTTGCAGCTGGGTGAGCTGCAGGTCCTCGAGATCGAAGCGGGTGACATCATCGTTGGTATTGAAGGTGGCCCCGGGCTGGAATTGGATGGGACCGGGAAATGGCAGTGCGTAGCCATACCGGAAGCTGGTGTCCGGCGCCGTGAGCACCGTGTCCAAGGAAAGCGCAAAGAGCTCACTGGAATAAAGGATGCTCACGTTGCCTTGCTGGTCGGTGGAAAGAATGCTATCCGGCACCAGGTCGCCAATGGTCAATGTGGTTTTGGCCAAGGGGGCCAACAGGTCCAAGTCCCACTTGGGAGGGGTAGGATCCTTACGGCAGCTGGAAAGGGCGACCACCGCACATAGCAAGCATGCGAAGAGGGATCGCTGGGAAAGTCCACTCATGGTGGGAAAGGTAGGGGACAAGCTACTTTCCGCTGGCCTGCTCCGCGTTTAGGGGTTAAATTTGCCACGAGGGCAATAGCCCGCTGGTGTTGCTAAGAAGACGCATTCTTTTCCCTTGGCTGTTGAGTGCAACAGCAATGTTCGGCATCTCCTATGCCTGGCATGGCCTTGCGTTGACGGACATATCGGAATTGAAGATCGATCTTTCAACCTATCTCGTCCTCTCCGGGCTCGCTTACTTGGTGATCGGGATCGCGTTGGTCGTGCTGGTCCATCTAGGCATTGGGCGTGAATGGATCTCGCTGAAAACCGGTTTCCCACTTACGTCAATGCTTGTGGGGGTGGGTTTGGGGGCGGTGATCTACTTGATCGTCTTCGTGTCCGGTCTTTCCTTCGCGAGCCACGGTCTGCAACACGTGGTAGTGGACGCGCTGTGGCAGCTGTTCGAGCAGGCCATCGGAGGCTTGATGGTGAGCTTGGGGATCATCTATGACATGCACCGCTCCTTCATGGAGGCGGAGCGTGTGCATTGAGAAGAAGGTCACCCGGTGTATTTGTCCCCCCAAACCTGCCTCAGGTACGCGGCAGATCCTTGCTCCCTGCGGTTGTCACCCGGTTTGTAGAGGGTGGTGCCGCTCAGTTCCGTCGGCAGGAATTCCTGTTCACTGTAATTGCCGGGAGCATCATGACTGTACTGGTAATCCTTTCCATGGCCAAGGTCCTTCATCAATTTCGTGGGCGCGTTGCGCAGGTGGAGAGGCACGGGCAGATCACCACTTTCCTTCACCAATTGCTGGGCTGCGCCGATCGCGAGGTAGCTGGCATTGCTCTTCGGCGCGCAAGCGAGGTAAACTGCACATTGTGATAGGACGATCCGGCTTTCAGGCCAACCGATCATCTGTGCGGCCTGCATGGCGGTGGTGGCCATCAACAAGGCGTTCGGGTCCGCGTTCCCGATGTCCTCGCTGGCCAGGATCAACATCCGACGCGCGATGAACAACGGATCTTCGCCGCCTTCCACCATGCGTGCCAGCCAGTAGACCGCCGCATTCGGATCGCTGCCGCGCATGCTCTTGATGAATGCGCTTACAATATCATAATGCTGTTCGCCCTGTTTGTCATATCGTGCAGCCGTGGTCTGGACCACCTCGTGTACCAGTTCATCGGTGATCACGATGGTCGGTTCCTCTTCACCATCCCGATGAAAGGGCTTGGCCGCTCGGACGCATAGCTCGAAGGTGTTCAACAGCCGACGCGCATCACCGCCGCTGGCCCTCATCAAAGCATCGGTCTCCTGGAGCTCGATCTGCTTCTGCTTCAGCTCTGGATCCTCCCGCATTGCGCGGTGGAGCAAACCGGTGAGATCTTCCACCGTTAAGGGTTTCAACACATAGACCTGTGAGCGGGAGAGCAGGGCACCGATCACCTCGAACGAAGGGTTCTCCGTGGTGGCACCGATCAATGTGACCACCCCTTTTTCCACAGCACCCAAGAGCGAATCCTGTTGCGCCTTGCTGAACCGGTGGATCTCATCGATGAAGAGCACGGAACTGCGGGAGAACAATCCGCTTCCACCGGCTTGTGCGATCACTTCGCGGATGTCCTTCACGCCGCTACTGATCGCACTCAGGGTATGGAACGGCCTATCAAGTTCCTTAGCCATCAGGCGTGCCATGGTGGTTTTTCCAACACCGGGCGGCCCCCAGAGGATCATGCTTGGCAGGATCTTGCCAGCGATGGCTTTCCGGATGATCCCTTCCGGCCCCACAAGATGCCCTTGCCCGACGACCTCATCGAGGGTGCCGGGACGCATGCGTTCAGCGAGTGGAGTGGTTTCCATGTTCAGGGAAGGGCAAAATTACCCCAATACGAAAGCCCCCGCCATCGGCGGGGGCTTTCGTCATAGGGATCCAGGAGGCCTAGGGACGGTACATGATCTTGCCCGTCACCGCTTTCCCATTCAGCATAATGCGGTAGAAGAAGAGACCGCCGCTCGTGCTTTCAGGCTTGAACTGCAGCGCCATTTTGGCGCCTTTCTCCACCTCTCCGTCGAAGAGTGTGGCGACGTTGTGTCCTACCAGGTCCATCACCACTACCGTAGCATGGCCTTGGGCCGTGCTCGTGAAGCTGATGGTGCTCTCATGACGGAAGGGGTTCGGAGCTACCTGCACGTTGTCGATCATCACAGCGTCCGTGGTGGCTGGCTGGATCATCTTGTTCGCTTCTCCTTCGCCCATCACATGGATGGTCTGTGTGGTGGTGGCCGTATTGCCGCAGGCGTCCATAGCTGTGTAGGTCCGGGTGATGGTGTAGCCGCTTCCGCAGTCACCCTTGCCCATCACCTCGCTCATGTTCACCTCCACGTCCGTATCGCAGTTGTCCGTGGCCGAGCACTTATCCGCAACCGGGATGGAGTTGCAATCCACGGTCATTTCGGAAGAAACACAGCTCAGCACAGGTGCTTGGTTGTCGGTGATGTAGATCATCTGAACACAATGCTCCTCGTTGCCGTCGATATCCCTGCATGTCCAGGTGCGTGTCACCGTTACGGGGCAGTTACCACTGGTGATGTCCTCGTAGGTGAAGAAGTTCACCAGCGGGCAATCCGGGTTCTTGCGCAGGATGGGGTAACCGATATCCTCCGGATCGATGGAGGCACCGCATTCCACGGTGGTTGCGGCAGGACCGCAGGAGATGATGATCGGCGTTTCGCAGGCTGCTTTGCAACCGATCACCGAGATCACCTGTGTGGTGGATGCCGTATTCCCGCAGGCATCGGTGGCCGTGAAGGTCCGCTCCACGGTGTAGGTGCTTTCGTCGGGTCCGGGGATCATCACATCCTCAATGGAAACGGAGAGGTTGTTCTTGCAATCCGAGGCCCATACGTTCTTCGGCTGTGCAGGCACCGCACCGCAAGCCACGGTGATATCGGAGGGCACGTTCATCAGCACGGGTGCTTGCGTATCCGTCACCAGGATGGCCTGGGTGCATGTTTCCTCATTGCCGTCCACATCGCGGAAGGTCCAATGACGTGTGATCGTGATCGGGCAGATGCCGCTGAACTCATCGTAGTAGTTGAAGTAGACCACCAGTGGGCAATCCGGGTTCTTCCGTACGATGGGGTAGCCGATATCCTCCGGATCGATGGAGGTGCCGCATTCCACGGTGGTGAAGGCAGGGCCGCAAGAGATGATGATCGGTGTCTCGCAGCCTCCACATTCCTGCGTAAGAGCCTGAGCCGAAGCCGTGCTGGTGCAACCATTGGCACCAGTGACCACCAAGGTGTAGGTTCCGGCATCAGCTACCTGCGGGTTCTGCAGGGTGCTGCTGAATCCGTTCGGGCCGGTCCATTGGAAGCTGCCGTTACCGTATCCCAGCAAGGTCACGACATGCGTTGTGCAGTCGACCAGGCCACCGGATGCTTGGGCACCCGGTACGGCAATGTTCTGGTCCACGATGGCATTCGCCGTGCTCGTGCAGCCGTTGGTGCCGGTCACCGTGAGCATGTACGTACCCGCGATACTTACCGTCGGGTTCTGCGCGGACGAAGTGAATCCACCAGGACCGCTCCAGGAGAAGCTGCCATTGCCGGCGCCTTGCAGGGTCACGGTTGTGACGGTGCAGGTCATTGTTCCTCCGGTCGCAGTGGCACCAGGTGTATTGCTGTTATCATTCACAGTGGCGGTCGCAGAGCTGGTACAGCCGTTGCTTCCGGTCACCGTGAGTGTGTAGGTGCCAACGATGCTCACCATAGGGTTCTGCAAGCTGCTGGTGAAGCCGTTCGGCCCGCTCCAAGCGAAGCTGCCGTTGCCGGAGCCTTGCAGTTGGATCGAGCTGATAGTGCAGCTGAGCGTACCGCCCATGGCTTGCGCTCCGGGTACCGTGTTATCGCGGATCACCACGGCGGTGGCGGTGCTGGTGCAACCGTTGGCCCCGGTCACCGTGAGGATATAGGTTCCGGCGATAGCCACATTCACGTTCTGCTGAACGCTCGTGAAGCCGTTCGGACCACTCCAAGCGAAGCCGCCGTTGCCGGTGCCTTGCAGAGTAACAGAGTCGACGTTACAGGTGAGCGTTCCTCCGAAAGCTTGCGCACCGGGTGCGGTGATATCGAGGACCACTTCAGTAGTAGCCGTGCTCTGGCAGCCGTTGGTTCCGGACACCGTGAGGGTGTAAGTACCTGCGGCGCCCACAGTCGGGTTCTGCAAGTTGCTGGTGTAGCCGTTCGGTCCGCTCCAAGCGAAGGTTCCGTTGCCGGTGCCTTGCAGGGTGATCGAACTGACGTTGCAGTTGAGCGTTCCGCCGTTGGCTTGTGCGCCGGGGAGAGTTCCGTCCTGTTCAACAATGGCGGTCGCCGTGCTGGTGCAGCCGTTGGTCCCGGTCACCGTAAGGATGTAAGTACCGGCAGTGCCCACAGCAGGGTTCTGCACGTTGCTCGTGTAGCCGTTCGGCCCGCTCCAAGCGAAGGTTCCGTTGCCGGTGCCTTGCAAGGTGATCGAACTGACGTTGCAGTTGAGTGTTCCGCCAGCGGCTTGTGCGCCAGGAACCACGTTGTCAAGGATCACATCCGCGTTGGCGGTGCTGGTGCAGCCGTTTGTGCCGGTGACCACGAGGACGTAGTT
>JBBSUV010000061.1:0-21683 GCA_038234075.1 Flavobacteriales bacterium | reverse complement strand
TGGCATTATTGTAAAGAGCTTGGTGGCGCGGGAGGTGAACACGGTGGGCGTTGTACCCAACCCCGCAAGGGACGGAGCAACGCTTGTACTTGGCAAGCCCTTGGAGGAGACTGGCACTTTCATCTTGTTCAACACGGTAGGTGGTGAGGTGATGCGGCTGGACGTTCCAGCAGAGGAGTATCGCATGTCCTTTGTTACAAGCAAGCTGGCAACTGGTGTATATCACTACCGCGTGATGAACTCAACGGGGTTAGTTGGAAATGGCAGGTTGTCCATTGTTCGATAAGTCTCGAACAGCAGAACGATGACACAGAAAGCAGCTATCAGGCTTCTTCTGGTTGGGTGCATGGTGCATGGTGCGGGGTTTCCGCACCATGCTTATGCCCAGCAAGGAATCAATAATCGGTGGATGGGCGGGTTCGAAGATGAATCTCCGCCACCATGGGGCGGGGTGGATCTGAATTTTATAACTGGAAATTTGGTCATCGGCATTGTAGATCGCGAGATCGACTTTCACCGCACCTCCACCAACATCACCGACACGGAAGGCAACCTGCTCTTCAGTACCAATGGGGCTTATGTAGCCAATGCCACCGGTGATACCATGCTGAACGGGGGCGGACTCAATCCGAGCTGGTATACTTCAGACCATCCCGAAGGATTGTACATTTCACAAGGCTGCTTGATCCTTCCCAAACCGGATACGCCAGGTATCTATTACCTTGTTCACAGTACGGTTGATATTCAACCACACGCAAGGGCACTGACCCTCTACCTCACCACCATCGACATGGCGATGGCCAATGGTTTGGGCGGGGTGGTAGGTAAAAATCAGGTTTTGATCACTGATTCCTTGAATGTCGGTAAGCTCACTGCCGTACGGCACGCCAACGGGCGTGATTGGTGGGTGTTCTGCCACAAAGCTTACACCAATACTTTTTACCGCCTATTGGTCTGCCCAGCTGGAGTTAGCGTGGATGGCATACAAAGCATCGGCTCCCTCCGGGTGCCCGACCTCGGACAGGTCTGCTTTTCCCCGGACGGCACCAAATTCGCCTATTACGGGGACCTACAGAGCGGCGATATGGACATCTATGATTTCGACCGCTGTACAGGTTTGTTCTTCAACCCTGTGCCGGTGCCCATCCCTGATGCCAATAACATGGCCGGCGTTGCGTTTTCCCCCAACAGCAGATATGTTTATGTCACCTCCGTACTGGATGTAAACCAATTCGATACAGAAGCTTCTGATATCGCGGGTTCCATGGTCCACATCGCCCATTGGGACAGCACCTATTCTCCCAGCCCGCCCTTCGCAACGGTGTTCGATATTGCCCAATTGGCCCCGGACGGCAAGATCTACATCGGCACCGGGAACAGTACCTTGCGCATGCACGTGATCAACAACCCGGATGAGCCGGGTTTGGCTTGCAACATGGTACAGCACGGCATTGAGCTTCCACGGTATTACTCGAACTCCCTACCCAACCACCCCAACTACTTTTTGGGGCCTTTGGCGGGCAGCCCTTGCGATACGCTGGCTTTGGGGGTGGCCCCCCTCTCCCCGGGAGAGGGGCCGGGGGTGAGGCCATACCCCAATCCCAGTCTTGGCACCTTCATGTTGAGCTACCCGGCACAACCCACGGTAGGCCAACTGGAAGTGCGCGATGTGGCTGGGCGCGTGGTGCTGCGCGAGCGGCTGCCGCAGTGGAGCACCCTGCATGCGGTGGAGCTGGCCGGGCAGGCGGCGGGCATTTACCAGTGCAAGCTTACTTGGGCAAAAGGGAGTGTTGCCACGCATGTAATTTTGGAACGATGAGGTTGCGGAACTTCATAGCCCTACTGGCCTTGGTACCTGCAATGGCGTGGGCGCAAAGCCGACAAATAGAGCCGCAGCCCCCGCCGGAGGCGGATGGAATCCCTACGCACTCGGCGCATCCAACAGAGCTCATTGTGGAGCCGAGCGCGGGCGTGTTGCAGCGCGACAGCATCGCCGCAAGGCGAACCGATCCTGTCAATCCTGAAATCCTGTCCAAAAAAGAACCTGTCAGATCACACCCACCTAACGCACTCACGATGCAGGTACTCATGTCCCAACGGCCTGCGAGCATTCCCGAGGAGCAGTGGCGGAAGATGATGCTGGATCCTGTGAACGCTTCATTGTATCCCATCCGGCTTACGCAAGGGATGTTGGATACCATTGATGCTACGCAGTTGGATATGCGGTACCGGTATGAGAGGGTGAAGGAAGCGACCAGACGTCCATGAAAGCATAGTATCTGCGCTGTGGCTCCCACCATTCGGGTGCCCGTGGTGGTTGAGGCTCAAGGTGTGGAGAGGCCTCGGAGTGAAGGAATGCACCACCCCTACCCTCTCCTTGGAAAAAGGAGGGAAGAACTTCAACCTTCGAGGCAACCTCTTTCAGAACATCATTACCGCAGGACGCGATAGCCCTGCTTGAAATACGCCCGCCGATCTGCCGCATCGTAAATTTGCATCTTCGCTTCAGGCTTGCACCTATGCCGGCGAACGATCCACTATGGTGAACACCTCCCAATTCGACAGTATTGAAAGTGCCATTGCCGACATCCGCGCGGGCAAGCTCGTGATCGTGGTGGACGACGAGGACCGCGAGAACGAGGGCGACTTCATCACCGCGGCGCAGAACGCCACGCCCGAAGTGGTCAATTTCATGGCCACGCATGGTCGCGGCCTGATCTGCACCCCGCTCACCGAAGAGCGCTGCGACGAACTGGGCCTGGACCTGATGGTGCAGGACAACACCGCCTTGCACGAGACCCCTTTTACGGTGAGCATCGACCTGCGCGGCCATGGCACGAGCACCGGCATCAGCGCCAGCGACCGCAGCAAGACCATCCTGGCCCTGATCGACCCGGCCATCAAGGCTTCCGACCTCGGCAGGCCCGGCCACATCTTCCCGCTGAAGGCCCGCACGGGCGGTGTGCTCCGGCGCACCGGACACACCGAGGCCACGGTGGACCTCGCCCGGCTCGCCGGCATGGAACCCGTGGGCGTGCTGGTGGAGATCATGAATGCCGACGGCACCATGGCCCGCCTACCGGAATTGCGGGAAGTAGCGAAGAAGTTCGACCTCAAATTGATCAGCATCGAGGACCTTGTGGCTTACCGCATGCGCACGGAGCGCTCGGTGGAGCGCATCGTGGAGGTGAACATGCCTACGGACTTCGGGGATTTCCACCTGATCGCCTATCGGCAGAAGGACACGGGTGAGGAGCATCTCGCCTTGGTGAAAGGCACGTGGGAGAAGGATGAGCCGATACTGGTCCGTATGCACAGCAGTTGCCTCACCGGGGACATCTTCGGAAGCCGCCGTTGTGATTGCGGCCCCCAGCTGCACGCGGCCATGGAGATGATACAGCGCGAAGGCAAGGGAGTGATCGTCTACATGCAGCAGGAAGGCCGCGGCATCGGGCTGCTCAACAAGTTGAAAGCCTACAAGCTACAGGAGGAAGGCGCGGACACGGTGGAAGCGAACCTCATGCTCGGATTCGACATGGACGCCCGTGATTATGGCGTGGGCGCGCAGATCCTGCACGACCTCGGTGTGCGCCGCATGCGCCTGCTCACCAACAATCCGAAGAAGCGCACCGGCCTGGTGGGCTATGGCTTGGAGATCACCGAGAATATCCCTATCCAGATCGAACCCAACGAGCACAACCACAAGTACCTGCTCACCAAGAAGCTCAAGATGGGCCACCATCTGGACCTTGAGGGGTGATCAACGGGTTTCCGCAGATGTGCCTAGCGGCACTTAGCGCTCAAGGGCTACTGAAATGCTGTCCACAGATGTCACAGATGTCACAGATAGCCCAATACCATCGCTGCGCCCTTTGCATTCATCTGTGAAATCGGCGTCATCTGTGGAAAAACAGCACCGCGATCGCAGTCCACAGATGTCACAGATGTCACAGATAGCCCAAAACCATCGCTGCGCCCTTTGCATTCATCTGTGACATCGGCGTCATCTGTGGAAAAACAGCGCAGCAGGCGTCTGTGGATAAAACCTACCGCGGAGTGAACTTCATCCGCTTCACCTCCAAACGCTGGCAACCGAAGTTGAGCAGTAAGCCGCGTTCGAACCCTGTCGCCTTCAAGTAGTTCAGCAGTTGTGATTCTTCCAGACCGCCGAGCGCCTTCAACGCCTTTAGTTCCACCACCACTTCTCCAAAGCAGATGAAGTCCGCGCGGAAGTATGTGGATATCCGGTCTCCCTTATAATGGATCGGCAGCTCCACCTCCGCTGCGTATGGAATGCCGCGCATGAGGAACTCACGCGCCAGTACTTCCTGGTAAACGCTCTCGAGGAACCCGGCACCCAGCACGGTATGGACCTCCATAGCAGCCCCAATGATCGCATGCGTCTGTGGGTCACGGTCGTCCATGAAGCAAGTATATCCATAGAGATCCAGATTACAGCCTGTCCACAGATGACACAGATGACACAGATAGCCCAAAACCATCGCTGCGCCCTTTGCATTCATCTGTGATATCGGCGTCATCTGTGGAAAACAGCGCCGCAGGCGCACTCAGTGGAAAACGTAATAGCAGTCCACAGATGTCACAGATGACGCAGATAGTCCAAAACCATCGCTGCGCCCATTGCATTTATCTGCGCCATCTGCGACATCTGCGGTTAAAAGTCGGAGGACGGCATTTTCTGAGACATCTGCGGTTAAAGCCAATGGAGGGAAGCCCACATCAAGGCACCACGTGCGAGACTACTTCTTCTCCTTCTTCCGGAACACAGCCGTGATCTTGTGGAAGAACTCGCCCAAGGTGTCGAAATCCTCGCGGTAGGCCAGACCTGCCCCTTGGGTGGTCTGCGCTTGGTCCACTTGGTTCAAGTTGCGGTCATTGCTCTGGCTGAACGCCTTGAAGCGCAGCTTGCCGTCCTGGGTGAGGCTGTACTCCGCCGAGAAGTCACCGATCACGGTGTTGGTACCCTGCTGCGTGCCTCCCGCGCCGTAGGCCACGCCCACGTTCGTGTTCAGCAGCAGCCGGTCGTTGAAGATGGCCGTGCTGAGCGCAACTTCCACCTCGTCCTGTGAGATCACATCGCCCGTGCGCCAGTTCACGCCCAGGTCAATGTTCCTGCTGAAGGAACTGAGCCAGTTGCTCAACTGGTTGCTCAGCAGCTCGCTGCCCGTGGTGGACACGGTCCCACCACCCAATACGCTATTGTCCGAAGGGCCTGCGGTGGCATCATTGGGCAGGAAGCGGTTCAGCACGATCAAGGAGAACACCTGCTTGTTCAGGTCGTCCGGTGTGGATAAAGCGCTGTTCACCTGCGTGCGCACCCCCTCGTCCACGGAAGGCAGCCTCACATCGAAGCCGATCACCGGGTTCATCAGGTTCTGCGACAAGTGCATGAGCACCTCCACGGGGACACGCTTCTTGTAGGCCTCCGTGCGCAGGGCAGGAGGTATCACGTCATAGAGGCTGGCGCGCAAGCGGTACACCGCATCCACGTTGATCTGGGCGGCGAAGGGGTCCCCATACCAGGTGATGTGCCCACCGGGTTCAACGCCGAAGCGTTTGTTCACCAAATTCCGAAGGGTAAAGAGGTAATCCCCGTCCACCAGCTCCACATCGCCCTTCATGCTGAAGTCACCCGAAGGCGTCACCGTCATGGCGATGTTGCCGTTGCCACGCCCCCGCATGATATCCCCCACGGTGGGATCGAAGATCAGTTCGAACCGGGCCTCCGGTGTCACGGCCACTTTCATGTCCAGCCGGATGCCGCTGAGGTCCACGGGTTGGTCGTCCTTCTCCGCATGGATGCCACTGCCCGTGAAGCGGACGAACGGGATGCCACCCACCTCACGACTGGCCCCCAACGGGAAGTGGATGTCCGTGCCCGGCCCAGTGGCCGCGTCCACGTTGATCTCCAGGTTGTTCGCATAACCGCTGATGCCGATGCTTCCTTTTGCATAGGCCTTTCCGTAGTAGAGTTCATTCCGGCGCGCATCCGTGTCCAGCGCCTTCATGTTGTCCACGTCCAGCGAAACGTCGAAGTTCCAGTCCTTCAACCCGTGGTGGATGATGGTGCCGTTGGCGACCGCCGTATGGCCTTCATCGTCATGCAGCAGCACTTGGTCCAACGCGAACATGTCCGGCTTGATGTCCACCTGGTGGGTGAAGCTGTAGAAGGTGTTGAGGTAGTTCACCCGCAGACCGGCATTCTCCAGCAGTGCCGAGCCATTGATCTGCGGGTCGCTGAGCTTACCGGTCACATCGATCACACCGGTGACCTTGCCTTGGATATCGCTGATCGCTTCCGGCAGATAAGGATCAATGAAGCGGAGATCGAACCGGTCCATGCGCAACCTCAGGTCAAGCTCCTGGTCTTTCCCGGGACTAAGCTTCCCCGCGAAATCAAAGGCGCGCAGTGTGTCCCGCTGCAACTGTCCGTTCACGTCAATGGCCTCCTCGCGCTCGTTGTACGTGGCGGAAAAGCGCAGGTCGCCTACGGGCTTGTCATCTATGGCGAGGCTGTCCACACAGAGGTAGCTCAGCAGGTAGGGCTTTCCATACAGGTCGAAGATCCTGCCGTCGCCGCTGATCGATCCGTGCACGACCGGCCCTTCGTAAAGTGGCTTCAGGTTCTCGGAACGCACGTCATGAAGGTCGAATGAAAGAGCCTGTGTGGGATCGCGGCTGATGGTGCCGCCGAGCCGTATCGCTTGGTCGTTGTTCCACATCAGGAGTGTGTCGATCTGGATCGTGCTGCTATCCAATTCGATCTGCGCCGTGCGCTCGTTGTGCCAAACGCCTTGGCCCAGGTCGACGCTGCTCGGCTCGATGTCGATCAATGCGGACTTGGGCCCTTTGACCAGAATGTCCATGTTCACCGTGCCGCTTGCGATGCTGTCCTCACCGGCCCAATCAGCGCGTAAGCGGATCTCATCCTGGTAGGCCGTCCCGGTGATGTACAGGTCGCTCAGCGTGATGCTGTCCTTGCGCGTCCTGCCGTTCCCCTTGATGCTGAATGCGAGCAGGTCCATGGTCTTGCCCAAGGAGATGTCCAGCGAATCGCTCGAAAAGCCCTTGTATCCGATCGAGGGCAGGTGTGCATCCAGGCCCAGGTCGAACGTGCGACTGTTGAATCTCCCCGTGGCATGGGCGCCTTCCGCGAGCTCCAAGCCCGGCACCACCAGTTCCAGCAATGGCCCCGCCTTGTTCACCGTGGCCTCGAAGGTGAAGTCCTGATCCTCCTGATCGTATTTCACTTGGTCCTGCAGCGAAGGGAAGATGCTGAGGATGATACTCTGGAAGGCACCCGGCAGGAGCGTCGGATAGAAGGGGCCATGCACCAGCGCATCGGCTATTGTGCTTTCCAACTTCACCGTAGGCACACCCTTGTCGCGCCACGCGTCCAGCGCGATATCCCCTAGAAAAAGATCGACGGAATCCTCGCAGAAACTCACATCGCGAAGCCGGATCATACCCTGCAGACTATCCGGCGCTAGTTGCCCCTTGGCATTCACCTGCATGGCGAGATCGCTGTACCCTTCTCCCCCGATCAGCCCCAAGCCCCGCAGGTCCATGCGCTGCACATCGGCTGTGAAGTCCACATCCGGCCACTTTCCCCGAAAGTCAGCCAGGCCATTGAAGTCCATCACCAGTTTGGGATCGCGGCAGTGCAGCTCGCCGTTGAACAGGTTCTTCTCCAGCTTCCCGTTCAACGTTATACCGCCGATGGTGTAATGGGCAAGCCCCAGTTCGGGCACGGACCCATCGATCTCGGCCTCCACGGAATTGAGGTCCTTCCCTGCTGCACTCACCTTGATATCCAAAGCGATCCGGCCCACCGCATTGCTCTCAAGCACCTTGCCCAGGTCGAAGCCATCAGAGGCCAACTTTCCACGCAGTTCGAAATACTTGGACACCGTGTCCCGCTCGAAGGAGATGTCGCTGCGCAGCGATCCCGCCTCCGTGCTCGCACTTCCATAGGTGGTGAAGGAATTGATGAAGCCCGTGAAGTTCCCTGCGAAGGACATGCGTCCCAAGCGCTGCACTTCAGGTGGAATGACCAATTTGGCTTTTGACGTGAACGGGGGGATGGGCAACATCCCGAGATCCCCGGCATCCGTGCGGATGCTGCTGGCATCAAGGACGATGAACGTATTGGGAAGGTCCGGAAGTCCCGTCATTTCAATGTCGCCACGGAACACGGATCGGTTCCCGAAGTAGAGATCCAGATCCCGCCCTTTCAGCTCGTTCACCCTGCCTTGGACCTTGCCGCTCAATGCCACGAGATAATCCACGCCCTCGAGGTCGGGAGCGAAGAGCGCCACGTCGGCGATCTGTAGCCGGGAGCTGTCCAACCGTGCCGATATGAACACCTTGGAATTGAACTCATCGAATTCATCCAGGCTATTCGACCGAAGATCGATGTCGCCGCGGATGTCGCTTCCCGTGCCTCCCGGATGCTGCCCTCCGGTGATCAAGTGCACTTGGTCCAACTTGATCCCGTGCGGAGCGACCCGCGCCGCGCCGCTCAGTTGCTCGATCACCAACCCGCTCTGATCCGTAAGTGCGAGTTGATCGAACTGGAAGAGGACCGAATCGCCGGCGAGCAGGAAATCCCTACCGATGATATTGGCTGAGGGGATGTCCACATGGCTCACATCAACCCCGAATGGCAAGGGCGCGTGATGGTCGTCATGGTAAGTGAAATGCAGGTCCCGGATATCCACTTGCGCGACACGCACACTCCATGATGCCGAGGTGGTGGTGTCGCTTTCCGAGGAGGACGAAAGCTTGTCCAACAAATTGGTCAGGTTGCTGTGCGGGTCGTCGGCCGCCCTGGCCAAGGCAAAGCGCGAGCGGTGCAGTTCCAACCGACGGGCCTCCAGCACGTGGCTGTGCCTGTGGATCCTCAACCCGCGTATCCAGATCTCGTCGGCCGCAACCAAGGTGTCCCCTTTCAGGTCGGCGATGAAGACCCCGTGCAACCGGTTCGGTCCGAAGAGCCGGAGCTCTACGCGCTCGATGCGCAGTTCGGCCCCCAATTTCTTGCTGAGCGTGGTACTGATCTGCTGGGCGAGGTAGGTCTGCACAGCCGGCGTCATCAGCGCCCCGACCAGCACGATCACCAACAGAAGGAGCACGGCCAGCACGCGGAACACCCGACGCCCTGTGCGCCACGGTCGTTTCCGCTTTACTTTCCCTTGTGCCATCCCTGCTTAGCTTCGGGCCATCATAGCAAGCTTCAGGCCCGATCGGCCAAATTAACCCCGCTCTTGCCCCAGCCCGTGCATCAGGTCATTCTTGGCATCGAAAGTTCCTGTGATGAGACCGCTGCCGCCGTACTGGTGGATGGCGAGCTCCGCTCCAACGTGGTCGCCTTCCAGGAGATACATGCCAAGTGGGGCGGCGTAGTGCCGGAACTGGCCAGCCGGGCCCATCAGGAGCACATTGTGCCGGTGGTGCGGGAAGCTTTGGATAAGGCGGGCATTGCAAAAGAGGACCTTTCCGCTGTAGCGTTCACCAACGGGCCAGGGCTCGTGGGCGCGTTGCTCGTGGGCGCCTGCTTTGCGCGGTCCATGGCACAGGCGCTGAAGATCCCCCTGCTGGCAGTGAACCACGTGCAGGCCCATGTGATGGCGCATTTCATCAGCGACGACCAAGAGCGGCCCATGCCTGCCTTCCCTTTCCTGAACCTTACCGTGAGCGGAGGCCACACGCAACTGGTGCTGGTGCGTTCCCCGCTCGACATGGAGGTGATCGGCACCACGTTGGACGATGCCGCCGGCGAAGCCTTCGACAAGGGCGCTAAGGTGCTTGGCCTCCCCTATCCCGGTGGCCCTTTGGTGGACCTCCATGCCCGCACCGGCGCCCCGCACCGGTTCGCCATGCCCAAGCCGGCCATCACCGGCCTGGACTTCAGCTTCAGCGGGATCAAGACCGCATTCGTTGCGATGGTGCAGCGCGGGGAGCGGCAACAACCGGGCTTCGCCATAGCAGAGCGGGACAACCTCTGCGCCTCTCTGCAGAATGCCATCATCGACCACCTCTTGGCCAAGACACGCCGTGCCATCCGCCTGCATGAGGTGCAGCGTGTGGGCATTGCAGGCGGGGTGGCAGCCAACAGCGGGCTGCGGACCAGGCTGAAGGAACTTGGTGAGAAGGAGAATGTGGAGGTCTTCATCCCACCCTTCGCCTACTGCACGGACAATGCGGCCATGATCGCCATGGCCGGTCTGCACCTGCTCGAAGCCGGCCAAATTGCTCCGTTGGATGTGGTCCCCGTGCCCCGTATCCATTGATCGACCCATACCGGTACCTTTGCCCGTCATGGCCCACCACCGGATCATTCTCCTCCTACTGGTTTGGATGCTTGCGGCACTGGGTGTCGTCCAAGCCCAGAATGCCTTCATGCTTATCGCCCAAGGGGATAGCCTGCTGGATGCCGACCGGGCTCCCAAGGCCATCGAGAAGTTCGATGCCGCCATCGCCCTTGCACCCACCGCGGATGCCTTCGCGGGCCGGGCCCGTGGCTGGTACTACATGAACAAATTCGACAAGTTCACCACGGATGTCACGAAGGCCTTGGACCTGGACAGCCTACACGCCAAAGCCAACTATCAACAGGCTGTTTATGCATTCCGGTCGGGCAACAACCCGCAAACGGTGAGGTTCGCATCCCGTGTGGAGAACAAGGGAAACAAGGATCTCTGGGGCCGTGCCATGGTGCTACGCGGCGAGGCGGAGGCCGCAATGGGCCAGAACGCACTGGCAATCGCCGATATTACGGAAGGGCTGGGTGAACGCATCGACGACCTGCCCGCGCTGAAGACCCTGGCGAGGCTCTATGATGCCACGGGCGAGCCGGGCAAGAGCTTGGAAATATTGGAAAGATTATGCTCAGTGGAACCTGCGGACATCGGGAATTGGAGCAACAGGGGCTATGAGCTCACTCAACTGGAGCGGTATGAGGAAGCCGTGCATGTGCTGGACGGAGCCTTGGCATTCGATAAGGACGAACCGGTGGTATTGAGCAACAAGGCCTATGCTTTGCTGAAATTGGACCGTGATGCCGAGGCCTTCGCGGCCGTGAACCACAGCTTGCGGGCGGACAAGGCCAATCCGTATGCCCTTCGGACGCGGGCGATGTTATACCTCCGAAAGGGGGATAAGAATAAAGCCTGCAACGACCTCACGTTGTCCAAGGCCATGGGCGGCGCTCCGGAGGTGGACAGCCTCCTCAAGCAGCACTGCGCCGGCATGCCGAAGAAGCGGTGATCGGCCTATTGGACCAATAACCGCTGGACCGAAATTCGGCCATCGAGGCCGGATGCACGGAGGAGATACACGCCTGATATCAGGTCCTTTACAGGAACCGTCACCGTTCCCACCATGCGGAACGAAGGCATGACCTCACGACCCTGCATGTCGACCACTTGCACGGTCACCTCGGCGGAACCTGCCATCCCGAGCGTAAAGCTCTCCGTACAGGGATTCGGGACGATCGATACGATCGGATGTTCGGAATGCTCGGCCAAACCGGCGTTCCCGCTCTCCCCCAGCGCCACGTCCAGCACGGTGACCTCCCCGCTTTCCAGCACCACACCGGGAATGGTGGACGTAGGATATCCAGCAGCGGACACCGTTACGGTATAGGCCCCCGGCATATCCGTACCCAATGCATACAGCCCATCAAAGCCGGTGCTATCGGAAGCCATCGTGCTTGCCAAGGTGATCGTGGCCTGGGGGACCGGGTTTCCTGTGCCCGCGTCCGTGATCGCGCCCTGCAACCAGCTCGCATGCACATACGTGGGCCCCAGGATGTAGAGCCCTCCTTCAATGTCGCTGATGAGCAGGTTCCCGCTGGGCAGATAAGGATATACGCCCCAATCGCCATGGAAGCCGCTTCCCGTGTAGGGCGAGGTGTCGAAATGGCCCACTTCAACAAGGTTCTCAGGATGTGTCGCATCGTAGATCACCACGCCATAGGTGTAATAGCTGGTAACAAGGAAACCGTTCAGCCAATAGGTATTGTGCGGGATCACATTGTTCCCGGCATCGCTCTGGATGCGATCCACCTCCCGGATATCCGAGGGATCGCTGATGTCATAAGCAGCCACATAGGCGTTGGTCACTTCATCCGTGCTGAAGAGGTATCGGCCCGTATCGTCGAGCCAGAGATTGTGCGTGAACTGGGAAGGCGTTGCGTGCGAGCCCAGCATCACCGGCGCGGCGGGATCGCTGACATCCACGATGGAGAAGGTCCCTTGATAGATGTGCGCGGCATAGAGCGTATCGCCCCGAGCAAAGCTGTCGTGGCAATAGAGCGGGTCATAGCTCCCTACTTCCACTGGCGCCTCGGGATCCTGCGTGAGGTCGTACATGATCACCCCGCCATTGCCCCGGTTGGTGCCTTGTACATACAGCCTTCCGTTCTCATCGATGAAGAGCGAGTGTGCCGTGTTCCACCCTTGGCCATCGAAGATGGTCACCGGCAGGTCCGTGCTCTGGGGCAGCGGTGAAAGGTCCACGATCTGCAGGCCGAAATTCGCCTCGGTGGTCACGTAGGCGTGGTCGCCCCAAACCTTGACCTCCCGCCAGATGCTGTTCGGCCCAGGGGCGAAAAAGACCTCCACGGGATGGGCCGGATCGGTGACATCCACCACGGAAAGTCCACCGCTGTCCGGTGCCCCCGACCCGTTGACACCGACAAGGGCGTACTCATTCCCTTCCTCATCCGTATAACCCCAGATGTTGGCAAGATCGCTGCTCCGCAGGCTATCATAATCCAGATGGCCCAGTTCCACGATGTTGTGCTGTGCGCTGGAAACCAGTGCAAAGGCTAACATGAACACGAGTGTTGACGCGGTCTTCATCCTGCAAGCATACACAGGATCACCCGAGCCGACCCACCCCTGTTGGCCTACGATGGTGATCCAAACGGCATAAAAAACGTAGTTTGGTGCCCCCGATCCACGAACACACATGATGAAGATCCTTTGCCCTACCGACCTCACTTTGGCAACCGACATCGCTCTTTCCCATGCCGGGAACATTGCCCATCTGGGCAAGGGGGAGGTGACCCTTTTCCATGTGCTGACAAAGGAGGAGGTCAAGAACAAGGACATCGGTAACCCCGGGCCTCACGTGAAGACCTTGGAGCAACTTTCCAGCCAGGGCGTGAAGGTGACCCGCGTGGACCGCGAAGGATCACCTTTGAAGGAGATCGTCGCCGAAGCGAAGAGCGACCATTCCTTGATGGTCGCCGGCACCCATGGCGTGCAGGGATTGCGCCAGGAATGGCTGGGTTCCGACATGTTGAAGCTCGTGCGTGAAGTGCCCATCCCCACGCTCGTGGTGCAGATGTACACCGCCCGCACGGAACACATGGGCCGGATCCTGATGCCCGTGGCCGGTCACGCCGACATTACCCCGCTGCTCGATGCCGTATGCATGTTGGCCAAGGTATATGATGCTGAGGTGGAGGTCTACCAGCAGATACAGGAAGGCAGTTCCACCAGCAATACCCTATTGTCCAACAAGAGAAAGATGTTGGAGCGCCTGGCCAAGGAGGGCATCAAGCACCAAGAGGTGCACGAGCCCGTGGAGAAATTCTACGAGGGCTTCGCTGTGCGCACCATCCGCTATGCGCACAAGGTCGGTGCAAGCTGCATCGCCATCATGGCACAGTCCAGCGGCGAGCACAAGAAGATCGCCGACAAGGAGAAGCAGGACCTGCTCGTGAACGCGAAGGGGATCCCGATCCTCTGCGCGGTTTGACCTGATCGTTCAGTGAGGGACGAGCGGCACCCGATGCGCCTCAACTACTTTCCGGAACGCCGGTGTGATGCCTGCCAAGTCGAGTACATCCACCTTGATAGGAAGATCGCTGTCTGAAAGATCTTGATCCAAAAGCGCGAGGGTGCGCAGGTCCAAGGGAGCTCCCGTCTCGATAGCCAGATCCAGGTCGCTGAATTTCTTTGCCGTGCCTTTAACCCGGCTACCGAAAGCCCACACACGTGCGCCGGGAAGGTGCTTTTCCAATATCGGCAGCAGCATCGCCAAGTACCTAGGTTCCAGGTCAAGCATGGCGATCGAGCAGTTCGTTCAACAAAGCCCTCGCATGCGACACGAATGTGGACGCAGTCTTATAGGTCTCCTCCGCCTTGTCGGTATCGTAGTTGTGGCTTGTGAGGTTCCGTGCCTTCTGAAAGGAGAACCACAATTCGGGATCGGTGATCAGGCCACGGCGCGCAGCCTCACGGAACAGCTCACGGCGGCCAAGCAGGTCGGCGTCACCCACATCCATCAAGACCAATTGGCGACGCATCATTTTCCAGCACAGCTCATAGGTATACTCGAAACGCTGAATACATCCATCGCGCTCCAAGTCGTTGGCCGGTGGTGCGGCAAAAGCTTCCTCCAAGCGGGAAACAGCATTCAGCAGACTTGAAAGATCCAGTGCTTCAGCATCCATTGTCGCGAAGTTAGTGTTGGTCCGAGTCCCACCAAGGTCTTCCGCCGTACGGAGGAGACCTTGATGTCTCGACGCCGTTCCAGCGCAGGGTCCGTTACGTTTCGGAGGTGCCGGTTGGCGTGTCCCTGCGGAACGGCAAGATCGCTGAGGGGACTTAATCCAACCCCAGGTCCATCTGTTTCCCGGGCTTGTGCCCGATGATGGGCTGGTCGGGATCTTCCTCCTTGGGTGCTTTGTGGCTCTTGCGGAACTCCTCCATCGGCGAGCGCTCCAGGCCCTCTTCCTCCGGTGGGTCCAAGTGGCCGATCTCGTCCTCGGTGATCAGCATCCGTTGCTTCTCCTCCAGCTCCGGCGTCATCACGGTGAATACCTCACCGGTCAGCTTCAGCTCCTTCACCTTGTATGGCGTGAGCCGGTTGCCGAGCGCCTTCACGCCTTTCACCGCGATGAATTCCGATAGATCGATGGCCTCCTCCGGTCGGTCGTTGCTGCGCTTGTCAAAGGCGATGTGCAGGCCCGTTCCCTCCACGAGCGTGTGCAGGGCGAGCTTGCTGTCCGGGTGTTCAGTAATGAAATTCACAGGGTCACGAGCGGATTCCACGAGGAACCGCTTGACGTTGTACTGCTGCTTCTCCCCTTCCCAATACACCGCGGTGATCGGTGCCTCAGGATCCCATTTCACGATGGTGACCGCCTCGTCCGGGAAGTGTGTGCCCAGTGCGAACGGGAAGAGCTGGTAATGCCCGGTGCTGAGGATCGCAAGGATCTTGTCGTCCCCGCTGAAGCGACCGAGGTAGCGCCCGTGTCCGGCCTCGTTCAGGCGGCGAACGGTCTCGTCGAACCAGATCGGGATCGCGCCGAGCGTGCTTCCGCCCCGCTCCTTCTGCGTCACTTTGTGGACCATGTAGCGCGTGAGCATATTGCCCTTGCTGCCACGCCCTTTCACCATCAGGTCGCCAAAGTCCACGTCGAACTGCGTCTTGCGCAGGTTCGGCCGCGGACGCAGGTTGATGCGCACCGTCTCCGAAGCACCGTCCGGGTTGACGGTGAAGTAGAGCACCTTGCTCCCCTTGGTGCCGTTGGTGAGGTCGTAATCCTTGTCCCGCGTGATGGAGGTGACCGAAAAGCGCTTCATATAACTCGCCCCTTGCGCACCGTCCTGATAGATCAGGTGGTAGATCGTGCGCTCGTCGTTCTTCTTCCACACCGCGACGTGCAGCACGCCCTTGCCGATGAATTTCTTGTCCGCCACCTTGGTGACCTGCATGGTACCGTTGTCGCGGAACACGATGATGTCGTCGATCTCCGAGCATTCGTCCACCAGCTCGAAGCCGCGCAGGCCCCAGCCCATGAAGCCCTCCACGCGGTCCACGTAGAGCTTGCGGTTGGCGACGGCCACGGCTGTGGCCACGATGGTGTCGAAGGTGCGCAGCTCGGTCTTCCGCTCGCGGCCCGCACCATACTTGCGCTTCAGCTCCTTGAAGTAGTCGATCGCATACTCCACCAACTCATCCAGTTTAGCCTGCGTGCTGGCGAGCTGCTCCTCCAATCCCTTGATGTGCTCGTCGGCCTTGAAGCTGTCGAACTTGCTGATCCGCTTGATGCGGATCTCGGTAAGGCGCACAATGTCATCCTCGGTCACGGCGCGACGCAGGTCCTTCACGTAAGGCTTCAAGCCCTTGTCGATGAAGCTGATCACCTGCTCCCAGGTCTCGGCCTCCTCGATCTTGCGGTACACTTTCTTCTCGATGAAGATGCGCTCCAGCGAGGCGAAGTGCCATTGCTCCTGCAGCTCGGCTTTCTTGATCTGCAGCTCCAGCTCCAGCAGCCGCAACGTGTTCTCGGTGCTGATCCTCAACAGTTCGTTCACACCGAGGAAGCGCGGCTTGTCGCTCTCGATCACGCAGGCGTTCGGCGCGATGCTCAGCTCGCAGTCGGTGAAGGCGAAGAGTGCATCGATGGTGTTGTCCGGCGAGACACCGGTGGCGAGGTGGATCTGGATCTCCGCGGTGGCTGCGGTGTTGTCCTCGATGTGCCGGATCTTGATCTTGCCCTTCTCGTTGGCCTTGATGATGCTCTCGATGAGGCTGGCCGTGGTGGTGCCGAAAGGGATCTCGGTGATGATCAGCGTCTTCGCATCCTCCTTGCGGATGCGCGCTCTGCACCGGATGCGCCCACCGCGTCGGCCTTCATCGTAGTTGTCGGCATCGGCCAAGCCACCCGTGGGGAAGTCCGGCACGAGCTTCGGGTTCTTTCCGCGCAGCACCGCGATGCTGGCGTCGATGAGTTCGTTGAAGTTGTGCGGAAGCACCTTGCAGCTGAGACCCACCGCGATCCCCTCGCCGCCTTGTGCCAAAAGCAGCGGGAATTTCACAGGAAGAAAGACGGGCTCCTTGTTGCGACCGTCGTAGCTGCTCTGCCATTCCGTGGTCTTGGGGTTGAAGACCACATCGCTCGCGAACTTGCTGAGGCGCGCCTCGATGTAACGGGGAGCCGCAGCGCTGTCACCGGTGAGGGTATTTCCCCAGTTCCCCTGCATGTCGATCAGCAGGTCCTTCTGGCCCAGCTGCACCAGCGCATCGCCGATGCTGGCGTCGCCGTGCGGGTGGTACTTCATCGTGTGCCCGATGATGTTCGCCACCTTGTTGTAGCGCCCGTCATCGAGGTCCTTCATGCTGTGCAGGATCCGGCGCTGCACAGGCTTCAGGCCGTCGTACAATGCGGGCACCGCGCGTTCAAGGATCACGTAGCTCGCATAATCCAGGAACCATTCGCGGTACATGCCGCTCACGCTGAAGGTGCCCGCTTGGCCTGCGCCAGGAACGCCTTCGGGCGTGGTGCTTCCTTCGGCAGGGTTCTCCTCTCCCGCGCTCAGGCTATCGTCCAATTCGTCGCTCATCGTTTTCGCCGCCTACTGGCGGAAGGCCATGTGTTCAAGGGTTCGCCGTGGTGCAGTAGCGGTATGCTTTGGTTTTTGAGTACTGCACGACCAGCCGATAATCGTAGCAATAGGCAACGCCCGGGACCACATGGTGGTATGCCCGGTCCTGCGGGGGCGGGAAATCACTGGAATAATCGAAGACCGTGCCCGTGTTCACCTGGGTGACATAGAGCTTGTAGATCGTGCCGGGCGCCAGCAACTCCGTGCGCACGTGGATCGTTTGCTCCACCACGGTGTCCACCCGGATCGGGCCGCTGTATACGATCCGGGTCGTGTCGGAGACCAGTTCGATCAACGCCGGTCCATCATAGTCCGGGTCCAACGGATTGGACGTGAGCTTCGCTGGATCGATGTCGTCCTTCAGGCAGCCCGCGAGCGCAAGCACCAAGGGAATGCATAAGGACCACGCGCGCCTCATCGGGTGAAATTCCATGTTAAGCCGCCGGTCCACTCACCGCCGTTCGCCCCGGGCATCCAGCTCAATCCGTCGAAGCGCACCTTTTCCGCGTCGATGAAAACAGGCTTCTTCCTTTTCGCGGAACGCAGGTACATGTAAGCCGTCGCTCCCGCGAAAAGAACGGTGATCCCCGCCGCTACCTGGTAGCCGGTCCGCGCCTTGGTGAAGTCATCCCTGTGCGACGGGATGGTCTCATTCTTCAGCACCGTGATGGCATTCGGCGAAGCCGCCTCGTCGTATGCCTTGCGATCGGCCTCCAATCGGTCGTGCGCCTTCTTCATCCTACCATACTTGGCGACAGTGTAGACCAAGGATACACCGGTGGCCGCCGCTGGGATCAGACGCATCAACTGTCTCTCCTTCCGGAAAGCTTTAAGATCCCGCTGGTAAACGAGGTATTCCTTCGAAAATGGCAAACGCAGGTTCAGGATCCTGTTCTCACCACCGGCGATCGTGATGGTGGTGTCCACCACGTTTCGTTCCGGTGCCCAAAAGCTGAAGTGGTGCGGTCCGTCCAGCAGTTCCAGATCAGCCCGTTGCATGGTGAATTGATGGTCCAACTTATAGAAGAAGCTGGCCGGAGGGTCGATCTGGAGACGCAGTTTGCCCGAGCTCTGGGCCATGGTTGCCCCGGCGAGAACAACCAAGGCCGACATGATCAATGAACGCGCGATCATCAAGCGAAAGATCCGATCGTTCTCATGCTTCCCGACCATTCCGCGTCCTGCTCCTGCAACTCTCTTTCCACCCCGCATCGTCGCGCACACTCCTGATGAGCGCATGGACTGCGTCGGCAGCAGGTCGAAGTCCCGATACATATCAGGAGGCATTCGGATATCTGATCGCCTGATCATCTGATCTTCTGAACGGCCTCACACCTCCACCTCGTTCTCTTCAAGCTTCTTCGCAATGGCCCGCACGCTCGCTGCCGCCGCTTCCGCTGCGGTCTCCTCCACCAGGTCCTTCTCCACCTTCAGGTTGCCGATGATGAACTCCTGGCGGTGTGGCGTGTTCTTGCCCATGTAGAAGCCGAGCAGGTCGTTCACCTTGGCGTCCTTGGTGATCATCACCGGTTCCAGGCGGATGTCCGGACCGATGAAGTGCTTGAACTCGTCCGGACTGATCTCGCCGAGACCTTTGAAGCGGGTGATCTCGGCGCTCTTGCCCAGCTTGGCGATGGCGCGTTGGTGCTCCTCGTCGCTGTAGCAGTAATGCGTCTCCTTCTTGTTCCGCACGCGGAAAAGTGGCGTCTGCAGGATGTAGAGGTGGTCATTCTTCACCAAGTCCGGGAAGAACTGGAGGAAGAAGGTCATCAGCAGCAGGCGGATATGCATGCCGTCCACGTCCGCATCGGTGGCGATCACGATCTTGTTGTAGCGCAGGCCGTCCATGCCGTCCTCGATGTCGAGCGCGGCCTGGATCAGGTTGAACTCCTCGTTCTCGTACACCACTTTCTTGGTGAGGCCGTAGCAGTTCAGCGGCTTTCCCTTCAGGCTGAAGACGGCTTGCAGGTTCACATCGCGGCTCTTGGTGATGCTGCCGCTGGCACTGTCGCCCTCGGTGATGAAGAGCGTGCTGTTCTCCTTGCGATCGTCCTTCTTCGGGTCGCTGAGGTGGATGCGGCAATCGCGCAGCTTCTTGTTGTGCAGGCTGGATTTCTTGGCGCGTTCGCGGGCCAGTTTGCGGATACCGCTCAGCTCCTTCCGCTCGCGCTCGTTCTGCAAAATGCGCCCCTGCAGGACTTCCGCAACGGCGGGGTTCTTATGCAGGAAGTTGTCCAGCTCGCGACCGAGGAAATCGCCGATGAAGCCGCGCATGCTCTGCCCTCCCGGCTCCACTTCAAGGCTACCGAGCTTGGTCTTGGTCTGGCTCTCGAACACCGGCTCCACCACCTTCACGCTGACGGCGGCCACGATGCCCGTGCGGCAATCGCCCGCTTCCCAGTCCTTCTTGAAGAATTCCTTGATCGTCTTCGCCACGGCCTCGCGGAAGGCGCCTTGGTGCGTGCCGCCCTGCGTGGTGTGCTGACCGTTCACGAAGCTGTAGTACTCCTCGCCGTAGTGGTTCGCGTGCGTGATCGCCACCTCGATGTCATCGCCGATCAGGTGGATGATGGGATACAGCGGCTCGCCGTCCATCTTCGTCTCCAGCAGGTCCAGCAGTCCGTTCTTGCTCTGGAACTTCCGGCCATTGTAATGGATGGTGAGTCCGGTGTTCAGGTAGCAGTAGTTCCACAGCAGACGCTCGATGTGCTGCTCGCGGTACACGTACTGCTTGAACATCTGCTCGTCCGGCTCGAACACCACAAGCGTGCCGTTGCCCTCGTCGCTCTTCTCCAGCTTGTTGTCCTTGCGCAGCACGCCACGGTCGAACTCGGCGCGTTTGAGCTGCCCGTCGCGGACGCTCTCGATCTTAAAGTAACTGCTCAGCGCATTCACCGCCTTGGTACCCACACCGTTCAGGCCGACGCTCTTCTTGAAAGCTTTGCTGTCGTACTTGGCGCCGGTGTTGATCTTGCTCACAACATCGATCACCTTGCCGAGCGGCACACCGCGCCCGAAGTCGCGGACTTCCACGCGCGGGCCTTCGATCGTGACCTCCACCTTCTTGCCGTGGCCCATCACGAATTCGTCGATGCAGTTGTCCAGCACCTCCTTCAGCAGGATGTAGATGCCGTCGTCGAAGCTGCTGCCATCGCCCAGCTTGCCGATGTACATGCCCGGCCGCAACCGGATGTGTTCCTTCCAGTCCAGCGACCGGATGTGCTCTTCGCCGTAGTTCGTCTCGCTCATGGATCAGGGCGGAACCTCAATGTCGACAAGGGTTCCCGCGCGTCGGCACGAAGTTAACCTTTGCTGGGCAAGGGATGCAGCCCCCGGTGCGGCCCCGTTATCAACGATCCGAAGCGGGTTTTCAACAGCAACGACATTTTGGTGACCACCCGATATCGAGCATTTCACGGATTGCCTGAAGCCTTGAAGACGTTATAACCAACTATGAATCGCACATATGAAGGCCTTGGGGTGCGAACGTATATCCCACAGAACCGGCTTGAATATGGGATGCCTTCCGCACGGATGCTCCAGTGCTTCGCAACGGCACACTCTAAACCCACGAAAGCGGCCAAATAGAAAGGGTTCATCTCGTCCATATCGTTGTACACGCTGTCCACAACGATATCATCCGGACCAGGCCCGCCATGGCCCCCTTGATAGGCCCAAGGCGACCTATAGACCGTACCCGAACTCCTTTCGTGGCGATGAACTTGTACGGTAAGACCCAGATCGGCCCCGACTAATAACCGCACCTTCTTCAACAAATGGACGAAAAGCATGGGTGCTAGGAATACTTGTCCGGTCAGTGTCTCCATCCTTCCTGACCTGTCGTAGATCAGATCCTCGTCCACGTCCTCAACCAAGCGGAACTTTTGCGTCCAATAAACGCTGGACCATCCCACACCCAGGCTCATGTTCGTCGCGGTGTCCGCTCCGAAGTGATAGTCCGCAGAAATCCTCCATCCGTTCCCCACGGCGGCCCCCTTGATCTGGTCCTTCCCTACAAGCTCAGCTCCCCATCCATGAACGAAACCGGCCGTTAGCTCCATACCCTGCCCTCGAGCCGACATCGCTGCAAGCAGCCCCATGCTCACTACCGCTATCCGGAAGAAGGCACCTCCGAACGCACGGTGCAAGCAATTCCTGAACAATAGGCCCGATGAACTAGCCATACACGAATGTAGTCGTTCATGCACAAAAGGAATGGCCCCAAAGGGATCCCTTCCGATTCCCCTCGACGGT
>JBBSUV010000060.1:0-21700 GCA_038234075.1 Flavobacteriales bacterium | reverse complement strand
GCAAAGTGGAACCAGTTCAGACAGCACCGGAAGAACTAGTCGAAACCGGTACTGGATCGACCAACTTAACCACATCGGGCCAAACGGAAGCGGGCCATGCTGGAGAGCAACCCGCTCGGGATAAACCCGACGAACGACCGGCTTCGGCCAAGGGCGGGAAGACCAGAAAACTTCCCGCTCAAGCCCGGAGTTCCTCATGCCTTAAAAAACTCAACAAGCGTTTGGAGATGTCATAGAATAAGCGCGTGCATTCGGTATGATTGTCATGCCGGGCCGCCCCGAAGGGATGGCGGACCCGGTATCACATCCGCCAGTGCCGGAGAACGCCAGCCGCTAATGCCAGCCGTGTGTGACCCCGGGTCTTCGCCCGGTGTGACAGCCTGCTTGGCAAGGCGGATCGCGTGCATCTGTGTGTAAACGGAGTAGCCACACCTTATCTTAATGACATTGCCCCCGATCCCTCCTTGAGGGGAGATGGATGGCCGAGGCACCTCTACTTTCGTGCATATCCATCCCTGCATGATCTCCTTGCCTTCACCCCCGATCTTCTTTACCCTGCTCGGCATCTCCGAGATCGGGTTGGCACTTTTCAAGCGCAGCGGGAAGTCCGCCCAAAGCAAGGATGGCGGCTCCTTCGGCATGCTTTGGGCTGTGATCGGCATCTCCATCTTCTTGGCGATCTATGGCTCTTATGCATGGTCGCAGTTCAGCTATTCCTATTCGGTAGCGATGTACATCGTAGGGGCTTTGCTTTTCGTTCTTGGGGTCGCGCTTCGCTGGTGGTCCATTATCCACCTCGGCCGCTTCTTCACCGTGAACGTGGCCATCGCGAAGGACCACCGCGTGGTGAGCGACGGACCTTACCGCTTCGTACGCCATCCCAGTTATACCGGGGCGTTGCTCGCTTTCCTTGGTCTGGGGCTGTTGCTCCACAACTGGCTGGCCGCGCTGACGCTGGTAGTGCCGATCACGGTCATGTTCCTGTGGCGCATCAACATCGAGGAGCGCGCGTTGGCCGCTGCACTGGGCGCGGCTTACACCGATCACATGGCGCGAACGAAGCGCTTGGTCCCGTTCGTGTATTGACGAATAGTCAGGGAATGCCACTCCGGAACGGATCTTGCACTGTTCGGGCTGAACCAATACACCAAAGCCATGAGAACTATGATCGTCATAGCAGCCGTGGCACTAGCACTATCAACGGCTGCCATGCCCGGTAACGACGGGCCATTTTCAACTACGCAATGGACCAGCGGGCTCTACGCCCAGCAGGTCGACGGACCGGTGAACGTCTTCCCGAATCCGGCAAGCCAACAGGTGAACGTGATCTATCCCGGACTGACGGGTGAAGCCACACTTACGATCCTGGCAGGGGACGGACGCATTATGCGCAGCATGGAGATCGGGCAGACCGAAGGAACGCGCACGATCATAGACATCAACGGTCTTGCGAACGGCATCTACTTCGTACGGGTGATACAACCCAGTGGGATGGACATATCGCGCAGGTTGATGGTATCCAGTGCCGCTCAATCCGTGTCGCCATAACGGCGTAATCTGTTGCGCAGCTGGCTCATCTCAGTTTGGAGTTTCTCCATGCGCTGGAGCAGGTTCTCGATCGCCTCGATGCCTTCCACGTTGATCCCGAGATCCTCGTGCAGCCTGAGCATTTTTTCCGCGCGCTCCAACTGGGCGAATGCGATGTAGCGCCGCTCATGCATTACCGTGACCTCCACCAAGCCGCTCTCTTCCAGCGAATCGATCAAGGTGGTCTGCACATGGTATGTGCTGCAGAACACTTCTACCGGGACGAGTTCCTCGTTGTCCATGGTGATCATATGTTGGCGAGTTCTTTGAAAAGCTCCTTCTGCTTTTCGGTCAGGTTGACGGGCACTTTCACAGCGTAAGTGACAAAAAGGTCGCCGAAGCTTCCTTCCTTCTTGTACTCCGGGAATCCTTTGCCCTTCAGGCGCACCACTGTGCCGGTCTGGGTCTCGGGCTTCACGGGCACCTTCACCTTCCCATCCAATGTCGGCACGGTGACCTCTCCGCCCAGGACGGCGGTGTAGAGGTCAAGGTCAAAAGTCACATAAAGGTCCTTGCCCACCCGCTTGAATACGGGATCCACCGCTATGCCGAAGGTGATCAACAGGTCCCCTGCCGGTCCTCCGTTCATGCCGGGAGCACCGTGGCCCTTGATGCGGATGGTCTGGCCGTTCTCCACACCTGCTGGAATGGTGAGGCGGATCTGCTTGCCGTTGATGGTGAGGGTGCGCTTCTCGGAGACTGCGGCATCACGCAGCGACATCTGCAGTTCGGCCTGCAGGTCGTGCCCTCTGAATCGGGCCTGACCGCGTGCGCCACCGAACATGGAGCCGAAGATATCATTGAGGTCCTGCTCCTGCCCGCCACCGAAGCCGCTGCCATAGCCACCGAACGGGTCGCCGCCACCGCCGCGGAACTGACGGCCTGCGGAAGCCTGCTCGCGTTGGGCCGCCTCGATCTGGTCGGCGTGCTTCCACTGGTCTCCGTACTTGTCGTACTTCTTCCGACTTTCGGGATCACTCAGGACCTCGTTCGCCTCGTTGATCTCCTGGAACAGCTTTTTCGCCGCCGGATCGTTGGGATTCAGGTCCGGATGATGCTTTCGCGCCAGCTTCCGATAGGCCTTCTTGATCTGTTCGGCCGTCGCTTTGCGATCGACCCCCAATACCTTGTAGTAGTCCATGGCCTTGTTTGGCGAAGGTACCGGCGGCACTCCCCATACCAAACACCCTTGGCGGATTTTCGTTCATGCCGACCATGAACGGCTTTCCCCGAGATCTTCACTGATCGGGGCGTCGATTCCCCGCAACGGGCAGGACGCTCGTTCTCAAATGCAGCCCGAAAGCCTTGAACGTGAGCCTATTCCCAACATTATTACAGGTCGAGCAACATTGGAACAGCATTCGCCATCATCTCACTAAAAAACCACAACTATGAACACTTACGCCCAGAAAGGAATGTTCCTCACCGCGCTTGCCGGAACCCTCATTTTCATGAGCTGTTCCAATACGCCGGCCGAGCAGCAGGAAAAGTTGAACGACAAGCTCGAGAACGTAAAGGATAAGGCGGACGACATGAACGCCGAAGCAGGTGCGCAGTTCGACCGTGACCGCCAAGCCGTGGTGGATGATCTGACGGATCTCCGTAACAACATCGACAACAAGCTGAAGGATACCAACGACAAGTTGGCCAAGAAGGACCTGAAGCCTTCCGAGCGTAAAGAGGCAGAAGCCATGAAGGCCGAGTTGGAGCAGGAGAAAGCCAAGGTGGATGCTGAAATGGGAAGAGTGACCAGCGCAACCGCAGAAACTTGGAACGACGTGAAGGTAGGAGCCAACAAGACGAGCGATGATGTCAAATCCTGGTGGGGGCGTTTGAAAGACAACGTTGATAAGAAGACGGATTCAGACAAGGACAACGACGGTCATTGACCGTTTGGCCGCGGCGCTTTGGTGGAAGCGTCACGGACGAGGCGGCACTCCTTCGGGGGTGCCGTTCTTCGTTATACCCCCGCTCTCCGCTCCCGGACCGGGTGGCGCATGGTGCACCACCGTCGGGGGTGGCGTACCATAGACCGAGATGGGTTCCAAATAGCGGCAGGCGAGATAGGACAAGGAGCTCACGACCATCAAGGGGACGAACAGCGCATAGCCGCCGGTGATCTCTGCGATCAAGAAGATAGCGGTAAGCGGAACATGGATGGTGCCGCTCAGCATAGCGGCCATGCCCACCACGGTAAAGTTCACCTCGTTCACGTGTACCACACCGGACAGGTTGAGGGCGTGGGCAAAGGTGAATCCGAGCATGGCCCCGATGAAGAGCGAAGGGCCGAACATGCCGCCGTTGCCGCCGGAATGCACCGTGAATGAGACGGCGACGACCTTGAACAGCGTCAGGCCCAACGTGAGCATCACAATGTTCCAAGGGCCCAGCGAGAGCATGATTGGAGCGTGTTGGGCCAGTTCCGCTGCACGCCCTTTCAGCAGCAGTTCCACGCTATCATATCCTTCGCCGTACAGTGGCGGGAAGAAGAAAATGAGGAGGCCTAAAAGCAGTCCGCCCACGGCAGCTTTCACATAGGCATTGCGGAAATGCGTTTCGGCGAAGCGCGCCGTCCAACGGTAAGTGCGGATCACATACACCGAGAGGAAGGCCGCAACAAGTGCGAGCACGACATACCATGGCATGGAGGCGGCATTCCAGGAATCCGTGATCAACACGAACGGCTGGCCGGAATAGATCAGCGAAGAGACCAAGGTGGCCGCTGCGGAGGAGATCAGCATGGGCACCACCAGTGCCAAGGCGTTCTTGGCCAGGAGGATCTCCAAGGCGAAGATCGTCCCGGCGATAGGCGCGTTGAAAATGGCACCTACACCTGCACCCGCGCCACTGGCCAACAGGAGGATGCGCTCCGCCCGCCCGAAGCGGAACATCTGCGCCAAGGTGCTCCCGAAGGCCCCACCGGTAGCGGCGATCGGCGGCTCCAATCCTCCGGACCCGCCCATGCCTTCGGTAATGGCAGCAGTAACCACCTGCGACCACATCTTATGCTTGGCAACGCGGCCGTCCCGAAGGCGCACATCGCGCACCAGGCTCGGCAGGCCGGCGCCCAAGTTCCCGTGGAGCAGCAGCTGGGTAATGGCCGCCACGAGCAACAGACCCGCCATGGGGAATAAAAAGATGAACGCCCGCTTCCCCTCGGAGAACGTGATGCTGTGCACCGCTTCGCTGATGAAATGCACCCCTTGCTTCAGGGCGACCGCACCCAGCGAGGCCAGGCAGCCCACCACCACGCTCACCACGATCAAAGAGGTCTGCGGACCGAAAAAACGGTGCCGCACTTGGCCGACCGTGGTGAACGGATGCGAGCGTTCCATGGCACAATAGTAGCGACCATGAAGAGCGGGGTGCGGTACTTCACACAGAAATAAACGGCCGGTGCGATAAAAAGCCGCTGCGTTCGCTGCCTCCGTTCCAACTTCGCACCCCCACATGGCACATACACCGAAGAAGCTTGGCCAGCTCGCCGCCACGGCGATCGCTGGTAACGACATCACCAGCAGCTGCCTCTATGTGGGGGGCATCGCCTTGAGCTACGCAGGGCCTTGGGCGGTGGTGGCCTTGCTGATCGTGGCCGGCGTGCTCTTCCTGTTCCGCAAGATCTATGGCGAGGTGGTCGGCGCGCTGCCCTTGAACGGCGGTGCCTACAACGTGCTCTTGAACACCACCAACAAGTACAATGCGAGCATCGCGGCGTGCCTCACCATCCTCAGCTACATGGCCACGGCCGTGCTCAGCGCCAGCACCGCCATGTACTACCTCCACGCTTTGGTGCCGGCGATCCCCGTGCTCCTCGCCACCATGGTCGTGCTGGCCATCTTCATGCTGTTGAGCATCGCGGGCATCAGTGAATCCTCCATCGTGGCCGTCATCATCTTCATCGCCCACTTGGCCACCATGGCCCTTCTCATCTTCGCCAGCATCTGGTTCGTGATGAACAACGGCTTCTCGCTCTTCAAGCTCAACCTGAGCATGCCGCTCCCGGATGGCCGAGGGATCGCCGCAGCCCTCTTCTTCGGCTTCAGTACTGCGATGCTTGGCGTCACAGGCTTTGAAAGCTCCGCGAACTATGTGGAGGAACAGAAGCCCGGTGTGTTCCCCAAGACCTTGCGCAACATGTGGGTCGCCGTCACGGTGCTCAACCCGCTCATCGTGCTTTGCGCCATCCTGATCCTGCCCATGGCCGCCATCGGTGACCACCAGGAGACCATGCTCTCCTTCATGGGCCTCTCCGTCGGCGGTAACTGGTTGGCCACGGTGATCACCATCGATGCCGTGGTGGTGCTCTGCGGCGCGGTGCTCACCAGCTACGTCGGCGTGTCCGGCCTCATCAAGCGCATGACGCTGGACCGCATCATGCCGCAGTTCCTGCTGAAAGAGACCAGGCAGGGCAGCTCACCGCGCATCATCATCATGTTCTTCCTGCTCTGTCTCTCGGTGCTCTTCCTCACCAACGCCGAGACCTCCGCGCTCGCCGGGGTTTACACCATCTCCTTCCTCACCGTGATGGCCTTCTTCGCCATCGGCAACTTCCTGCTGAAGATCAAGCGGGCCAAGCTGCCACGGCCGGAGACCGCCTCCGTCGTCACCGTCTCCGTGGCCTTGGTGGGCGTGATCGTCGCGCTCTATGGCAACGTCCGCCTGCACCCGGAATACCTCGTGGTCTTCCTTCAGTACTTCATCCCGTCCATGCTCATCCTCGCGGTGCTGCTGAACCGCAAGGTGATCCTGGAATATCTGATGATCTGGGTGAGCAGCTTCGTGGAGAGCGTGCCCGGGCTTGCCGTGTTCGGCCGCTTCACCATCTCGCGCACCATCCGCAGACTCAACAGACAGGAGTTCGTCTACTTCACCAAGGGCGATGACCTCTCCATCCTCAACCGGGTGATGATGTACGTGCAAGCCAACGAGATCACCAAGAAGATCAAGCTCGTCACCGTGCTGAAGGAAGGTCAGAAAATGCACGCTGATTATCTCCGCGACGTGGAGGTGCTGGACCGCGCCTACCCGGAGATCAAGATCGAGTTCATCGAGCTGCACGGCGTCTTCGGACCGGACCTGGTACACCGCCTCAGCGAGGAGTGGAACATCCCGACGAACTTCATGTTCATCGGCTCCCCGAGTGATCGCTTCCCGTACCGGGTGGCGGAGTTGGGCGGGGTGCGTTTGGTGATCTGATGAGTTAGTTGTCAGTTGTCGGTTCTCAGTTGTCAGGCGTGGCCGCGCTGGATAGTTGTCAGTTGTCCGTTATCAGTTGGCAGGCGTGGCCGCGACCTGGCCGCGACGCTCGCATACTTCCCGCACGTCATCGGGCGGCCCGAGTTACTTCTCATGCTTCCAGCACGTCATCGCGAGGCCCGCATTTGGGGCCGAAGCGATCTCGGGCCACAGCGCGCGGAGCCTCTAACTCGCGCCGAACGAGATCGTAGTACAGGAGCCATGTGATCCCTGCAAGAGGATCACGGTTTAGAGGGCGAGAACGCTGACGTCCCTCTACTACGAGATCGCTTCGCAGAGCCCATGCCTCCGGCATGCAGGCGCGCGATAACGAAATAAGTATTGACGGACAACACAAAAGCAGAAGCCCCGCTCACCTTCCGGTGGCGGGGCATCTGCCTCGTTAGTGTAAGAAGCGGTCCTCAAGCCGCCTTCGCGGTTGCCGGGTCGCTTACTGCGCTCTCACCGGCAGCGCCGATCGCCACTGCACGGAAGAAGTACGCCTTGTCGCTCTCCAGGCCTTGCACCATCACGCGGTTCTTACCCGTAGTGGCGTAGAGGGACCAATCGGCTTCCATCTTCGGGTCGCCCTCGCAGAGGAAAAGCTGGTAGGCGATGCGGCCACGCACCCCGCCGAAGCGGACCTCGATCTGGCCAGGGAAAGGCGTACGCAGCGCACGCACGTTCTTCGGGGCAGGCAACACACCGAGCGGCTGGCGCGCCTTCTCCGTCTCGAAGCCTGCGCTGGAGATCAAGGCCTGCTCGCCTTTGCTCTCGTTCTGTACATAGCTGCCCAGCAGGCTGCACAACTTCTTCAGCTCCGCGAAGGCTGCGTCGCGCTGCTCCTTGTCCTGGCGGCTCCGGCTGAAGTTGTAGGACTGCACCACCAGATCCAGCGCATCAGCTGCGGTCTTGATCTCGACCAGTGCCGGGTTGGGCGTGGTGAACGCCGGGTTGCCCGTCATCTTGGTCACGTTGGTGCGGCTCTTATTCACCAGGGCCACTGCGGTCACTCGGGTATGCCCAAGTTTCACGAGGTAAAACACTTTCTTCATCTTGTGAAGGATTAATTGGTTAGTTGAGCCGTTAAGCGAAAAGAAAAGCACAGGCGTTTCACAACCAACCGGCCAGCCGGGGGGGCCGCTACCCCCGGCTGGCCGGGGTAAGGCATGCGGAAAGGCCCGCCCTGCCTGCTGTTCAAGTATTATCAAAAAAAGGCGGGCCGGGCGTGCAACCGGGGGGCGTTGGCTTACAGAATGAGCCGATCGTCTTATAAGACGATCACGTTGTCTTATAAGACGATCACGTGGTCTTATAAGACGATCACGCGGTCTTATGAGACGATCGCGTGGTCTTATGAGACGATCCCGCGGTCTTATAAGACGATCACGTGGTCTCATAAGACGATCACGCGGTCTTATAAGACGATCACGCGGTCTTATAAGACGATCACATGGTCTTATGAGACGATCGCGTGGTCTTATAAGACGATCACACGGTCTTATGAGACGATCCCGCGGTCTTATAGGACGATCACGTGGTCTTATGAGAGGATCGCGTGGTCTTGCAGGACGATCCCGCGGTCTTGTGTTGCGGTCGCGTTGTCTTGCAGGACGAACGCGTGGTCTTACAGGACGATCGCGCGGTCTTGTGTGCCGATCGCGTTGTCTTGCAGGACGATCCCGTGGTCCGGTGTTGCGCTGGCATGGTCATGCCTTCAGGTCCCGTGGTCGTGGGTGTAATGGCCTGTTCGTGGGGCGAGGCGAAGGGCATTGACAACCCATTATAAGGTGTCTTAGTCGCATTGGGGCGTTCGACTTCGCGGCTCAAGGCTCCAGACGCACGACTCCAAACGCACAGCCTCCTCTAGGCCTCTCGGCTTTTGGCGTTTGCTGTTCGTTGGCTTCCGGCTTATGCAGGCATTCGGCCTCTTGGTCTCTAAGAGCTTTAAGTTGTATTCGGCCTTTCGGCCCTTGCTTTCGGCGCTTCCAGCATTGAAGCGGATCCAGTTTTCGGCCTCTTGGCTGACAGCTCTTCGGGCATCACGGCGTATTCGGCCATTCGGCCCGGCAGCTCTAAGCATTCGGCTTCTTGGCAGCCAACACATTGACCAGCCCGCAGGGGAGCGGCCGTATGGATCAGTTTTCAACGATCCGGAAAATGATCGACCCGGAGTCCCATCTTCGCCAAACCACCATCCTATCAAACATTCCGTTGCTGGGGCACCATACCCAGCAACCTTTATTGATCCACCGATCCACCACCATGCCGCTCAGTAGACGCGAGATACGTACCCGTGCACAGAAGTTCGCCAAGCAATGGGCCGAGGCCAGCAATGAGGAGGCCGATGCCAAGCCCTTTTGGTATGAGTTCTTCCACGTCTTCGGCATCCGCGCCCGCACCGTGGGCAGCTACGAGATGCACGTGCGCAAGCTGGACAAGGCCCTCGGCAAGATCGATTACTTCTGGCCCGGCCTCGTGCTCATTGAACACAAGAGCCGCGGCAAGGACCTGAAGAAGGCCGCCGTGCAGGCCGCCGATTACCTCCACGGCGTGAAGGAGCACGAGCAGCCGCGCTTCATCCTCGTCAGCGACTTCGCGCGCTTCGTGCTGTACGATCTGGAAAGCGGCAGCGAGACCGAACTGCTGCTGGAGGACTTCCCGCAGCGCACCGAGCTCTTCGACTTCATCGCGGGTTATGAGGCGCGGCCCTTCCGCGAGCAGGACCCGGTGAACATGAAAGCTGCCGAGCTCATGGGCGAGCTGCACGATGAGCTGAAGGCCAGCGGCTACGCCGGGCAAGAGCTGGAGATCTACCTCGTGCGCCTGCTCTTCATCCTCTTCGCCGACGACACCGGCATTTTCGAGCAGGATGCTTTCTACAACTTCATCACGGACCAAACGCGGGAGGACGGCACCGACCTCGGCGGCCAGCTCGCGCGTCTCTTCCAACTACTGAACACGCCGGAGGACCGGCGACAGAAGAACCTCGACGAGCGCCTCGCCGATTTCAAGTACATCAACGGCAAGCTTTTCGCCACGCCCCTGCCCATCGCCGATTGGAACGGCAGCATGCGCGTGACGCTGCTGGAATGCGCCGGGCTGAATTGGGCGCGCATCAGCCCCGCCATTTTCGGTGCGCTGTTCCAAAGCGCTATGGATGCCAAGGCCCGCCGCAACCTCGGTGCACACTACACGAGCGAGGCGAACATCCTGAAGCTGATCAAGCCGCTCTTCCTCGATGAACTCTGGGAGGAGTTCGAAAAGGTGAAAGGCAGCAAGCCCAAGCTGGACCAGTTCCATGGGAAACTGAGCGGACTGCGCTTTCTCGATCCCGCGTGCGGCTGCGGCAATTTCCTGGTGATCACCTACCGCGAATTGCGCGAGTTGGAGATCGCCGTGATCAAGGCCCAACTGAAAGGCCAGCAGGTGGTGGACGTGGACAAGCTGGTGCTGCTGAACGTGGACCGCTTCTATGGCATCGAGATCGAGGAATTCCCCGCGCAGATCGCGCAGGTGGCCATGTGGCTGATGGACCACCAGATGAACCAGCGCATAAGCGCGGCCTTCGGCGAATACATGGTGCGCATCCCGCTGCGCGCCAGCGCCACCATCCTATGTGCGAATGCGCTTGCCACAGTTTGGCAGAGCTTGTTACCAGATGGGAATCGCTACAACTACATCTTGGGTAACCCTCCGTTCATAGGTAGCAAGTTGATGACGCCCGCCATGCGCGAGGATCTGTTGCGTGTCTTCCCCGATGTGAAGGGCGCGGGCACGCTGGACTTTGTGAGTGCTTGGTACGGGCTGGCCGCGCGTTACATGCGCACACATGGCGACCACCTTACACGCGCCGCATTCGTGAGCACCAACAGCATTACGCAGGGCGAACAGGTGGGCGCGCTGTGGGGGCCGCTCTTGGCCGCAGGCATCAAGATCCACTTTGCGCATCGCACCTTCCGTTGGAACAACGAAGCCCGTGGCGTGGCCGCCGTGCATTGCGTCATCATCGGCTTCGCGGATTACGATGTGCCGAAGAAGCGCTTGTTCACTTATGCCGATGAACGTGGCGAACCGGTGGAGGAGGTGGTGGCGAACATCAATCCGTACTTAGTGGATGCGCGGGATGTGGTGATCTATAGCCGGAGTAAGCCGTTGTGTGCTGTGCCGGAGATCGGCATCGGCAATAAGCCCATCGATGGTGGCAACTATCTCTTCACCGACGAAGAGAAGGCCGCGTTCATCAAGGAGGAACCGGCTTCCAAGAAGTACTTCCGGCGATGGCTTGGAAGTGATGAGTTCATCAATGGCTGGCAACGCTGGTGTTTATGGTTGGGCGAATCGCCGCCAAGCGAATTGCGCTCCATGCCGGAAGTGATGAAGCGGGTGAACGCTGTGCGTCGTGTGCGCCTTGAAAGCAAGAGCGCACCTACACGGAAACTTGCGGAGACGCCCACGCATTTCCATGTGGAGAACATGCCAAAGAAGGAGTACTTGATCATTCCTGAAGTTTCGTCCATTCATTCCGATCGACTTTGAGAAACCGAGCACGCTTGCAAGCAACTTGGTCAAGATCCTTCCTAACGCATCCATGTATCACTTCGGCGTCCTGAGCAGCACCATGCATAATGCGTGGATGCGCTCAGTTTGTGGACGCATGAAGAGCGACTATCGCTACTCAAAGGACATCGTCTACAACAACTACCCCTGGCCCCAAAAGCCCACCGCCGCGCAAACCGCCGCCGTGGAGCAGGCCGCGCAAGGCGTGCTGGATGCGCGGGCACAGTTCCCCAAAGCCAGCTTGGCCGATCTCTACGACCCGCTCACCATGCCGCCCGCGCTGCTAAAGGCCCACCAAGCGCTGGATAAGGCCGTGGATAAGTGCTACCGCCCGCAAGCATTCGCCAGCGATGCTAAGCGGGTGGAGTTTTTGTTTGAGTTGTATGAGGGGTACACGGCGGGGTTGTTGGCGGGTGGCCTACCCAAACGAAAGAAGGGAGCATGACATCAAAACAGATCGTCTTTTGATCCTTGCTGTTGTCGGTGTGTAGAGCCGGAAACCATGTTCGAAAGTACCGCCTCATCGCGTCTGTCTGCTTTGATGATCGCCTCGGCCATCATACTGTCAGCATGCTGGAACACAGCCGATGAAGTCAACGGACACCGGTCGGTCATTCAAGTGGAACCCATTGCAGCGGACACGGCGCATACGGCCGCATGCATACGAGCGGCGCTTCTAGGGGTGGTGTCCGAACCGGACCAGTCAATGGCCGCCCTTGCACAGTGTTGGGAGGCCGCCACGCCGGGCACCAAGACGCTGCTATGGCATAGGTACCATGAAGCCATGGCCCGAGCCGCATATAAGGAATCCGACATGCTTACCGCCATGCTGCACTGCGATTCGGCCTTGAACCACGGTTCCATCCGAACGGAGGGGGTTCATGAGGCGTCCATTGCTGTTCTACAAAGCCGCATTTTCGCCTGGACCGGAGACTTCGATGCCGCTTCTACCGTCCTGAACAGGGCGCTCGACCTGTACAGCATTGCCCAAGACACCGCAGGCATGGCCGATTGCTTGGAGCAGCTTGGCTGGGCCCAATACCGGCAGGACCATTATAACATCGCCAAGGATCAATGGTCGAAAGCATTGGAACTCCGGCGCTCCATCAAGGACTCCTCCGGCATCGCGAATAACTTACGCTGGGTGGGCATCGCGCTCATCGACTCCAAAGACGGTGTCCATGGCGCTCTCTATTATGATTCGTCGTTGTACATGGCCCGCGTGCTCAAGGACCCCTATCTTCTTTCCTGTGCTCATGACGACATAGGCGCCTACATGGACAGTGCGCTGTATTTCGCCCGCATATATGGGGACAAGGCCCACTTGTACCGCATCATGTACACCGCCGGGCAAGTGCTCATACGGCACGGGAAAGTAGAAGAAGGCTTGGCTTATTGCGATACCGTACTGGCTTTTGCACAGCGCACCGGGAATGCCGTGCTGGAGCGGGATGCGCTGTTGGATCTGGGTAATGGGTATCGTGCCAAAGGGATGTGGAAGCAGGCCCTCATGCTCAATGAGAAAGCACGCGAAATTGATATCCGGGTGATCCAGCCACCTGCCACCAAAGCGATCCTTGCCAAGCAATCGATACTGAACGAATACCGTCGCCGCCAGATCGGCGATAGCATCCGGTATGTGCGGGAGCTTGAACAGTTGGAAGGTGAACGCAACTTGGCAACACTGCGCGCCGAGAGGAACAGTATCCTCGCATGGGCCGTGGGTCTGGCGACCCTGGCCATGGCACTCGGGGTAATGGGATATCACCAGAACAAGCTCCGGCGGCAAAAGCTCAGACATGAACGGGACAAGGCACGAAGCGAACTTCGGGCCTTGCGCGCACAGATGAATCCGCACTTCATCTTTAACGCCTTGGCCAGCATCAACGATTATGTCGCCGACAATGAGCGCGATCTGGCATCCAGCTACCTCACGAAGTTCGCCATGCTGATGCGGCTCGTGTTGGAGAACAGCCGAGAGACGGAAGTGACCTTGGCCAAGGACCTCAAGGCGCTGGAGCTTTACATGGAGCTTGAGCAGTTGCGTATGAACGGGAAATTCCAATTCCTCATCGAGCTGGCACCGGCCTTAGATCCCGAACAGGTGATGGTGCCGCCGTTAGCCTTGCAGCCCTTCGTGGAGAACGCCATTTGGCACGGCATTGCGCACAAGGAAGGGAGCGGCCGCGTCGACATTTCCATCAAGCAGCAGGCGGGCCGCTTGGTCGTGACGATCGTGGACAATGGCGTGGGCATCGCAACGAAGACTGACCCAGCAGATGCCAAGGACAAGCACTCTTTGGGCACGGAGATCACCCGCGAACGATTGGCTTTGATCGGTGAACAACACGGTGTACAGGCGGGCTTCCGCTATGTGAAAGTGGTCGCGGGCACTTGGGTGGAGGTGGTACTTCCGTTGATCGCTGTTGGTTAGTGGCAGCGTTCGCGAAGAACTTACCCTCCAGACATTAAGCTCGACTGCTGCAAGCAGATGCTGTCTAACACCAGTTTTCCTCAATTCCCTGCCAGTTATTCAGTCGCGTTTGACATCTCAGCCAATTTCTTCAACCTTGCTCTCTCAAAACCCACAAACCATGAAACGCGCACTATTCCTTTCCCTCCTATTTGGTATGCTTGGAAGCCTCCAAGCACAGACCGGTGTCATTACGCTACTGCATAATGGGCAGGCTTCATTCTTCTACCAGCCAAATGCCGATGCTGCACTCAATAGCATAGTTACGAACAACGCACAAGCTGGTGACACGATCATCCTGCCGGGAGGGGAAGTTGGGCCAGGTGCTAGCATAAGTATCGATAAGCCATTGACGATTATCGGTGCCGGCATCTATCCCACGGGGACAGCTATTACGGGCATCACGACAATGTCCATTAGTGGGGGTCAAGGAAATGCCTTCAATATCAGTGCAGAAGGAATGGGATCTCGATTTGAGGGAATTAGATTCTCAAGATTAATTCGATTTAATTCCGGTGTTTCCAACATCACGTTCTCACGCTGCGATATTGCGTCAGGCATGATTAATTCAGGCATGGGCTACTCTTCTCCGACAGGGTTGGTTCTCTCCCAATGCATCATACGGAGTGGGATATCTATGAATCCAGGTTTAGGACTAACAATGAGTAATTGTATCCTTGAAGGCTCTTTATCCTTTGGATCTCCTTCGAATGGACAGATTGACCAATGTGTTTTCTTGAACGTGACTACTTCAACTGTTGGGATCAACTCAGGGGTAACCTATACAAACTGTGCATTCGTCAGCACAAGCACCAGCGGCATGACGATCAACAACGCTTCCACCTACGACCATTGCCTGTTCGCACCTATAAATGGATCTCCCTTAGTAAGCTTCGGTAGCGATCCAGTACTCATTGGAGGCCAGCAAAGCCAGACCATAACGAACAATCCCACTGGTCTTTTCACCGATGTGGGTGCAGTGGACGCGTTCAATTACGACTATGACTTTACCCCCGCCCCTGGAAGTGCTCTACTGACCAATGGCGTAGATGGTCAGAACATCGGCCTCTACGGCCCTGAAACCACGGGCTGGAAAAACCTAGCCATTCCCTCCAACCCACATTGGACACAGTTCACGCCCAACGGGAACATCAACACCAACGGCGGTACGATCGAGGTTCACATTGCGGCCGAGGCCCAGCAAAACTGAGCCACCATGAACCGCCTCCTGCTTGCCCTTTTGACCTTCGGGCTGTTCGCGCCCAGCGCAAACGCCCAGTCCACAACACTCAACCGGTTCGAATACTGGTTCGACAAGGATGATGACGATGCTTCCCGCGTCTTTGGCACCGTTTCCGGCATGGACGTGAACATTCCCGCCCTTAATATTAATACGGCCAGCCTCGACCTCGGACCGCATAACCTGCGCTTCCGCTTCCAGGATAGCCAAGGCCAGTGGGGAAGCGTGGTGTCGCGTGCCTTCATCAAGATGCACGATACACCCTATCTGATCACGGCGGTGCGCTATTGGGTGGGCGAGGAGTTGCACCCTTCGGGCATGCAATACCACTACTTCGATATGCCCACGGACAGCTTAAACATTATCGATGAGCTTCTGGATGCCTGCATGTTCCCCACGGGCGCTGGCCAAACGCTGAAAGTGCAAGTACGCGACAACCACGGCCAATGGAGTTCGGTGATCACGCGGCCCTTGAACGTGAACCCACCGGGCACCATGGCCATCACGGGCATCGAACCCTCGGGTCCGATCTGTGCCGGCGATACAGTGACCTTTACGGCCACGCCCCAGGTCGGCGGTGCGATCCCCACGGGTTATCAATGGACCGTCCCCAACGACAACGGCTGGAGCATCGTGAATTGGAGCGGGGATTCCATCATCATGACCATCGGCAGCACGCCGGGGAACATCATCGCGACAGGCATGAATACCTGCGATACCAGTGCGGAATTCTCGCTGCCCGTCACCGTACCCGTCGCTCCGGGCCTGCCCGCGACGAGCGGCAACTGGGACCTACACCCTTGTGCGGGCACAAATGTGGACTACGCAGTGCTGCCCGTGAGTGGTGTCCATTATGAATGGACCGGCGCCGCAACCGGAAGCGGTAGTACCATCACTGCCAACATCGGCCCTGACGGCACGATCACCGTGACGCCCTACAATGCGTGCAATGTTCCGGGTACACCCTTGACAGAAACGATCACGGTGCAGCATCTGCCCGACGCCCCTGGTGCCATCACAGGCGACTTCGAGGTCTGTGCCAATTCTTCGCAGCACTATTCCGTAGCCAGCGGCTCAATTGCCGATGGCGGCTACACTTGGAACTGGCAAGGCATTGACTTTCCCGGAACCGATGACTCAACCACAGTAGATTTTGGTTCTGCCAGCGGCACACTGACGGTCACGCCGTTCAACAACTGCGGCAGCGGGACATCCTCCGAGCAAGCCATCACGGTACACCAAGCCCCGGACGCACCCGTGATTAACGAGAGCGGCCACCTCTGCGAAGGCGATAGTGCAACCCTCACGGTTAATCCCGAGCCGGGCATCAACTATACGTGGACGACCACGGAGACGGGCACTTCCATCGTCGTGAATACCCCAGGCCCGTATGGCGTAACAGCGGATAATGGCTTTGGTTGTGGTATGACGAGCGCCACCATTGACGTAGTGGTGGATTCCTTACAATTGGAGTACGTCGACGGGCCGGTGACGATCATCGTAGCGGGGGCCTATGCATTCACGGCAACGCCCTCCCTCCCTGCCGCCACGAGTTACGAATGGATCATACCTGCCTCGATGACCTGGGACGACTCAAACCAGGCGGACAGCATCGCCTATCTCCATGTGGACTTTGCCGGCAGCTATACCGTCTGCGTGGTTGCCAAAAGCGAGCAATGCACGGGTGATACAATGTGTATAACCATAGACAGTTCAGTGGGTATAGCAGGTATACTGTCCAACGGAGCGGATATCGACATCCATCCAAACCCCTCGAACGGCCTGTTCACGGTCGTGATGAGCGCGGGTATGGGTCCGGTCGACTATGTCGTCATGAACGCGCTCGGTCAAGTAGTGGTGCCATCAGCCAAATTGAACGGGCGGACTACGTTGGACCTGTCCTCCTTGGCTTCCGGCAGCTACGTGATGCGCTGGCATGGCGCCCATTCCAGCGGACAACGGACACTATTGGTGCAGCATTGAAAATATCGTTCCAAGCCATTTTGAATCGCAACAAAACACGCCTCAAATGAATCGCATCATTCAGTTAGCCCTCTCCATTGCCTTGGTGATCACCTCTGGTATCACCCGCGCACAATCCCAAGAAACGCTGACTAACCAGTCCATCATTCAAATGGTGGCGCTCGGCTTCGACGCCACCATCATCGAAAGCAAGATCAACACATCGAACAACGATTTCGATGTGACGACAGCGGCGCTCATGGAATTGAAAAAGGAAAACGTGCCGAACAGTGTAATAGCCTCGATGATGACCGCCGCGAACGACCCGTCCAAGAAGGTTGTGGACATGAACGACTACCACGCCCCTCATCGGCCGGGGATCTACTATTACGATGCCAAGGGTGACTTGGTGGAACTATTACCAACGATAACCAATGGCGTGAAGACGCGGGGGACTTTCGGCGCGGTGATGAGCGGTGGCATCTCAAAGCAAAAGATCGTCACGCAGGTGACAGGGACTAACGCCCGTTTGCAATTCACAAAAGCACCCACGTTCTATTTCTACTTCAACCAGCAATCCATTACGTTCAGTCCCAACTCCATAAATGGATACGGTTTCATGAGCGCGACGAGTCCGAATGAGTTCGTCTTGGCTCGGATGGACGTGACCACCAAAGGGAGAGAACTCCAGATCTGGTCAGGCAATGATTATACCGAGGAGCACGGGATCGGTGAGGAGCAGGCTGTTCACTTCGACATTGCCCAAGCGACCTCAGGAGTCTTCGAGGTGAACGTGGGGGACCCCGGCATCGGGCAATTCTGCTTCCTCTTCAGCGGAGAGGCTCCCTCAAGCCAATCCAAGGTTTATGATTTCGGTATCCAATAGGCAACCCCGCTGAGCGGTGTAAGTGGGCCTTCGTTACCTTGCCCACTTACCCGCCGTCGGATGCGAAACGGAAAAATGCCGCAGCTCACTGCCGTGATCGTTGATGACGAGGAACGTCCGCGCAATGCCTTGGCCAAGCTGCTGACGCGGACGCAGCCGGACGTGCATATCTTGGGCTTAGCGGCCAGTGTTCCCGAGGGTGTGGAGTTGATCCGTCGTCTCGGACCGGACTTAATCTTCCTCGACATCGAGATGGGGCCGCAGACAGGCTTTGACCTGTTGAAGTCTCTCGGAGAGCGCCCGCCATACGTCATTTTCACCACAGCCCACGAGAGTTATGCGCTCACGGCCATCCGCTTTAGCGCATTGGCCTACCTGCTGAAGCCTGTGGACAAGGATGAACTGGACGCGGCCATCCGGAAGGCACAAGCGGCAGTGCTGGGTAAGGATCGGGCGGGCATGTTGGAGATGCTGCTACGCAACATGGACCGCGGCAGCGGGGACCGCCCGCTGGCGTTGCCGGTGAGCGATGGTTTCCAGATGGTGAACATGAATGAGATCGTACTGTGCGAGAGCGACAAGAACTACACTACCCTGCACTTACGGGACAACAAGCGCTTGGTGGTCTCCCGTCCCATCGGCCATTTCGAGGAGTTACTGAAAGATCACTTCGTTCGCGTACACAACGAACACTTGGTCAATGTGAAGCACATCACCCGCTATGTGCGCGGTGAAGGGGGTGAAGTGATCATGAGCAACGGCATGAACATTCCTGTATCCAGGCGCAAAAAGGCTGAGTTGATGCAGGCGTTGGATCTGGTTTAGCGGAAGGCCTTTACCATCCCGGCGCTCGGCTTTGCGATCATCTCATGGATCTGCCGAGTGCCCGCTGATCCGATCCGCCTCTGGCGGGCTCCGACCCTTCACGTCTCATTCCCCTATCAGCAGAGCCGGCCCCCGGATACGAGTCCGCGGCAGGCTCGGCGGATGTGCGCATGGCACTCGACAAACAGCCGTGCGCCGGGATGGGAATAGAGGTGGTTGCGCCAGAATTCAAGTGCCAGGCCTAATTTTGGTCAACATACCTGCCATGATTGTTCACCTTTCTTCGCCTCCAGCCTTGGAGGAACCCGGCATCGAGTTCAAGAAGATCCCACGCGCCATTAACCGCTTTTGAGCCGTGGAGTACACCGCGTTCAAGATCTTGCCCGTCGCCCTGCTTGCAAGCTACCAGGAGGCGGTTACCGCGGCCTCCTTGGCTACGTACGCCCAGCTGGAGGAAAGCGAACTGTCGGTGGATGCGTTCAGTTTCTACACCTCGGTGTCGGCGGTGTATTCCTCCAAGATCGAGGGGGAGGATATCGAACTGGACTCGTATGTGAAGCACAAGCGGTTCGGCATATCGTTCCTGCCCGATCACACGCAGAAGACCGACGACCTCTACGGCGCCTACCAGTTCGCCAAGGCGAACGCCTGCGACCGCAGCAACCTACTGGAGGCACACCGCATGCTTACGGAACACATCCTACCCGAAGGCAGGCGCGGACGGGTCCGCACGGGCAACATGTACGTGACCACAGCCACCGGGAAGATCGAATACGTGGCGGCCTCCCCATACATCGTGGAAGCGGAAATGGAGAAACTGTTCGGCGACCTTGCGGTGCTGTTGAAGAGGGACCTATCGCTGCCGGAGGTCTTCTTCTTCGCCGCCATGCTGCACTTGGTGTTCGTGAAGATCCATCCCTTCGACGATGCCAACGGACGGTGCGCGCGGCTCCTCGAAAAATGGTTCTTGGCGCAAAAGCTGGGCGCGAAGGCCTGGTTGCTCCAATCGGAAAAGAACTACTACGTCCACCATCAGGCCTACTACAGCAACATCCGGCTGTTGGGCTTGGAGTATGATGCCTTGGACTATGGGTCGGCATTGCCGTTCCTACTGGTGCTGCCTGGATCGTTGACCCTGAATGAGCCCGACGCCTGATGGAACTGAAACCGGGCGGAACATGCAATTCGTGCCACCATGGATCGGGCCCTCCTTGATCAAGCCCGCCTTCAGCAACTGGATATCCTCCAGGTCCATGGCCTTCAACAAACTATTGATCTCGATCCCACCCGGCACTCGCTCGCGTGTCCTCACCCAACGCGCGCAGCCGCTCGGCTTTTTGCCGAGTGGCAGGCATTGTAGGGCCTCTGGCCCGTCTCGTTCCATAGTCGTCATATCATGAGGTGGGCCAGAGGCCCTATGCAATAACGCACTCGGCAAAAAGCCGACTCTACACTTGCCCTTGGTTGGTTGAACCAACTTTAAGGACCAAAAGTGAATCCCCGGAGAGAACTGAGCAGGGCGGTAGGTGAACCAGAAAAGCCGATAGGTCAACTACCTAGGGCGCTTATCGGTACCTGCCGTCCACTCGGGTCCAAGGCTCGAATAGAATATCAGGCTAGCGGCCTATTAGAGTCATCGAGTAAAAAGACCCTGCGCACAGCCCCTCCGGAGACCACAGGTGTAACCCAAAACTAAACAACGATGCATTACATCGGGATAGATGTGAGCAAGGTCAAGCTGGACTTCGCCTTGCTCGATGGCCATGGCCACGTGGTGGACCAGGCCGAAGTACCCAACACCAGAGATGGGATCAACTCACTTCTGGAGCGCTGGGAGTGCGAAGCCAGCGTGGACCGGAAGGCCTGCCTGGCCTGCTTTGAACCCACCGGCCATTACTCCAACGCTTTGCTGGCCACATTGGTGGAAGGGCAAGTGCCTGCTTGGCCTGCCCATCCCATGGACATCCGGCAGAGCATGGGCATGGTGCGCGGCAAGAACGACCGCATCGATGCGGTGCGTATTGCCGACTTTGCCATGCGGCACAGGGACAAGCAGCGCAAGGCAAGTCCCACTACCGTGGCTGTGCTGGAACTCAAGCAGCTACTGGCGTTCAGGGACAGATTGGTGATCGATGGGGTAAAGCACAAGGTGTTCAACAGTGACCTCAACACCTGCGTGGCCAAGCCCTTGCGCAAGACGTTCCAGGAATACTCCACACGGCGCGTCAATGACAGCAAGGCCATGGTGAAGAAGGTGGACCAGATGATCACGGACCATATCGGCCAAGATCCGATCATGAAGAAGCAGTACGAACTCCTGCTCTCCATCCCGCGCGTGGGTCCCGTGCTGGCAGCGCACTTGTTGGCCGCCACCGAACTCTTCACCCGGATGTGGAAAGGCCGCCAGCTGGCCTGCCATGCCGGTGTAGCTCCGCATGAGCACACATCCGGTTCCAGTATCAGAGGCCGGTCACGGGTGTCGCATCATGCCGACAAGCGCCTGAAATCATTGGCCCACATGGCAGCGCTGGGCATGATCCAATGCGACAATGAACTCGCCGCATATTACCGTCGGAAGGTGGCCGAGGGCAAGCATCCGATGAGCGTTCTGAATGCCGTGCGCTGCAAGATCCTGCTACGGGTATGCGCCGTGATCAGGGAGGGAAGACCCTATGAGCACCGAAAGACTAAAGCTGAAGAAGCGGCACCTGTGGAAGTAATCGAAACCAGCGAGGGATCGACCAACTTTACCACATCGGGCCAAACGGAAGCGGGCCATGCTGGAGAGCAACCCGCCAGGGATAAACCCGACGAACGACGGGCTTCGGCCAAGGGCGGGAAGACCACCGGACTTCTCGCCCAAGCCCGGAGTTCCTCATGCCTGAAAAAAACTCAACACGCGTTTGGAGATGTCATAGAATAAGCGCTTGCG
>JBBSUV010000059.1:0-22480 GCA_038234075.1 Flavobacteriales bacterium | reverse complement strand
CTTCTCGAGCTTCTGGTGCTTGAACTGCTCATCGAACAGACTGCGGGAGGGTCGCTTCTTCATGCCTCAAAGAGATCGATCACGGCTCAGATCGTCAAGATCCCAGTGCGTGAAGTTGTCAACAGGTTCTTCGAACTACCCTTAATACTTTTGGTTCAAATAAATCCACCGAAGAATGAAAACAGCTAAACACTTGATCATTGCCACGGCCTTTCTGTTTGCGTTGCCAAGCATGGCACAAACGGAGAATTGTGGTGTTACCGCCGCCTTGCAACTTACGCCGCCCACGTGTGGTGAATATGCCAACGGGGCGGTCTTGATCACCGCCTCTGGAGGTGTTGGTCCTTATACGTACTACCTGAACGGGGTGGTGTCTTCGTCCAACCCGACAGGCCTGGTCGCCGGTTCCTACAATTATTGGGTAGTGGACAGGCAGAATTGCTGGAAGAAAGGCGACTTCTATCTGGCATGCGAGCCTCCGAAGGACAATTGCGAGTACCGGACCCAGACCCAAGGTGGCTGGGGTGCAACTCCACACGGGAACAATCCGGCCAAATACTTGCAGAACAACTTCGCGACGTGCTTACCCAATGGTGTGACCATCGGCTGTGCCACTGGGAATACGTTGACCCTTACCACATCCACTGCGGTGAAGGATTTCCTGCCAAGCGGTAGCACTCCGTCCATGCTGCCCAGTACCATGGTGAACCCCGGTGGTGGATACAGCAACGTGCTGGCCGGTCAGTTGGTGGCTGCCACCATCAACATTTCCTTGGATGCCTGTATGACCGGTTTTTCCATCTCCAGCGGGTGGTCCGGAGACTTGACCTACCTGAACGGCCCGTTCACAGGGTGGACTGTTTCCCAAGTTGTGAATGCTGCAAACCAGTTCATTGGCGGCTGTGGCGGGTCCTATACGGCCTCCCAATTGAATGATGCGCTGGCCATGTTCAACGAAAACTATGTCGGCGGCACCATGGACAACGGCAACTTTAATTGTGCCGAGGGTGGCAAAGAGGTTAAGAAAAGCGTTTTTGGTTCATCCGTTGCTGAATTGGACCTGTATCCAAACCCGGTGAGCAGCGCACTGACCCTTGATCTCCAATTGGGGGAAGTCGGAAATGGTGTTCTTGTGGTGACCGACCTCATGGGTCGTGTGGTCATGGAGCAAACGCTCAGTGTGACGGATGCGGGTTTGCGCCGTGTGGTTTTGAATGTGGATGGCCTGACCTCAGGCACGTACGCCATTACCCTTACTTTCAATGACCAGAGACGCACAAAGCGTTTCGTGGTCAGCAAGTAAGGGTCCATACGATCAGAAAAAGGGGCTGTCTCGAAAGAGGCGGCCCCTTTTGTTTTGTTGAAAAGCCATAGTGGTTCGATCTTGACAAAGCGTTTTGGTTGATCGACCTTCGGGCATGGCTTCGCGAAGGAATGTCGTCTTCAAAGAGTACGATCCGCGGCAAGTGATGCTCTTGCCGCCATCGCTGGATGAACTGATCAGTAAGCCGCACGCGGTCCGGGTTGTGGATTCAGTGATCGACCAGATCGACATTGGCCCCCACTCCCGCCAGTGTTCCCTGCCGAACGGAGATGTGTGTTCATCTATGAACAGGCTGGGGACACTGGTGGGTCTGCGCTCAGCGTTCGCTCAAGGCACTGAAGCTTCCGGAAGTCTTCAGGCTGCCACACTGAACATCCTTTGAACGATACGGACCTCGATCAAGAGGCGTTCAGGCATCCGATGCTGGGGCTTCGTTGTGTGAAGTCCGTAGACTTTACGGATAAGCATGGAGGAGTGCATCATCCATCACCCACAAGTCGCCCCGGCTGTCTGTGTTGCAGCGCATAGTATGATCAGCCGGGACGCGAACGCTTGCGGGAGCGATGATGTGCGTCGTCATTGCGACCCGACCCGTAGTCCCGGCCACACACTCTGGCGCAGGCTCTCCGACCTGCGAACGTCGCATGGAAACGTCGCAAGGAGAGGAAGTCTTCCGTTATCACCTTAGATCCGCTCAATGGCACGGGACGCCCGCCCCTGGATCGCAGACCACCGGAGGCGGAGGTCTCGCGCCAAAGTGGGGTAGTGGAGCGCAAAGTTTGGATAGCCGGGATGCGAGCACTTGCGGAAGCAGGAGGGCGGTTCCGCAGCAAAGGCTACCGGACCACGGCGATGCGTTGCACGGCACGGTCCGTTCCGCCGCGCGCCTCGATCCAGATCAGGGAGATGCTTTGTGGAAGCTGGCTCCTGTCCAGGGGGAGTGTACGAGCTTCCCCTCCGCTCATGGTCGCATCGAACAGCACCAGTAGGCGGCGCCCATTCGCATCGAAGACCGCTACGGTGACCTGCTGTGCAACCATGCTGTGAACCTCCACCGACGTTACTACCGACATCGGGTTGGGCGAGGCCTCAAGTTGGACGGATCCACCACCATTCTGGATACTGTCCGGGGCGGGATCGCAGGCCCCTAGGTAACATCCATGCGCAAGGTGGGCGGGCACGCCGTTCTCGCTGATGCAGATGGTGTGTGCATTAGCTGGATTTCCGGGGGGGATGTGGCAGACGAGCACCTTGTTCCAGTTGTTGCCGCAGCGCACGTCCACCACATGCACGAAGACCGAATCGGTGGCCGTGCAGGCAGTGTCATCGGTGAGCGTGACGAAGTACCAGCCGCTCACTGTATCACATACTTGGATGGATGTGGAGTTGGAGCCATTGCTCCATAGCAACGCCGTGGGAGCGGAGCCATACACCAAAGGGGTAAGGGAGGCACAAGCCTGTGGGGCATAACCCCGATAAAGGGTCACGGTATCCGCCGGGAGGTCCACCGTGCATTGGGCTTGTGTGGTGAACACGGTTCCCACAAGTATGGCGCAAAGGAGGCTGGATCGGAGCATGGTGCAATTTACAGGTTCAAGATTGAAACGTCAAGATAAGGCTGCTGCTGCCGTGTTACACATCCGCACTCTGGCCACGCTCTGACGGTTCCCAACTCCAACGCGAGTGTCCATGTCCATGTGCTTACTCGCTCATCGCAGCGCACGAGCGCGGCCGCTCGCGCCCAATGTCATTAAGTTAAGGAAACGGTGGAAGTAGGATTGTCATGCCGGGCCGCCCCGCAGGGTGGCGGACCCGGTATCACACCCACCAGTGCCGGAGGATGCCAGCCGCGAATGCCAGCCGCGTGTGACCCCGGGTCTTCGCCCGGGGTGACAGCCCACTCGGCTATAAGCAGAGAGCGCGTGGATCCGTGTTTAAACCGAGCAGCCACGTCTTAACTTAATGACATTGCGCTCGCGCCAGAGAAGGTAAAGGAGGCTGGATCGGAGCATGGTGCAGATCTAGAAAAATTGGAAGTGATCCGGGGGTCCCTATCCCAATTCCGACCCGCCTGAGCGTTTTCTGGCCCTTGTCGTCATCCGTTGAAAATCCGACGCAGGCCGCGGCAAGTTGAGTGTTGAGTGAGGCAGACCATTATGCCCACGAAGCATCGCCGACCGTAAAAACGAAAGCGAAACCCCTGCTAAGGGTGAGCATGCCAACAGCCGTTCCGAACCCAAAGGACCCGGAGCACGTAGACATGTGCATGTGGAACCGTACAGGTCGCATCGTCTGTTTGGTGGTCGCTCTGGTATATACCTGTGCTGTTTGGGCGCAATGCGACCCCACCGTGCCGGTTCTCACTACCGACCTGAGCGCATCACCGAGCGCCACCTGGCAGAGTCCATCGATCGCACGACAAGGGTTGTGCTGCGGCACCAATGCACCGGCCCAGTGCATCAAGTTCATCATTACCCTGCACCCCGATGCGCAGGGCATCGTGTTCGATGTGTGCGCAGGTGCGGTGCCATCGGGGGCGATGTTCTACCAGATCGATTGCGGGCCGCCCACCGCAGTGGGCACGCCGCTGTGCTTGAGCGGCGTCGGGCCGTTCATCCTCACCTTCTGCAAGCCGGGCAACAACATCAACGCGTATTGCATCACCTCCATCGCGGAGCCAACGGCCGGCCCGGACATCGCAGTGAACGACGGATGCCAGGGTACGATAACCACCAACGGATTTGCACCCGGGACCGTCCTATGGTCTTCCATAGCACCGGGGAGCGGGGGCGCCTATGATAGTTACCTGGGTTGCCCTAATTGCGCAAACACGGTGGTTACGGCACAACCGGGCTACCCGGCCTATGTGGACTACCGCGTATGTGGGAATGCTGTGAGCCCGTGCAGCAACATGATCTTCTGCGACACGGTGCGGGTATGGTTCAATTCCACGCTCGCCGGCACGATCCTGCCACAACTACCCACCGTGTGCTACGGCGCTGCGGGGACCACCATCACCGTGAACGGGTCCGGGGGCACCCCGCCATACTCCTATCTGTGGAACACGGGAGCCACCACGGCGAGCATCTTCGTAGGGCCGGGCACCTATACGGTCCAAGTGAGCGACACTTCCCAATGTCCACCGACCTCCACGAGCGTTACGGTAACGCAGTTCCAGCAACCGATAGAAGCGCTGGCGGGGCCGGATATCCTGGTCTGCGGTGGAACGGGCCCGGCGCCGGTGCCCTTGAATGCGAACGTGACCGGTGCGAGCGGCGGGCAATGGACCGGGGGAAGTGGCAGCTTCCAACCGAACGCCAATGTGGTGAACGCAACTTATACGCCAACGCTTGCGGAGATCGCATCGGGCTCAGTGCAACTCCTGCTCACCACCACCGGCAACGGGACCTGTCCGGGAGATACGGATGACCTGACCATCGCTTTCGCGGCACCGTTCGCGAACATGGGCCTGCTTACCACCGATGCCACCTGTTCGGGATCGGCTAACGGCAACATCACCGTGGCGCCTACCCTGCCCGGCTGGACGTATTCTTGGGCCCACGCACCGCAATTGAACAGCGCCATAGCCAGCGGTCTGGGGGCGGGAACCTATTCCGTTACGGTGATGGACCCCTCGGGCTGCGATACAACGCTCACCGCCATCATCATTGCACCACAGCCCATCAGCATTGCGGATGTTGCGGTAACACCGGAGACATGCGCGGGCCTTGGCGATGGCAGCGTGAGCGTGAACGTGAACGGCGGGACAGCACCATACAGTTATGCATGGAACAACAGCCAGACCGGTCCGTCGATCACTGTCGGCGCCGGTACATGGACCGTGCAAGTAAGCGACGCTAATGGTTGCGCACCTGCCACGGGTGCCGGTACGGTGGTGGCGCAAGGCCAACCTAACGTGGCCCAGGCCGGGGCAGACCTCATTGGCTGCTATGGCGATCTGCCCATACAGCTCAACGGCAGTGTGACCAACGCCACGGGCGGCACTTGGTCCGGTGGTAACGGCACGTTCACCGGCAGCGGTCTAACGGTACAGTACCAACCGACGCCAGCAGAGATCCTGGCCAATGGCGTGGACCTGCTGCTCACCACAACCGGCAACAACAGCTGCGCAGCGGACCAGGACACGGTACACGTCACCTTGCCCACCAGCTTCATCGGGTCCAGCATCACCCCGGTAAACGCTACGTGCAATGGCACTTCGACGGGGTCGGCCCAGTTCAGCCCTAACGCAGCCGGTTTTACCTTTCTCTGGAATGATCCAGCAGCACAAAGCGGTGCTACCGCCACCGGGCTTGGCGCTGGCAATTACAGTGTATGGGTAACGGATGCGTATGGCTGCGATACCACGTTGGTCACGAGCATCACTGCGCCTGCCGCGATCACCATTGCCGATCTGGCCGTGGTGAATGAGCAATGCGCCGGCACAGGAGATGGCAGCATTACTGCAATGGTGAACGGTGGAACAGCACCCTACTCCTATACATGGAGCAATGGGGCCAACACCGCCATGATACAGGCCGGTGCAGGGACATATACGCTCAACGTGACCGATGCCAATGGGTGTGCCCCGACCCAAGGCAGCGCTACGATACAAGCATTGGGCCAACCTAACGTGGCCCAGGCCGGGGCAGACCTCATTGGCTGTTACGGCGATCTGCCCATACAGCTCACAGGTAGCGTTACCAACGCCACGGGCGGCACTTGGTCCGGTGGCAGTGGCACGTTCACCGGCAGCGGACTCGCGGTGCAGTATCAACCGAGCACTGCGGAGATCCTTGCCAATGGGGTGGACCTGGTGCTCACCACCAGCGGAAATACCAACTGTCCATCGGACCAGGACATGGTACACATCACCCTGCCCACCAGTTTTTTCGGATCGGCACTTGGCAGCATTGCGCTTGCTTGCAACGGCGACCACTCGGGAAGCGCCACATTCACGCCCGGCAACTCTTCCTTCACCTATCTCTGGACCGATGCTCTGGCACAGACCACGGCAACCGCCACCGGCCTTTCAGCCGGAACCTACACGGTGCATGTGACGGATAATTATGGCTGCGACACCACGGCGTCCGTTGTCATTACCGAACCCTCAGTCCTGAGCGCGGCCAATGTGACGGCAAACGCGCCCTCATGCTTCGGTGGGACCAATGGCTCTGCGAGCGTGCAACCCGCAGGGGGCACACCGGACTACACCTATGAATGGAGCACCAATGCGAATGGACAGACCACCTCCACGGCTGTGGGATTGCCTTCCGGCGCTTACACCGTGGTGGTAACGGATGCCAACGGTTGCCAAGCGCAGGCCACCGCCATCACACCTTCACTTTCACCGATCGCCTTCACCGCACAGGTGGATGACACTGTTTGCGTGAACACGCCCGTACCCCTCACCGCCCAGGCCTCAGGCGGCGCCGGTGGCTATACGATCACATGGGCCGGCATCGGCACCGGGAATTCGCTCCAGTACTCCTTCCCCGCCACCCAAGTGGTCCAGGTATCGGTGGTGGACCAAGCGGGATGCATCGGCCCCCTGCTCGAACTCCCCGTTACTGTGCTCGACCTTTCACTGGCCACGCTCCACACCTATGGGGACACGGCGGTCTGTCCCGGTGGATCGGCCACTGTGGGAGCTTGGCTTACCGGATACCCGGGTGCTACATCACTCAGTTGGCCACAACTTCCAGCTATCGGGAACGGGCCTTTCACCCTGCAGGCCACTTCCAGCAGGACCCTGACGGTGATCGCTACGGATGTCTGCTCGAACAGCTTGCAAGCCACCATCGCCATCACGGTGGAAACGCCCCCTGTCATCACCCTTCCTCCGGTGATCGCTGAAGGCTGTGCGCCCCTTACTGCTCACTTCCCCTCCGGCCTCACCAACCAGTCGGTTTCCTATTTCTGGTCCTTCGGCGATGGGTCCACAAGCACCTCCATGGCCCCGGTCCATGTTTATTCAGCAGGGAACTATACCGTCTCCTTAACGGTGACCACGCCTCTGGGTTGTTCGGCCACTGCATTGACCACCGGTTCGGTGCATGCCTACGCCAACCCCGTTGCCAGCTTTACGGCAAACCCTTGGGAAACCGACGCGGACCACGCCGATGTGCAATTCACCGATCAATCCACCGGTGCCATAAGTACGTGGGCCTGGAGCTTCGGGGATGGTGGTAGCAGCATCGATCCCGATCCGGAACACCACTACCTGGATCCGGGCACTTGGCAGGTGTCCCTCCAAGTGACGGATGATCACGGTTGCACCAGTAGTGTGGATCATATTGTAACTGTAGTTCCGGTGTATGACATCACCATACCCAATGCCTTCACCCCTAACGGGAGCGGGGGCAACGGAGGCGGTTTCGACCCGATGGACCTTAGTAATGACGTGTTCTACCCGTTCATCCGGTTCGTAAAGGACTTCCGGATGCGCCTGTTCAACCGCTGGGGCGAACTGGTCTTCGAAAGCAACGACATCAAACAGGGTTGGGACGGTTACTACAAAGGGCATCCCAGCCAGCAAGATGTTTACGTGTACCAGGTTTGGGTCCGCTTTGTGGACAATAAGGAGGCCCAACGCATCGGTGACGTCACGCTGTTCCGATAGAACGTGCGGGCCGCATGATGCAGGTCAACAGTACAGCGACGCTGTGGCCGGACCCGGTGCTTGAAAGCCAAGTGAATCTGAGCATAGATGGTATCCAGGACATCTATGGCAAGCAGGTCTTCGCCAAGGAGTTCGGTAACAGCGGGGAGCGGTTCAGTACGATCCTCGATCTACCGGGCGATATCGCCAGCGGGGTATACATGGTGAACATCACGGTGAACGGACAGCGTACTGTTCAGCGGTTGAGCATCATCAAGTAACCCTCATTCCTTCTAAGCCGAAGGGCCGCCTCATCCGGGGCGGCCCTTCGGTTTTTCAGTGGAGCCCGCCTTCCTGACCGGGTGCGTGGCCAGCCGCTAACGAGACCCGTTCGGGTCGCCGCATGAATTGTGTCAAGCCCACTGTTGAGCTATCCGGCTCGACCGCAAAGGCCATCCCTCAAAATACCCATTTACGGGTATTGTGAACCCCTGTTCGGGAAGGTTCATTTGCAATGCGGAGTAAGTACCAACCGTTCACCGCCCCGGATCCCCCTAACCCGACCGACATGAAAACGACCCACCTTTTTAACAAAGCTGCGATCCTCCTTCCAGTCTTCGCCCTCATGCTTGGCGGCTGCACGAAGGAACAGCAGGAACAGCTTAAGCCCACCGCTGAACTCCAGATGGAATACGCGGTCATCCCCTTCACGGTCGATTCCGGGGGTGTCGCAGGCGAGCTCCAGCTTACGTTGAACTTCGACGGCAACGCGTTGGGCCAGTTGCTCACTGATAATGGTTACTCCCTGTCCCAACTGAAGGAGTTCCGGTTCACGAAGGCCCAATTGCACCTCACCACGCCTGCTACCGGGAACTATGATCTGTTACACAGCATATCCCTCCAGCTGGGCCTTGGTAGCGGACAACCCGTTACGGTGGCCGATCTGGATCCCGTGCCTGATGGTGCCCAAACGCTTGTGATGAGCCTTGGCGATGTCAATGTGGCGGAGATCATCCGCGACAGCAACGTGCAGCTTGTGGTGAAAGCGCAGTTGGACGGCCCCATGCCGGCATTTTCAGAGCACAGCCTGGACCTTGGCGCCAAGGTGGTTGTGCAGCCCTGACCCTGGACGGTGATGCGCCGCTTGCTCCAGACCCTGGCCTTGTTGGGTCCTTCGCTGGCCTGTGCCCAATATGGCGTGGGCATCACCGGCGGATCTTGGGAAGGCATCTGGGGTGTCGGCAGCCAACCCGCCAGCATTCTGCTCAATACCGATAAGGCGGAGATCAACGTGCTGCGGGCCGGGGTGGACCTCAACAGTTCCTACTTCTACTACGCCAAGGAGCAGCTCAGTCTGTTCGGTTTTGGCAACCGCGTGCAGGTGAACACCGAAGATGCCCAATTGGCATCGATCGGCAGCACGGACCGTGCGGTGGGCTTGGACCTCCGCATCATGGGCCCGTCATTCTCCTTGCGAATGGGTCGGCGCAGTGCCTTGGCCTTCACCACCGGTGTGCGCGGATCATTCGTCGCGCTGGACCTGGACCGCTTGGCGCGGAAGTTCGGTGTGGACACCATTACGATCGGACCTGGCAAGAGCCGCCGCATGGACGAGATCGCACTCCGCTCCGCCACCATCGGCTGGGCCGAGTTCGGGCCCGTTCTCGGCCATTCCTTCCCCCTTGGAACGCGCCTCCGCCTGGATGCCGCAGTCGCTGCAAAATACGCCGTGGGCCTCTTTGCGGACCAAGCTTCCATTCAGCCGCCAGTCCTCAGTGGCTTGGGCGAAGACGTGCAGGCCATCACCGAAGTGAACTATGACCACGCCCTGTCCGCACCAGCCACGGACCAGGGAATGGGCGGCTGGGTCAACGGGCAAGGATGGAACGCCGATGCGGGCATAGTGCTGAACATCCTTGCACCGGATAGTGTCCAAGGCAGCCAACCCTATCGACTGCGCATCGGCGTGGCATTCACGGACATGGGTTCCATCACCTTCAACCACAACACCAAAGTGAGTTCCGTGCGCAGCGGCGCCACCACTGTGAACGACCTCAGCGGATTCTCCGTGCAGGGTATCGGGGAACTGGATACTGCCTTGAGCCGCTTGGTGCTGGGTGATCCATTGGCGTCGCGCACCGCATCAAGTTTCAGCATGGGCCTTCCCGCAGCGGCGCACCTCTCGGTGGACTACAGTCCCATAGCCCACCTTGCCTTACGGGTGGAAGCGGTGCTGGGCCTGCGCACAGCGCCAACCAGTGCCGTGGCCCGCGACCAGATCGCCTTGGTGCCGCGCTTCGAGACACGCAACTTCAGCATCGCCATTCCATTCAGCGTGGACCGTTTCAACGACCCCACCGTGGGCCTCGCTCTAAGGGTGGCCGGCTTCATGGTCGGCAGCGACCGCGTCGGCGGGCTGTTCGGCCTTAACCAAGTGAGCGGCGCGGATATCTACTTCGGGGTGAAGGTGCGCATCCGGGGAAGGCACTAGCTACGCTTTTACGATGTGCTTTCTCGGACATGGGCGGGTGTGACACCGGGTGCTGGCTCATAGGCCGGGATGCTCAGCATGGCAACAGAGCGAAACGATGTCGTCATCTATAAAAAATACCCATTTCCGGGTATTGTGGACGCCACGGTGCTGTGCTTGCTTCGCTTCTCTTAAAAAATCCCTCCAACCACCCAAGAACCCCACACAATGAAAACCACACTCCTTCTTCTCGCATCCCTTTTCACCGTTGCAGCCAACGCCACGGTATACACCGTAAGCAACGAACCGGGCCATCCCGCGCAATACACGGATCTGCAGGCAGCGCATGATGCCGCTGCTTCTGGGGATACGCTTTATGTAACCCCGAGTGCGACGAACTATGGGAGTTTGTATGTGAGCCATGCCATCACAGTGATCGGTGGGGGATATGGAAATGCCGGAGCGAATTCGATGATAAGTGGCATCTACTGTCAGGATGGTTCCTCCGGAAGCAACTTCATCGGATTGGATGTATCAGGCCTCTATCCTACCTATGATTCTGAGAATTCCAGCATACTGATCGAGCGATGCCGAGTCAGCTCAATCTCATACAACTACTACTACTACGCCTTGAATGGCCTTATCGTTAAGCATTCGGTGGTTAATAGCATCCAGATGAGTAGTGACTGGTCCAACGTATTGATCACCAACAACCTCATAACGGGGCAGATCTCCTCTTCCAGTAGCCCGTCGGTGCTCATCAGCAACAACGTGTTCACGAACAATGGTGGCTATGCACTTTATAACGTTCAATACGCGGTCGTTTCGAACAACATCTTCTATGGCAGCGCCCCGAGCACGGATGGTTACGGCGTCGAGAACTGCGCCTTCAACAACAACCTCTCCTTCGGTAGTTCGGATGACGACCTGCCTCCAACTGGCAGCAACGTAGGCAGCGGCAACTTCGTGGGCATGGATCCGCTCTTCGTGAACGTGCCCGACTACCAAGGGCTGCCCACTTATGACTACCACCTGCAAGCGGGTTCGCCGGGCCATAACGCCGGCACGGATGGTATGGACATCGGCCTCTACGGCGGCAGTGCACCCTTGGCTGTGGCCTTGGACGGCGTGCCGCGCCTGCCGCTGGTGACCCAGTTCAATCTATTGAACTCCTCCATCGGCCAAGGTGGTTCCATCAACGTGCAGGTGCAAGGTTCCAAGCACGACTGATCGTCGTGTACATAACCCCTTGGTGCGATGAGAACGATCATCCTCTTCCTTACGGCATGGCTACTTTGTTGCAGCCTTGGCCAAGCGCAGCAGCTCACCGCTGCGGAGTACTTCCTGGATGCCGACCCCGGTTTGGGCGCGGGCACCCCGATAGGCGTTTCCACCGGCAATGTGGTGAACGCGAACTTCGCTGTGAACACTACGGGCATTCCGGTGGGCTTCCACACCTTGAGCACACGCTTCAAGGATGCGGCCGGGACATGGGGCATTGCGGCAGCGCGGCTCTTCTACATCTACGGTGCTTCCGGAGGCAGTGGTGGCGGTCCCGCCCCTGATCTGGCAGCCGGGGAGTATTTCATCGATGTGGATCCGGGCGTGGGTCAAGGGCAGTCCTTCGCTGTTACGCCGGGTGCGCAAGCTTCCGCTGCTTTCGCGGTGAATACCAGTGGCCTGCCGGTGGGTTTCCACTCGCTGAGCATGCGGTTCAAGGATGTGAACGGGCTGTGGGGCATGACGGCCGCGCGGCTCTTCTACATCTACGGTGCTTCCGGTGGCAGTGGTGGTGGTCCCGCGCCGGATCTGGCCGCAGGCGAGTATTTCATTGATGTGGATCCTGGCGTAGGTCAAGGGCAGTCCTTCGGGATCACGACGGGTCCGCAAGCCTCTGCCGCGTTCGCCGTGGATGCGAGCGCATTGCCTATCGGCTTCCATAATTTGAGCATGCGCTTCAAGGATGTAAATGGACTGTGGGGCATGACGGAAGCGCGGCTGTTCTATGTATACGGCGGCAACGGAGGCAGTACGACACCAGCATCGCCGATCGTGGCATCCGAATACTTCTTCGATGCCGACCCCGGCGTGGGCAACGGCACAGCGCTGCCCACCGGCGCGCCGCAGGACAACGTGAGCGTGAACACGGCGATCGATGCCTCCGCGTTGGCGATCGGAGCGCATGTGCTCACCATCCGGATGAAGGATGCCGATGGACGATGGGGCATCGCGGAATCGCGGCCTTTCGTTGTATTGGAAGCTGGTGCGCTACAGAACGACGAATGTTTGGCGGCAACCCCGTTGACGCTGCACCCTTTCGGTGCGTGCCCGGCGAACGGTACTGCGGGCAGTACGGAAGAGGCTACGAGCAGTAATGCCACACAATGTTGGGGCAGCGAATATCCCGATGTATGGTACACGGTGAACTCGGGGTCGTCTCCCCAAGTCACGATCGATCTTACAGAAGTAAGTGCAGCGGACGTGCGCATTGAGGTGGCGACCAGCTGTGGTGGCGCTGTGACCGAATGTATCAGCTATTACCCGTACACGTTCAACACCAGTCTGAACACCACGTATTGGTTGCGCGTGTATGCAGTCGGCACTGCCGGTAGCTTCGGCATCTGTGCCAGTGCTGCGGCAGAGGATTGCTTGGGAGTAATTGGCGGCACTTCCACACAGGGAACACTCTGTGATGATGGAGTGGCCAGCACCATCAATGATCAGTACCAAGCTGACTGCGAATGTCACGGGTGGGATTGCGCAGGCGTGTTGGGCGGCACCGCAGGTCCCGGCACACCGTGCAACTACTACACCACCAATGATGGGGTGTGGGATGCGAGTTGCAGCTGCACCTATCCGCAGGACTGTGAAGGTGTACCAGGCGGGCCTGCGCTACCCGGCACTTCCTGCGATGATGGCCTCGCCTCCACCACGGATGATGCTTGGACGGTGGCCTGCGCATGTGTTGGACATGATTGCCTGGGTATGGAAGGCGGCAGCACCGGACCGGGATCACCTTGCCCGGAAGGATGGTATCCCGTTGGTGCGGTCGATCCAGTGCTGGGCGCAGACTGCCAGTGCAACTGGACCGATTGCCTTGGTATAGTGAACGGTACAGCAGTACCAGGGGCCACCTGCGACGATGGTCTTTCCAGCACCGGCAATGACGTGTGGAATGCCAGCTGCCAATGCATCGGCGAAGAGATCGATTGCTACGGCAACATCGGCGGCACCGCCTACTTGGACAACTGTGCCACCTGCGTGGGTGGGAACACGGGCCTATCACCCTGTACCGCGGATTGCAACGGCGTCTTCGGAGGAACGGCTTTCGTAGATAATTGCAGCGTTTGCGTGGGTGGCAACACCGGCCTCACAGCTTGCACCACGGATTGCAACGGCATTTTCGGAGGCACTGCCTTCATTGACCTCTGCGGCACCTGCGTAGGTGGCGACACCGGAAATGAACCATGCCTTCCACCCAGCAATGATGTGTGCGGTGGAGCGACCGATATCGCCATACTCACCAACGGGTCTTGCCCAGGTAACGGAACTCAGAGCACTACGTTGGGTGCCTCGCGCGATGGGGTTGCCAATGCGAGTTGCGAAGCCAACTACCCCACGCTTGGCTTTGGCCCGGATGTTTGGTATTCGTTCAATGCGGGATCCCATACCAGCGTATTGCTTTCGTTGAACGCTGGCAGCGCCACAGGGCTTGCTTGGGAGATGTACGCGGGCACCTGTCCAAGCTTTGTTGGCAACCAAGGCTGTGGATCTGCAGGTACCGATCAGAACGTACCTGTAACACCCGGCCAGAGCTATTCGATCCGCGTTGCATCAGGCCTATCGATCAGCGCGCGTGGCACTTTCAGCATTTGTTTGCAAGGCCAGCCCTTGCCACTGGATTGTAATGGCGAGCAAGGAGGGACGGCCTATCTGGACAACTGCAGCACTTGCGTGGGCGGGAATACCGGACTAGAACCCTGCACGGCGGATTGCAACGGCGTATTCGGCGGCACCGCGTACTTGGACAATTGTAGCATTTGTGTGGGTGGCAACACCGGCATTACGCCTTGCGCGGCGGATTGTAATGGCGACCTCGGCGGTACGGCGTCCATTGACAATTGCGGCGTCTGCGTGGGTGGGAACACCGGCCTATCTGCATGTGTGCAAGACTGCAACAACGTCTATGGTGGCACCGCCGCCATAGATGCGTGCAGCGTCTGCTCCGGTGGCAACACCGGCATCACACCAAACAGCAGTTGCTCGGATTGCGCTGGTGTGCCGAACGGTTCAAGTGTGCTTGATGCATGCGGAACCTGCCTCCTGCCGAGCGATCCGAATTTCCAGACCGCCGTGCGCACACTCACCTTCACGGGCAATGGCAACTTCCAGAACGCCGTGCTCTTCCCACAGACCGGAGAGCCTTCCAGCACGTACACCGCCGAGGTGATCTACACCGACTCGGAGAATGGGCAACTGCCTCTGGGCTATCCGCGCCTGATCCTCGACTATGAGGGTGATGGTGTGTTCAATGGGCCGCTTGACCGCACGGTGCTGATGGTGGCCGCCGACCCGAGCGATGTGACGACCACCGACGGAAAGCGCTACCGCTGCACCGTTGTCAGCTTGCCTGCGGGAACGGACTACCAGACCCGTGTACAGGTGGCGAACGGCCAATGCCTTACGGAGAGCGGCCTCTACAACTATCCGGATGTGCTGGTCGCTCCCGACCTGGAGATCTTCGCGAACGACATCCACTTCAGCGATCCACACCCGGCGATCAACACGCCGATCACGGTGTATGCCAAGGTGCATAATAGCTCGGACTTCGCGGCGGAAGGCTTTGTGGTGCACTTGGTGAACGAGTTCGCACCCGGTACGGTCTATCCGGACATCACGGTGAACTCGCTGGCTGCGCATGACACGCTCACTGTATCTTGGAACATCACCACACCGAACGTGGTGGCCTGGTGCCCGATGCGGGTCATCGTGGATGCGACGAATGTGATCACGGAGACGGATGAGTTGAACAACAACGCGGTAAGGCCCTTCGTGAACGGGGATTACAATGTACCGGGCTCGATCCATGTGTATGCATCGGTCGATCCAGCGGTATCCGAGATATACTCGCCTTCCGATACCGTGGTCGTATCCGGCTACGCTTACTATTCTGGCACGGCAGTGCCATTGGCGGACAGCAGCGTTGCGGGTGCCACGGTCACTATCAATGGTCACTATGGCGAGACTTACATCGCCTTGACCAATTCGCAGGGGTACTTCCACAGAGGCATACTTGCACCCGACACACCGGGACTCTATGAGGTGACAGGGGAAGTGACGGACTATACGCTCACCGGCACTGTCAATGCGCCTTACGAACGCGTGCAAGGTTGCCTAGCGGGGTTTGGCGTTGGCGTGTCCATAGATCAGGTCATGTTCATCAATGGTTACCCGGTAACTGCGATACTGACAGGAGGCTCCATTTCCGGGAATATCACCGTGTACAACTCGACCTGTGCGGATGTGAACGTACCGACCCGGTTGGACGTTGGCCAGACCGGAGGTCTCCCCATCATTGCAGATGTAATGGTGCCGCCGCTTGCAGCAGGTGCGTCGTTCACCCTGCCATTCAGCGGCATCGTGTTCGACACGCCCGGCCAGTATTCGATCTGTGGTACTACCGATGCAGACCATGTGTTGAACGATCTGAACTACCATGTCAGTGACTGTCGCTCGCTCACGGTATTCCCTGCCCTTCCGGACATCGTTCCGTACTATACAGGTGGCATCGGTGAAGGAGTTCCACAATGTTCTGCTGGAGAACCAGGGTTCATTGTTCAAAATTTTGGAGCGGTCCCTACAGGCCCCTTCACATGCAACGTCTCGGTGTATAAGGATGGAAGCTTCGTTCAGACATTTGCTCAAGCAATAACTGACATCGCGGCATTCAGCAATCTGGACTTCTCCATTCCGTACATCCCACCAGCGGTCGGTAATTACAGTTTCACACTTTCTTGTGATGTGCCTTTGCCTAACGGGAACGTGGTGGAGCTGAACGAGGACAACAACAGCATCTCGTACTTGGGAAGTACGGTGGCTTGTCAAGCGGACTTGTTCGTGGAATTTCCGTGTGACAATCCAGTCACTCCAGTGGATCCCGCATTTCCTGGAACAGCCACCTATCATGCAGTGGTCACCAACGGCGGCAATGCCGTGGCACAAGGTCCCATCGATGTACGCTTCGATGTCAGTACAGGTGGTACGTATTCGGTGCAGTATCCCGGTGATCTAGCACCTGGTGAAAGTGCTTCGGTACAAGTGAGCGCACCTACAGTGGCTCCAGTAACCGCCTCATTGACCGCAACGGTGGATCCGTTGAATACAATACCGGAGTTCAACGAAGGTGGCAGTGCGACTGATCAACTATGCCACGACTATTATCCGACATTGTGCGACAATTACTGGGGTTGGCCGGTGCTTCCCGTTCTTGGCCAAACAACCCCTGTAAGCGTGGTGCTAGGAAAGGACAACCTCTACACGGCCTCATTCGTGAAGGTGCGTTTCGAGGTGAGCGGACCGGACATCCCGGGCACGGCCTTGCTGGGTGATGTGATGGTGGATCCCGCCCAAGCGCGGTGCTACATCTGCGGCGTGGGAGTCACCCTTCCGGGCAGCTTCCTCTTCAGCAGTGAAGGCACCTATCACTTCACTTTCACGGTGGATCCCGATAATGTCTACGCCGAGTGCGATGAGGGCAACAACGTGCTCACCCGGGACGTGGTGATCACCAATCTGCCGGACCTGCGCATACTGTCGCAGTATATCAATCCAAGCCTGCTGAACCCGGATGTGAACGAGCCGATAACGTTGGATGTGACCTACGAGAACATCGGCTACGGCAACTTGGGTAGCACTTTCGACCTGAAGGTGATAGCGGACAATACTGAATTGGCCACCGTCGCGAACGTCCCTGGCTTGGTGACCGGCGGAACGAACACAGTGACCATCCCGGTTCCGTTCTCATCACCACTGGTCGGTGTGCACGTGTTCCGTGCCATTATCGATGCAGGTGATGTGGTTGTTGAAGGCGATGAGCTGAATAACGAGGCCACACGTGCCATCGTGGTCGGCGCTGCGGCGAACCTCTACTTCGGGAATTTCTCCGCTTCTACGATGAACCCATACATCGGGCAATTCATGACCTTCAACGGCAGCGTGAGCAACAATGGTGATCTGCCGATCTCCGCAGATGTACAGCTGTACTACGTGAATGCGGCGAATGACACCATTCCGTTCAACATACCGCTTCACATTAACGTGGACAGTTCAGCGACGGTATACATCGGCTCCTATTGGACCGTAACGGAATTGCCGCGAGCGATCATCGCCCGTATCATCAACGGGTCGTTGCTTGAGTTCACGTACTCGGACAACGAAGCGCGCATCCCCATGGGAGCGATCACGGCCCAGTTGACGAGCGTTCCGGGATGTGCCGAAGGACCTTTGGGCTCACTGACAGTACAAGCGTTCGGTGGGGTAGGACCATATACCTATGCTTGGAACAACGATTCCACAGGTGTGGTGTTGAACGCCGTGCCGGGAAGCTATTCCGTGACCATCACGGATGCGGAAGGGCGCACGACTACGGCCAATGGCACCATAGGTGTAGCTCCGGGCTGCGGGCAGGTGCTGGATTGCAATGGTGTCCTTGGAGGCACGGCTTCGATTGACAACTGCGGTGTCTGCGCTGGTGGCAACACGGGCATCACGCCTTGCGCGGCTGACTGCAACGGTGTCTTCGGTGGCACGGCTTCACTTGACAACTGCGGTGTCTGCGCTGGGGGTAACACGGGCATCACGCCTTGCGCTGCTGACTGCAACGGTGTCTTCGGCGGCACGGCCTCTCTTGACAACTGCGGTGTCTGCACGGGTGGCAACACGGGCATCACGCCTTGCGCTGCTGACTGCAACGGTGTCTTCGGTGGCACGGCTTCACTTGACAACTGCGGCGTCTGTTCCGGTGGCAATACGGGCATCACGTCTTGTGTGGCTGACTGCAACGGAGTCTTCGGTGGCACGGCCTCTCTTGATAACTGCGGTGTGTGCGCCGGTGGCAACACAGGCATCATGCCTTGTGTCGCTGACTGCAACGGCGACTTCGGTGGCACGGCCTCTCTTGATAACTGCGGTGTGTGCGCCGGTGGCAACACAGGCATCATGCCTTGTGTCGCTGACTGCAACGGTGACTTCGGCGGCACGGCCTCGCTTGATAACTGCGGCGTCTGCGCTGGTGGCAACACGGGCATCACACCTTGCGCTGCTGACTGCAACGGTGTCTTCGGCGGGACGGCCTCGCTTGACAACTGCGGCGTCTGCGCTGGTGGCAACACGGGCATCACGCCATGTGCGGCTGACTGCAACGGAGTCTTCGGCGGCACTGCCTCTCTTGACAACTGCGGTGTTTGCGCCGGTGGCAACACGGGCATCACGCCTTGTGTGGCTGACTGCAACGGTGTCTTCGGTGGCACGGCCTCGCTTGACAACTGCGGTGTTTGTGCAGGTGGCAATACGGGCGTTACGCCTTGCGTCGCTGACTGCAACGGTGTCTTCGGCGGCACAGCTTTGCTGGATAACTGCGGCGTCTGCGCTGGTGGCAACACGGGTGTAACAGCTTGCGTGCAGGACTGTAACGGTGTCTACGGCGGCACGGCCTTGCCTGGCACCGCCTGCAATGATGGCAATGCGGCAACGCAGAACGACACCTACGGTTCGGATTGTGTTTGTGCCGGCACGCCCATCATGGGCTGCGACTACCAAGCGGTGTTGCGCATCCAGACGGACGGCCATGCAGACCAGACGAGCTGGGCGGTGCATGACGCCCAAGGCCATCCTGTCGCAAGCGGCGGACCCTATATGGCGGCACAGAACAACAGCCAGATCGATGAGAACCTTTGCCTGATCAGCGCCTTCGGTGATTGCTATTCGCTGACGATCTACGACAGCTTCGGCGATGGCCTCAGCGGCATGGGCAACTGGCAGATCAGGTCCACCAACGGCAAGGTGCTGTTGGCTGATGCGTTCCCTACAGGGTATGTATCGCCTTCGTCCATACCCGCCAATCCGAGCTATACAGCGCATAGCTTCTGCCTGCCTGCGGGGAACACGCACATCGCGGCCAAGTCCTGCGGCATCTTCAACTTCACCCCGAACAGCAATGTCTACTGCACGAATGCACCGGGTGCTACCAGCAACCAATTCGAGTTCTCCGACCCCGATGCCGGCTTTATCCGCCGGATCACGGTGAACACCAACAAGGTGCGCTTCAATCAGATGGTGACCAGCCCGCTGACACCAGGTGTGAAGTACTTCGTCCGCGCCCGCAGCAATGCGGCAGGAGCCATCGCGGATGCACACTTCGGTGGTGGCTGCGAGGTGGGCATGAGCCTATCGACAGCGGTGACCTGCACGCAGCTGATAAGTGCGCCCACCTACGGGCACTCCTGCAATGAGTCGCGCGCCTTCAACACCACCAACAGTTTCATTTATGCGACTCCGGTTGTGGGAGCTACGGAATACCAGTTCCGCATCACCATCCCGAGTGAGAACTACGACCAGACCTTCATCCGCAGTACGTACATCCTGCAGCTGAAGTGGAATGCTGCCGTTGCACCTCCCTTGGTGAACGGATACACCTACAATGTGCAGGTGAATGTGAAGGTGGGCACGCTCTATAGCGGTTTCTGCGGCGATGTCTGCACGATCACCATTGACAACAGTGCAAACCGCCCTGAGGCCAGCGTGGAGCACGCCAACGGAACGGCGATCCTTTGGCCGAATCCGGTCCGTGAGAGCCAAGTGAACCTGAGCATCGATGGTATGAAGGATGCTGACCAGCAGATCACCGTTGACATCCAGGACATCTATGGCAAGCAGGTCTTCGCCAAGGAGTTTGGTAACAGCGGGGAGCGGTTCAGTACGATCCTTGATCTGCCGGGCGATATCGCCAGCGGGGTATACATGGTGAACATCACGGTGAACGGGGAGAGGAGCGTTCAGCGGTTGAGCATCATGAAGTAACCCGCGTTCCTTCCAACACTGAAGGGCCGCCTCGGATGAGGCGGCCCTTCTTGTTTTCCAGTGGGGACCGCCTTGCTTTTCGGGTGCGTGGCCAGCCACAAACGGGGACCCGTTCGGGCCGTCCCATATTGTGGGGTGCGTGCAAAACTCCTTGTGTACCAATGGGAACAGGTGTTTTTGGCATGCGCGTGCGTGTGTTGTTTGAACCCCCTGGGGTCGTTCACCTCCTTTGCCGCCATGCTTCTGGATAACAGCCCAAAAAGAGCGATCGAGGAAGACCTCCGGATCCCTCCTCCCGCGAGCGCTTCGTGCGCCACCTCCTGTTCATTTTTTAATCACTCAGGTGCTTTTGTCCTATTAATGTGGCATCCACTTCTGGTGCTTTGCGGCCTCAATGCCCGACCACGGATGAAGCCCTCCCGACCGCTCCTTACAGGCTGCTTGGCCCTGCTGCTCTCACTGTCCGTTACCACCCATGGGAACGACCGGTCCGAGAAAGTAGCGCCGGGAACATCGGCATGCCCGGTCGCTCCCTACAGGCTATTTCTTGGCACCCAAGCCCCGTCCTCATTTACGATCCGATCAACGGCCGCATCGACCGGAACTGCGATCACTTTGACCAGAAAAGCATCCCGACCCACTAGAGCAGCGGCGGTTTTAGTTGGAAATGCGGCCTATGCAACCAATGTAGCGGATCATCTACTTGGAACCACGGATATGTTGATCGGAAACGATGCGTATCCGACCAAATCATCGATGGCTTGCATTAGAACAGCGGCTGAACTACTTGGAACCGCCGCTCATCGAACTAGATCAGCGATCATTCTAACCAGAACAGCCGCTTGTGGGATCACTTCTTCACCGCAACGGAGGGTCCGTTTCTTCTCAGATAAACCTGCGACTCAACCTCTCCAACCGGCATTCGTGCCCCTGTTCCGGGGTGGCCCCCGACCGCGCCCCCCTCCGGTCGGCCATTCCCGCGTACCGACAACTTCAGTAAAACGCACCATCACTTTCCCGGGCTCTGGTGCAGCCCGATCCTCGACAACAACAACCAACAACACCACAACAACCCCAAGAAGATGAGTACTCTCGCAAAGAACTTGATAGGGCTCAACGCCACCCAACTGGTGGACAAGAGCCAATTTGTAGAGGCCCGGATGAAGGAAAATCCGGCCTACCCCACGCCCACACCCACCTTGGTGGAGGTCGCAGCCGCCCGCGTGGCGCTGCAATCCGCCATCACCGGTGCGATGGACGGGGGCCGTACGGCCGTCGCCATCCGGCGCGTCCGGGAGCAGGACCTGCGCCTGCTCCTCAACCAACTGGCCGGCCACGTGTCCTCCGTGGCGGAGGGCAATGCGCTGGCCATACTCAGTAGTGGCTTCGACGTGAAGCGCGTGCCTACCCCGGCAGGGAAACTACTGGCACCCGCCGACCTGCAGGCCGCCATCAGCTCCTTCGTGGGGCGGGTGGACCTGCGGTGGAAGCCGGTGAAACATGCCGCAGCCTACCAGATCCACCGCAACGGGACGGACCCGGCGGATGAGGCGGGATGGCAGCCTGCGGGCGTCTCCACCAAGACCGTGTTCAAGGTAACGGGCCTAGCGACCGCCACCATGACCTGGTTCCGGGTGAACGCCATCGGCACCAGCGGCACGGGGCCGCTGAGCGAAGTGGCGCACAGCCTGGCCAAGTGATCCGGCACGGCACCGGGGGCTTCCTGGCAGTAGCACCCCCGGCCCGTGACGGAGTCTAGTTGAATACCACCGTAAGAGCGGCGGCCCTGCGAAAGTAGGGCCGCCGTTGCGTTGGGGCCATGGGCCAGTTCACTTCCGCAGGATCCTCCGGCCTTCTATGGCTTCGGTATTCAAGCTTCCGATCGCTCTTGATGCACAACTCGCGCGAGCGTCCACGCTCGTGCGCTTGAGCCCCCGTTCCAACTTTCTGAAGAGGCACGAGCGTCGGCTCTGGCGCCCGTAACGCGGGTGACCCCGGACCAACGGCG
>JBBSUV010000058.1:0-22601 GCA_038234075.1 Flavobacteriales bacterium | reverse complement strand
TAACTTCGGTCACCACACGGCCTTTGAAGCAAGAACAAACCCCGGGATCATGATCAAACACATTACCCTGCTTTGCGCCCTGTTCACCGCTACACTTAGCAGCTTCGCACAGGACACCTGCACCGTGAACGCCATCACCATTCCCGATGCACTTGATTCGTGGCAATGGGTATCCGGGAGTTACGCCCCCGGTGGTTCGATCACCTATGAACTACCGCTATCACAAAGCAATTCCGTCTCTTACGAGTTCAAGACAGGATGTGGCAATGACGCTACGGCGGACCACAACACGGCGATCGAATACCGTACCCCGCCGCCCTGCATTCTCGTTAATACGGCAAGCGGCAATTGCACCGAAGGGGGAGCCAAGCTTACCATCAGCTTCGTGGTGTATCAAGGCCCTTCTCGCATCCGAGTGCGTGGCGCCAACGGCGAGGGTGGCAGTTTCACCATGGCCTACCGCTCGATCGGCGGTACGCCCGGCGACTGCAACGAATGCCCTTCCTACGATGAAACCCTGGCTCCGGGCAGCTATTGGCAAACCATTGACGGCTCTTACGGGGCCAACGGATGCAGGGTGTACAGGATCCAAGTAACAGCCGGGTTGACCTACGAGTTCAAAACGGGTTGCGGCGATGGAGCCAGCGCCGATCATGATACCCGCATCGGGCTATCCAACTATAGCTGCTACGAATTGACGCAGGACGACAATGGCTGTGAGTCCGGCCGTTCCTCCATCATGTGGACCGCCCCGCAGTCCGGCACTGTGCGCGTGCGTGTAAGCGGTGCTGCCGGGGAGGCCGGATCCTTCTCCTTGGCCTACCGTCGCTCGGGCGGCAATGGAAGCGTATGCGGCAGCTGCACAGCTCACGACGCCTACCTGTCGTCAGGTTGGAATTGGGGTGTGATAGCCGGAAGCTATTTACCCGGCGGTTGCCAAGTGTATCGGCTCTACCAGGAGGAAGGTTATGAGTACACCTATAAGACCGGATGCGGAGATGGTGCCGGTGCTGACCATGCTGCGCAACTCGAATTATTTGATGCCTCTTGCAACCTGCTGATAACAGGCACCGACAGCTGCGGGGATGGCACGTCCATCATCCATACCACCTCCGCTGGCCAAGGGCCATTGTACTTGCGTGTTTCGGGCGCCGGAGGAAGCGGAGGCACATACAACTTGGCCACAAAGCGCCAAGGCGTCTGCCCCATTTGCCCGGACCACGACATGGAGATCACGCCCACCGGGCAGTGGCAAACCTCCGACAGCAGCTTTCTGGAGTATGGTTGCCGAGTGTATCGGGTGAACGTGACCGCAGGAACCACGAACTTCCTCCAAGTCGAATGCACCAACTGTATTGGGACTTATGGACTTGCTCTAACGATGACGGTCTCTGACACCGCATGTTCACCATTGGCAGATTTCTCCTCTTTTCCAGGATGGCAGACCACTGAGTTTTCCTTCGTTGCGGACTACACCGGCCCGGTGTATCTGCGTGTGTACAGCACCAACTGGCATGCAATGGAATTCACGGTTTCGTACAAGCAGGTGGGCCCTGCCTCCGATGCCTGCATGGACGCCCCTATTGTGCCGGTCCCAGCATATGGATCGGTGGAACTTGAAGGAGATCTGACAGACATCACAGCCACTGGCGACCACCTACCCGGCACACCATGGGAAGGCAGTGCGGTGGCTTGGTATGCGTTGGAGATCCCGGACTGCTACACCTTCATGGTGTCCTACTGTGGGCAAAGTCCTTCCTGGCCCAATACCATGGGGATCCTGACCAGCGACTGCAATGGCGACTCGATCATTCAGGGCATACCGTCCTATTATTTCCCTTGCGATGACGGTAATGCGAATTATGAGTACTACCTGCCCGCTGGAACGTACTACTTGCCCATCCTTTCGGACCCGTCCAATCCCGGCGATGGCACCTACCACATCTCCGTGGGATGTTCGAACGACGTGATCGTGGATGGCATCAGCACATCCACTGAAAACCAGACGTGGGCTGTGCATCCCAATCCCGGTTATGATCAACTGGTGCTGACCGGCTTTGTGCCGGGCAATGGTCCAGCGAATGCATGGGTGGTGGACATGACCGGCCGGGTGGTGCAGCGTTTGCCCATCACCTCCTCTTCCACGCGGATCGACGCATCACGCTGGGGCCAAGGAGCGTATTTTATCCGGATCCTGAACAGCAAGGAGCTGGTGGTGCTTCGCTGGATCAAGGAGTGATCTCCCGGCTGGTCTTATCGTGCATTCACCTCCCCTGCCGCGCGAACTCCATGCACAGCGCCGCCGCTGCCGCAGATACGTTCAAGGATTCCGCCCCGCCGAAGGAAGGAATGGAGATCGAAGTTCCGGGCGCGTCCAACACGCCTTTCGATAGCCCGTGTGATTCACTGCCCATTACCAGCACCGCTGGACGCGCCAGTTGCACCGTGAAGACATCTTCGCCTGCGGCCTCAGCCTTGTAGATGTGAACGCTTCCTTCCGCGGCCTGCAGCAGCGCCAAGGGCAGGTCCGTGTGTACCACCGCCACCCGAAAGATCGAACCCATGCTCGCCTGCACGCACTTCGGGTTCCAGACCTCCACGCTCTCGGCGGAGCACCACAGCTGTTCCGCTCCGAACCAGTCCGCGATGCGCAACAACGTGCCGAGGTTGCCGGGATCGGAGACATCGTCCACAGCCAGCACGAAACGGTCGGCGCCCGGCAGCTTTAGTGCAGCAGGTTCCGGCTTGCGCACCACCGCTACCAGCTCATTGCCGTGGGCGAAAGTGCCCATACGCTCCAGATCGTGCGCGGGTGAAATGATCGCGGCGGCGAGGCCCATCTCCCGGGCCGCTTCCTCCGTGGCGTGAAGCTCCACTACCTCAAAACCGGTGGTCAGTAACTCACGCACCATCTTCCGCCCTTGCACCAGGAACAGCCCTTCGGCCTCCCGGAACTTGCGTTGATGCAGCGCACGCAAGCGCTTCACGTGGCCTCCGCCGCTCATTTGCCGAATATCTTCGCCGACCGCGGCATGGTTATTCCGAACATCGCCGCGCAAATTAGCCGTCCTTCCGCCTTTACGTGCGCTACAGCAAGGTCCATATTCTTCTCTTGGTCGCCATTACGGCCCTGCTGGCGGCGTGCAACCCGACCAAACGCGTGCCCCAAGGTGAGTATCTCCTTGTTCGGAACATCGTGAAGTCCGATGCCAAGGACCTCACAACGGATGAATTGAAGGGCATACTGAAGCAGAAGACCAACAACAAAGTCCTTGGGCAACGCCTCTATCTCCACTTCTACAACCTCAGCAGCCCGGAAAAGACGGCCAGCCGCAAGGCCGAGGTGGATTCGATCTGCGCCGTGAAGAACGCCAAGCGGGCGGAAAAGGCCGCAGCAAAGAACGCAGAACGCGTCGCCCGCGGCAAGGCACCAAAGCAGGTAAAGGACAAGGAGTGCCGGCAGACGCTCCGGGTCTGGCTGCGCGAGGATGTGGGCGAGGCCCCCGTGATCCTGGACAGTGCGCTGGTGGACCGCAGCGTGACGCAGCTCAAGCTCTACCTTGGGAAGGAGGGTTACTTCAATGCCACCGTTTCCGACACCATCTATTTCGACCGCTCCAAACTCTTTTCGGACAAGCGGGGACGGGCGTTCAAGCAACCCAAAGCGGAGGTGGAATACCGCATCAAGGCGGGCCGACCGTACACGATCTGTTCAGCGGAATGGTCCGTGGACGACCATGCCATCGACAGTTTGGTCCGCACTACCTGGGGCTCCACATTGCTGGTACCCGGCATCCGTTTCGACGCCGACGTGCTCGACAAGGAACGCACCCGCATTACCGACATGCTCCGGCAACAGGGCTATCTGTACTTCACGCGGGACCTGCTGCAATACGTGGCAGACACCAGCGCAGGGGACCACGAAGTGGACATGACGCTCCGCTTCGAGCGCCCTTTGGCACGCGGAAGGCGCGGCTTGGCAGGCACACCGGAAGGCACCGTGTATTTTCTGGAGGACATCACCGTGGACATGACGCAGCGGCCCGGCTACGGTAAGAAACCGCTGCCTTCTGACACCACGGAATACAAGAATTACACCTTCCTCTTCACCGGGAAGAGACCCGCTTACCGCCCAAAGGCATTGAGCAGCAGCCTCCTCCTGAAAGAGGGTTCCAAATTCAGCGAGACCACCAACGACCGCACCTACCGCCGCCTCACGAACTTGCAGGTGTTCGACCGTGTGGACATCACCTTCGACACGCTCCGAACACGGGCGCACGCTCTTGCGGATTGCCGGATCGATCTGATACCCAGCAAACGACAGAGCCTCTCCCTGGAAGGCTTCGGCACCAACCGCGGCGGCTTCCTCGGAACTTCGGTGAGCCTGAGCTACCGCCACAAGAACCTCTTCCGCAGCATGGGTTCCATCCAAGCCCGCATGGCGCTCGGCCTCGAGGCGCAGCAGAGCTTGGACGGCCGGGGGTCCGCCAGTGATGCCACCACCGATGTGGGGCGTAACGTGCTCTTCAACACCGTGGAGATCGGCCCGGAGGTCACCATACGCTTCCCCCGTTTCCTCATCCCCTTCTGGAACACCGACGACCGCTGGCCAAAGACCTGGGGTAGACGCACCGCTGTGAACGTACTGTACAATTACCAGCGCCGGCCGGACTACACGCGCACCTTGGCGAAAATGAGCTTCGGCTATGAATGGAACAAGAGCCGCACCCTATCCATGGCCTTTTACCCTGGTGAGGTGAACATCATCCGGATCCCGTTGGTCAGCCAAGGATTCCAGGATTTCATCCGGACCTCCAACGATGCGGTGCTGCGCGACAGCTACACCGACCACGTGATCGCCGGCGCCCGGGCCACGCTGACCTTGAACACACAGGATGCACCCGTCCATAAACGTAACGTCATTCTGTGGCGGCCCACGTTCCAGAGCGCAGGGAACCTGCTCCGCTTGGCGAACGATGCCTTCGGGAAGGACCAGCAGACCGATACGGCGGGAAATAGCTTTTACACGCTTGCCGGGGTGCGCTTCGCCCAATTCGTGAAAGTGGAGAACGACATCCGCCTGTATCACACGATCCATTCCAAAAGCAGCTTGGCCTTCCGGGTGGACGGAGGAGTTGGCGTACCCTTCGGGAACCTTGAGGTACTGCCTTTCGAAAGCAGCTTCTTCAGCGGCGGTGCGAATGGTATACGGGCATGGCGCGCCCGATCCTTGGGTCCCGGATCCTATAGCGCACCGTTGGATGCGTTCGATCGCGTGGGCGAGATCCGCATCGAAGGAAATGCGGAATACCGGTTCAAGCTCATCGGCTACTTGGAAGGCGCCTTGTTCGTGGACATCGGGAACATCTGGGATCTGCATGAGAACCCCGCCAAGCCCGGCAGCGGCTTCCAGATCGGCAAGGCGGCCGGTGAACTGGCCTTCGGCACCGGTGTAGGTGCGCGGCTCAACTTCGATTTCTTCCTCGTGCGCTTCGACCTCGGACTGCAGACCAAGGATCCCGCCTTGCCCATGGGTGAACGCTGGCTCTTCCAGCCCAAGGCCCCTGAACTGATGACCACCCTGGGGCACAAGCTGAACTTCAACCTGGGGATCGGGTATCCGTTCTGATCCAAAGGAGCACGGAGGTTCACATAGGGTTTGCCGCAGAGGCGCAGAGAAATGCGGGTGGTGGTCCGTGGATGGTGATCTGACGACTGCGACTGCTGACTGCCACACATTTGCACTGATCCAATTTTCCAGTTTCAGCTTTCACCTTTCAAACGACCTCCGCGCCTCTGCGCCCTCGCCTGGGCGAAGCGCTTTGGCGAAGCACCGTCCGCGTCCTTATAATTCCGTTCGCCTCCGTGTCCCCGTGTCTCTGTGGTGAGAACATCGCTTGTCCCAAAGCCCTACCTTTGCGGCCAATTTTTTACTGTACGCCACATGAGCACCATGAAAACCGGGAATTTGAACGAACTGTTGGGAGCGGATGCGGAAAGCCTTTTGGGCCACACCTGCAAGGCCATCACCAAGGCCCAACTCAACCTGCCCGGCCCTGATTTTGTGGACCGCTCCTTCGCACTGAGCAACCGCACTCCGCAAGTGATGCGCAGCATCCAAGCGCTCTACGGCAATGGTCGCTTGGCCAACACCGGCTACATGAGCATCCTGCCGGTGGACCAAGGCATCGAACACAGCGCCGGGGCCAGCTTCGCACCCAACCCCATCTATTTCGACGGTGACAAGATCGTGGAACTGGCCATTGAAGGTGGCTGCAACGCCGTTGCCTCCACATTTGGTGTGCTGGGAAGCGTGTCACGCAAATACGCCCACAAGATCCCCTTCATCGTGAAGCTCAACCACAACGAGCTGATGACCTATCCCAACAAGTTCGACCAGGTGATGTTCGGCACCGTGGAAAGCGCGTGGGACATGGGCGCCGTGGCCGTGGGTGCCACCATCTATTTCGGCAGCGACGAGAGCACCCGCCAGATCACCGAAGTGGCCGAGGCGTTCCAGTACGCGCACGAGCTGGGCATGGCCACCATCCTGTGGTGCTACCTGCGCAACCCGGGCTTCAAGGTGGACGGCAAGGACTACAGCACAGCCGCTGACCTCACGGGACAGGCCAACCACTTGGGCGTGACCATCCAGGCGGACATCATCAAGCAGAAACTTCCAGAGACCAACGGCGGCTACAACGCCATCGCTGGCTACGGTAAGACGAACAAGAAGGTCTACAGCGACCTTACCACCGACAATCCGATCGACCTCTGCCGCTACCAGGTGGCCAACTGCTACATGGGCCGCATCGGTCTGATCAACAGCGGTGGGGCCAGCAGCGGCGCAAGCGACATGGCCGAGGCCGTGCGCACCGCTGTGATCAACAAGCGCGCTGGTGGACAGGGCCTGATCAGTGGCCGCAAGGCTTTCCAGCGCCCGATGAAGGAAGGCATCCAATTGCTGAATTCGATCCAGGACGTATACTTGGACAAGAAGGTGACGATCGCCTAAAGGATCTTCGCACTTCCTTGACCCCCATTACTTCCTTACCCCCATTGCTGCCATCGCGCAGTGAAGCGTGGAAGGGATGTAAGGGTGGGTGACCACTGAACTTGGAGCATTAACTTCGTTTGATCAAACATCACTTATGGGCTGGTTCAATCGCGTCAAGGAAGGCATCACCACCGCCACCGAGGAGAAAAAGGAGACCCCTGAGGGCCTCTGGTACAAGTGCCCCGAGTGCTCGGAGATCATGACCTCCGACGACCATGCAAAGAACCTCTGGGTCTGCGCCAAATGCCAGCACCACGAGAAGGTCGGTAGCAAGGAGTATTTCAGTATCCTCTTCGACGAGAACCAGTTCAAGGAGATCGGTGCCAAATTGATCGCTGGTGACCCACTGGGCTTCGTGGACACCAAGAAGTATGTGGACCGCCTGGCCAAGACCCGCAAAGCGACAGGCCTGAACGACGCCCTTCGCGCCGCCGAGGGAAAAATGGACAAGCAGCCCGTGGTGATCGCCTGCATGGATTTCAAATTCATCGGTGGCAGCATGGGCAGCGTGGTGGGCGAGAAGATCGCCATGGCCGCGGACACCGCGATGCGGCGCAAATGCCCCTTGATCATCATCAGCAAAAGCGGCGGCGCCCGCATGATGGAGGCCGGCTTCAGCCTGATGCAGATGGCCAAGACCAGCGCCAAGCTCAGCCTCATGGCCAAGAAAGGCCTGCCCTACATCAGCATCCTCACCGACCCCACCACCGGGGGCGTGACCGCCAGCTTCGCCATGCTGGGCGACCTGAACATCGCCGAGCCGAAAGCCCTGGTCGCCTTCGCTGGCCCTCGCGTGGTGCGCGAGACCATCGGGCATGATCTGCCACCCGGCTTCCAGACCAGCGAGTTCGTTCTGGAACATGGCTTCTTGGACCTGATCGTGGAACGTAAGGACCTGAAGGCCAAACTGGCGCAACTTCTGTTGATGTTCCGGTCGTGAGTCCGGGCTGAAGAGTTGCCTGTTGACCAACTTTCATGATCCTGAGGCGATCAGGATCATAGAAAACTGTTACATTCGCGCCCTCTACCGCCAAATGTGCGGCACAAAGAGGCAGACACAACGACCATGATCGCAACGAAAGAGGCAAAGCAGGAGATCTTCAAAACCTATGGTGGCGTCGCTACCAACACGGGCAGCGCGGAAGGGCAGATCGCCCTGTTCACGCAGCGGATCGAGCACCTGACCGGGCACCTGAAGACCAACAAGAAGGACCACCGCACCACGACCTCGCTGGTGAGCTTGGTGGGTAAGCGCAAGCAACTCTTGAGCTATTTGAAGAGCCACGAGATCGAGCGCTACCGGGCGATCATCGGCAAGCTGGGTCTCCGCAAGTGATCACCCTGCAGGCCACAAGGGCCGGGACACGCACAACATATTGACCAACGATAGGGGCGATCGTCAGGAACGGTCGCCCTTTTTCGTAGGTATCACATTAGGCCTGACAACAAAGAAGAAAACCAACCAAAAACAACGGCGCGAAAGGCGCGTCCGAAGAAGATGAAACCAACAGGAATAAAAAAGACCATCGACCTCGGCGGTGGCAGGACCATCAGCCTGGAGACGGGCATACTCGCCAAGCAAGCCGACGGCAGCGTGACCGTCCGTTGCGGCGACACCATCCTTCTCGCCACCGTAGTGGCCACCAAGGAAGCCCGCGAGGGCATCGACTTTCTGCCCTTGCAGGTGGAATACCGCGAGAAATACAGCGCCGCCGGACGTTTCCCTGGTGGCTTCTTCAAGCGTGAGAACCGCCCCAGCGACGGGGAGATCCTGGTAAGCCGCCTTGTGGACCGTGCCCTGCGCCCGCTCTTCAACGAAGACTTCCACGGTGATACCCAGGTGCAGATCAGCCTGATGAGCACCGACAAGCAGAACCCCAGCGATGCGCTGGCCTGCTTGGCCGCTTCCGCAGCCATTGCTGTGAGCAACATCCCCTTCAATGGTCCTGTGAGCGAGGTCCGCGTGATCCGCAAGGAAGGCAAGTGGACCGTCAACCCCACCTTCCAAGAAATGGAGGGTGCGGACATCGACCTGATCGTGGCCGGCAACGCCAGCGACGTCATGATGGTGGAGGGCGAGATGCAAGAGGTCAGCGAAGCCGAAATGATCGAAGGCATCAAGATCGCTCACAAGGCTATCCAGGACCAGTGCCGCGTGATCAACGAGCTCGCAGCCGACGTGCCCAAGAGCCACACCAAGCGCACCTACAACCACGAAGAGAATGATGCCGATCTGGAAAAAGCCATCGTTGATGGCACATTCCAGAAATACTACGACATCACCCTGCAGGCCAGCGCCAAGGAAGTGCGCGGCGAGGCTTTCGCCAAGGTGAAAGATGAGTTCATGGCCACGCTTACCGACGAGCAAAAGGCTAAGAAGGCCATGCTGGCCCGGTACTTCAAAAAGGCCCAGAAGACCGGCGTACGCCGTGCCATGCTGGAGAACGGCGTCCGTTTGGATGGTCGTAAAATGGATGAGATCCGCCCCATCTGGAGCGAAGTGGACGTGCTTCCCGGAACGCATGGCAGCGCCATCTTCACCCGCGGCGAGACCCAGGCCATCAACATGGTGACGCTTGGTTCCAAAATGGACCAGCAGACCGTGGACACCGCCTTGGTGAAGCGCAGCGACACCTTCATGCTGCACTACAACTTCCCAAGCTTCTCCGTTGGCGAAGTGCGCCCCATCCGTGGACCCGGACGCCGCGAGATCGGCCACGGCAACCTCGCCCTTCGCGCGCTGAAGCCGATGATCCCGACCGGCACGGACAACCCGTACACCATCCGCCTGAACTGCGATATCCTTGAGAGCAACGGTTCCAGTTCCATGGCCACGGTGTGCTCCGGCACCCTCGCCCTGATGGACGCCGGCATCCAGATCAAGGCACCTGTGAGCGGCATCGCCATGGGCATGATCAGCGACCCCGATGGAAAATACGCCATCCTCAGCGACATCCTCGGCGACGAGGACCACTTGGGCGACATGGACTTCAAGGTGACCGGCACCGCGAAAGGCATCACCGCCACCCAGATGGACATGAAGGTCGACGGCCTCAGCTACGAAGTGCTCGGCAAAGCACTGGAGCAAGCCCGCACCGGCCGACTGCACATCCTCGGTGAGATGATGAAGACGATGACCAAGCCGAACGCTGACTACAAGGAACACGCGCCGCGCATCGTGAGCATCGAGATCCCGAAGGAGAGCATCGGACCCGTTATCGGACCTGGTGGCCGCGTGATCCAAGAGATCCAAGCCGAGACCAAGACCACCATCGTCCTCGACGAAGTGGACGGCATGGGCCATGTGCAGATCATGAGCGAGAACAAGAGCGGTATCGACGCCGCCCTGGCCCGCATCCGCGCCATCGCCTTCCCTCCTACCGCAGAGATGGGCGTTACCTACACCGGAAAGGTGAAGACGATCATGCCTTACGGCGCGTTCGTGGAGATCTTCCCCGGCACCGACGGTCTGCTGCACGTGAGCGAATTGGACTGGAAGCGCATCGACCGCGTTGAAGATGTGTTGAAGGAAGGCGAGATGATCGAATTCCAAGTCGTTGGTAAGGACCCACGCACCGGCAAATTGAAGCTGAGCCGCAAGGTGCTGATGCCGAAGCCGGAAGGCTACGTGGACCGCGAACCGGCCATGGAAGGTGATCGCCCCGACCGTGGTGACCGTCCCCGCCGCGACCAACGCGAACGCGGACCGCGACGCGACTGATCACGCGTAAGAAAGACAACAGAACAGGGGCCGTCTCGCAAGAGGCGGCCCCTGCTGCTTTTTGGCTACGCAGGGTTGACGAGACACGGTCCGGAACGATCCATCGCGTAACCGCAGCCCGTACATCCCCGTTGAACGGCAACGATCCACCGATACAACCAACGGGCACAATGGCAAGAATGCGTCAACTGAAGATCTCTAAGCAGGTCACCAACCGCGACACCCCGTCGCTGGACAAATACCTGACCGAGATCGGCAAGGTGAAATTGATCACCGCACAGGAGGAGGTGGAGCTAGCCCGCAAGATCAGGCAGGGCGACAACGATGCCTTGGAAGCCTTGTGCAAAGCCAACCTGCGCTTCGTCGTCTCCGTCGCCAAACAATACCAGGGCCAGGGACTCACGCTCCCGGACCTCATCAGTGAAGGCAACCTCGGATTGATCAAAGCCGCAGGCCGTTTCGATGAGACTCGCGGTTTCAAGTTCATCAGCTACGCTGTGTGGTGGATCCGTCAGCAGATCCTGCAAAGCCTGGCGGAACAGGCGCGGATCGTGCGGTTGCCACTGAACAAGATCGGTTCGATCAACAAGATCAACAAAGCATTCGCCCGCTTGGAGCAGGAACATGAACGTGCACCAACGGCCGCCGAACTCGCCGAAACCTTGGAGATGACCCTCGACGAGGTGAAGACGAGCTTGAGCAATACGGGCAGGCACTTGAGCATGGATGCACCACTGCGCGACGATGGCGACAGCGGCACCATGCACGACCTCATGCAGAACAACGATCTGCCAGACCCCATGGAAGCCCTGCTGACCGACAGCCTCAGGAACGAGATCGAACGGTCCTTGGAAACTCTTACGGGCCGGGAAAGCGATGTACTTCGGCTCTACTTCGGTCTTGCCGGAAATCAACCGCACACCTTGGAGGAGATCGGTAGGAAGTTCGACCTCACCCGTGAGCGCGTGCGCCAGATCAAGGAAAAAGCGATCCGACGCCTGAAGCAGGCCGGAAGAGGGCGCTCCCTGCGCACCTACCTCACCGACTGATAGCACTTTTAAACGAACGAAGAAGGCCGCCCCGAAAAGGCGGCCTTCTTCGTTCGGAGTAACTTCGCGGCCCATGGCCCACATCATCGCACCCTCCCTCCTTTCCGCGGATTTCACAGACCTGAAAAGCGCCGTGGCATTGGTGGATGCAAGCCCCGCGCCTTGGTTGCACCTGGATGTGATGGACGGCGTGTTCGTGCCGAACATCAGTTTCGGCTTCCCGGTGATCAAAGCCATACGGCCCTTGACCAAGAAGGTCTTCGATGTGCACCTGATGATCGTGCGGCCGGACCAGTACATCACGACCTTCCGAGATGCCGGCACCGACCGGCTCACTGTGCATTTGGAAGCCTGCACGCATCTGCATCGCACGATCCAGGCGATCAAGGCCGCTGGCATGAAGGCCGGCGTGGCCATCAATCCGCACACACCGGTGCACCTTTTGGAGGATATCGTGGAAGACATCGACCAGGTGTGCTTGATGAGCGTCAATCCCGGCTTCGGAGGGCAAAGCTTCATTCCGGGCACGTTCCGGAAGATCGATGCGCTGCGAGAGCTTCGCCAAGCGCGTGGAGCATCCCTGTTGATCGAAGTGGACGGAGGTGTATCCGAAAAGAACGTGGTCGAGTTGGCCCGCCACGGTGCCGATGTGCTGGTCGCAGGGAACAGCGTCTTCGGCACCCTGGATCCCGCCTCTGCGATCAAGCACTTGAGCGCGTAGGATCGGAAGCCAGCCCCCTTTCCCGGAAATACTTGACCAACGACCGCTTAAATTCGCGTTATGATCGTAAAAACGACCCTCGCGCTCCTATCCCTTGCTGCCTTCACTTCCGCCGTTGCTCAGGAACACTGTACTTCTCGTACCATTACCGAGCGCTGGTTGCAGGCCCATGACCAGCACATCGACCTGGCACACGAAGCGGCACAGCTGGAACACCAAGGTTTGCGTGGTGGCGGCGTGCAGATCATCCCCGTGGTGGTACATGTGGTCTGGAACACCAATTCGGAGAACGTCTCCGATGCCCTGATCCTGAGCACCATCGCGCAGATGAACAAGGATTACCAAGCGCTGAACTCGGATTACAACAGCGTTCGGACGCAGTTCGCGGCATCGCGTGCGAACGTACAGATCGACTTCTGCTTGGCCAGCGTAGACCCCGACGGCGACCCCACAACCGGCATCACCCGCTTCCAGACCACGGAGACCTGGTTCGATCCGGACACCGAGACGGATGACATGAAGTTCGCACCAAAAGGCACGGCAGCGTGGAATACCACTCAATACCTCAACATCTGGATCTGTGACATCAGCAGCGGTGCCACGGGTGGCCTTGTCACCCAAGGATATGCCTACCTGCCCTACGGAGGCATGGGAGGGAGCCCGATCGACGGGCTTGTCCTGGACTATAGCTACGGCATAGGAAATGGCAACCGCACGGCCACGCACGAAGTGGGGCACTACCTCGGCCTGGATCATCCTTGGGGCAATAACAACTGCTCACCCGGCGACGGGATCTCCGACACCCCGGCCACCGACCAGCCCACCTTCAGCTGCAGCAACCACAACCTGATGCGGTGCAACACGTTGACGCAATATGAGAACTTCATGGACTACAGCAACTGCAGGCTGATGTTCACCAATGGCCAGGCCGCGGTGATGTCCGGGGTACTTAATGGCTTACGTGCAGCGCTGCTCAACTCCAACGGATGTAATGGTGGCTCATCAGCCGCGTGCATCCCAACATCCGGGAGTGGCACATCCGAAGGTGACTTCGTTGACGGAGTGGTTCTCGGCACGATCAATAATGTGAACAGTGGTTCCAACACGGGCCCTGCCTATGTGAATAATACAGCGATGTCAACCTTCTTGATGCGTGGTTCGGCATACAACATCAGCATCACCGGTGGCGATTATGCCGGCGATAATTTTGCGGCTTGGATCGACTACAACGGTGACCAAGCGTTCATCTCCTCGGAAAAACTTGGTGAGTTCACCTCGGTCGAGATCGGGGAAACACAATCCTTTTCATTCACCGTTCCGGCCAACGCCGTGATAGGCAGTACGGTATTGCGCGTACGTGGTGTCTACCACCTTGACGGCGAACCCACCCCTACCGATCCTTGCTTCAACTATGAATACGGCGAGACCGAGGATTATAGCATCGAGATCACCTCCATCAACAGCTCGATAGCCGAAACCTCCAGCAACACGCTTACCGTTCGGAACACCCAGGATCAAGTAATGGTCACTTGGCCGCGCGTTGCCTTGGAACAGCATGTTCTGGTAATGGATGCTTCCGGCCGGGTGATCCGCTCATTCACGCCCAAGGGAAACCAGATCTCCATAAAGACCTCCGACTTGGCAACGGGCATCTACCAATTGACGATCTCCCTGAGCGGTGACCACGAAGTAGCACGGTTCTTTGTCGGAGGGAAATAACCCGTATTCATCGAGGTAAGAATGCCATCCGGCCAGCAATAGGCCGAACTGGTGAATTTTACTGCCGGAACGGGAAACTTCAAGCGTGTGCGTTCGTAAAGGCATTTGCTTAACCGCATTGCCATGAAACCGCGCTCCATCCTACCCCTAGTGGCGATACTGGTCTACCCATTCGGCAGCCATGCCCAGCGCCCATCACGGTCAGGACTTGGCTATATGTTCGGCCCACAAGCCGCCACTTGGCACTCCGAGGCGGTGATCTACAGGCCAGTGCCAGGCTTTGTGGCTGGCCTGTATTCACCGATCCGGGCCGGCAACCGTTGGGAGATCCAGCCGGAGCTCCTCCTTTCGTTGCAAGGGGCTGCGCGTGATCGGCCCGAAGGGGATCGATCCACCATGCGCAACCTCAGTGCCATCATTCCTGTGAGCCTGAAATTATTCCTCACCCCTGCCTTCAATCTGCAAGCCGGAGTGCAAGGCGGATACTTGATCCTCGCCAATGCGAACGGGACCGATATCAGTGATCAGGTGAGCAAATTGGACATGGGACTGAACGCTGGCGTTGGGATCGGAACACGCTCTGGGATCGACCTCACCTTGAGATACTACAACGGCCTGAGCAACACCTTGGCTGAGGATCATGTGGTGTACCCTACCAACCGGAACCTGCAGTTGACCGTCGGCCGCCGCTTCATGCAGTTCTCGAAGAAGCGCTTCCGGCGTTGATCTTCGGGGTCGGAGGATTATCCGGCTCACCGGTATCTTCGCGGCCATGGAGCGACCACGGCGCATTGCCCTGCTCGGCGGAGGTCAGCTCGGCCGCATGTTCATCGAGAATGCCCTGCGCTACAACGTGGAGGTACATGTGCTGGACCCCGACCCGGAGTGCCCCTGCGCGCATCTCGCGACCAGCTTCACCCAAGGCCGTTTCAACGATCGCGATACGGTGTTACGCTTTGCTGCCGATGCGGATGTGGTGGGGATCGAGATCGAGCACGTGAGCACCGCAGCGCTGGAGGAACTGGAGCGCCAAGGCAAGGTTGTCATTCCTTCCTCCGCGACCCTGCGCACCATTCAGGACAAGGCCCTACAGAAGGAATTCTACGTGAAGCACGGCATCCCCACATCACCGTTCGCGTTGATCGATGAACCCTCCCAGATCGCCAAGCACCCAGAACTCCTCCCCGCCTTCTTGAAAACACGCACTGGCGGCTACGACGGTAAGGGCGTAATGCCGATCATGGATACGCAGGACATCGCGAACGCCTTCGGCGGACCGTGCGTGTTGGAAAAGCGCGTCCCCATCGCGAAAGAACTGGCGGTGATCGCCGTACGCGGAGCGGATGGCACCACCACGGTCTACGATCCGGTGGAGATGGTCTTCGATCCGTTGCTCAACTTGGTGGATGTCCTGCTCGCCCCTGCCCGCGGCGACACTCCGGTGATCGAACGTGCAAAGAAGCTGGGAAGTGATGTTGCCGATGCGTTCGGTGCACCGGGCATCTATGCGGTGGAAATGTTCCTCACCCCGGAGAACGAGTTGCTGGTTAATGAGACCGCACCGCGTGCGCACAACAGCGGGCACTTCACCATCGAAGCTTGCGCCAGTTCCCAATATGACCAGCTGTTGCGCGCTTATATGGGTTGGCCTGCGGGGGATTCACGCATAAACGGGGCAGCGGCGATGGTGAACCTCGTGGGCGAAGGAGGAACGGGCATACCTGAACTGCTTGGCACCGATGAGATGCTGAAGGTACCGGGTACCTTCATCCACCTTTACGGCAAACACGAGACAAGGAACGGACGTAAGATGGGCCACGTGACGGTGGTCGCTGATACCAATGAGGCCGTCGATCGTGCGATCGATGTCATCAAGGTGCATGCAAAGGTGGTGCCGATGCAGGAATTAACGGAAACACGGGGAGCAAAGGCTCCTGTCAAATGAGCAAGGCAATGGTCGGGATCATCATGGGCAGCCGCAGCGATCTGGAAACGATGCGCGAAGCGGTGGATACGGTGAAGGAATTCGGGGTGGAATACGAGGTGACCGTGGTGAGCGCACATCGCACACCGGACCGCATGGTGGCCTATGCGAAGGGCGCTGCGGACCGCGGGGTCAAAGTGATCATCGCGGGTGCGGGAGGCGCGGCACACCTGCCGGGCATGGTCGCATCCTTGACCATACTGCCGGTGATCGGCGTGCCCATCAAGAGCCGCAACAGCATCGATGGCTGGGATTCGTTGTTGAGCATTGTGCAGATGCCGGCCGGGGTCCCTGTAGCTACGATGGCGGTGAACGGATCGCGCAATGCAGGATTGCTGGCGGTGCAGATACTCGCGACCTCCGACCCGAAACTCGCAGAGAAACTTTCCGCCTTCAAAGGAGAGCAGGAGGACAAAGTGAAGGAAGGCATCAAAGCGATGCAGCAGCAGTTCCCGAACGGGTTTGATAAGTGAGGAGGGGCAAAAGGGCCGCAGAGGCGCGGAGGAATGCTTTCGGATGGGCAGTGGTCGGTGATCGGACAGCTGCCAACTACCCCTGCCAACTGTGAACTTTTTACTGGACCGCAGGTACTCCCTTCTTCTTCAGATCAAAGGGTAGGATGACCTTGATGCTGACGTTGCGTCCCATGTTATAGATCCCGCTGCGACCCGTGCCGTTCACCGGATAGTCATCCATGTATTTCAAGCGGCTCATGTTGCTCTGGTAGCTGACGTCGGCGAGGTTGGAGCCCAGCACTGTCACGGTGAAGATCGTGCGGCCCTTCCTGTTCACCACGTCACCTCCGACGCCCGCGTCCAATAGCGTGTAACCAGGGGTGCGTGTTTCGGTGCCGTATGCGCCGAAGAACCTGTCCTGTGTGGCATAGACCTGGATACCAACCTTCGCGAACATGCGCTTGAACGGGCCTATACCCTTGGGCATGTCCCAACGGAGCTCCGTGTTGGTGTGCAACGGCGGGATCAACGGCAGGTAGCGCGTACTATCGTTGATCAGCGCGCCATTCCCGCCCTTGTTCGCCGCATACACCACCGAAAGTGTGTTCTCAAAATGTAACTGATCCAAGGGATGCGGATGAATGTCGACGCTGATCTCCCCGCCGTAGAGTTGCGCGGTGGTCTGGCGGTATTTGAACACAGGATAGTCGGTACCATCCTGCGTGAAGAGTGAATCACCGCCGCCCACACTGGCGAGCTTCTCATTGTAGACGTAGTTATTGATGGTGTTGTTGAAGAGCTCGACGCTGGCCGTGACGTGCGTGCCATCATAGAAAATGCCGAGGTCCAGCTGCAGGTTGAACTCGGGCTGCAGATCCGCATCGCCCAGCTGCTGCAGTCCCGTGCCAGGATGGACGCCCTTGGCGGAGGTCTCAGCGGCACTTGGCGCGCGGTAACCCCTGCCGATATTGGCCTTTAGCGTGAGCCGCTCGTTCACATTCCATGCCGCGCCTAAGCTGCCGCTTCCACCGGAAAACGTGTGGACATAGGGCTCGAAGTGCTTCACCGCACCCGTATCGCCAGCGATCGGCTCCGTGTTCAAGTCGAAGCCCGTCGCAGGGTCGATCCGGGTGTACATCGCATCGCCATGGTAGTCCCTGATGTCGTAACGAAGGCCACCTGAGATATCAAATCGGCCTAGCGTCTTCTTCACATGCAAGAACGGCCCGATGTCGAATTGATGAAAATCCGGCACAACGAGCTCGGTGCCCTTGGACGCATCATTAGCTTGGTACATACCGTTCAGTCCCACCGTGGGCTCCCAATCGTTGTGCTCCGCGAAATGGTATTTCAGGTCGTATGAAAATGTATTCAAGGTCAGGTAGAGGCCGGCGAGGTCCGCATGTCCCGGGTGGGTGTATTCGCGCCTGATGCTGCGCGAAAAGCCAAGGTTGGCGGTGAGCCGGCTATCACCCAGATTGAAGCTTGCCGTGGAATAGGCCCGGTAGTACTGCACATGCTGATGCAGCGTAGAGATGTCGTAGGAATTCAGCACCGCTGCGGGGACTATGGAGCGGGCGGTGTCAGCCTCGTCCACTTGGTAAGTGAATCTGCGCGAGGTACTGTCGCGACTGCCATCGGGGATCTCCTGTAGGTTGTCGTACGCGCTGACATTCAGGCGGGCAAAGCCCCAGGCACGGTTCACACCGACGTATCCATCAACGTCCTTCTCGTTGTACTTCGTCCCATAGACGCGCCCATCGTACCTGTTCTGATAGTCACTGGCGATCTTCCCTGAAATGCGTCCCCCATAGAGCAGCTTCCCATTGTTCCCATCGAGGTTGAAGGAACCGTCGATGCCGTTGTTGTTCGTGCCATAGCCGCCCAGCACACTTCCTTTCAGGGTGCCTGCCGGAACCGGTGGTGCAGGGAGCAGATTGATCACCCCGGCCAAGGCATCGGAGCCATACATCAGGCTGGCCGGTCCCTTCACCACCTCTACGCGGTCAATGAGGAACTGATCCACCTCCACGCCGTGCTCTTCGCCCCACTGCTGGCCTTCTTGCCGCACGCCGTCGAAAAGGGTAAGCACGCGGTTACCGCCAAGGCCGCGGATGTATGGCTTTGAGACATTCGGACCGGTGCTCACGGTGCTCACGCCAGGGATCTTGCCCAGTGTTTCGATGGCATTGCTGGATGCATTTTCCCGGAGGAACGTTCGGCTTGCCATGGCCATCGGCACGGGGGACCTCTTCAGTTCCGTAGCCTTGGAAGTGCCGGTCACCACCACATCCTGCATCTCCGTCACCGATTCCGAAAGCTCGAAATCCATCTTGGTGACCGTGCTGAGGTCGATGGTCATCGTGATCGTCGCGTAGCCCACCATGCTCACTTTTACCAAGGCCTTCGTGGCAGGGAGATCACTTACTACGTAGTTGCCGTCGACATCGGTGACGGCACCCGTGCGCAGATCCGGGAAATACACCTCTGCCCCAGGGATGGTTTCACCGGTGGACTTATCCTTCACCTTACCGGTGAGGGATGTTCTGACATCCACTCCGGCCGGTGCCGCTAATACTGGTACGGCGGTAATGAGCAGGATGATCAGTTGGAACACTCGTTTCATTCGTTTTCTATTGTCTTACCGGCCTGATGGGCCGAACGGAATGGACTTTCCATCGCTTTTGACCGCTACAGCCAATGCTACGGTGGGTGTGGAATGCACCGGTCCGGATCTGCGTTATGAAAATTCTTCGGAGCCGCATGTAGCGACATCCGGTGATCAGTGGACCACACTTGCCCACACTCCGGCGGGCATCAGCTCACCGCGGGTGGGCCGCGCAACCGGAGCGTCGTCGGCACGGAATGCACCGGGACAAGAGCCGGCAGTATGACCCGTGTCCCCAGCAGGGCCTCCTGCATCAAGAAAGACAGGTCGGCCACACCGTCACAAATAGGGATCGGAGCCTCGCAGATCGGGCAATGTGAGTCCGTATGCAGCATGCCCGAAACGGCATGGGGATCAACCGACCATGCACCTTCCTCGCAATGGTGAAAGAAAGTCCGCGGCAACGCCATGAACAACATCACCGCTAAAAGCAACGTTGCGGAGGCCAAGCGGGACGTGGAGCCGTGCATGAGAAACAAAAGTATCAGGAACCCCGACACTCCCGGCCCCAACTATGGGTCTTAGGATTATTTTTACCACTTCATGGCGCTTCTGCCCCGTCTCCATCTGGTCCTTGTGATCGCCTTCACCGGTGTGGTCCTTTCGGTACCAGGCCAAAGGGTCGTTCCGCCCTCACATCTCGCCAAGGACCTCTGTTCCTGCATGGGTGAGATCGATCCATCCAGCGACGACCGGTCCTTCGACCTTGCGGTTCGGCACTGCCTGAACGCCGCTGTGATGCAGCATTCCGGCGAAGTGCTCGAGATACTCCATCGGTTCCCGGACCAGGACCAAAGGGTCTATTTGCTCGGGCTTTTGCTGGGCGGGGCACTCGATCGGTCGTGTCCCCAATACCCCTTGATCAAGGAGCGATTGCGTGAACTCGGCCTGCAGGAAACCAGGACCGGCGCCAGCACATGATGGAAATGACGGACAAGGCGTGCAGTGTCTCACATATCGGCGTTTTCACCTCGGGAGGTGATGCTCCAGGCATGAACGCGGCTATCCGTGCAGTGGTACGGACCGCACATTTTCACGGCGTGGCGGTGAGCGGGATCTATGGCGGGTTCGACGGACTGATCAAGGATGAGATCAAGAATATGGAGGTCCGCGATGTGAGCAACATCATTCAACGCGGTGGCACCATACTACGCTCCGCGCGCAGTGCAGCTTTCCGCACCTTGGAGGGACGATCGCTAGCAAAGGCCACACTAGACCGGCACGGCATCGATGGGCTTGTAGCGATCGGTGGCGACGGCACCTTCAGAGGGGCGGCCCAGTTCTCTAAGGAGTTTGGGGTGCCCGTTGTCGGGATCACCGGAACGATCGATAATGACCTCGCCGGCACCGATACCACGATCGGCTTCGATACGGCCACCAATACCGCCATGGAGGCCGTGGATAAGATCCGCGACACGGCATCCTCTCACGACCGGATGTTCTTCGTGGAGGTGATGGGCCGCACTTGTGGAGCGATCGCGCTCCACTGCGGTATCGCGGCGGGTGCAGAGTACATCATGGTCCCGGAACGGGAGCAGGGCATTGATGATCTGATCACAGCACTGGAACATGCTGCGACCTCGAAGTCTTCCGTGATCGTGATCGTTGCTGAAGGCGATGAGGAAGGAGGTGCCTACGAGATCGCCAAGAAAGTGAAGGAACGCTACAACCATTATGACACGCGGGTGAGCGTACTCGGCCATGTTCAGCGGGGCGGGAATCCTTCCGTTGCGGACCGGGTTCTGGCCAGCCGGTCCGGGGTTGCCGCCGTGGAAGCCCTGATCGCGGGACACACCGATATCATGGTGGGGGAAAGACATGGAAAGACCGCGCTGATCCCCTTTGCGGAGGTCCTGGACAAGCGGCCTGTTTTGGAAGAGGACTTGCTCCGGATCCTGCATATCCTGTCGATCTGATCGGCCTTCGGGCCTTGATCATCAGGCACTCTCCGGAGTTCTACGGGCTTGAACAACCCAGGCGAGGTTCTTCCGCATGCTATCCTTGTATGTCGGCAATGAGGCGATGGCGGCGCTCAAGGAATGTGCCCTTGCTAAGATAGCGCGATGCGGGAAGCTCCTCCTTGGACTTCCCGCACCGACCACGACCTATCAAAGTTTGACCAAGCGGACCCGGGCCAATGGCCTGCCCTTCGCATCGATGGCAAAGACCACGTAGGTTCCAGTGGCCAGCTTGGAAATATCGACTTGTTGGCCAAAGGGCATTTCCTCGATCACACGTCCAGAGGGCTCGTAGATCCGGAGGCTGCTTGCCGCACCTGCGTCGCAGCGGACGAGGATGCGCTCACGTGCCGGGTTCGGCCATACTGCCATGCCCTGCCCTTCACTGCTCAGTTCATCGATCCCGGTGTTGAATCCGGACTGGCATGCATTCCCGATACCGTCATTGTCGGAGTCCGCCTGATCCTCATTAGCGATCCAGATGCAATTGTCGCAGGCATCCCCGATACCGTCACCATCGAAATCAGCTTGGTCAGGATTGAATTCCGTGAGGCAGTTGTCCTCGCACGCCAGCAGTCCATCCAGATCCAGGTCCTCATTCGGGATGACCCCGGTCGTTCCTCCGGCGCACGTGCCGCAGTCGTCCAATAAGGCATTGCCACCGGCTACACCTCCGCAGTCCAGCAGTTGACCGGCACAATTGCAATCCGAGGTCCACATATCATTCGTAGTGTTCGCATTGCCGTCATCACATGGTGTGCCGGGGAGTGCTGAGCCGTTCGGAACGTTGTTGCAATCGAGGATCGCAGGGATGCCAACACATTCGCAGTTCGCGTTGATCACATCGTTGATCGTTGCGGTGTTGCCATCATTGCATGAACTTCCTGGCAACGCACTGCCGCCGGGAGTGCCGTTGCAATCCAGCAACTGGCCGATGCACTGGCAGTTCGTCGTCCACGTATCATTGCCCGTGTTCGCATTACCATCGTCGCAGGATGTGCCGGGGTTGGCAGAACCGTTCGGAACGTTGTTACAATCCAATACTACCGGGGTACCCCTGCACTCGCAGTTCGCGTTGATCACATCATTGATCGTCGTGGCATTGCCATCGTTGCAGGAACTACCGGGAAGCACACTGCCCCCGGGAGTGCCGTTGCAGTCCAGCAGTTGGCCCACACACTGGCAGTTCGACGTCCAGGTGTCATTGCCCGTGTTCGCATTCCCATCATTGCAGGAAGTACCGGGCATCGCAGGGCCGTTCGGAACACT